>JAVBSC010000002.1:0-64788 GCA_031547305.1 Desulfovibrionaceae bacterium
CCCCCCCCCCCCCCCCCCCCCCCCCCCCCCCCCCCCCCCCCCCCCCCCCCCCCCCCCCCCCCCCCCCCCCCCCCCCCCCCCCCCCCCCCCCCCCCCCCCCCCCCCCCCCCAACCAGCAAAATCAAACCATTCAGGATTTTCACAATGAAAGTTACGGTTTTTGGCGGCGCGGGCTTTTTGGGCTCGCACATTTGCGACAAGCTTACGGATGCCGGGCACGAGGTGACGATTTTCGACATCCGGGAGTCCCCGTGGCTCAGGGATGGCCAGCACATGATTGTGGGCGACGTGCTGGACTGCGAAAAAGTGGACTCCGCCGTGGCCGGGGCGGACGCTGTCTACAACTTTGCCGGCATAGCGGATATCGGCGAAGCCGGGCAGCGGCCTGTGGATACGGTCAAGTACAATATTCTGGGCAACGTGATGATTCTGGAAGCCTGCCGCAAGGTCAAAATCAAGCGCTTCGTCTTTGCCAGTTCCCTGTATGTGTACAGCCGGGAGGGCGGGTTTTACCGGTGCAGCAAACAGGCCAGCGAATTGTATATAGAAAATTACCGGCAAGTTTACGGATTGGAATACACGGTGCTGCGCTATGGCTCTCTGTACGGCCCCAGGGCGGACATGCGCAACGCCATTTATCGCTTTGTGCGCGAGGCTCTGGAGCACGGCCGCATTTCCTATTACGGCCACCCCACGGCCCTGCGCGAGTATATTCATGTGGAAGACGCGGCCGCCGCATCAGTGGAAATCCTGGCCCCGGAATACGCCAACAGCAATCTGGTGCTCACCGGCCAGCAGGTCATGCGGGTGGGGGATCTGCTCAAAATGATCGCGGAAATGCTCGGCAAAAACATTGAATTGGATTTTTTGGCCAGCGACAAGAGCGGCCACTATGAAATCACGCCATATTCGTTTATTCCCCAGATCGGCAAAAAAATGATCCCGCACCTGAGTGTGGATCTGGGGCAGGGGATTTTGCGCACCATTGAAGAGGTGCACCGGGAACTGAACCCGGACTTGAGCAACGTGCAGGGCTATCTGGTAAAATGACAAACACGGAGCGGAACAAAAATATGAACATCATCGCCATCAGTCCGGCCCGCATGGGCTCCACGCGCTATCCCGGCAAGCCTCTGGCGGACATTCACGGCGTGCCCATGGTCGGCCATGTGGCCCTGCGCACAGCCATGAGCAAAAGTCTTTCCGCAACCTACATCGCCACCTGCGACCAGGTGGTCATGGATTACGCGGCCAAGGCGGACATCAAGGCGGTCATGACCGCGGACACCCATACCCGCTGCACGGACCGCACCGCCGAAGCCATGCTCAAAATCGAGCAAGAGACCGGCCAAAAGATCGATATCGTGGTCATGGTCCAGGGCGACGAGCCCATGGTCACCCCGGAAATGATCGAAGCCGCCCTTAAACCGATGCTTGAAGATCCCTCCCTGCAAATCACCAACCTGATGGCGGATCTTCTGGATGTGGAAGAATTCGAGGATCCCAACGAAGTTAAGGTAGTCACGGATCTTAAGGGCAATGCCCTGTACTTTTCCCGCGAGCCCATTCCTTCGCGCAAAAAGGGCGTGCTCAACGTGCCCATGAAAAAACAGGTCTGCATCATCCCCTTCCGTCGCGATTTTCTGCTCAAGTTCAACAGCCAGCCGGAAACCCCGCTGGAAATCATTGAATCCGTGGACATGATGCGCATTCTGGAAAACGGCGGAGTCATCCGCATGGTTCAGGTGGCGGACGTCACCTACAGCGTGGATACTCAGGAAGACCACGCCTTTGTGGTGGACTGCATGAAAAACGACAAACTGCGTCTTAAATATACCAAATGACGCTTCAGCAACGCCTGCTCCTGCACTGCGCCGAACTCTGGCGCGCCCTGTTCGCCTGGATTCCCGGCGGGCCTGGCGTCATGGCGCGCCGCCTGGCCTTCGGTCCGCTCTTTGGCCGGGCCGGGCGCTTCCGTTGCGGCGTGGGCGTGGCCATCCAGGGCTTTGGCAACATCAGCTTCGGCCGCAACGTGGGTTTTAACCGCTATTCCTCGCTCTACGCGGCGCGTGGCGTAATCTCCCTGGGCAGTAACGTCTTTCTGGGCGATTTTTCCTCCATCAACGCCAATGACGCGCAAATCCGCATCGGAAACAACGTGGCCATCGGCCCCATGTGCATCATCCAGGGCGCCAACCATAACTTCGACGACCTCACCAAGCCCATTGTGGACCAGGGCCACACCCAGGGCCAGGTCATCATTGAGGACAACGTCTGGATCGCCGCCCACTGCACCATCCTGCCCGGCGCGCATCTGGAGTCCGGCTGCGTCATCGCCGCCGGCGCCGTGGTCCGCGGCCGCATTCCGGCCAACTCCGTGGCCGGAGGCGTGCCGGCTAAAATTATAAGAGAACGTGGAAGGGTATGAAAATAGCGATTACGACTTCGAGTTTCGGGCAGTTCAGCGACGAGCCGCTTAAGATGTTGCGGGATGCGGGTGTGGAGTATGTTTTGAACCCGCACGGCCGGGCTTTGACGGAAGAAGAGGCGAAAGGGTTGCTCAAGGGCTGCGCGGGGGTGGCGGCGGGCACGGAACCGCTCACGGCGGCGGTCATGGCGGCGTTGCCGGAGCTTAAAGTTATTTCCCGTTGCGGCGTGGGCATGGACAGCGTGGATCTGGAGGCTGCCAAAGCGCGGGGCATAGCGGTGCGCGGCACGCCGGACGCTCCGACCAGGGCCGTGGTGGAGCTTACTCTTGGCTATGCGCTGGACATGCTGCGCGGCCTGAGCGTGATGAACTCGGAATTGAAGTCCGGCGTGTGGAAAAAGCGCATGGGCAGCCTGATTCTGGGCAAACGCGTTGGCATTGTGGGCTTTGGGCGCATCGGCCGGGCTGTGGCAAAGGCGTTTGCGGCCCTGGGCTGCGAGGCGGCGTTTTATGATCCCTTTGTGGAGCGGGCGGATTACCCGAAAATGGAGCTGGAAGAATTGCTGGGCTGGGCGGACATCGTCACCCTGCATTGTTCCAAGCCCAAGGACGGAAGCAGGGTGCTGGACGCGAAACGCCTGGGGCTGATGAGGCAGGGAGCCTGGCTGATCAACGCGGCCAGGGGCGGCCTGGTGGACGAGCAGGCGCTGTACGAAAATCTGAAGAGCGGGAAGCTGGCCGGAGCGGCTCTGGACGTGTACGAACGCGAACCGTATGAGGGTCCGCTTAAAGAGCTTCCCAACGCGCTGCTGACTCCGCACATCGGGTCTTACGCCAGGGAAGCGCGCATCACCATGGAAATCGAAACCATCAAAAATCTGTTGGAAGCCTTGAATGCTTGAACTCATTGTTTTTGATTTTGACGGCACAATTGCGGAAACAGTGCTGATCAAAGAAAAAGCCATGCACCGCGTGGGCGGCCTGTTCGGAGCGGAAGCGGCGGACGCCCTGCTGGCTTACCACCGCCTGCACACCGGGGTCAGCCGTTACGAAAAATACGAATGGCTCTTTGAAAGCGTGCTCAAAAAACCGCTCAGCGCCGAGGAATCCAAACGTCTTGGCCAGATCTTCTCTGATTATTGCCTGGAGGAGATCCAGGTTTGCGAACTGGTGCCCGGCGTGCAGGACTGCCTGGATCGCTGGAAAGGCCGGGTGCCCATGTATGTGGCTTCCGGCGCGCCGCACGAGGAACTGGGGTTCATCCTTAAGGAGCGAGGCCTGGCCGGGTATTTTGAGGGCATCTACGGCTACCCGCCAAACAAGACCGCTCTGCTGGCCAGGGCGCTCCGGGAAAGCTCCGCCCTGCCGCAACATGCCGTGATGGTCGGGGACAGCTCCACGGACTCCGAAGCGGCCGACGCCATGGGGACTTTGTTCTACGGCCGGGGCGCCTTTTTTTCCGGAACAACCTACCCTTGGCATGAAGATCTGACCAGATTGAACGATTGGCTGGAGGCGCTGGCGGAACAAAGCTAGAGCAATTTCACTTTGAAAGTGCTCGGCAGACGCGAAGCGGATGCCCGCGAAGCGTGTATTTTATTTTAAAAATTTCGCATTGTTATAAGCAAAACACTATACCGCTTGCGAAACTTGTATTGTTCAATTTCAAAGTTAAAATGCTCTAGTGTCATGCACACCTCGCCTGTCGGTCCGGTGTGAAGATCGTAAGGCAAAAAACGCGGTTTTTGCTTTGTTCCAGCCGCCCGCGGCGGCGCGCACCCCCCTGCGGGGTTGCGGCTGGCGCCGCTTGGCGCGGCACTATGGTCTGGAGCATTTCAAATGATTATGATTGCAAAATAGAAACACTCGGGCATACAGGGAGCGGGCGCGAGTAGATTTGTGTGGAGGTTGCGCCATGAGTGAACTTGAAGCCCGCTTTCAGCAGCTTATCAGTGAAAAAAACTGGAAAATCGTAAAGCAGGAACTCCGTGACCTCAGTCCAATACAATTATCTGAAATAATTGAAAATCTATCAAAGCAGGACCGGATCGTCCTTTTCCGGATCTTGCCGCGCGGGTTGGCTAAAGAGACCTTCCAGCATCTTTCGCACGACCAGCAGGAAGATATTATCGAGGGGCTGGCTGAAAACGCCAGGCAGTTGGCCTACCTGCTGAACGATTTGGACCCGGACGACCGCACGGCTTTTTTTGAGGAACTGCCCGGGGAGGTCAGCCAGCGCCTGCTCCAGATGCTTTCAGCCGAGGAAAGGGAAATTTCCACCCGTCTGCTCGGGTACCCGGAAGACAGCATCGGCCGTCTGATGACCCCGGAGTTCGTGGCGGTAAAGCCGCAATTCACAGTCCAGAAAACCCTGGCACATATCCGGCGCTTCGGGCGCGACTCGGAAACCCTTAATATCATTTATGTTGTTGATGAGCGTTGGAAGCTTATCGATGACTTGCGGATCAAGGAAATAATCCTGGCCGCCCCGGAGCAGAGCGTGGCCGAACTGTGCGACGGCCGTTTCATAGCTCTGAACGCGGACGACGACCAGGAGGTCGCCGTCAAGGCCTTCAAGGACCACGACCGGGTGGCTCTGCCGGTAGTTGACACCGATGGAACGTTGCTGGGCATTGTGACTGTTGACGACGTCATGGACGTGGCGGAGGAAGAGCACACTGAAGACTTCCAGAAGTTCGGGGGCACGGAAGGCCTGAACCTTTCATATACCCGGACGCCGCTGGCCGAGATGGTTAAAAAACGCGCCGGCTGGCTGGTCATTCTTTTTTTGAGCGAAATGCTGACAGCTTCGGCCATGGGGCATTTTGACGATGAGATAGCCAAAGCCGTAGTGCTTGCCCTATTTGTGCCGCTGATCATCTCCAGCGGCGGCAACTCCGGTTCGCAGGCCGCCAGCTTGATCATCCGCTCCTTGGCCCTGGACGAACTGAAGTTGAAAAACTGGTGGTACGTGATGCGCAAAGAGATGCTCTCCGGCTTGTTCCTGGGGGCCATTCTGGGAGCTATCGGCTTTGTCCGCATCCTCATCTGGCAGGAGGCCGGAATCTACGATTATGGCGCGTATTGGCCGTGGGTCGCCCTGAGCGTCGCGGTATCCCTGGTTTTTGTGGTGCTCTGGGGCACGCTTTCCGGCTCCATGATTCCGTTCCTGCTCAAAAGGGCGGGTCTGGACCCGGCCGCCGCTTCGGCACCGTTTGTAGCCACCCTGGTGGACGTCACCGGACTGATCATTTACTTCAGTGTTGCCGCCTTGTTCCTGAGCGGCAAACTGCTTTAGCGCCGTTTGACGCGGCGCTGGCAAATTGGCATTTCCACGGTCAAGTCACTCCAGTATGGGGTTTTCACGGAAAAAGGAAAAAATGACCGCCCCGGACGCTACGCCCCAGGCTGCCACCAGAAAAGCCATCCTGTAGGCTTCGATGGGGTACACTCCCTCCGCCGCTGGGGGATACAGGCCTATAACCACACCCATGATTGTCTGAAAAAAAGCTCCCCCGAGGAACAGGAACATGTTCACGGCCCCCAGGGCTGTTCCCGCGTAGCGGGGTTTTGTGGTCTCTTTGGCGCAGGCGTAGTTAATGACAAAGCCCCCGCCGGTTACGCCGTATGCCAGAAACACGGCATAAAGCATGGGCTCTGAAAGGTTTTCCATCATAAAAACAATGGGCATGTAGGTGATGACGTGCAGAACAGCTCCGCCCAGCAGGACTTTTTTCCGCGAGCGCAAAATCTTGTCGGAGATATAGCCTGCCAGGGGGCAGCCCAGGAAAAGACCCAGCGGAATCATCATGACAATGTTCCCGGCGGCCGTTTTGGACAGGCCGTGGACGTTCTGGAGGTATGGCCCCGCCCAGAGCGAACCGACGCTGAGGATTGTGCCATAGTAGCAGAACAGAAGAAAACCCAGCAAGTAGAATTGCTTGTTGGATAGAACCGCGCTCAGGGCCTCGCCCAGGCCAACTCTTGCTTCCGGTTTTCGCTGCCGGGCCAAGCCGCCCGGGCCAGGCAGGCCAAGTTCGCCTGGCGTGTCGCGAACCACAAGCCAGCAAAAAAGCGCCGCGAACACCGTGAATGCGGCCACAGCCAGGAAAGACCCGCGCCATCCGATGGCTGTGGCCATAAAAACAAGGGGGGTAGCCGAAAACGCGGCTCCAAGGCTGCCCACGCCCAGCAGCAGCCCACTGTAGGTGGCCAGTTCGTCCTGCCGGTACCAGTCCGTCATGATGCGCACAGCCGGCACATAGACGAAGCCAACCCCGAGGCCGACAAGGAAGCGGCCCACGGAGAGAATCAGGAAGTTGGGAGACAATGCGAACATTATACTGCCCAAAGCCGCGATCAGCACGAACACGGACAAGGTTTTCCTGGTCCCCCAGGTGTCGGAGAGCAACCCCGCCGGTAGTTGAGCCGCGGCATAGCCCCAGCCGTACATGGATACCAGAACCCCCAGCGAAGCTGGGGCCAGGTTGAAATCCGCGGCGATTTCCAGCCCGACAACCGCCGGCGCGGAACGTTGGAAGTAAGAGACAAGATACGGGGCGGTTATGCCCAGGAATAGAAGCAGCCGTCTCTGCTTCATTTTACAAAAAATAGCGTCAGGGCTCACCTGAAGGCTGTAGTCCACCTCATATTCCCGTTGTTTTTCCTGGCCCCGCATTGGCCGCCGCCTTTTTTAAGGAGTGAACAAGCTGCTGCCGGATAGAGCGATTCGCGAATAAAGGGAGCTAATTGTTCTGGTGGTGCGGAAATTCATCAATAACCCTTTTGGCGATTCTTGCAAAATATATACCCGCTCCAGAACAAAAACGGCGATCGTAAGCGGCCTGGGCGCATCCCCGCCTTGCAATGCCGGATGCGTGTTTTTTTATTGTTACATGCTGCGCTTAAACCGGTACACTGAGTACACGAGCCTGGCGCAGGGGGGCTTTGCCCGCCGTTAAGCGGCAATCCCAAAGTGAATATGCTTTCACGGCAACAGCCCTGACAAACCTGAGGCGGCGCAAAACGGTTGTGATCCGTTTTGTGCCGCCCTCAGGCGTTAAAAACGCCGGGTCTGGGGCAGATTAACTTTGAGACGCTCGCCTCGCGCTTAACGGTGAAACAAGTTTCGCCCGCACCCGCGCGGCGGCCGGGGCGGCGCCGCCTGGCACGGTATTTCAAAGTCGAAATGCCCTGAAGTCGTTCAGTCGTCTTCCGGCGCTCTTCTAATCCTGGCGCCCACGGCCCCGAGTTTTTCCTCTATTTTTTCATAGCCGCGATCCAGATGGTAGATGCGCTGGACTTCTGTAACGCCTTTGGCGGCCAAGCCGGCCAGAACAAGGGAAGCGCTGGCCCGCAGGTCCGAGGCCATAACCGGCGCGCCGATCAGGCCGGAAGCGCCGCGCACGACCGCTCTGGAGCCGGAAAGCTTTATGGTCGCGCCCATGCGGGAAAGTTCCGGCACATGCATGAAACGGTTTTCAAAAATAGTTTCCTCCACTGTGCTGGAACCTTTGGCCAGGCACATCAGGGCCATAAACTGGGCCTGCATGTCCGTGGGGAAGCCGGGATAGGGCCTGGTGACCACATCCGCGCCGCGCAAATGGCGCCCCGGCCGCACGTGTACGCCGTCGTTGCTTATGTCCACAGCCACGCCCAACTCGCCCAATTTTGCCAGCACGGCGCTCAGGCAGTCCGCCGGGCAGTCTTGGACCAGCAGTTCCCCCCTGGTGATGGCCCCGGCCGCCAGGAAGGTGCCGGCCTCAATGCGGTCCGGCATGATCCGGTACTCGCAGCCTTTCAATGAGGTTACGCCCTCAATTTGCACGGTGTCTGTGCCGATGCCGCTTATTTTGGCCCCGCAGGCGTTTAGGAACCTGGCCAGGTCCACCACTTCCGGTTCGCAGGCGCAGTTGCGCAGCACGGTTTTGCCCTTGGCCAGGCTGGCGGCCATAAGCAGGTTTTCCGTACCGCCCACAGTGGGGAAGTCAAAGCTTATGTCAGCCCCGCGCAGGCTTTTGCAGCGCCCGATAATATAGCCGGATTCCAGATCAAAGTGCGCGCCCATTTTTTCCAGGGCTTTCAGATGCTGATCAACAGGACGGGCGCCAATGGCGCAGCCGCCAGGCAGGGCCACCCTGGCTTCGCCCAGGCGGGCCAGGAGCGGGCCCAGGACCAGTACCGAAGCGCGCATGGTCTTGACCAGGTCATAAGGCGCTTCCGGACTGAGCTCGCCCGGCTCCACCAGCACCATATCCGAAATCCCCGAAGTGAACTCGGCCCGGCAACCCAGAATATTCAACAGCTTATTGGTTGTGCGGATGTCGCGCAAACGCGGCACATTGCTGTAAGTGACCGGGCTGTCCAGCAGAATGGCCGCGAACATTATGGGCAAGGCGGCGTTTTTGGACCCGCTGACCCGGATCGCGCCTTTAAGGGGAATGCCTCCCTCTATGATCAGTTTTTCCATGAGTTCTCCCAAAGATTGTAGGCTTCTCAACGGACGGACCCGGCCGCCGCGCAATATTCCGAGTAATAAAACTTGACCGTAAAGCCGGTACAGTGTAAAGGCTGAATTCCTGTGCGGCGGATGTAGCTCAGTTGGTAGAGCACCTGGTTGTGGCCCAGGTGGCCGTGGGTTCAAGCCCCATCATTCGCCCCAGCCCACTTCAGGGCCGGACTCGTTCCGGCCCTTTTTTATTTGTGGTTGGCTCTTTTGATTTGGAGCTCCGCCACAAAACCCGCAAGGGGCGTAATGCCCCTTGACCCCGATCATAAGTAATTATTTCCAGATTGTACCGGCTGGTCAAAAAAGTCTAGATTTTTTTGTTGGATTTTCTCAACAAGCTTATTAGGTCCATCAAATCCTTGCTGCCCAAGGCGGCGCAGGCTCCCAGGTAGAGTAGCCCCGCTGTGGGGACGAACAGGCCGATCAAGGCATAGTCCGGCCAGTTGGTTTGGCCGGCCAGGAACGTAAGGGCCAGGTGCAGGAGGAGGCTCAGGATGAGGTAGATGGCGCCCTCGCTCCAGGGGCCGCTGAAACGCAAACCGTACTTTTTCAGGCCCAGAAAGAGAAATATGGTATTGCTCCAGGCCCCCAGAGACACGGCCAGAGCTATGCCCGGAGTTCCCAGAGTGGAAGCCAGAGCCGGGCCGGACAAGGTGGCGACGGCCAGGGAAAACAGGGTGGCACGAAGGGGCAGGCCGGGACGACGCAACGTGTTGGCCGCGGAAAGCAGGGGCCGGGAAGCGGCTGTGGCTGGCAGGCCCCAGGCGTAGGCCCAGAGCAACCCGGCGGTCAGGTTGACGGCTTCATGGCTGAAAGCGCCGTGCCCGAACAACATGGACACCAGGGGATTGGCCAGGGCCGTCAGCCCGGCCGTGGCCGGCAGGCTGAATAAAAGGGTCAGGCGCAGGGCCGCGCACAGGCGTTCGTCAAAAGCGCGGCCGGGACTGCCGTCTTCCCGCTTGAGCCCGGAGAGTTCTCCCAGAGCGGCTAAGCCCACGGTCACCCCCACCAGGCCCAGCGGCAACTCCAGCAGCCGCTCCGCGAAATACAGGGCCGCTATGCTCCCCGGTGCCTCAAAGGAGGCTAAAAAGGCGGCTAGAACCAGGGTGAGCTGATGCGGAGCCGCTCCGGCCAGCACCAGGGGCAGACTTTTCAAAAATTTTTTGTTTTCCGGCGCCAGTAAAGGGCTGGGGCCTTTCAGACTCCAGCCGGCCATCCGCAGCGCGGGCATCTGGCTGAGACCCTGCAAAAAACCTCCGACCAGAAGCCCCAGGCCCAGGCAGAAGGCAGTGGGCAGGAGAGCAGCCGGGAAGAGGAAGATGGCCAAAAAGCCCGCGCTGATCAGGGCCAGGTTCAGAACCAGGGCGGAAATTGACGGCGCGCCGTAGCGTTCCCGGCTGAGGAGTATGCCGGATAAAATAGCCGCGCCGGAGGCAAGAGGCAGGTAGCCCAGGCAGATCCGGAGCAGGTGGGCGGTCAGATCCAGGCGTTCCGGGTCGGACGCGAAGCCGGGGGCCAGCAGCAGGGCCAGAGCCGGCGCCCCCAGCATGCCCAGCACGGCAAGGCCCAGACCGAACAGGCTTATGCCCTTGAAGGCCGCGCGGCTGAAGGCGTCCGCGCCGGTCGGGTCTGTTTGGCGCAAATGGGAATATTGCGGCACAAAGGCCAGGGCGAATGCGCCTTCAGCCACCAGGCGGCGCCAGAAGTTTGGCAGGCGGAAGGCCAGCAAAAAGGCGTCCGCAATCCAGCCCGCGCCCAGAACATGGGCGAACAAGGCGTCGCGGGCAAACCCCAGCAGACGGGAGAGTAACGCCCCGCCGCCCAGAATCGCCGCTCCGCCGGCCAGTTTGCCCGTGCTGTTTCCCATGGGCGGGCTATAACAGGAAAGGCGAAAACAAGAAAGATTGAGGGGGCCGGGGCCCCCTCAATCTTTCTTGTTTTTTTGTTACTTGTTCAGCGCTTTTTCCTGCGGGAAAATGGGCAGGTAGCGGTAAGAGAAGCTGAGGAGCAGGATGCCGTAGGCCACGATCATCAGGCTGGCCGCCCATTCCACCCAGTTCGGGGTGTAGATCTGCCAGGAGTCAAAGGGCATGGCCGGCTGGGCCAGGGTCTGCACAGTGAAGACGTAACGATTGATGGTCACGCCCGCGCAGTCCAAAAAGGCCGCGATATAGAACAGGGCCGGGTTATTGCGCAAAGATGGCATTAGCAGGATCAGGCAGGGCAGCACGCCGCACAGTCCAAGTTCCACGTAGAGCAGCCAGGCTCCGTAGACGTTGCCGTAAAAGGCCTGCTCCACGGTCATGCCGGCGCGTTCCGGCAGCAGGTAGCTCATCCAGTACCAGGTATCCATAAACTTGAAGACCAGGTAGACCAGGAGCATGGTGCCGGCTATTTTGCCCATCAGGCTCTTGATGTCCCAACTCACCAGCTTGCGCCCGGTGATTTTTTCCATCAGCGTGCAGACGAGCACGGTAAAGACCGGTCCGGAACCCACGGCGGAAAGGATGAACAGGAAGAAGGTCCAGGGCCAGATAAAGAAGCCTTCGCGGAAGGCCCAGGGCCGGCCGAAGAGCACGCCGTACATACCGCCCAGGGAACCTTGGTGGAAGGTGGAGAGGAACGCGCCGATGCCGGCGAAAAGCGGCATCATGACGTGCAGGTTGTGGGCGATGTGATGGATGAGCGGAATCTTGTTCAGCTGCTTCTGCTCCAGCATCAGCGGGATGTACTCGATGACCAGCACCAGGCAGTAACAGGTGATGCAGAAAATCACTTCCGTGAGCATGGAGTGGACGTTGGCGTGCCAGTAACCGAACCAGGCGCGCAGCGGCTGGCCGATGTCCAGCACCAGAACCAGCATGGCCCCGGAGTAGCAGATGAACCCGACGATTACCGTTAGGTTGATGATGTTCTTAAGCGGATCGATGTTCAGAATGTAGCGCAGCAGGCCGGTAAAGAAAGCGCCGGCTCCAAGGGCGATGACCGCCAGGTCAAAGGTGATCCACAGTCCGAATCCGAAATAGTCGTCCAGTCCGGTCACGCCCAGGCCGTTGCTCAGGACCCGGTAAGCCGCGTACAAGCCCCAGAGGAAGACCAGAACCACCGGCCCGAGCTTGAGCAGGAAGGTGGTCAGGTTGCAGCGCGGGCAGCCTTCGGGGAACAGGGGGGCATCAATGGGAGCGTTGTAATTTTTTTCCATGGCGGCCTACCCCTTGCTCTTTTCGTTGTCCAGATGGTTGTCGGCAAGCTTGCGCACCCAGTCCCGGCGGCTCAGGTAATAGACCTGGGGCTCGGTGCCCAGGCGCTCCAGCAGCCGGAAGGCATGCGGGCTTTTAATCAGTTCGGAAACCTTGTGCTTGGGGTTTTGCAGATCTCCGAACACAATGGCCCCGTTGGGGCAGGCTTCCGCACAGGAAGTGACGTACTCGCCGTCTTCCAGGTCGTAGATGTCCCGGCCCTCCACCCTGGCTTTGTCCTTGGCGTGCATGAAGCGGTGGTGGCAGAAGGAACATTTTTCCACCACGCCGCGCGGCCGCACGGACACGTCCGGGGTCAGGGATTTTTCCATGCCGGCCGGCCAGATCGGGTCAAACCAGTTAAAGTAGCGGGCATGGTAGGGGCAGGCGGCCATACAGTACCGGCAGCCGATGCAGCGCGGGTAAATCTGGCTGACTATGCCGCCTTCCTCGTTTTTTTCCGTAGCGATGACCGGGCAGACCGAAGCGCAGGGGTACGTGCCGCACTGCTGGCAGGGCCGGGGCAGGTAGGCCACCTCGTGATCCGGGAAGGGCTTTTTGTTGGACAGCTCGTAAACCACCAGCCAGTTCATGACCCGGAGCTTGTTGGAGGCGTCCGGCACGGGGGCCAGGTTGTTTTCCGCCTGGCAGGCCACCATGCAGGCCCCGCAACCGGTGCACTTGTCCAAATCTATGGCCATTCCCCATTTGACTTTGAATTCTTTGACTTCAGCGGACATGATCTTCCCCTATGCTTTGGCGGCGTTCACGCCCGCCAGGTTCCAGACCATCAGGCCGGTGTCTGGCTCGGGACTTGCCGTAAGAAGTTGCATTACGTTTGCGCCCTTGTTCCGGCTGAACTCGTCCAGGGCGGTGTGGCCGAAGCCGAGGTAAATGCCCACGGTATCCGGAGTTATGCCTTCGTACACATGCACCAGGGCGGTCAGGCCCGTTTTAGTGCCGGGGACGGACAGGCTGGCGGCCGAGCCTTCGGCCAGGCCCAGTTTGCCGGCCGTGGCTGCGTTGAGCATGACGTACATTTGCCTGCCGCCAAGCTCGTTGGCCCGTAGCGTCTTGGTGTTGAAAGGCGGAATGCCGGTTTTGGCCGTGCCCAGGTTCAGCTTGAACACCGGAGCCACCGCCAGGGCGCCGGCCGGGACTTTGCGTTCCAGAACCTTGGCCAGCAGATCCGCCCGCGTGGCGCCGGCCGCGTTTTCCCGGCCTTCCAGCACAGCCGCTTCGCCCTTGAGCAGTTTGGCGTAATCGGCGCCCAAAGCCTTGGCTTTGGCTTTGAGCACTTCCTCGTAAGATGCCGCGCCCAGGTTAAGCCCCAGAGTCTTGGCCAGGGCAAAGAAGAGATCCGGGCCGGGCTTCGCGTCCACCAGGGGTTTTACGGCCGCCGGGTTCACGGCGTACAGGGCCGTGCCGCTGCCGTAGGGGGTTTCCACGTCATCCAGGCGCTCCAGGCCCATGGGCAGGGGCAGGATCAAATCGCAAAGTTCCGCTGTTTCATCCAGGAAGGTGCTGAAGGCCACCTTGAAGGGCACCACGGCCAGGTGTTTCTTTATCGCTTCCGGGTCCGGCAGGCCGTACACCGGGTTGGCCTCGTAAACGATCATGGCCTTGGGGCTGGCCTTGCTGCCCAGGTAGGCGGCAAAGTCCCTTTTGTAGGCGTCCTTTCTGGACGTGGCCCCGGTCAGGACCGGGTCGGCCAGCTTGAGCAGGGCCAGGGCGCCGTCCGGGCCGGTCGCGCCCAGGAGGGTGTTCAGGGCCAGTCCGGCCATTACAGGAGCGGCCCCGCCGCCCTGGCTGAATTCGGAACCGGCCAGAACCAGAGGCTTTTGGGCTTTGAGCAGGCTGTCGGCCAGGGTCTGCAGGGCTTTGGCCGGCAGGCCCGTGGCGGCCGCGGTTTTTTCCGGAGGGTACTGGGCCGCCAGATCTTTGAAAGCCGCGAAGTCCGGCGCGTTGACGGTTTTGCCCTTGGAGATCAGGATATTGGCCAGGCCCAGGGCAAAGGCCAGTTCCGTGCCCGGCTTTATGGGCAGCCAGGGTTTGGCCACGGCCGCGCTGTTGTTCTGCACCGGCCCGGCATAGGCGAAGGTCATGGAGGAATCTTCGCCGTGCGGGTGGGTTTTGGCGAAAATATGGCGGTTGCGCACAACGGTGCCCCAGGATTCCAGCGCGTTGGCGCCGATGGCCAGGATAAAGTCGCTGTCCTCCAGCCTGTAGCCGATCTGGACGTTGGCGCTTATGCCCATCAGATCCAGGGCCTTTGCGGCGGCCTGGGCTTCCGAGGGCATGTAAAAGAAATCCTTGGAGCCGCGGCCGGCCAGAAAGGCGGAGAGCACTTCGCCCGTGGAGCCGTTGTCGTCACCGCAAACGCAGGCAAGGTCCTTGCCGGCGGCTTTCAGGTTTGCCGCCAGCAGTTTTTCCGCCTCTTCCCAGGTGATGGTGGCAAAGGCGCCGTCGCTGTTGCGCTTCAAGGGGCGCTTCAGGCGGGCCGGGCTGTACAGAAGCTCGGCCTCGGCGGCCATAAGGGCGGTTATGCCGCCGCCCAGGGGGTGATCCGGATTGCTGACCACGCGCACCGGCCGGCCGTCCACCAAGCGCAGCTTCATGGCCCCGGCCGAGGGGCAGAGCTTGCTGACCATAGGCACGTAGGCGTTGCCGCCCTTGATGTTGGAAGGGATCCAGGACCAGTTCTGGGACCAGATGCTCACATCGTCAATAAGCTTCCAGGGGATGGGCGTGACCATTACGCCCGCGCCAGCCCCGGCTATGAATTTGAGAACTCCTCTTCTGTCAAGACCCATGGCGCCGTCCCCTTATTTATGGCAGGTGTAGCAAGCGTTATTGGAATTGGTCACGCCGTAATGGTTTTCATTGGCATGGCATTCCTCGCAGCGCCACATCTTCATGGTTTGCTGATTATACCCGGAGAGCACGTTCACCTTGTTGGCCAGCTTTTGGTCCAACTGCTCCACCGTGGGGTGGCAAAGGGCGCAGAGTTCTTTTTCCTTGCCTTCCTCGGTCCAGTCCGGATGGCATTCGCCGCAGACTTTCAGGGAGTGGGCGGCATGGCTGAAGAACACGTTGTCCGGCTGGGTCTGATGGAGCTGCCATTTGACCTCTTTGCCGGCCTGCACGTAATCCCGCACAAAAATGGCCTCGTCTTTGGTTTCTCCGACGACGTCGGCATGGCAGGAAGCACAGTCCTCGGTGCGGGGTATGCCGGACCAGGAGCCGTCCTCCCGCAGGGAGTGGCAATCCGAACAGGCCATACCCTGATCCTCCACGTGCACTTTGTGACTGAAGAAGAATGGGTCCTCCCGTTTGCTGAACAGCAGATCCGGAAACACCCACCAACCGAAGGTAAGAGCCACGACCAAGCCCAGAACAAAGGGCGCCGCGCCGCAAATACAGTTGCATTTGCGGGCCTTGGCGCAACACTCATCCAGGACGGCGCCTTGCTTTTTCTCCTCCATACCTTTCGCCTCACAACGGGTTAAACGATCTTCGACATTAATAAGGCAGTGGAATGCCAGTAAAATTTAGACCGAAAAAACGCTCGGGCGCAATACCGCCCCCACAGGCAAAGCCTGCTTAACGACTCTGCCGACACACCGCCCGTCCGCCTGACCGGGAAGCTCTGTTGCAAAAAACCGGGAAATGACCGAAAGCGCCGTCGTGCTCCCGCTCCCCTGAAAAAAGCCTGAACGCGCGGGAGTGGCGGACCGCGCGGCAAAGTAAGGTAGGCGCGACACATGCCCACAGGCGCCGCTGAAACGCACTTTTCTCTACTAACGAGCCGGTTCCCTTATGTCAAGCCCCACCTTGCGTCTTGCCTTTTTCTGTGGAATGATGCTTAAGGTAAGTATTTCAGCAACCTTTAGCGCGGCCGCGAAAATATGCGCATTGAACACTGGCTGGTCATTTTTTCCGGAACAATTCTTTCCCTGTTCAGCGCCGGGCATGCCCTGCTGAAAAAGAGGGAGCCGCGCAGCGCTCTGGGCTGGGTGATTTTTTGTCTGCTCATGCCTTTTTTGGGCGCGAGCATCTATTTTCTGTTCGGGATCAACAGGATTGAGCGCCGGGCCTTCCGCCTGCGCAACCCGGAAATCCGGCTAGGCAAAGCGCCACAATCCTTACAGCCCTGTGAAGCGCCATCCGCCAGGCCGGTCCGGCGCGCCGGCAAAAAAGGCGCGCGCGCCGGCAAAATGTTGGGCCAGCCGTTGCTTTTTCATGGCAGGGAGTTCGCGGCGGAATGCCGCATCGCCAACCATGTGCCGGAAAACCTGCTCCCGGCCCGACTGCGCGGCCTGGCTTCCATAGGACGGACCATAACCGGCGAGCCCCTGCTGGACGGCAACAGCGTAACCCCGCTGTATAACGGCGAGGAATGCTACCCGGCCATGCTTAAGGCCATTGAGGAAGCCGGGGAGTATATCTGGCTTTCCAGCTACATTTTTGATTCCGACGAGATCGGCCGGAGTTTTGTGGCGGCCCTGGACCGGGCCAGACAGCGCGGGGTGGACGTTCGCGTACTTCTGGACGGGGTGGGGATCATGCGCTCCAGTCCCAGGGCGGACCGGTTGTTCCGGATCAAGGGCATTCCAACGGCGCGCTTTCTACCCCCTTCTATTTTGCCGCCCCAAGCTTACATAAACATGCGCAACCACCGCAAGCTGCTTCTGGTGGACGGGCGACTGGCCTTTACCGGCGGCATGAACATAAGCGCCCGGCACATGTGTTTTGCCAGGCGCGGCTCTTTGCGCGGACCGGGTTTATGGCAGCGAGTTTATGTGCCTAACCCGGAATCGGACGTGCATTTTATGTTCAGCGGCCCGGTTGTGGCCAGGCTGGAAGAGGTTTTCGCCTGCGATTGGGCCTTTGCCACCGGCGACACCCTGTCTCCGCCCGAGCGGCAAAAAGAGGATTTTACCGGCCCGGCCTTGTGCCGGGTGATTGAGGATGGCCCGGATTCCTACCTGGATTACTTTAACTCCACCCTTCAGGGGGTAATTTCCGCGGCCCGCAAAAGCGTGCATCTGGTCACGCCTTATTTTCTGCCTTCGCGCGACCTGATCAGCGCTTTGCAGTGCGCTTCGTTGCGCGGTCTGGACGTGGCAGTGATCCTTCCGGCCAAAAACGACCAGCCCTTGCCGCATTGGGCGACCTTTAACCTGCTCTGGGAATTTTTGGAGCGCAATGTAAAAATTTATTACCAGCCGCCGCCTTTCTGCCACACCAAGCTTTACCTGATTGACGGACATTATGCCCAGATCGGTTCCGCCAACCTGGACCCGCGCAGCCTGCGCCTGAATTTTGAACTGACTGTGGAAGTATTCGACAAAAAATTCTGCGCCGGAATGGAGGAGCATTTCCAGAATTTGCGCGCCTCCGCAAAAGAATACACCTGGCAGGATCTGAACTCCCGTTCCCTGCCGGTTCGGCTGCGCGACGCCCTGTGTTGGCTTGGATCTCCGTATTTGTAATAATCCTGGGATTCCGCATTGATGTACAGAGGGGCTCTGGGACGTGGCCGCAAAAAAGCAAACTACGCTTGAGTAAAACTCAAGCGTAGTTTGCTTTAATGATGGCTGAAACGCCTAAGGCACCAGCAGGGTATCCCCCGGCTGCATGTAAAGTTCCTGGTCTGTTGTGCCTGAAAGGGTGCGTTTATAGTTATAGGGGTAACTCTTCTGCGTGCCGTCCGGCAAGTTGCGCACCACCCACATGCAGGATTCAGAGGCAAAAGGAGTGGGTCCGCCGGCCAGAGCCAGGGCCTGCACCGGGGTGACCGGGCCGGACATGGGGAAAGCGCCTGGTCGCTGCACCTTGCCGACCACGTAGACCATGCTGCCCCTGGCTTCAAACAAGGTAACGCTGACCGGGGCATCCGGCATATATTCCTTCAGTTTGTCCGTAAGAATGGCGCTGACCTCGGACACGCGCAGGCCAACGACCTTCACGTCTCCGGCCAGAGGGTAGGAAATATAGCCGTCCGGACGCACCAGGAGCCTGCGATTCAAAGAATCCTCGCCCCACACTGTCACTTCCAGCATATCGCCATAAGTTATGGGGAACGGCTCGCTTTGAGCGGGTGAAGCCAGATCTTTGGCGGCTCCGGCCTGAAGGGCCGCATCCGAAGCCGACAAGTGCGTGCATCCGGTCAGGACCAGGAGCAAAAGCAACAGGAGTGTTCCACGGCGCATATCGAGTCCCTCTTTAATGGAAGTTTGCGGGTATCCTTGTATTATTATGAGTATATATCGAAAATTCATTAAGATCAACGCCAAACAGAGTTCCGCAACGCGGCTGGGCGCTTCCTGCGTATTTTGCGAGCGAAAAAAACAGCCCGGGATCCAAATCTTGGACCAGGGCCGGCAAAGGCTGTTTTTCAGGACGCTTCAACTGGAGCGCAGAAATATTTCCAAGGCCTCGCTGGCAGCGGGATCGGCCTGGGAAAAAGATGCCCCAACCCTGGTTTTTTTATTGATCGTATCCACCCGGCACACCTGACAAAATATGCGCATGGGCGGTTCGCCCTCGCCAAGCTGGAAAATAATTTCAAACTCGGAACCGGTTTCGAACATGCCCTCGGCCGGCGAGGCGGCTTCGCACTCCACCAATATGCCGCCGCGAGCCAGATCTTTCAGGTCGCCATATTTATAGCAGCCGTAACGCCCGTCGCTGGTTTTGAAATACAGGATGGCCGGCATGTTCACAGCCCAGCGGGGGAATTGGCGCCTTTCTTCGTTGGGAAGCTGGACTTTTTTGGTGTTGCGCTCCAGAAAATGACGCACCAGGCCTTCCACAATTGAGGAAGGAGTCATTTCAAGAAGCTTGGCTTGCTTGTCCAACTCGCCGTACAGATTTTCAGGTAATTCAATTGTAGTGCCCACGACAATATTCCTGCCCTTGTAATTTATCGCCACGCCTTATCCGGGTTCCAAGCCAAGCTTTCGTTGTCAGCAGACACAGACGTGGTCGCGCTTGCTTTGCTTTTTTTGGGGTTTATAACCCGACAATCAGTATTGCAATCTTCGTACCGTTATTTGAACGGCGGTGGTTTTTAAAAATAACATACAAGATTATCTAGAAAAAATCTATAAACAAAAAATATCCGCCGGATGCCGCAATTGTATTTTAACAAAATACGGAATGCAGTCTTGTTTAAATGGACAGGGAATGCTTTTGCAAAAGCTCGTAAAGCCTGGCTCGCGAAAGCCCGGACATGTCTCTGGCCCTGGAGAAATCGCCAGCGCAACGCCGAATTAAATCCGCCAGATAAAAATATTCCATTTTTTCAATAAAATCTTCTCGCACATTGCGCAGAGGAGGCAGCAAGGCATAGCCGGCAAAAGCGAAAAACTCCTGTTCAGACCGGCCGGATTCATGGCCGTTGCCGGTATGGGGGCCCGCATTCTCAAACGGCGCCGGCACGCTGAAAGAGGGGGAATATAAATGGCCGGCAACGCCGACCGCATTTGATAAACCGGGAATGCCCGCGGCGGGCCCGGCCGGGTGGGCGGGGGCGTGGTGCCCAAGCATTCCGGAATTTGCGGACGTTCTCTGTCCGGATAATCCGGATAAAGAAGCCTGCGGAAAGGATAACCCGGACGCGGAATCTGAAGCGGAGTTAAAAGGCGGTTCCCCGGTTTGCGGCCCTGGAGCTTCACTTTTTAACTGCCCGAACACTCTGGCCCGCACCCAGAAGCGTCGCAATTCCTCCGGCAAATGCTGAGGATACAGGCGTTTTTCCACAATGCCGTTCAGCACTGTGGTGTGAACAACGTTCACCAGTTCCCGCACGTTGCCCGGCCAATTGTACAGCTTGAGCGCGTCGATGGTTTCATTGGCCATTTCTTTTGGCGTACAGCCAAGATTGCGGCAAAATAACTCCAGATAATGCGCTACCATAACGGGGATGTCCTCGGCCCGTTCACGCAGCGGGGGCAGGGTTATGGTCCGGGTGGTTATGCGGTGGTACAAATCCTGGCGGAATGTTCCGGCCTCCACCATGGCCTGCAGATCCCGGTTGGTGGCGGCAATGATGCGAAAGTCGCACTGAATCTCATGCTTGGCGCTGAGCGGCCGGAAGCGGCGCTCCTGAATGACCCGGAGCAGCGACTTTTGGACGTTCAGATCCAGGTCGCCTATTTCGTCCAGAAAAATAGTCCCGCCGTCCGCCTGCTTGAAAAGTCCGTCCCTGGCTTCGGTGGCGCCGGTAAAAGAGCCCTTGGCGTGGCCAAACAGGATGCTCTCCGCCAGCGTCGCCGGCAGGTTGGTGCAGTCCACCACAATAAGCGGCTTGGCGGCGCGTGGACTGTTTTCATGCACGGCACGGGCGAACAACTCCTTGCCGGTGCCGGTTTCGCCCAGAATGAGCACGCTGGAATCGGATCTGGCCGCTATGCTCATCTGCCGCAGGCAGCGCTCCAGGCGCGGGCTGTCGCCCACAATGCCCTCGCGCTTGATGGTTTCAAAATCTATGTGGGAATGGCGGGCCAGGCGGTGATACAGGCAGCGGCTGAGGCTGATCTTGATGTCTTCAAAGTAGGTGGCCGGAACAACGTCCCAGGCTCCTGACTGCACGGCGAATTCCGCGGTCTCCGCGTCTCCTTCCGGGACAAGGGCGATTATGTCCGGCGCGCCCGGCAAAAGGGAGATCTGGTTTACGGAGGCCCAACGTCCTTTGTTATCGGTATGAAAAGAAAACAGCGCAACGTCGCAGGTCAGATCCGCCAGGGCCGCGGAGGCCTCCTGCGGATCATCCACACCTATATAGGTGTATTGCTGTGCCTGGGCAAGCTGTTGCAACTCCTGCCCCAAGGCTGGCTCAAGAGCGATGCCGACCAACACTACCATAACGCACCGGTACAGTTAACAGGGCCAAAAAGGATTCAGGTGAGGCCGACCTCGGGATCAAAAAGGTTGAATGTGAAATATTTCAATGATTACAGAGTATACTATAAAGCAGTCTGGTTTGACAAGACTAAATAAAAAAAAACCTGGCCGGGCTGCAGCCACGGCCAGGAGCGGGTCTAACAAAAATGAGAGGGGCGGGCCGGCGGCAAGAACCGCCCTATTTCGCCCCGTTCGCGGCCAGAAGGCGTAAGGCCATGGCCGGAATGGAATTGTTTTGCGAGAGCATGGCCACCCCCGGCTGGGCCAGGATGGTCTCCCGCACGAAGTTGATCATTTCCAGTGCCACGTCCAGGTCGTAAAGGCGCGCCTGGGCAGCCCTGCGGTTTTCCGCCGCGATATCGCAACTGGAGTCCAGACGGGAATGGCCGGAAGCCCCGGGGCTGGCGCGGAAAATTCCCCCGGGCTTGCCTGCCGCGTCCCGGACCGGACGGGCCGTTGCGGAATGGTTTATGATGAGAGCCATGACCATTCCTCCTTGAATGGATCAGCCGTTGTTACCCGAAAGCAAGCTCACTCCAGGTTGAAACACTTTAGTGCCGATTTCATAAGTCGGTCATTGTCGCCTTATGAGGATCGCTTCGCCCGAAAATACGGTTTCGGACTCGCCCACGCCGCCTTTGGCGGCGTGCCGGACTGCTGTCCGGCGTAGTCATTTTATAATGGATTATGAAATGACCACTAAAAACGCTGTTCGTAGGCTTTATCGGCGCTCCGGATGAAACCTTTAGGTCTTTTCGCGTTTTTTATTATTTCTCCGGTCTGGCGGGTAACAGCTTTCTGTTGCTCAACCTTTTTTGAACAATACCGTGGACAAATAGCGATCCGCGGTGTCGCAGGCGATAAAGGCTATTTTTTTGCCCGCGTTTTCCGGTCGGGCCGCCAGGGCCAGAGCGGCATGAGCCGCGGCCCCGGAGGAAATGCCGGCCAGCACTCCTTCCTCAAGGATAAGCCTTTTGGCCGTGGCCACGGCCTCCAGGCCGGGCACGGTCAAAACACCGTCCAGGACCGACTGGTCCAGAACCTGGGGCACAAAGCCGGCGCCAATACCCTGGATAAGATGTGGCCCTGGAGCGCCGCCGGACAAAATTTTTGATTCCTCAGGCTCCACTCCGTAAACTTGGATTTTTGAATTTTGCTCCTTCAGATAGCGCCCCGCCCCGCTGATCGTGCCGCCCGTGCCCACGCCGGCCACAAAAATGTCCAGCTTGCCGGCCATGCTGTTCCAAAGCTCCGGGCCGGTCGTGGCATAGTGAACGGCCGGGCCGGCCGGGTTGGCGAACTGATCCGCCAGAAACGCGCCGGGAATTTCCTCGGCCAGGCGCAGGGCTTCCTGTTTTGCGGCGCGCATGCCACCGGTTGCCGGAGTGAGCCGCAAATCCGCCCCCAGGCCGCGTAAAAGATTCTTGCGTTCTTCGCTCATGCTTTCCGGCATGGTCAGGATCAGGCGGTAGCCGCGCAGGGCGGCCATAAAAGCCAGACCTATGCCGGTATTGCCGCTGGTGGCCTCCACAATTACGCCCGGAGTTTCCGAATGCGGCTTGAGCAGGCCATGTTTTTCCGCGGCCAGGACCATTGCCCGGGCCAGGCGATCTTTTACCGAGGAGGCGGGGTTATAATATTCCAGCTTGGCATAAAGCTCCGCCACGCAGTTGGAGTTGCGCGCCAGAATTCCAAGTTTTACCACCGGGGTGTTGCCCACTAAAAATCCCATATTGTCAGCGTATGCCATAGTCTCCACCACGATTATAAGGTTGAAGCCGGCGGCGGTTCCCTAAAAAATTCACGCTTTGCCGCGAACGCCGGGAAAATCGCCTTACGTTACGCGTGTCGCGCTCCGGCGCAACAGGATTAGAATCCGCTTCATAGGCCGTAAAGTCAGCCTTAGACAATCGCCGCGTCATCGGGGGAATTATTAAATAGTCTATATAATATAACAATTAAAAACGTCAATAAAATTCCTCCCTCAGTTCTCACAAATCATAACATAATTAATTTGGTTTTAATATAGAATGCCCCTGTGCCGTGTTAGCCGAAAAAGCTTATTGGTTGCGCCGAGTCGTTTCTTATCCATGCATCCGCAATTCTCGCTTCCTATTTTGACATCAGGTTGCATATTTGCAATAATTAAGAGTATTGTTGTATAATATTTTGTGTCCGTCTTCGCGTGGCGAGCGCTCGCGGGCTCAGGGGTGGTGTATGCGAAAGATTTTCTTTTTTCTGGCGTTTTTGGTTCAGCTGCTGGCGCTTCCCACTTTTTCCCAGGCCGGGCAGGCGCCTTTGCGCGTTGCCGTGGATTCGCCATACCCGCCGTTTGCCTTTGAGAACGAAAACGGCGAATTGACCGGATTTGACGTGGATGTGGCCAGGGCTTTGTGCGCCCAGTTAAAGCGCGAATGCTCCATTGTGGATTTTGATTTTGACGAGATTATTCCAGCGATAGTGGAAGGGAAGCTGGACATTGCCATAGCCGGCATGGGCGCGACCGAGGAAAGGAGAAAGCTGGTGGATTTTACGGACAGCTATTTCCGTTCCCACAGCATATTTGTGGAAAAACACGGCAACATCTCCACGCCGGACGGCAAAATGACCATCCAGACGCTCAAAGGCAAAAAAGTCGGCGCGCAGGCCGGCACACTTCAGGAACAATACCTCAGGGACACCTATGGCGATGCCATAACCATAATAGCCGCCGAAAGCTCCGATGCGGCTTTTGACGATCTTAAAAAAGGCGCCACGGATATCCTGTTGCTTGACGGGCTGGCCGGATACTCATATCTGAAATCTCCGGAAGGAAACGGCCTGGAGACCATTGGCGATCCCATAAACCCCACCGGGGACGGGGTTTTCAGCCGCATTGTCGTAAGCAAGAAGCTGCCGGAACTAAGGGAGGCTTTGAATAAGGGCATCAAAACCTTGCGGCGCAACGGGGAATACGGAAAAATAAACCGCAAGTATTTTGATTTTGATATTTACTAGAGAGCATTTTAACTTTGAAATTGAACAATACAAGTTTCGCACACGGTATAGTGTATTGCTTATAACGATGCGAAATTTTTAAGATAAACTACACGCTTCGCGGGCATCCGCTTCGCGTATGCCGAGCAATTTCAAAGTGAAATTGCTCTAGGATTTTGATGCGCAAAACTTTCAATATAGGCATAAGCCTGTTTTTTTCGGCCCTTACCGCCGGCATTCTGGCCGTGCTCGTTCTGGCCAGCGGACAGGGCCTGCAAAGCCTTGAGGCGGTGATGGATCTGTCCGGCCGCCTGCAGCGCGGAGTTGTGCCGGACATGCTGGAAAGCCAGCGTATTTTCGTCAATATGGAAAGCCTGCGCCGTACCGCGGAGGTCGTCTACGTAGCGGACGACCCTCAGGTGCGCCGCGCCGCGCGCATCAATGCCCAGGCCCTGGCCGCGGAATCCGTGTTCAGCCGCAATAGCGGTTTTCACGCCAGGGCCCTCCATATTGCCGGATTGATAACCACTTTGGCCAAATACAAGGACGAACTGGACGCGCATAAAAAGCGCCTGGCCGGAACAAGGCGCGAATATGAAGCCGCCATGCAGTTCGCTGTTACGGAGCTTGATTCCCCCCGCCAATCAAGAACTCTCCTGGACGCGTTTTCCCACAGCGGCGTGAACCAGGGCGCTCTCGACGTTTCCGGCTCGGATCGCTCGGAAGGGCAAAAACTGGACGCCAGCGACGATTTGCTTTTTGCCAGAATGGACCTGCTGTGTTCTGAAAAACAACGGGTTGAAGCCTGGGTCGGCGAATGCCGGAAGCTTAAAACTCTGGAGGCGGATTATCTGGGAATCCGTGGCGCAATCAAGGCCGCCACGCTTAAAACGCGCGCCTACTGGGAGGATCTTGACCTGTCCCTGCGGCAGATGCGCGATGATATGAGCACGGATTATGAACTGGTCGGCGAGGAGTTGCTGACGCTAATTACCGGCTCGGTAAACACCGCGCAGAACACTTACCGCTACATGCTGCTCACCGTGCTGGCCTTTGCCGCGATCTTCCTATTCCTTGTGCACCGTTACATCGTAAAACCCATAAAATGGACAGCGCAAAAGCTGGCCGAGGTGCAGGACGGGGATTTGCATGTGGATATGCCGAACATCCGCATCAAAGAACTACGCGACGTGGCCGGACTGCTGGACCGCTTCAGCTCCCATCTGTCGGATCTTTACTCCCATACCTCTCAACTGGAAGAGGACGCGGCCAACAACAAATATTTGGAAGAAGTGATGCACGCGGTGTTTCAGGCTTCTCCGGACGGCTACCTGGTCTGGGACGATCAGTCCCTGATTATGAGCAGCCCCGGGCTGCTTAAACTTTTGGGCGTAAACAGCCAGGAAGAGCTGCGGGCGAATATGCCGGCGCTGGGTTTTGCCGGGAGCGAGGAAAAGCGCAGGATTTTCGACCAGGTCATGGGCCTGGGCACCATTCGCACGGAAAAGGCTTTTTATAATATGTCCGGAGAAACCCTGCCCGTGGAAATCACCCATATCCGCGTACGCCAGCGTTCCAGAAACACTGTTCTGACCTGCCTGCGGGATTTGCGGGGACAGAAGCGCAACGAGGAAACCTTGCGCCAGGCCAAAGAGCAGGCCGAGGAAGGGGCCAAGGCCAAAAGCAACTTCCTGGCCCGCATGAGCCACGAAATCCGCACCCCCATGAACGGGGTGCTCGGGCTGACCAAACTGGCCCTGAACCATTCGCCGCCGCCGGATCAGCGCGAATACCTCAATAAAATACAGTCCTCGGCCAACATCCTGCTCGGAGTCATCAACGATATTCTGGACTTTTCCAAGATTGAAAGCGGCAACCTGAATCTGGAAAACGAACCCTTTGACTTCAGCTCCATGTTGCGGACCATTTACGATCTGTTTAAAGCCCAGGCCGAACAGAAAAAGCTGCGCTTCGCCATGCGGGTGGACCCGCAAATTCCGCAGGCCGTGCGCGGCGATTCCCTGCGTCTGTCCCAGGTTTTGCTGAATTTGTGCGGCAATGCTTTGAAGTTTACGGAAAAAGGCCACGTGGAGCTGGAAGTCCGTTTGCTGGAAAAAAGCGCCGGCAAGGCGCGCATCCTGTTCGCGGTCAAGGACAGCGGCCCCGGCATAGCCGAAGAGCGCATCGCCCGCCTGTTTGAGCCTTTCACCCAGGAAGACGTGTCCACAACCCGGAAGTACGGCGGGACAGGTTTGGGGCTGGCCATATCCAAGCTGCTTGTGGAACTCATGGGCGGCACACTTACGGCGGCCAGCGTTCTGGGCCAGGGCAGCACCTTCAGCTTCAGCGTAAACCTGGAAATCGCCGAATCCGCCAACTTGCCGGAAAGCGAAGCCCCCGCCGCGGCCGGGCAGTTCTCTTTTGCCGGCCGCAACATCCTGCTGGTGGAAGACAACGAGATAAACCAGGAAATCGCCAAAACCCTTCTGGAAGACCTGGGAGTGAACGTGACCCTGGCCGGCAATGGCCGGGAGGCTGTGGATCTGGCCCTTGGCAACGCTTTTGACTGCATCCTTATGGATATTCAGATGCCTGTGCTGGACGGCCTTTCAGCGGCAAAGCTGATCCGCGGGCAGGACCGGCCGGACCTGCGCCAACTCCCCATAATCGCCATGACCGCGCACGCTATGCAGGAAGACCGGGAAAAAAGCTTCCAGGCCGGCATGAACGATCATATCACCAAACCCATCAATTTCGAGGAACTTCAGGCCAAGCTGCGCCAGTGGCTCGCGGCCGGGTAAAAAAGGGCTCGGCCTTTGCCGGACCAGGACGTTTCATTTTTGAAATTTCTCAAAACGGCGGGCTTGATTCCCCCTGGATCATTCGGTTTTTTGCAAGTAAGATATTCCGGCACCGCGATTGCGGGGCCAACCCCAAACAAGGCGGTCTATATGACCCTTATCCGGTCCGAAGATATGCTCCTTGGCATAATCGACGAATTTTTTCCCAGAGAGCACCGCAACCTGGCTCTGGGGCGGGGAGACGACGCGGCGGAGTTGAACTGCCCGCCGCTTTTGGCCCTGTCCACGGATTTGTTTGTGGAGGATGTGCACTTCCGGTCACGCTACTTCAGCCCGGAAGAACTTGGCCGTAAGGCCCTGGCGGTGAACCTGAGCGATTTGGCCGCGGCCGGGGCCGTGCCGCGGGGGTTTTCCCTGGGGTTGATGACCCCCAGGGATTTCAGCGCCGAATACGCCAAAGGCGTTATGTCCGGCATGGCCGGCCTGGCTCTGGCTTTTGATTTGCCCCTGAGCGGCGGGGATATTTCCACCGGCCCCAAGCTCGGTTTTTGCATAAGCGTCTGGGGCGCGCCGGCGTCTTTGCCGGGCGGCGAGCTTTGCTCATTTTTGCGCCGGAATCCCCCCCAGGCCGGTGATTCCATTTTTCTGGTCGGGCAACCCGAGTTCCGCGCCGGGCTGGGGCTGGCCGGCGTAGGGCGCCTGGCCCTGGAAGCTTTGGGGAGGGAAGCCATCAACAGTTATCCGGCCGCCTGTACCGCGCACCTGAACCCCCTGCCTCTGGTGGAACAAGGGCAGGCGCTGGCCAGAATCAACATGCTGGCCGCGGTCGGGCAGGGCAGGCGCTGGGGCCTGGGGGTCATGGACGTGTCCGACGGCCTGTTGCGGGATCTGCCGCGCCTCCTGGCCGGTAGCGACGCCCGCCGTCAGCAGGGGCCAAAAGGGCACCTGGGCGCGGATTTGGATATGCCTGTCCAGAGCCTGCACCCGGAGATTCTGGACTTTGCCGCATGCGAGGCGGAAAAAGGCGGCGGCGCGCCGGAGCCCCTGGCTCTGGCCCTGGCTTTGCAAGGCGGGGAGGATTACTGCCTGCTGGGCGTTTGCCCGCAGCCCCTGGTGCAGGATTTGCGCAAAAGCCTGCCCGAAGCCATACTGATAGGCGAAGTGACGGATCAGGCGGGCATACGCTGCAATGGAGAGCCTATAAGCGGCCTGGCTCCGGGGGGCGGGTTTGATCACTATAACGCCGCGCCGGCGGCTGATTAGACGGGCATT
Source organism: Desulfovibrionaceae bacterium (assembly GCA_031547305.1). GTDB lineage: Bacteria > Desulfobacterota > Desulfovibrionia > Desulfovibrionales > Desulfovibrionaceae > JAVBSC01. The sequence goes on from JAVBSC010000002.1 coordinate 28,135, forward strand.
ACTTAAAGAAAGATATATTGCGCTCGGCAAATAATATAATTTTAATATTTGTTATGGCGTTTATCCAGGCGGTTTGAGCGGGCGCCCGCCGGCCCGGCCTTCCGGATCGCGCGGCGGTCTGAAGCTGGTTCTCAAAGTATGGGGACCGGCTTTTTTTATGTTTGTTAGTGTGTTCAATATTTATCTATTATTCTATAATTAAGATATACTTTTTACGATGAATATGTTAATTATAAGGCTATTTCTAATAAATCCGCCTTTTGCGGAGAGCGGAGGCTTACTATTAATTAAAAAATAATAGTAATGATTACTGATAAGATATACTGATGCTATATTGTTATGAAAAGGCCAGGCAAGGCCTTGTGTCTAGCTGGAGTTTTTTATCCTCAGCAGGAGCATTCAACATTTTTTGATAATAAAACCAGGAGGTTTATTATGGATACAAAAAAACGTCTGACCACGGATTTTGGCGCTCCGGTCTCTGACGACCTGCGCAGCCGCACAGCCGGGCAGCGCGGTCCGACCTTGATCGAGGATGTGCATCTTCTGAAAAAGCTGGCCCATTTTGACCGGGAGCGCATTCCCGAGCGGGTGGTGCACGCCAAGGGCGCCGGCGCCGGCGGCTACTTTGAGCTGACCAAGGACATGAGCAAGCACACCTGCGCCAAGCTGTTTTCCCAGGTAGGCAAAAAAACCGAAGTGTTCGTGCGCTTTTCCACTGTTGGCGGCGAAAAAGGCTCGGCGGACGCGGAACGCGATCCGCGCGGCTTTGCCGTAAAATTTTACACTGAGGATGGCAACTACGATCTGGTGGGCAACAACACCCCCGTGTTTTTCATCCGCGACGCCCTGAAATTTCCGGATTTCATCCATACCCAGAAAAAGCATCCCCAGACCGGCTTCAAAGATCCTAACATGCAGTGGGACTTCTGGTCCCTGACCCCTGAATCCATGCATCAGGTCATGATTCTTTTTTCCGATCGAGGCATTCCGGCCACCTACAGGCATATGAACGGCTACGGCAGCCATACCTTCCGTTGGTACAATGAAAGGGGCGACTACTGGTGGGTGAAGTATCATTTTAAAACCGATCAGGGCGTGAAATGCCTGACGCACGAGGAAGCCGAGGTCGTGAAGGGTAAAAACCCGGATCATGCCCTTGAGGACTTGTACAAATCCGTGACCGCCGGGCAATTCCCCTCCTGGACCGTGCAAGTGCAGATTCTCAGTCCGGAGCAGGCCGCCACGTTCCCTTACGACGTTTTTGACGTCACGAAAATCTGGCCCCACAAGCTTGCGCCGGTAATGGACATCGGCAAGATGGTTCTGAACCGCATGCCGGAAAACTATTTTCTGGAAGTTGAGCAGTCCGCCTTTGATCCGGCCGCCTTTGTGCCCGGCATAGGGCCTTCGCCGGACCGGATGCTCCAGGGCCGCCTGTTCTCTTACCATGACACCCACCTGCACCGCCTGGGCTCCAACTATCATTTGATCCCGGTGAACAGCCCCAAGGCCGCCAAAGTGCATAATTACGTCCGGGACGGCGCCATGCGCGTGGATGACAATGGTGGCGGAGCTATGCCCTACTGGCCCAACACATTTGACGGTCCGGCTCCCGGCGGCGTGCAGGAGCCGCCCTTGCCGGTTTCCGGCGATGCGGCCTGGAACGCGCCTTATGCCTCCGGCCCGGTGGACTTTGAACAGCCCCGCGCCCTGTATGAAGAAGTCATGGACGAAAACCGCAAGGCCCAGTTGGTGCACAACCTGGCTCTGAGCATAGAGGGGGTGCGCGAGCGCCTGAAGCTGCGTTCCGTGGCCCAGTTCTGGAAGGTCCACCAGGATTTGGGCAGGCGCCTGTCCCTGGCCCTTAAACTGGACCCGGACAAAGTGGAGTCCCTGGCCGCCCTGCCCCAGAAGGAGCTGGAAGCGCAAACCTGCATCTGCCAGAAAAAATAAAAGCCGGATCGGCTTTTTGAGTGAACCGGCGACGAAGGATCCGGGACTCCGGACAGGATGTGATTTCCCCTGGACCCCTTTTAGGGCGTTTCCACCTTGAGATTGGCGTTTAGCAGCGGGCAAAGCGGCGGAGCGAGCCGCTTTGCCCGCCTGGAGCAGGTCAACTTTTAGACGCTCGCTTCGGCGCTTAACGAAAAAACAAGCGCCGCCTACGTGGCGGGCGGCGGTTCCCGCCGTTCGAGCAAAGAAGCATTTTCAATGTCGATTTGCTGAAGCGGCAGGGGAAGCACCGCATCAACCCGGAGTGATTCGCCGGAATCACCCCGGGTGTTGTTTCAGGCCGGTTTTAATTCCAGTTTGATGCCGAATTGCTTTTCCATATCCAGCAGGCGTTCGCGCTTGCTGTTCAGAAGATGCAGAACCAACTCCGCCCCGGCCGCGTATACGGCTGTGCTCTGGTTCTGGGACTGGGCCTGGCGGAGCAGGCGGTGGATTTCCCGCAGAGACTGCTGGGATTGCCATTCCATGTTGCGGCGTATGCCCGTGCCCTTGCAGCAGGGGCACGGCTCGATGCTTACGGAAATGGCCGAAGAGCCCAGGCGCTGGCGCACTATTTCCAGAAGCCCGAAGGGCCCTATCTTGCCCACGTCGTGTCTGGCGCGGTCGTTTTTCATGGCGTTGCGCAGCACGCGCTCCACTTCACGCCAGTGGCTGCGGTCGCGCATCTCGATAAAATCCACCACCACCTGCCCGCCTATATCGCGCAGGCGCAGTTGCAGCGGGATTATCTGGGCGGCTTCCATGTTGATGCGGTAGGCCATGTCCTCAAAATTGTTCTTGCCGCCGCTGCGTCCGGAGTTGATGTCCACGGCGGTCAGGGCTTCTGTATGGTCAAAGACCAGGCGGCCGCCAGAAGGCAGGGAAACTTCCCGCGAATGGATTTGGTTGATCTGGTTTTGCAGGGAAAAGCGTTCGAACAGAGTGCGGGCCGGGTCCTTGTGCAACTGGACCAGGTTTTGCCGCCTGGGGAACAGCAGGCTGACGATATCGCGGATCTGGGCGGCGACTTCCTCGTCATCAACCCAGATTTCCTGGACATCCTCAGTAAGGTAGTCGCGCACGGCGCGGGCGGCCAGTTCCAGTTCCTGGTAGATCATGGACGGGGCGACCGCTGTGGTGCCTTTTTTACGCACTTCACGCCACATGCGTTTCAAAAACTGCAGATCGCGCTGCAGGTTGGTTTTGCCGACCCCCATGCTGACGGTGCGCACGATAACCCCCAACCCCGGGCCTGGCGTGAGGCCGGTCAGAAGCTCGCGCAGTCTGGCGCGTTCTTCTTCGCTTTCCACCTTGCGGGATACCCCGATCTGCTCCCGGCCCGGCGTGAGCACCAGGAACCGGCCAGGCATGGAAAGATAGGACGTTAAAAAAGCCCCCTTGGTTCCGGCCGGCTCCTTGACCACCTGGACCAGTATTTCCTGGCCCGGCTTGAGGACCTTCTGGATAAGGGGATATTTGCGGTTTTTTGCCGCATCGTGCGGGGCCAGGTAATATTCCGGATGCACTTCGTCTATTTGCAAGAAGCCGTTTTTTGCCGCGCCGTAAGAAACAAAAGCGGCCTGCAGGTTGGGATCCACGTTGTGGACTATTCCCTTGTAAATATTCCCTTTAACCTTGGCCTGGTGCAGCATTTCCACGTAATATTCCTGCACCTGGCCTTCTTCGGAGAAAACGACCTCAACCTGTTCGCCTGGCAGGACGCTGACAAACATCTTGCGTTTGGACTTTTTATCTCCAGCCGCCTCGGACTCGGCAAACTGCGCGGGCAAATCCGCAAAGTCATCGTCTTCCTCTTCTTCAGCCAGCGCCTGGGACGGCTCCGCCGAATCTTCCCTGGGAACGTCGGCGTCCTTGCCCTGGCGGCCTTTGTGCTTTTTGCCGCCCCTGGACCGGGAATGCCTGGAATCTTTGGGCTGCCGAGCTTCGGGCGCGGCTGGATCCGCCTCAAGCGCATCGGCCGGCGAATCCTCGCGTCCGGGCTCGTTCCAGTCAAAGGCCGGCACGTTTGCCGGGCTCTCCTCGGCGTTCGGCTCAAAGGCCTGGAACGCGGGGCCGGATTCCGCCATTTGCGTCTTGTTTGCCGGCGGCGGAGACGGCTTCTGGGCCGTGGAAGCCTGTCCGGCTAGGGTCGCCAGTTCGCGCAGTTTTTTAGCGCGGCGGGCTCTGCTGCGGCGGGAACGGCCGGACCCGGCCGGCCGGGCGGCCTGTCTGGTTTCCGCCTGGTCGCCGGCGTTGGTTTTTTCTTCAGGCCGGGCGGTCTGCGGCGCCGGCTGCTCCGACGGCGCGTCTTGCGGCGCGGGTTCCTTTATGACGTCCGGAGCGGGCGCTTCAGGCTCCGCCATGGGCGGCGCAACAGGCGCGGAAGTTTTTTCAGCGGGGGCGCCCGCCTTTTTGGCCGGACGTTTGGCGCGCGTCCCGGTCTTGGGAGGAGTTGCGGCGGCTTCGGCAGGCTTGGCCGACTGCGCGCTTTCCGGCGTAACGGGCGCTTCCGTCGGCTCGGGCGCGGTTTTTTTGCGGGGAGTGGCCCTGGCCGAGGCGGTTTTTTTGCCCTTGGCGGCGGAAGCGGCGCTTTTGGAAGCGGTTTTGGCGGGTGGCTGGGGAGCGGGGCTGTTTTCCTGGGCAGGGGAATCCGCCGGGCCTTGCGTCTCGGTTTTTGGGGATTCAGCCGTTTTTGGCGCTGTTTTGCCGGAAGTTTTCTTTACTTTGGCGGGAACTTTTTTTGCCTTTGCCGGGCGGCTGCCGGAAATTTTTTCTTCGGCAGGCGCGAGCGCGCCGTCAGAGACAGGCGCAAGGGCCTGCCCTTCGGTTTTTTTATTCATAAAAATCCTCGAAACAAAAAGTGTTAAGCGCGCCAGGCCTGGCAAAACAGGCGCAGGCAAAACTGAAACGCGCGCCGGGAATCAATAGTCCCGATAAAACGCCACGCCAGCGGCAAATGAATGCCCCGGCGGGGACTGAAAATTTTTTCCGGACTGGAATCATTCTGAGGGCCTGGAGCCGTGAAGGCCGCATTTTTGGGCCTGCTCAGGTGGATTTCCGGAATCCTGGCAAAACGACGCCGAGATTTTGTCCGACGGAAGATAAAAGCGACTTTTTTAGAAAAAAGCAACAGCTTTATTCAGTGTAAATTATTTTTCCGACAAAATTTGCCGTAAAGTCCGGGCCGGAAGCCAAGCCCCCGCGCGTCTCTGGCGGCAAAGCCGCTTGTAAAAAAAAATCGTCTTCCGCATTTGGAATTGCCATGGGCAACCTGGGTTCAGGCCTGCGCGAACGGTTTTTGCCGGCAAGGCACGCGGGGGCTTTTATCGGCTGCTTCATCGTGCGGGATTAGCCGGATGACGGGGCCACGCATGAGATTAAAATTCTTGAAGGCCAACCCGTGCGCAGCGTTCACCCGGTCTACGCGAATACCGGGCCTCTTGCCGCCAAAGTAAAACACTTTCCCGCTGTCGCCGCCGGTTTTCGCCGAAGTTCAAAACGTCGCCCGCAAATAAGCCTGACAAAAAACGGCCGCTTTACCCGGTCCGCCTTATTCCCTCCCTGTCCCCCCAAAAGCTCTTCTTTGCCGACGCTTGTGAATTAATTTTTATTGGGTTCTTAATTTAAGCATTTTTATTGTATTGTGAAATGATTTTTTATTATAGAATGATGTAAAGCATTTTATAATTTTTGTCCATATGTGGCATTTAATTTTTAATTATCTTTTTATAAATATAGTAAAATAAATTACAAAAAATATTATTATAAAGATAACATATGATGCATTAAAATTTAAAATTTGTCATTCAATATGTAAAAAATATTTTTTTTAATCTATATATAATTATATTAATATTGCATTTGCAAATAAATAAAGTTAGTAATTATTGTCATAAGTGAATTTTCGTGAAATAAGTAACAAGTAAAACATGCCGCACATTAATAAAACAAGTTTTAAAATCACTGGATAAGTTGTGAAGGAGTGTTTAGGAATGGCAAGCGTCAGTGCGTTGAATTCTTCATCTGGCACCGGAGGGAACAAGGACTTCGGGTATTACGCCGCCTCGGTCATCGGCGTCCTGATTGTCTTTGGCTTCGGATATCTGCCGCCCATCGAGCCGATTACCCCTATCGGCATGAAAATAGTCGGCATTTTTCTGGGAATGATCTTCCTTTGGTCCTTTGTCAGCATTCTTTGGCCCAGCCTGCTCGGCATCGTGGCACTGTTCATTTTCGGGACCGTGCCGCCGCGGCAGGTGCTTTACATGTCCTTTGGCGATGCCGTGCCCATGCTTATTCTCTTTGCCATGGTGCTTTTCGGAGCCATCCAGCACGCCGGAGTCACCCGCTACATCAGCCGTTGGTTCCTGACCCGGAAGATCATCAACGGCAAACCGGTGGTCTTCAGCTTCATCTTCATTTACGCCACATATGTGCTTGCGGCGCTTTCCGCGAACCTCCTGCCAGCCCTGCTCTTCATGTGGGCCATCCTCTACAGCGTGCTTGAAGACGTGGGCTATAAAAAAGGCGATAAATACACTGCGGTCATGGTTGTGGGCACTCTGTTCGGCGCCATCTCCGGCCAGGCGTCAAAGCCGTTCACCGGCTCGGCCCTGATGATCGCGGGCGCTTATGAAAAGGCGGCCAACGCCCGGTTGGACTACCTGCACTACATGCTTTTCGGCTTCATTATGAGCAGTCTTGGCATCGCGCTTTACGCGCTGCTGATCAAATTGATTTTCCGGCCCGATATGTCAAAAATGAAAAACATCAATATCGAACGCTTCCAAAGAGAGCAACTGCCGCCCATGGACGCCCGCCAGCGAATCATGATGTGCGCCCTTTTGGGCTATTTGATCCTGGTGCTTCTGCCGAGCATACTGCCCACCAGTCTGCCCGGCGTGGACATTCTGGCCAGGATTGGTCCCCTGGGCGTGGTCATTCTCTTCGTGGTGGCGCTTAGTCTCTTTAAAATCGACAACAAGCCCGTTCTGGACTTCAAGGAAATTGCCGGCAAATATGTGGTGTGGGACGTGTTTTTCCTGGTTTGCATGGCCATGGCCATTTCCACGGCCCTTACCGAGGACGCCACCGGCGTCACCGGGTTTCTTAAAAACGCGCTGACGCCTCTCTTCGGTGGCCGGTCCCTCTTTGCTTTCGCCGCCATTCTTGTGGCTTTCAGCATTTTTATCACCCAGTTCGCCAACAACGCGGTCATGGGCGTGTTGCTCATGCCGGTGATCAAAATTTTCAGCGAACAAAGCGGCGGCAACTTCGAGGCTTTGGCCACCCTGATTATTTTCGCCCTGCATGTGGCCATCGTCACTCCGGCGGCCTCGCCATACGCGGCCATTCTTTACGGGAACAAAGACTGGGTGAGCCAGGGCGATGTGATCAAATACGGCAGCATTATCTGCGTCATGGGCATTGTGATGTACATGCTTGTGGGCATCCCCCTGGCGAACATGATTTATTAAAGCATTTTATATTGAAAATACCTCAACTCTCCGGCAAACCCTCGTTTGCAACAAAAACAAGGGTTTGCCATCAATAATTGGACGGTGGAACATTTTCAATGTTAATCCGTTCTGAAATCATTTATTAACAATCCAACAAACAAGGTCTGCCAGAAAAGTTTCAAAGTAAAAATATTCTAAATGCCATAATTTCACACAGACCTCTCTGGCGCGGTTATCGCGGAATATTTTGCAGGAGCGGCCTATGGTGCCGGTGGTATCTTTTGTGGGCGGAACGAATTGCGGCAAGACCACTTATCTGGAAAAACTCATTCCCGAGCTTAAGCGGCGCGGCTGGAAGGTGGCTGTGCTCAAGCACGACGCGCATGGTTTTGTCATGGATGTGCCCGGCAAGGACACCTGGCGGCATACGCGGGCCGGGGCTGACGTGGTCTGTATTTCCGCTCCGGGCCGGGCCGCGATGCTCCGCCAGGTGGAAGGCGAGCTCACGCTCGCGGAAGTTTGCGCCTGGTGCCAGGATGTGGATATCATCCTCACGGAAGGTTATAAGCGCGAAAACGCGCCAAAGATTGAAGTTTTCCGCAAAGAGCGCGGCGATTCCACCATATTCGCGGCGGCGGACTTGCTGGCCATGGTTTCAGATAGCGCGCAGCATCCGGATCTGCCGACTTTTCCCCTGGACAGTCCGGCGCCCATGGCGGATTTTCTTGAAGAGAACCTTTTGCGCGGCAAAGGGAAGCGGCCATGACCGGCATTATTCTGGCGGGAGGACAAAGCCGCCGCATGGGGCGGGACAAGGCCTTCCTGCCCTGGGGGACGACCACGTTTCTGGGGGGCATTGCGGAGGCGCTCCGGGGAGTATTTGACGAGTTATTGCTTGTGGGCAATCGCCTGGAAGAGCCGCTTCCCGGCTCCCGTCTGGTCCGTGACGCCTATTCCAGCCTGGGGCCGCTGGCCGGCATCCAGGCCGGGCTTGCAGCGGCCAGTTGCGAACAGGCTTTTGTCTGCGCCTGCGACATGCCTTACGTCAGCGCTTCCGGTATTGCCCCGCTGCTGTTGGCGGCCCGTGGGACAAGGGACTGGCAGGCCATTGTGCCTGTCGGCGAACGTGGTCCGGAACCTTTGCTGGCCTGCTACGCCAAAAGCGGACTGCCGGTGATCGAAGATGTTCTGGGCAGCGGCAGCCCGCGCATCTTGAACATACTGCCGCGCCTGCGCACGTTCCAGCTGCCCGCGGCGCTTTTTCCGGATCAGGAAGTGTTCAGAAACATCAATACGCCCGAGGAGTATCAATCCGCCCTGCTCAGGCAATGCGAAAAGGTTTGAGCCGTGGAGAGCCGCATGCTTGTTTCCCCGGTTTCACTCGACGAGGCCAGACAGGCCCTGCTGCTGGCCGCGCCGGTCTTGCCGGCCGAGCGCGTTCCCCTGGATGAATCCTGGCAACGGGTTCTGGCCGAAGAGATAATCGCGCCAGCGGATTACCCCGGTTTTGACCGCTCCCTCATGGACGGGTTCGCGGTAAGAGCCGGGGACGTGGCCCTGGCCGCCAGGGACGCCCCGGCGGTTTTGCGCGTTGTTGGCGCGGCTTACGCCGGCGACGCGGCTGGCTTGGAAATCGCACCGGGCACGGCCTCCCGTATTGCCACCGGCGCGCCGCTTCCCCCTGGGGCCGGTGGGGTGGTCCGCCATGAAGACGCGGAGACGCGCGGCGAATTCGCGCACATTTACGCCGGCCAGGGAGCGGATAGAAATATTGCCCGCCGGGGGGAGGACATCCGCGCTGGCGATCTGGTCCTGAATCGGGGAACAATCATAAATCCCGGAGTGATCAGCCTGCTTGCGGCCTTGGGGCACAGCACCCCCTTGGTCCGCAAAAGGCCGCGCGCGGCGGTGCTGTGCACGGGCAGCGAACTTACGCCCCTGGGCGAGCCTTTGCTCCCCGGCCGGATCTACAATTCCAACCTGCATATGCTCCGCGCCATGTTGCGGGACGCCGGGGCGCAGCCGGTCTTTACCGCTGCCGTCCTGGACAGCGAGGAAGCCATCCGGCGGGCCGTGCTGGAGGTTCCGGACTGTGATATCTTTGTGACCACCGGAGGCGCTTGCGCCGGGGACCGGGATCTCACGGAAAAGACCCTGCGCGGCCTGGGGGTGCGTATTTTTTTCAGCCGTTTGGACCTTAAGCCGGGCACAGCCAGCCTGGCCGGGGAAAAGGACGGGAAGCTCTATATAGGCTTGTCCGGCAGCCCTTCGGCCGCCGGGGTGGTTTTTGAGCTGCTTGTCCGGCCCGTTCTGCTACATCTGGCGGGTTGCGCGAACCTGGAGAGGGCGCGAGTGCGGGCGGTTTTGCGCAATGCCTGCCGTAAAGCCGGACCAACGCCAAAGTGCGTTTGGGCCGTTTGCGCCAGGGCGGACGACGGCTTTTGGGCGGAAGCGCTGGATGGGCCGGGCCACGGCATGCTTTCTTCCATCGCCAGGGCCAACGCCCTGCTGCGCCTTCCGGCGGGCGGCCCGGCGCTGGAGGCCGGCGCGGAGGTTGAGGCCATTATTTTGGGCCGCGGTTATCCGTCGCTTGCCTAAATTCCTTGACGGCCGGGAGCCAAGGTTTTACCTTGCCCTATTTGCCATTTCAGAATGTAAAGAATGGAGTTGGGAGCATGTCCGAGTATACGGTGGAGACCCTGTCCGTAACCCCATATTTTGATATAGAAATGATTATGAGCACCAGCCAGGAAACCCGCATCGGCGGCGCTTTGATGGACCGGCTGGCCGAGCGCTGGGGGCGGTGGCTGCCGGAATTGCAGGCGCGGCGCATTGAAACGGACGGGCAGTCCTATCTGGCGGTCTGGCTGGGCCAGACCGTGGAGGACGAGGTGGACGATCTGTGGGAAGAAGCGCCCAGCGAAGCTTTTTTATACAACGCCCTGGCCCAGTCCCTGTGCATGAGCGCGGTGCACGGCCTTCTGCCGGAAGTGGAGGACGCGGGCTGCGCCCCGGCTCCCCGGCCCAGCCCGGCCCTGGACGCGGCCCTGGCCGCCGAAGGCCTGCCTTATCTGGAAGACGAGGGACGGCAGCTTGTTCGGCGATACGCGGTGACCACCTATTACCCCTTTAAAGGGGCCTGCGAAATCTGCAACCTGCGGCCGGGGTGCCCCAAAGCCTCCGGAGAATTGCAGGAGGGCTTTTCCATTACCCTGCCTGGCTTTGAGCCGGATAAGGAATAGACCGGACCATGCCGGAGTTCATCAATCAATTCAACATGCTGGATTTTGGCCTGGCCGGATTGCTGGCTTTTTGCCTGATCCGCGGGCTGTTTAACGGACTGGTGCGGGAAGTGGCCGGCCTGGTAGCGGTGGGAGCCGCTTTTTTTCTGGCCGGGCATTATCATCGTTCCGTTGGCGCCTGGCTGTCTGGGCACTGGCCTTCCGTGCAGTTTAACCCCATTGCGGTGTATCTGCTGACCTTTGTGGCTGTGGTAATCCTGGTTTTTTTGCTGGCCCGGCTGCTGCATTCCGCCATAAAGCTCACCTTCACAGGTTGGGCGGACACACTCCTGGGTGGCCTGGCCGGCGTGTTCAAAGGCTTCGTGCTTTGCGCAATTCTTATTTTCGTGCTGGAAAGCCTGTTTCCCGGCGAGGCGATTTTTCGGAATTCCGTGTTGGCCCCATACATAAAAGACCTCAGCGTGAAAATCTGGGATTGGCTGAATATTCGCATGCCTTTGCTGAAAACAGTATAACATTTTAACTTTATTAATATATTTTATGCCAAACGACCTTAATGGACTGGAGCGGGTGGCTCGGGTGCTGGAAACCCTGCTCGGCCCCCAAGGCTGTCCCTGGGATCAGGCGCAGACTCCGGAATCCCTTTGCGAATACCTGCTGGAGGAATCCTACGAGCTTGTGGATGCGGTACGTTCCGGCCGGACGGATCATGTGCGGGAGGAACTGGGTGACGTTATGTTCATCCTGCTTTTTTTCGCCAAGCTCTATAAAAGCCGGGGGGATTTCACTCTGGATGAAGCCCTGGAGGCGAACGCGGAAAAAATGATGCGCCGTCATCCCCATGTTTTTGCGGATTCAACATTTGTCAATCGCGAAGAATTGATGCAAAACTGGGAACGCATAAAAAGGGCGGAAAAAAAGGACAAGGCGGCCGGAATTTTTGCCGAGCTGCCGGAGGGGTTGCCGCCCTTGCTCAAGGCCTACCGGTTGCACTCCAAGTCGGCCAGGGCCAATTTTACCTGGGATTCGGACGAAGACGCGGAGCAGCAGGTGGAAGCCGAGTGGCTGGAGTGGCTGGACGCCTGCGCCCAGGATGACGCGAGGCTCAAAGAGCACGAACTGGGGGATCTTCTGTTCAGCATAGTGGAGTTGGGCAGACGGCATGGCATAAAGGCTTCCGCGGCTCTGGCCAAGACCAACGCCCGCTTTTTGCGCCGCTTTGCCGCCATGGAGGCCCTGGCCAGGCAAGAGCGGCCGGACTGTGATTTTGCGGCGCTGAGTCAGGCCGAAAAAGACGCGCTTTGGGACCGGATAAAAGAACAGGAAGGTCCGGAGCCTGATTCCGATTCCGACTAAAAGTTTTTATTTTAAATAACATTATGATACCAGAGGTATACTGTGGCTCATGCTGATAAAACGCCGCCCGAACAGGCCGTCCTGGACTGCCCGGCTTCTTTGGACGCGCCCGCAGGCAACCCTGGGGATCGCCGCACTTTGTTCGCCTGGTTTTTATTCATCCTGCTCTTTTTTTCTCTTTATCTTGTTTACCGGCTGGCTCAGCCTTTTTTGCACACCATTATCCTGTCCTGCGTATTTTCAGCCATAACGCACCCGCTGTACGCGCGCTTTCTTAAACTGACAAAAGGGCGGGACATGGTTGCCGCTCTGATGGTGCTCTTGTGCATCCTGCTTCTGGTGGTCCTTCCCCTGACTGTTTTTACCATCGGCCTCATTCCGCAGGCGGCCAGAAGCATCAACGCGGTCACCACCTGGCTGGCCGGCGGGCACATTGACGAAATTATCCAGGAATATATTTCCCCGGCCATGCAATGGCTTAACAATCAAGTACCCTTTGCCCAGATTTCCGCCGAGGATTTGCGGGCCAATCTGCTCAGCTTTTCCCGCCAGTCCGGCCAGGTGCTTCTGGGACTGAGCACGGATCTGGTGCGCAACGCGTTTTCTTTGTTCGCGCATTTTCTGCTTATGCTCCTGATCATGTTTTTTCTGCTGCGCGAAGGCGAGGGCATGGTTCAGGCCCTGAAATCCCTTGCCCCCATGCGCCGGGAACAGGGAGAAAGCATCCTCCATAGCCTGCGCCGCATGGCCCGTTCAGTGCTGGTGGGCGGCATTCTCGTGGCCATTCTGCAGGGCATTCTGGGCGGCATCGGGCTGGCCCTGGTGGGCATTCCCGGCATGTTCTGGGGTACGGTCATGGTTTTTGCCGCTTTGGTGCCGGTTGTGGGCACCGGCCTGGTCTGGGCGCCGGCTGTGGCCTACCTGTTTATTATCGGATATTGGAAAAGCGCCGTGTTTCTGCTGATCTGGTGCGGCCTGGGCGTTACTTCCGTGGACAGCTTCCTGCGCCCGATCATCATGCGCGGCAGCTCAAAAATTTCTCTGCTCTTCCTGTTCATGTCCATCCTGGGCGGCATAAACGCCTTCGGCATGCTCGGCCTGCTCTACGGCCCGCTTATCCTCAGTTTTTCCATGGTCATGCTGGGCATCTACGGCACGGAATTCCACGAGGACCTGAACGGCAATAAAAGCTGACGGCCGCGCGGCGCCATGCAAAAATTTGTGGCGGATTTCGCGCCGCTCGGCCAGAAAAGCGGCGGCAAGGCCTGAAATCCCCACAAGTCTTTGTGGCAGCTTCGCATAAGGGCGTGTAATATTTTCCTGTCAGGCGATCCTCAAAAAATACCGGGTGGAGCAAGCTGTTGTGCGCCCGGCCGCCCATTCGGCATTTCTTATGTATTGTCAGCCGCACAAAGTCTTTGGCGGATATATTGTAATACTTAGTAAAGTCATCGTTTATAACGCTGCAGGCATATGTATTGCACGATGTCTGCGTCTGCTTTGCATGCGTAACCAACTGTTTTTTTTACTCTCAGTGGCTCAAATAAATTATTGAATTTCGCAAAAATAACTGCCGTTCCCAGGCGGGCGGGGATTGTCGGGGTATGCATGTGAAAAAAAGCGCTTATTTGTGATTTTCTTAAAGCCACATTTTGAACTTTTGGAGGGAGCATGCGCTTAGTGAGAGTCGGCCGGTGCCTTTTACCCATTTGCCGCGTTTTGTCTTTTCTTTTTGTTTGCGGTTTTATCTGCGTTTCTTCGCAGGCAAGGGCCGCTGAGCCGATGCTGCACTGGTGTTCAAGCCAGGCTGGGCAGGCGGCCGGTCAGCAGTGGGCGGATAATCTGAAACGCCAGGGTGTTCCGGTGCTGGCCGGCACGCTTGGCTCTGTGGATACCGGGCAACAATGTTTGGTTTTTTTTGGTTCTCCGGCCGACCCCGCTCTTGGCGAACTGCTTGAAAAAGCTTTGGCGCCAGAGGAAAAGGAGCGTTATTTAACGGGCACTTTTCAGGGCTTGCTGGTCAAGCGCGATGTTTGGAGCAAGGACCAGCTTGTGCTTTTCTTTCTTGGGCAGACCAATTCCGGCATACGCAACGCCATTGACAACAGCCGCGAATCTTGGAGTTCCATTTTAGGCAACAGGTTCAACGTGCAAATCAGCCAGGATGCCTTTTACGGATATTGAGTCCGAAAATGTCTTAATCCCGCTACAAAAGGAGTATTCCATGCGTTTGAAAACACTTGCGATTTGTTCAACTCTGATCATGGTAAGCATGCTGGCGGCGCAAAGCGCCCAAGCGTTCCCGCGGGTGTTCACCACCGGAGTGACCACAGCGATTCCGGACAAAATTCAACCGGGCTACGTGCTCAGTTGGGACGTGCGCCCCTACTTCAACGATCTCAGCCCGGCTGCCCGCATGGGCGGCCCTTTGAGCGGCCTGCCGGACTTTCCCAACAATAAGGTGTTGCTGATAGACCTGAACGGGAACATCGCCCACCAATGGGACATGACCGGCTACAACCCGATGCGCGTGCGCCTTTTGCCCAACGGCAATCTGGCGTTCATCAATCTGGGCAAGCCTTACGCTCTTGTTCCCCAGGTCGCCAAGGGCCAGACCAAGGCCGCCAGGGAAGATTTTGTCGCCGGCTTGGTGGAGCTGGACTGGAGCGGCAAAGAGGTTTTCCGATTGGATACTCTGGAAGGTTATCACCATGACTTCCGCAAGCTGCCCAACGGAAACATTCTTATTTTAAGCGCCGGCCTCCTGCCGAAGGAATATCAGGATAAGGTGCGGAACATTGATTTGCAGTGGTGGCCCAATCTTGAGCGTTCCGCCATTCCCCTTGGCGGCGACATTATCCTGGAAATAACCCCCCAGGGTGAAAAAGTCTGGGAATGGAAATCCTGGGAACACCTTGACGTAAACCGCTTCAGCCCCCTGAACGCAGTTGCGGACTGGACGCACGGCAACACCGCCAGCCCGTTGCCGCCGAACAAATTTTATGATGCTGGCGATAAGCGCTTCAAGCCCGGCAATATTATCTTTAATCCGCGCAACCTGGATATGGTGTGCATAATCGACCGGGAAACCGGTAAAATCGTCTGGACGTACACTGGCAATTATAAAGGCGGCCTGGCCCATCCGCACGACACCAACATGGTCCCCTCTCCACTAAAAGGCGCCGGCAACATTCTGATTTATGACAACGGGCTGTTCCCCAAACATCGGGATCATTCCGGGCAGAGCTTTATTCTGGAAGTAAACCCCACCACCGGCGACATTGAGTGGAAGTACGAAGCGAAAGGCTTTGCCAGCATGCGCTTTTTCTCAGTGGTTAACGGGGTCACGGACAAGCTGTCCAATAACAATGTTTTCATCACGGAAGACAACACCGGCCGCGTATTCCAGGTTTTGCCGGATCCCAAGCACCCGGATGGCGGGGAAATAGTCTGGGAGTATGTGCATACCGGTTCCTTCCTCTTCGCCACCTTCTATGAGGCGGGCTACTGCCCGCAGTTTGGCAAATTACCCAAGATCACGGTCGAGGCCGTGACGCCCCTTGATCCTTCCACGTTAAAGCTGCTGCCGGACTCCAAGCGCAAGGACGGCAACGTCATAAGCTATACCCCCAAGAAAGCGGCCGCTAAAAAGTAATTCGAGCCGCCAAACACAATTATCCCGCCGGCCCGGCTTAATTTTCGGATCGGCGGGATTTGTTGGGTCCCCGGACGGCCGCCGGGCTTAACGCTCCAACAGCGCACGCACGCGCGGATCGTCGAAAAATTCCTCGTATCCTTCCAGGATAAGCTGTTCAATGGAAGGCTTGTAGCCCGACGGCAGGGCGTAGCGCCGCGCGCTGTCCAGGGTTTGCGGCTGGCAGCGTTTGCTGAACAGTACTTTGCCGTCCGACTTGCGCGCGATGGAATACTCCACAATGTAGGTCCATCTGGCCGGCGGCAGGGAATCGTCCACTTTCAATTCCAGCACATCGCCCGTCAGGACCAGAGATGCCTCCTGCCGGATTTCCATTCCGGAATGATACAATTCGTACCCGGTATTTTTACGCACAAGGGCGGCCACCGACTCATCCAATTCGATCGGATTGCCGCTGGTGTTCAAAATGCGGTTTGGGTGTTGCACATGCCCGTCATCATACGTTTTGTAAGAGAAAACGCCTATTGCCAGCTCACCGTGCAGGCGCAGGTCATTATACGGCTTGTAGGAGTGATAATGATCTTGAGCGGCGCAGGCATTGAGGAGCAGGAGCAGGCAACACAGCCTGGAATAAAAAAGTATGCGCACGGACTACTCCTGAAGATTGGTTGAGGTTTTTGAAATTTTCCTCAGGGCGGGGCAGGATGGCCCAAGTCAAACTTGCTGCGCCGTTAAGCGCCGAAGCGGGCGTCCTAAAGTCAATTTGCCGGAGAAACAGGCTCCGCTGACGATTCGCTAACACCGCCCAAGGCCTTTGAAAGCGTCAAAAAATGTGCCCCTTTTGCTTTAAGGCGCGGCAACGCCTCCATAAGTCCCTGGCGGGTGCCGCTTTGCGGCCTGTTCATGTGGCAGACTATGATGTCGCCGCCTTTGGCGGCTGCGACTGTTTTGGCCACTTTGGCGGCCGGCAGGGTGGCCCCCTGGTCGCCGTTGAGGCTGTAGCCGGCGATTTGAAATCCCAACTCCCGAATTACGGATACGGCCGTATCGTCGTAGAAGGCCGTGCCGCTGCGGAACCAGGCCGGGCGCCGGCCGGTCTGGGACTCGATGTTCCGGGCGTTTTTTTCCACTTCCTCCACCAGTTCGTGTATGGAGGCGGTCCCTTTAATGCCGTAGGCCTCTTTGCCGTTGACCGAGCAGGGTTTGTGCCGGCTGCCGTGCGCGCCGATTTCGAACAGGGGGTCACAGGCCAACTTCTGCAACTGGCCGGGGTTGGCGCGGATCCACAGATCCGTCACAAAAATGGTGGCCGGGATTCGCTCCCGGCGTAAAAAAGCAATCAGCTCCGCATCGTAATGCCCGCCGCAGGCGTCCAGGGTAAGGGCCACAACAAGCCCGGAATTGGCCGGAACGCCAGTAGCGGGCGGCCGGGCCGGCAGGCTGGAGACCACGCCGGGCAGATGCTCCCCCCAGAGTTTTGGAAGGTGGCTTCGCCAGCGGTTTTGCAAAGCGGACGCCAGTTCCGGCAGGTCTGGCCGGGCTGGCGCTTCGTCCGCCCGGGCAATGCCGCTCCCCACAATAAAAAGCGCCAGCCAGAAGTAAAAAATCCGCATGGGGCTCTCCAATTTTTTCAGCGGGGTACAAATTGTACGCTTCTCTCCTGCCATCTTTAAGCGCCACCGGATGCAAATGGAAGGATCAATTTTATCCGAGGCTGTTTACAAAGTTTTCTTTGGCAACAGCCCGCCCACGAGGCGCAGGCGGCATTCATTGCCGCCGTAGGCACCGGAGTGGGCATGCTTTTACAAAAGCCGGCCTTGCCGTGTTTGTCATCAAGATGAGATCAATTTGATCTGGCCTTTTTTCGGCGGTCCTGTTATGAAATAATACGCAAATATAGCTCACTATATTTTAATTTTAGATTTTTCAATTATTTATATTTTATTTAAGATGCGCGCATGATCCAGATCCTCAGAGAAATAAAAGAAATTTTACAGGCCGTTCTGCCGGTGGCGCTGCTGGTGCTGCTGGTGGAACTGCTCACCGGGTTCATGCCTGAAGGCATGCTCGGACGCTGGCTTTTGGGCTCGGTCTTTGCGCTGTTTGGTCTTTTTTTGTTCATGCGCGGAGTACAGATGTGTCTGACCCCGCTGGGCGATTTTTTGGGCTCCCGTCTGCCGTTCAGTCCGGCTCTGTGGGCGCTTGTCGCATTGGCCATTCTGATCGGCGTGGCGGCCAACGTGGCGGACCCGGCTGTCATGGTTCTGGCCCAGCATGTGCGGAACGCGGCCTCGGCCGGCGCTCCACCGCCAGTTGTGGTTATTGCCGCCGTGGTCTGCGGGGTCGGCATATTCCTGTCTTTGGCCCTGTTGCGCGTAATTTTTAAATTGCCGCCCAGGTTGGTGCTGGGGGGCTGTTATGCCGGCATGCTTTTGCTGGCCTGCTTCGCGCCGCCCGTGTTCGTGGGCCTGGCTCTGGATTCCGGCGGGGTGGCCACGGGGCCGCTCACAGTGCCTTTTTTGCTGTCCCTGGGACTTGGCTTTGTGGCTGTTCTGCCGGGCCGCGGCTCCGGCACCGACGGCTTTGGGGTTTTGGGTCTGGTGGCTTTGGGGCCGATTCTGGGCGTGACTCTTTTGGGGATTATATATTCATGACGGCCATGCTGCTGGATTTTGTGGATATGCGGGCCACAGCCCTGCAAGTGCTGCGCGGCGTACTGCCCCTGCTGGCCCTGGGTTGGCTGTTCACCATCATGCCGTGGAACCGTAAGGCCGCCCCGACTCCGCCGCGTTTTTTCATGCGTTTTTTGCGGGGCGGTGTCTTTGTTTTTCTGGGCCTGACCCTGTTTTTGCAGGGAGTGCAGCAGGGATTTCTGCCTGTGGGGCACCTGCTGGGGGTTTTTCTGGCCGGCACGGCCAAGGGGCTGCCCCTGGTGCCGGTGGGGCTCTTGCTGGGCTTTGCTATTTGCGCCGCCGAACCGGCGGTGAGCGTTCTGGCGGACCAGGTTGACGAGGCCACCGGCGGCGCGGTTCCGCGCAACCTGATCATCGTGGCCCTGTGCGTGGGCGTGGCCTGCGCCACGGCCCTGGGCATGGCCCGGCTGATCTTCGGCTGGCCCATTCTCTGGCTGGTTCTGCCGGGCTATGCGGCGATCATCGCGCTCAGCCGCTTCTGCAGCCCGACATTTGCCGGCATCGCCTATGATTCCAGCACCGTGGTCACCGGGCCGATGGTCAGCACTTTTTTGATGGCCGTGGCCCTTGGCGCGGCCCAGACCATGGACAACCGCGACCCCATGCTGGACGGTTTCGGCCTGGTGGCCCTGGTGGCCATGATTCCCATCATCGCGGTAATGACCATAGGTTGCGTTCATGCGGTAAAAAGTAAAAAGGAACGCTGATAATGAGCGGCCCGGGGGGAATCATTTTTCCGGGCGGGGTCCGTGGCGGAAGCCCTGGTCCGTAAAGGAGCGAAAATGGCGCTGAAAACAGGTTATGATCTGGTGGTCACCATAGTTAACAAAGGCTGGAGCGAGCCTGTCATTGACGCGGCCAAAGCGGCCGGGGCGGGCGGGGCCACGGTGCTCAACGGGCGCGGGTCAGGTTCCGCGGGAGCCCTGCGCCTTCTGGGCCTGGCCATTGAGCCGGAAAAGGAGATAATTTTTTCCGTGGTGCCGGAGGCGATCAGCTCCAAGGTGCTTGAAGCTGTGGAAAAGGCTGTTGATTTGCGCGCTCCTGGTACCGGCATCGCCATGGTCCTGCCTCTGAAATGCGCGGTCGGGCTGCTTGGCGATGCGGACTTTTCATGTGGAAATTAGCGGGCATAATAATCCATGAAAAATATCCCGGAGCAAACAGGGCCTGCGCTGGCCAAGACTATTGAAAGTTTACTCAGGCGCGTGTATTTGTAAAAAATTGTTTGCCGGAAACCATCGTGCATCCGCGTTGCTTTCCGACGGCAAACAAGCCCCTTTGTCAAAGGCTGCCTGGCCGCCGCAAGCGCCGGGCCGTCAAAATAAATCAACATCCGGCAAGGAGAATGACATGGCAAAAATGAAGACCATGGACGGCAATACGGCAACTACCCATATTGCTTACGCGTTAAGCGACAATGCCGCCATTTACCCTATAACCCCTTCCTCCACCATGGGAGAGATAGCGGACGACTGGGCCGCAGAGGGCAAAAAGAACATCTTCGGGCAGGTTTTGCAGGTGCGCGAAATGCAGTCTGAAGCCGGCGCGGCCGGGGCCATGCACGGCTCTCTGGCCGGCGGCGCGCTCACCAGCACCTTCACCGCCTCCCAGGGCCTTTTGCTGATGCTGCCCAATATGTACAAAATTGCCGGAGAACTTCTGCCCGGCGTGTTCCATGTGGCGGCCCGGGCCATTGCCACCAGTTCCCTGTCCATTTTTGGCGACCATCAGGACGTCATGGCCGCCCGCCCGACCGGCGTGGCCCTCATGGCTTCCTCTTCCGTGCAGGAATGTATGGATCTGGCCCTAGTCTCTCACCTGTCCGCCATTGAAGCCAGCCTGCCTTTCTGCCACTTTTTTGACGGTTTCCGCACCTCGCACGAAATCTCCAAGATTTCCGTGATTGATTACGAAGACATCAAAAAGCTGGTCAACTGGGAAAGAATCGAAGAATTCCGCGGCGGCGCGCTGATGCCGGAACATACGCACCAGCGCGGCACGGACCAGAACCCGGATGTATACTTCCAGGCCCGCGAGGCGGTTAACAGCTTCTATAATGCTTTGCCGTCCATAGTCACCGCCCAGATGAAAAAAGTGGGCGCGCTCACCGGCCGTTCCTACAAGCTCTTTGATTACGTCGGCCATCCGGAAGCCACCCGGGTTGTTGTGGCCATGGGGTCGGCCTGCGAGGTTATTGAGGAACTGGTCAACCACATGGTGGAAGCGGGCGAAAAAGTCGGTCTGGTAAAAGTGCGTCTGTACCGTCCCTTCTCCGTGGAACATCTGCTGCAGGTTGTTCCGGCCACGGCCGGCACCATAGGCGTGCTGGACCGCACCAAGGAGCCGGGCTGCCAGGGCGAACCTTTGTATTTGGACGTGGTGGCCGCCTTTGCCGGCCAGGCCGACGCCCCGGTCATCGTGGGCGGCCGTTACGGCCTGGGCTCCAAAGACTTCACCCCGGCCATGGCCAAAGCCGTGTTTGACAATCTGCGCGCGGTCGCGCCCAAGAACGGCTTTACCGTGGGCATAGTGGACGACGTGACCGATACTTCCCTGGACGTCGGGGCCAACTTCGACACCGTGCCCGCCGGCACTGTGCAGTGCCGCTTCTACGGCCTGGGCGCGGACGGCACCGTGGGCGCGAACAAGCAGGCCATCAAGATCATCGGCGACAACACGGACATGTACGCCCAGGGCTACTTTGCCTACGATTCCAAGAAGTCCGGCGGCTTTACCGTGTCGCATCTGCGCTTCGGCAAAAGCCCCATCCAGTCCTCCTACCTGGTGACCAGCCCGGATTACGTGGCCTGCCACAAGGCCGCCTACGTGAACCAGTACGACATGCTTTCCGGCATCCGCGAAGGCGGCACCTTTGTCCTGAACTCCCACTGGAGCATGAAGGACATGGAAAAAGAGCTGCCCGGCGCCATGCGTCGGATCATCGCCCGTAAAAAGCTGAAGTTCTACAACATCGACGCGGTCAAAGTGGCTACGGAAGTGGGCCTGGGCGGACGCATAAACATGATCATGCAGACAGCCTTCTTCAACCTGGCCAATGTGCTGCCCTTTGAGCAGGCCGTGGCCCTGCTCAAGGAATCCATCAAGGACGCCTATGGCAGCAAGGGCGACAAGATTGTCAACATGAACATCGCGGCCGTGGACAAAGCCATAGACGCCCTTAAGCCGGTCAAGTACCCGGCCGCCTGGGCGGATGCCGTGGATACGCCGGTCGGACACGCCGGCGATCCGGATTACATCCGGAACGTGGTCCGGCCCATCCTGGCGCAGGAAGGCGACAAACTGCCTGTTTCCGCCCTGGCGCCGGACGGCGTGGTGCCCCTGGGCACGGCCGCCTTTGAAAAGCGCGGAGTGGCCATCAATGTGCCGCACTGGCTGCCGGAAAACTGCATCCAGTGCAACCAGTGCGCCTATGTTTGCCCGCACGCCGCCATCCGGCCCCTGCTGGCCAGCAAGGAAGAATTGGAAGGGGCTCCCAAGTCCTTTACCACCATTCCGGCCACCGGCAAGGAGTTCAAGGATCTCCAGTTCCGCATCCAGGTGTACACCCAGGACTGCCAGGGCTGCGGCTCTTGTTTTGAAACCTGCCCTGCCAAGGTCAAGGCCCTGGAAATGAAGCCCATCGAGACCCAGTTGCCGGACCAGGTGCCCAACCTGGCCTTTGCGGAAGAAAACATCAGCATCAAGGACAATCTGGTGTCCCGTGAATCCATCAAGGGGTCGCAATTCCAACAGCCGCTTCTGGAGTTCTCCGGCGCCTGCGCCGGCTGCGGCGAAACCCCGTACATCAAGCTGATTACCCAGCTCTTTGGCGAGCGCATGACCATTGCCAACGCCACGGGTTGCAGCTCCATATGGGGCGGTTCCTCCCCAACCACGCCTTACTGCGCCAACCAGGAGGGCCAGGGCCCGGCCTGGGGCAACTCCCTGTTTGAAGACGCGGCCGAATACGGCTACGGCATCAACATGGCCTATGCCCAGCGCCGCGCCAAACTGGCGGAACTGGTGCGCGAAGCCCTGGCCGACAAGAGACAGCCCAAGGAACTTGCCGCGGGCATGCAGGCCTGGCTGGACAACATGAACGACGGCAAGGAATCCCAGCGCCTGGGCCAGGAAGTGCTCGCGCAGTTGGGCAGCGCGGAACATTCACCGCTTATCCATCAGATCTGGGATATGGCCGACCTGTTCACCAAGAAGTCTCTGTGGATCATCGGCGGCGACGGCTGGGCCTATGACATCGGCTACGGCGGCCTGGACCACGTGCTGGCTTCCGGCGAGGACGTCAATATCCTGGTCCTAGATACCGAAGTGTACTCCAACACAGGCGGACAGGCCTCAAAGGCCACGCCGCTCGGCTCCATCGCCAAGTTCGCCGCGTCCGGCAAGGCCATCGGCAAAAAGGATCTGGGCCGCATGGCCATGGCCTACGGCTATGTCTACGTGGCCCAGGTGGCTATGGGCGCCAATAAGCAGCAGGTGCTTAAAGCCTTCCAGGAGGCGGAATCCTACAAGGGGCCGTCCATTGTCATCGCTTACGCCCCCTGCATCAACCAGGGCATCCGCAAGGGCATGGGCAAGAGCATGGAGGAATCCAAGCTGGCCGTGGAATCCGGCTACTGGCCCCTGTACCGCTACAACCCGGATCTGAAGCTGGAAGGCAAGAATCCCCTGCAAATCGATTCCAAGGCCCCCAACGGCACTCTCCAGGCCTTCCTGTCAGGGGAAAACCGTTACGCCCAGTTGGAAAAGATGGCTCCGGCCAAGTCCAAGGAATACCGGGCCAGAATTGAGCAGGACTACCTGGAACGCAGCGCTTACCTGCAGCAGTTGGCCGAACTCCCGCCCGTGCAGGTGAACGCCCCGGCGGCTCCCGCCCTGACCGGCAACGGCAAGGAAACAAACAATTGCACACTGACCAATACCGCGGAGCACGGCATTGACGAACCCTGCGATGACGGTCGCAAGGGGCCGAAGAAGAAGTAAGCGTTTCGCTTGACTTGGAGGCGGGAAAACTTTTTTCCAAAAAGGTTTTCCCGCCTGTTCGTTTTTTTGTGTTTGCAAGGGCATTGTACAACAACATCAAAGGAGCTCAGATCATGTTTTTTGCGAAAAAGCTGCTGATCGGCGCGCTATTGCCCGCCCTTTGCCTTGCCGTTGTATCAGCCCAGAAAGTCTGGGCCGGTCCGCGCCTGGATGGCATTCTGGAAAAAAAGATCCTGCGCGTGGGAACGCCGGGCGATTACCGGCCTTTTGCCATAAGAGAAAATGATAAATACAGCGGGTTCGACATTGACGTGATCACGCTTATGGCCAAGGAGCTGGGCGTTACCGTGGAATTTGTGCCGACCACCTGGCCCAGGCTGATGGAGGATTTTTTGGCGGACAAATACGACGTGGCTCTAGGCGGCATAACCCGGAACCTGGCCCGCGTGAGCAGGTGCGAATTTTTGCCCGGCTACGCGCCATTCGGCAAAGTGGCCCTAGTGCGCGCCAAGGATAAAAACAAGTACACCACACTGGAAAGCATGAATAAACCCGGCGTGCGGATCATCAAAAACCCCGGCGGCACCAATGAAAAATTTGTGCTGGAACATCTGACTAAAGCCAGCGTCTCCACTCATGTGGCCAATGCGGAGATCCCCGGCCTGATCGCGGAAGGCAAGGGCGATGTGATGATTACGGAAACCTACGAGGCCCTTCAGTACGCCAAAAAGGATCCCCGTCTGTTCGCGGCGTTTGTGAATGCCCCCCTGACCCAGACCAACACCCTGGGGTTCATGCTTCAGAAGGATGACCCGGATTTTGTGCGGGTCATGAATTTTGCCTGGAACTTGCTGGAGCTGCGTGGAGAGCTCAAAAAATGCGAGGCGCGGTGGCTGAAATAGTTCCGGCCGCGCCAGTAGTCCATTTCGGCGCCCGGTTTAACTTTAAGACGCTCGCTCCGGCGTTTAACGGCGGAACGAGCGTCTCACATTTACACACAGGAACAGAATCCGCTTTGGAAGCGAACTCAGCTTCCGCAATCCGCCGGATCGCCCTGAAGCTTGGCCAGGGCATGCCCTAAAGCGGGAATTACCGCCTCCAGATTTTCCGTGGAGCCCTTTTTGCTGCCGGGCAGGGCCAGGATGAGGCTGCGGCCGATAGTGCCGGCCAGGGCGCGGGATATGGCGGCGTGCGGGGTTTTGGCCAAAGATGCGGCCAGCATGGCCTGCTCAAAGCCGGCCAGACGGCGGTCCAGGATTGGCAGCAGGGCTTCAGGCGTCAGGTCGCGCTCGGCCAGGCCGGTGCCCCCACTGCAGACAATCAGGTCAAACCCCTGGACCAAAGCCAGGTCCAGCGCCAAAGGGCGCAACTGCTCCGGATTGTCCGGCAGGAGGAATCCCTGGTCAAAATCCAGGGGCAGGGAGCGGAGCAGGAGAGCTTTTATCAGCGGCCCGCTCATATCCTGGCGCTGTCCGGCAAAACCTTTGTCAGACAGAGTGACCCAGGCCAGGGAATATCCGGATTTGATCGGAATGGCCGGGATTTTGCCGGAAATTTTGCGTAAAGCTGTGGCCCAGACCACCGGCACGGCGTGCCCGCCGTCAGCGGACGGCAAAAAGCAGCGCCGGAGCAGCCGCAACACGGCGTGGCCGCCGGATTCCAGCACGTTGCCCACCGCCAGGGGGGCAAGCGGCCCGGCCTGGCCGAACAAGGCGCGGTCCAGCCGGACCTGGGGCACAGAGACGCCGACGGGCAGGCCGGCGGCCAGCAAGGCCGGCGCTCCAGGCTCAAGTTCAGGGCAGTCCAGTTCAAAAGGCGCGAAACAACTCTTTGGCTCTCTTACAGGTTCAAACATGAGCGCCTCCAGGCAAATGGCGGACTCCGCGGCTATTTTTCAGCGTTACGCAGCTATACCGAAAATCCGCGACTGGGGCAACGAAATCCGACGCGGTCATGCGGAGCACATGGATTCATAAACCCCGGCAACAGGAATGCCCCAAGCCAACTGGCCGGCGTTCATTCCCTAAGAAGGAAGGGGCGCGGGGTGTGCCGGGCCAGAGCTGACGCGGCTGAAGGGCCCTACAATCCGCCCAGACCGGGAAAGACCTTTTGAATAGTGTAGAGCATGCCCCATAGGGAGAACAAGTAAAAGGGTATGACCGCCAGCATGGCCTTGCCCCAATTCAGCCGGTGCGCGTAGCGGCAGCCGATCAGAATGGCCGCCAGGCTCCACAGTCCGCCTATGGTGGTGCCGTATAGCGGCACCAGGCTCAGGATGAGCGGGGCCATGGCATAGGCCGTGACTTTGTAGCTTATCGCGAAGCTGGCCTGTTTGGGCGCGACCAGCAGGAGCATCAGGTGAATGAATCCGGCCACGAAAAACTGACGCAGAGCCAGGATGGCCGGGCCAAGAAGCAGTAGTCTGGGCAGGTTGTCCACGCCCAGCATGGGCAGGGCCTGGGTAACCGCGTGCCCCTGCTCGCCGACCATTTTGTGCAGGCTTTGCAGCCATGCCAGTTCCAGTCCAAGTTGGAACATGGTTAGAAGCAGGTAGAAAATCAGGGGCAGCACCAGGGAACCTTTGGGGGTGATGCCGCCGAAGAGCCTGGCCGGGCTGAGCATGACCTGCTGAATGGTCAAAAGCAGGCCGCGCACCGGCCCGTGGACCTGGAGGTTTTCCCAGGGAACGCCTGAAGCGCTTGTTTTTTCCGGACCGTCCATGCGCAACGACTCGTCGCGCACGGGTTCATCCGCCCAAGGCGGGCTGTCTTCCAGGCGGCCGAGATCCCGCGTCGGGCGGGCATTGGCGTCGCCCTGTTTCGGCGAGGTTCGATTGGCCGCGTCTTCGGCCTGTCGACCCGACAGGCGGGATTCCGTTTCCGCGGCTTCTTCCGGCTTGGGCCGCGCGTCTTGTTCCGGAGCGGGCGGCACAAACGGGGCGTCCGGGTCAAAATCTATCTGTTCCAGAACTATGCGCTGGCGCGGCTTGGCTTCCGGCTGGGCGGCGGGGTTCCCGGCCGAGTCATCCGGGTCGGTTTTTTTCTGTTCGGCCGCTGTGGCCTGACGGTCCAGGGACTCGGGGCGGGTGTTCTCTTCACTTTTCCAGCGCTGATGCAGATCATCCACAGCGTCCCAGATATCCCTGGCTGTGGTGGGCTGGGTCGGGCCGGACTGTGGCTGGCGCTCCGGCGCGGGCGATTGGACCGGAGCCGCGGCCTTGGGTTTTTCAAACACGCGGAAACGAAACCGGTGTTTGCACTTGGGACAAGTGGCAAATTCCGAGGTGGAGGGAATTTTTTTTTCGTCTATATTGCGCGAATACTCGCACTGAGGGCAACGTATCTGCATTGAAGGCCCGTGCTTTGACTTTTTGGCCTCCCGCGCGGTTTGCGGTGGGCACATGTTTCTATACAACGAAGCCAGGCACTTTGCAACGCCGGCCGCCGCTCCCTGGAGCTTGCCGCGGTAAACGCGCGACACCGGAATCATATTGCCCTCCGGTTGAATTCTTATTAGGATGGAGGATATTTTGCCAGAACCGGCAAGGGCCGGTCTATATAAATTTCAAGGAGTTTTCATGAGCCAGACTGTTGAAGACCTTACCGCCAACTATGAAGAAAACGGCGTGCTGCTGGTGAAAGAACTGGACAAGGCCGTTCTGAGCAAAGGGGCCTGGGCCACGCTGATTTTCCGTATCCAGGAATGGGACAAGTCCAAAAATGCCTACGGAGCGGACAAATACGTCATCCGGCGTTATAAAAAAACCGGCGGCGAATACAGATCTCAGTCCAAGTTCAGCATATCCAGCCCGGACCAGGCCAGAAAACTCATTGAGATTTTGCAGGGCTGGCTGTAATATTGCAAACTTGATGATAATAAATACGGCTCCGCCGTAATTCACTGGAGCATTCCATGAGCGAAAAGCCGAAATCCGCCGGAGCGCCGGACGCCGCTGTTCCTGTATACTTTGCCGACAATCGTTCTCTGACCGCGAAAACCAGCAAAATAAAAAAAATAGAAAAACTTTTCGCCAAGGCTGGGTTTGACAAGCTTTTCGCAAAAGACGACCTGGCGGCTGTAAAACTGCATTTTGGCGAGCGCGGCAACGACACTTTTCTCAAACCCATGTTCGCGCGCACCGTGGTGGATAAAATTCTGGCCCGCGGCGCCAAGCCTTTTCTGACGGATACCAACACCCTGTACAAGGGCAGCCGCCACAACGCCGTGGATCACCTGCACACCGCCCTGGAGCACGGCTATTCCTTCGCCACGGTCGGCGCGCCCCTGATCATAGCCGATGGTTTGCAGGGGCATTATTCCAAAAAGATCAAGATCAACAAAAAGCATTTTAAGGAAATAACCCTGGCCGGCACCATAGCCGAAGCGGACGCCATGCTCGTGCTCAGCCATTTCAAGGGCCATATCCTGGCCGGCGTGGGCGGGGCCATGAAAAACCTGGCCATGGGCTGCGCGCCGTCTTCCGGCAAGTGCGACCAGCATTCTTCGCGTTTTAACGTAAAACCGGAAAAATGCGTGGCCTGCGGCATGTGCATAGCCAACTGTCCGAAAAACGCCATAAGTTGGAAAAAGGACGGCGAAAAGAAGCATGCCTGCATAGACATGGAAGCCTGCATCGGATGCGGCGAATGTCTGACCGTCTGCCAGGCCAGGGCCATTGAAGTGGATTTTGCGACCGAAATTCCCGGTTTTGTGGAGCGCCTGGTGGAATACGCTTATGGCGCGGCCGCGAGTAAAAAAGGCAAGATAGGATATATCAACTTTGTGATGGACATAACTCCGGACTGTGACTGCGCGGCCTGGAGCGATACGCCCATAGTGCCGGACATAGGCATTCTGGCCTCGTCCGACCCGGTGGCTCTGGACAAGGCCTGCTACGACCTGGTCAATGCCCAGGTCGGCCTGAAAAATACCCAGTTGGCTTGCAACCACGAGGTGGGCAAGGACAAGTTCAAGGGCGTCTGGGCCTATACCCTGGGTGAAAATCAGTTTTCTTACGCCGAAGCCATCGGCCTGGGAAGCTGCAATTACAAGCTGGTCAAAATCTAGACAATGCAAGGCGCGCGCATGTTTTTTCACGCAACAAGGCGGCTCCTGGCCCTGGTTTTGGTTTTGCAGTTTTTGCCGGTCCTCCCGGTTGGGGCTGCGGCCATGGGCAACGACACGACCACTCTGTACTATCTTATGGAGCTGCAGCGCCGCTACGGCAAAAAGTGCGGCGGTCAGGAATACCCGGCCGCGCCTTCGCTTGTGCCTTCCGACGACCTGAGCGCGGCTGTGGCCGAGCATGCGGCCAGCGGCGCGCCCATTCCGGAACTGTTGGCCAAGTATAACATAAGCCCGCAGCGGTTTGTGGTTTTGCGCAGCCCCATAAGCACGCCGCAAAAAACTCTGGCCGCGCTTATGGCGGATCAGTGCCAGACGCTCATGGGCCCGTACACCATGGTCGGTTCCGCCAGGGCCCAGGGCCAGTGGTGGCTGCTTTTTGTGGAAGCCCCGCTTCCCACCGGCCAGACCACGCCCCCCGCGCCGGGCTTGCAGGCCGGAGATGGCGGCCAGACCGCCGCCTCCGTTACCGGGGC
This sequence comes from Desulfovibrionaceae bacterium, assembly GCA_031547305.1. Taxonomy (GTDB): domain Bacteria; phylum Desulfobacterota; class Desulfovibrionia; order Desulfovibrionales; family Desulfovibrionaceae; genus JAVBSC01. The sequence continues at coordinate 57,136 of JAVBSC010000002.1, forward strand.
CATCGCGGCCGCGCCGGATGGCCAGGGCGCTCCGGCGCCGCGGTTTTCCAGTCCCGCTCCTCCTCAAGATCCAAACGTCACGCCGCTGAACGAGCCTAATCCGCCCCAGGGAACGCCGCCGTCCGCGGTCCCGACGGTTGCCGCGCCGCAAAGCCCGCCGCAAGGCGGCCAGGATTCCTTTTATACAGCTTCGGCCGCGCCGCGGGCTGTGCCAGGCATGGGCACGGATGCGGAAGCGCAGATCCAGAATTTGTTTTCCCTGCTCAACCAGGCCAGGGCTTCCGGCCGCATGTGCGGCTCCAAAAACATGCCTCCGGCGCCGGCCTTTAAAAAGAGCTCCAAACTGGAAGCCGCGGCTAAAAAGCAGGCCGCTGACATGGCGGCCCGCAACTATTTTTCCAGCACCAGTCCGGAAGGCCGCAAGCTGGAAGACCGCCTGAAGGCTGAAAACTATATCTGGATGTACATAGGCGAGCTTCTGGCCAAAGCCTCCCCGCCGGCGGGCAATGTTGTCAACCTCTGGCTGAGCAAGCCGCAGCAGTGCGAGGCGATTATGAATCCAAACTTTACCGAGGCGGGCATCGGCTACCTGCCGGCCGCGGAAATCTGGGTGCTCACCTTTGGCTCATCCGCCCCTGACGATCCGGAAACATTCCGGCTGGAATAAAGTCGACCAGAGGTAACCAGCGCATGCCCAAACCGGCCCCCAAATGGAAGCGCGCCTTAAAACGCCTTTCCGTGCAGGACGCCATGCAGGAGTTCTTCGCGGCCAGGGGCGGCGAGCCGTTCCTGAGCCTGGCCCGCCTTTGGGCGCACTGGGGCATGGTCATGGGGGCGGATCTGGAACACCTGGCCCTGCCCCTGGGGCAGCGCGGCGAGGTGTTGATCATCGGTGGAGAGGACAACACCGCCCTGCAGGAACTGACTCTTTACGCTCCGGAAATCCTGCTCCGGGTTAACGCTTTTCTTGATGTCCCGCGCTTTTCCAGGGTCCAGCTTGAACTGCTCCAGGGACGGACCCCGCTCTATCCGCCCAAACCCCAGGCCATACCCAGCCCAGTATCATCCGCCCGCCCTAAACCGGAACGCCTTGGCGGCCTTATGGATGTGCTGGACCCGGCCACGCCAATTGGCCGCTGCTACAGAAGTTACGTGGAATCTTTCGAATGAATTGGGGGGTGCTGAGCCCCCAGACCTACCCATGGCCTCCGCAAAAAAATAAGCTTTTCCTAAAAAAATTTCTTTTTTTGACACAGGTCACAGTTTTTCTGTTAGACTTAAGGCAACCTTCTGAAAAGTCGGATGGAACTTTAATCCAAATGAAGGAGTCTAACCATGTTTTGCAATCAATGTGAACAGACGGCCAAGGGCACTGGGTGCACCATTCAGGGCGTATGCGGCAAAAAAGACGAGATCGCCGCTTTGCAGGATTTGCTGGTTTACGCCTTGCGCGGCCTCAGCCTGACCGTTCTCAAGGCCAGGCGGAAAGGCGTGATTGATCCCGCCGTGGACCATCTGGCCGTGCGCGGCATGTTCAGCACCCTGACCAACGTGAACTTTGACGGGGAGGCTTTGGCCGCCATGTTGCGCAAAGTCGTGGAGGCCCGCAAATCGCTCGCCGCCAAGGCCGGGCTGGCCCCGGAGCAAAATGGCCCGGAAGCCTATGCCCCGGCCCTGGATCTGCCGGGACTGCTGGAACAGGCCAAAGGCCATGGCATCCAGAATCTGGACACGGACCCGGATCTGAATTCCCTGCGTCAGACTTTGCTTTTCGGCCTTAAGGGCGTGGCCGCCTATACGGATCACGCCGCTGTGCTCGGTAAGTCCGACCCGGACCATTACGCCGGCTATCACGAGCTTCTGGCCGCCGGCCACGACGGCAAAGCCAGAGACCTGGGCGCCTGGGTGGACCTGGTGCTCAAATGCGGCCACCTGAACATCAAGGCTATGGAACTTCTGGACGCCGGCAACACCGATACTTACGGCCACCCCACGCCCACCCAGGTGCCCCTGGGCCCCAAGGCTGGAAAGGCCATTCTGATTTCCGGTCATGACCTAAAGGATCTTCACGATCTTCTGGAGCAGACCAATGGATTGGGCATAAATATCTACACCCACGGCGAAATGCTGCCCACCCACGCCTATCCGGCGCTGAAAAGATATCCGCATTTTTACGGCCATTACGGCACGGCCTGGCAGAACCAGCATAAGGAATTCCCCGCTTTTCCCGGACCGATTCTTTTCACCACCAACTGCATTCAGCGGCCGGATTCCTCTTACCAGGATCGCGTTTTCACCACCGGTCTGGTCGGTTGGCCCGGTGTGACCCACGTGACCAACGGCGATTTCAAGAAAGTTATCGATAAAGCGATGGCCATGCCCGGATTCAGCGCGGAAGACGAAAAGAACGGCAACCCCATCAAAGTCATGGTCGGCTTTGGACGCAACACGGTGCTTGGCGTGGCCGACAAAGTCATTGATGCGGTCAAGTCCGGAGCCATCCGCCACTTCTTCCTGGTGGGGGGGTGCGACGGCGCCAAGCCCGGCCGCAACTACTACACCGAATTCGTGGAAAAAACCCCAAAAGACACCGTGGTCCTTACCCTTGCCTGCGGCAAGTTCCGTTTCTTCGACAAAGACCTGGGCAGCATCGGCGGCTTGCCCCGTCTCATGGACGTGGGCCAGTGCAACGATGCTTACTCCGCCGTGCAAATAGCCCTGGCCCTGGCCCAGGCCTTTAACTGCGGCGTCAATGAGCTGCCCCTGTCCCTGGTGCTCTCCTGGTACGAACAAAAGGCCGTGGCCATCCTGCTCTCGCTCCTGGCCCTGGGCGTCAAAAATATTCGCCTCGGGCCCTCGCTGCCGGCCTTCATTACACCAAACGTCCTGAACTTCCTGGTCCAGAACTATAACATCAAACCAATCTCCACCCCGGATGAAGATTTGAAAGCCATTTTAGGGTAAATGAATGAAAACGGGGAGGCTTCGCCTCCCCGTTTTTAAGGAAATTTTCATCATGAAAATTAAACGTAAGATTATTCAGATTGACGAGGCTTTGTGCAACGGCTGCGGTCAATGCGTGCTGGACTGCGCTGAAGGGGCGATCCGCATTGTGGACGGCAAGGCCAAAGTGTTAGGGGAGAGCTTGTGTGATGGCCTGGGGGCTTGTTTGGGCGGATGTCCCACAGGCGCGCTGACCATTGTGGAGCGCGAGGCTGATCCTTTTGACGAGGCTGCGGTCCACGCGGCGCGGAAGGGGGAAAAGCGCGAGGCCGGGGCCGGGCTTCCGGGCGGCGGCGTGGCCTGCCCTGGCCTGCGGGCCATGTTTGAGGCCGGCGGTAAGCACTGGCCGGTAAAGCTGCGTCTGGCTAATCCCGGCGCGCCGGAATTCGCGGGCGCGGATTTGCTGGTGGCGGCGGACTGCGCGGCCGCCGCCTGTAAGGATTTTCACGAGAAATACGCCAAGGGCAAAGTGGTGCTGATCCATTGCCCCAAGTTTGAGGACGGCGAAGGAGCGGCCGTCCGCCTGGCGGAAATATTCAAGACCGCCAGACCGAAAAGCTGCGCCCTGCTGCGCATGGAAGTGCCCTGTTGCGGCGGTCTGGTGGCCAACGGCAGAAACGCCCTGGCCATGTGCGGCGAGAAATTGCCTGTGGAGGAAAAAATTCTGGATGTGGGCGGCCGGGAAAAACCGTAGCTCTGTGGCTTGCCCTTTGGCCGGCGGCGGCATAATGTACAAGAATAAATAATTCGCCATAATCCGCTAAAACCAAAGGAAGACGCCATGCAAAATACACACCCTTCTCCCAGGGATGCCAGCGCCGCAACGCAAAAAGTCCAGGCCCGCATGCTGGAGGAAATGCGCTCTTTTATCGGGGCGAGCCTTGCGGATGCTGAGCGCGGATTTATCGCGCCCCTGCCGGATAACGGGCGGGTTATGGATATTGACGGATCCAGGCCTGTGCTGGATCTGCCCCGGTTGGACTTTTTGAACGGCGAGCGGGCTGAGGATACGGTCAACCCCAGCTTGTGGCGGCAGAGCAGCCTGCTGCTCCGCCACGGTCTGTTCAAGGTCACGGAGCGCCTGTACCAGGTGCGCGGCATCGGTTCCCACATAAGCTTCATCGAAGGCGACAGCGGCCTGATCGTGGTGGACAGCGGCATGTCCCTGGCCATAGCCCAAACCGCCCTGGAGCTTTATTTCGCCCACCGCCCGCGCCGGCCGGTTGTGGCCATGATTGTCTCCCACCCGCACGGCGACCATTATGGCGGCATGCGATCCTTAATTGACGAGAAGGATCTCAAGGCCGGCAAAGTAAAAATTTACGCCCCACAGGATTATCTTAAGGAACTGGTCAGCGAATCGCTCCTGGCCGGCACGGCCATGCGTCGCCGTTCCGGGTACATGTTCGGCATGTTTCTGCCTATCGGCCCCAAGGGCAACGCGGGGATCGGCATCGGCACGGCCAACGCCAGAGGCAGGCGGGCTATGCTCATCCCCACTGACTACATCACGGACGACGGCCAGACCCTGCATATCGACGGCCTGGACTTTGAATTCCAGCTCGCCAGGGACGTGGAGGCCCCGGTGGAGCTCAACTGGTATATTCCGCAGCTTAGAGCGCTTACGGTTTCGGAAAACTGCGAGCAAAGCATGCACAACACCTATACGTTGCGTGGGGCCAAAACCCGCAACCCCCTGCTCTGGTCCAAGATGATCCAGGAAGTCATCGACCGCTGGGGCGACAAGGCGGAAGTGCTTTACAACTGCCATACCTGGCCGGTTTGGGGGCGGGAGAACATTGCGCGTTACCTGGCTCTGGCCCGCGACGGCTACCGCTTTATAAACGATGAAACCCTGCGCATGGCCAATCAGGGCTGTACCGGGGACGAAATCGGCGACGCGCTGCGCTTTCCGCCCGATCTGGACCGGCACTGGGCCATGCGCGGGCACTACGGTTCTCTGAGCCACAACGCCAAGGGCACCTACAGCTACTATCTGGGCTGGTTCGACGGGGTGCCGGCGCGCCTTAACCCTTTGCCGCCGGCCGAAGCCGCCGTCAGGTACGTGGAATATATGGGCGGGGCCTCAGCCGTTCTTCAACGGGCCAGGGTGGATTTTGAAAAAGGCGAGTACCGCTGGGTGGCGGAGGCGGTAAACCACCTGGTTTTCGCTGAACCGGACAACCGGGAGGCCAGGGAACTTCTGGCCGACGCATACGAGCAGATGGGTTACCAGGCCGAGGCCGCGCCCTGGCGCAACATCTACCTGACCGGGGCCATGGAATTGCGGCTGGGCGTAAAAAAGCTCCCTGTGCCTCCGGATTTCAGCGAGGACGGGCTGACAGCGGATCTGCTGGCCGACTATATCTCCATACGCCTGAACGGCCTGGCCGCCGGTCATCTAAAAAGCGTCTTCAATATTACCCTGGCCGATGGAGCCCGCGCCACCTTCTACCTCTCCAACGGCACGCTCAGCCACAGCCTGGGACGCCACGCGTCCGAGGCTGACGCGGACATCAGCATTTCTCTGAGTCTTCTGGGCAAACTGGCCTTCAGCGTGATCACCCTGGATGAAGCCCTGAGCCAGGGGGCGCGAATCAAGGGCAATCACCAGGCTTTCGCCGACATGCTCGCGGCCATGGAACACTTTGAACCATGGTTTAACATTGTCACGCCATAACGCTGAAAAACCCGGCGCTTGCGGCAACGCCAGCGCCGGGCCGTTTCATGCAGCTACATTACCAAACGCGCTCCCAGAGCGTAGGCCGCTTCCAATTCCTTGGGGAAAACCTCTTCGTGGCGTTTCAACTTGGCTGGTACGTCCCAGATGTCCGTCTCGTACGGTGAATAGTCTTTAAATTGTTTGGTGTCGCAGCACAAAAAGACTTCGCAGGGGGCGAAAAGGCGTTCCATGACGCCCTTGGCCGTATTGATGGCCTTGTCTTTTCCGTAGGTCTGAATGTCCTCTTCGCGCACGTTCATGGTGTACACCAGGGCCGTGGCCTTTTTGCGCGGAGACAGGGGCGGTTTTTTAAGGGAATACAGATAATACTGGAACCACAGCCGCTCTATGAACGCCCGCATCAGTGCCGGTTCCGTGCTGAAATAAAACGGAGAGCCGAGCACCAGCACGTCGGCTTCGTGGGCCTTTTGCAGGAGCGGCGTCAGATTGTCCTTCAGAATACATCGTCCATAGCTCTTGCCATTGGGATCTTTGCAGTGAAAGCAGCTTATGCAGCCCCGGAAGCCGCCCGACCACTGATGTTCCGGTTCAGTTTTCCCATGTCCGGGCGGATTGGCCGCGTCCATAAGGTCGCGCAAGTGCACGAGTTCCACTTCCGCCCCCCGGGAGGCGGCTCCTTGGGTGATTCTTTCCAGCAGACTGCCGGTGTTCATGTTCCGACGCGGACTGCCGTTCACAGCCAGAAGCTTCATGTGCTTTCCCTCACTTTTACCTTGTAAATATTTTGTCATATTCAGGGCATTCTACGCCCAAAGTCCGGTTGACGGAAGGCTTTTTGAGTGTAAGAGTGTGGCAAATACCAATCGCGGGATTATCCCGCCCCTCGAAGGAGTCCGGTTATGCAGTTTACAGGAGCTTTTACCGCGCTGGTCACCCCGTTCCGCAACGGCGAGGTGGATGAGGAACGCTATCGTGAACTCATAGACTGGCAGATAGCTGAAGGCATTGACGGCCTGGTGCCCTGCGGCACTACCGGCGAATCCGCCACCTTAAGTCACGAGGAGCACGAAAGGGTAATAAAAATCTGTATAGACCAGGCCAAAAAACGGGTGCCGGTAATTGCGGGCGCCGGATCCAACAACACCAAAGAGGCCATCCGCCTTGTGCGTTACGCTAAAGAAGTTGGCGCGGACGCGGCCCTGCTTATAACTCCATATTACAACAAGCCCACCCAGGAAGGTGTTTTCCAGCACTACAAGGCCATCGGGCAGGCGGTTTCCCTGCCAATGATCGTCTACAACGTGCCGGGCCGCACCGGGCTTAACGTTACCCCGGCCACTATGGCCCGCATGTTCAAGGAAATCCCGGAAGTCGTGGGCGAAAAAGAAGCTACCGGCAACCTGGCCCAGGTATCCGACGTCATGGAACTTTGCGGTCCGGATTTTACTCTGCTTTCCGGGGACGATTTTACCGCGCTGCCCACCCTGGCTGTGGGCGGCAGTGGGGTTATTTCCGTTGTTTCCAACATCTGCCCGGCCCAGATGTCTCAAATGTGCAAAGCTTACCATGAAGGAGATCTGGAGCGGGCCAAGAGGCTGCACTTTGAAATGGCCCCCCTTAGCCGGGCCTGTTTCCTGGAAACAAACCCCATTCCGGTTAAAACCGCGCTCTCCCTGATGGGCAAATGCGAACTGGAACTGCGCCTGCCCCTGGTGCCCATGCAGGACAACTTTAAAAACCAACTGGCCGCGACACTCAAAACTTCCGGCCTGATTAAGTAAGTACAGGGGGCGCGGTCCCCCATACCGCCTGGCGGGAGCACTTGCCTGGATTTTGTCCACCTCAGCTTCGCCCAGGACGTACAGGCTCCTGCCACCCACATTCCGGCCGCGGCGGGGGGGGGGGGGGGGCCAAGCCGCCCCCGCGCCCAGGGGAGGGGGGGGGGGGGGGGGGCAACACCCGGGGGG
>JAVBSC010000060.1:0-59849 GCA_031547305.1 Desulfovibrionaceae bacterium
TCAACTAATTCCGCGGACCTGTTCGCCTCCGCCACGGGCGCCATGCGCACGGATAAAGCCTTTACGGGCTACGGCTCCACCGCCTACAACACCTGGCTGGACCAGGACGGCTACCCGGACGGCACGCTGAAAAACCTGGTCATCAACGGGGACGGGGTGGTCAGCGGGCGCTACAGCAACGGCCAGAGCCAGGACTTGTACCGCATAGGCCTGTACCGCTTCACCAGCGAGGACGGACTGAAGCACGTGGGCAACAACCATTTCCTGTCCACGGAGGAATCCGGCCCGGCCGCGGAAGGCAAGGCGGGCACCCAGAACTACGGCACCATAAGCGGCAACAGCCTGGAGCAGTCCAACGTGGATTACGCCAGGGAATTCAGCCAGATGATCGTGACCCAGCGCGGCTTTCAGATGAACAGCAAGGTGGTGACCACCTCGGACCAGATGCTCCAGAAGGCGCTGGAAATAAAGAGATAGAGAGAAGGCATAAAAAAGCTGCAAGGCCCCGCGACTTACGAAAAGTCGCGGGGCCTTGATTCTTTGAATATCAGCGTCAAACCACAATATCCACAGAAGCCTCAACAGGCGCCGCAACCGCCTCGCCAGCCGGCAGGCCTGCCGGAGCGGCATCCACCGGAGCGGGGGCGGCCGCCTCAGGCGCCGGGGCGGTGGGCGCGGCTTCGGAATCCTGGCCGATCACGGGCAGGGGATTGCCCTGCGCGTCCTTGGGCGCCATGGCCTCTTCCACAGCCTGATCTATGTCATCGCGGCTTTCTTCCAGGCTGCGTTCCGAAGCCTCGGAAACCTCCTTGCGGGCCACCCGCGCGACGGCTTTGTCCGCCCGAAGCCGCATAAGCTCTTCCACGCCGCCGCCGGGATTTTTGGAACCCTGAGCGGCCTTGTCCGCAATGATATAATCGGCCTGGGCCTGGAGCGAGTCGATCAGGCCGTTCATTTTATCGCGGTAGCTCTGCTCGATCTCGAACCCGGACAAAGTGGCCTTGGTGTAGGCGGATTTTTCGTAATTCGCGTTAAAGAAGTTGCCGGACATCAGGTTTTTCCCGGAGGATTGCTTGAATGAATCCTGTTCCGAGGCAGCCTGCTGCTCCAGGCCGATTCTCTCCGCCATCAGGTCTTTCGCCGGCGCGACCGCGGCGGCGGCCAGGACGCTGGTGGAAGCTTCTTCCGCAAGCTCCTGCGGAGTCTTGCCTTTTAGAAGTTCCTTAAGGCTGAAAGATTCAAGGAGATTCGGCAACGTGCCGTAAATGCCGCTTACGCTCATTTTACACCTCCTTCGCCTGAGTCGGTTAAACAGTAATATTGATGGCAATCCGCGCTGCCGGGGCAACCGGGACCTGTACGGGCAACGCCGCGGCCTGGGCTTCCGCAGCCGCTTCAGCCGACGCTTCCGCCGCCTGGACTACCGAACTCTGGGGAACCGGGGCCGAATCAGAACCGGACGAAAGCAGGATCGGCTCGCCCTGCGCGTCCTTGGGCGCGGCGGCGGCTTCCACGGCCGCTTCCAGATCATCGCGGGTTTCCTTGAAGTCTTTTTCAGCCGCTTCCATGACCTTCTGGGCGGCTTCCTGCTTGGCCAGGCGCTTTATTTCCAATTCCGATAGCGCCCCACCGTTAAGATAGGCATACTTGTCCTTGGAGCGGCTCGGAGCGGCAAGGCCGCCGGCCGCGTCCAACAGCGTGGACACCTGACTGTGCATGGCGTTTTTAATCTGATGGGCGATTTCAAAAGATTCCAGCTTGGCCGTGATGTACTTGGACACGCCGGAGTCCGCATCCGCGAAATTGCCGGACATGAGATTCCGCCCGGCGGATTGCTTGAAGCGCTCCTGTTCGGTAAGCGCCTGATCTTGTGCGCCCATCCGGACGGCCTGGGAACTCAGGGCCGCAGCCCCGGCATTGGCGTTCACCACGGCGGCGGAATCCTCATCCGCCAGTTCCAGCGGAGTCTTGGCTTTTAGGAGATCCTTAAAACTGAAGGATTCCAGAAGATCCGGCAATGCGCCGTAAATGCCGCCCACGCCCACAAGTTTATCCTTGGGAAAAAGGTTGTCTCACTCCTTTTATCGGAAGATCATATAGAAAGATTTAGGGGCAATTATGATCCATCATCCCCCTTGCCACGCCGAGGCAGACGATCTATACTATTTTTAAGCGTGAATTCAGTACGGGAGTTTTCAAAATGAACCTGCAAAACATTCAGCCATTGAGCTATTTCCGGGCCAACGCCCATAGCGTGATGAAAGAAATCAGGGAAACGGGAACTCCGGTCGTTCTGACTCAGAACGGCGTGGCGGCCGGAGTGGTGGTGAGCCCACAGGAATGGGAAACCACCCAGGAAAGCCTGGCCATGCTCCGCATGATTGCCATCCGCAGACAGGAGGTCAGCACCGGCCGGACGATCGGCTTTAACGAAGGCATGGACATGGTGGACGCCATGATTGAGGCCCATGATGACAAATGACGCCCCCTGGGATGTCAGATGGGCTGCCGGAGCCCTGGAGGATCTGCTTGAAATTGTACGGTACATTCTGGAAAATGACAGTGTGGAAAGCGCCAGGGAGTTTTCCGCACAGCTTAAGGCCAGCGCGAAAAAACACCTGGCCGCCTTGCCTTACCGGGGGCATGCCGTGCCGGAACTGGAGAATGCCGGCCAGGAATGCAGGGAAATTCACGTCAGGGCATACCGCGTTATTTACCAGCCGGCCGAAGCCGGGCGCACGGTCTGGATTCTTATGGCGATCCACGGCCGGCGCAACATCAAGGACATGCTGCTCAAGCGGCTGCTTCATTATCCGGGTGTGTGAAAAAAGTTCCCGGCCGTCCGTATTAGAGCGGATTAGGCCTGCATTTTTCGCTTAACGACAAGCCAATCCCGCCTCCGACTACCTGAAGGCCAGTTCAAAATAACTTTGCAGCACCGGTCCGAAGCTCAGCTTGAACCAGCCGCGTTTGGGGCTGTTCACGCCTTCCATATCCACTTCTTCCACCCCGGCTTTGGCCAGGGCGGCAAAGGCCTCCCAGATCACGGCGGAGCCGCAGTGCGTGTCGCGCAGGGCCGGGTCCGCCGCGCCGAACAGGTAATAGGCGCGCGGCCCGTCCAGGCCCATCACCGCCATGCTGCCCGCCTCGCCCCGGGCGGTGCGCGCCACGAACATCCGGGCCAGTCCGGCCTTGCCCAGGGCCTCCAGCAGCAGGCGCATGTCTTCCAACTCGTCCTCCGGCACGCTGATGCCCTGGCGGCCCATAGTCATGGCGTAGTAGGCGGCGAAAGCCTCGGGCACAAATTCCTCGCCGGTGGCCACGCCCTTTTTTACAGCGTAGCGCAGCTCCTGCCGCCGGGCGGACGAGCATTCGGCAAAGAGCGCGGATTCCTCCATGGGCGTGGACGCCAGTTCCGCGATGGGGGCTACGGCCGTGTAGCGCACGTCCGGAATGTAACGGCCGGCGTCCTGACCGTAATTATGCCACAAAAAGGCCCGGATATCCGTTACACCCGGCGAAAGAGCCAGCTCCAGGGATTTGTACAGGCCGGGCAGAGCCGCGGCCGCCGCTTCGCAAAGCTCAAAGCGCTCGGCGGCGATCTGGGCCCGGTTCTGCTTGAAGGCCACCTTTGGAAAAAGCACTCCGGTGTAGACCAGCAGCGGGTTCATTACGGCGCTCTCACCGTCCCCGGATTCCGGAACGATTATGCCGCCGCGCACTTCCTCCGCCTTGTAAATGAAGTAGCGGGAAAGCGGCCGACGCATGGCCGCCAGGTATTCCGCCCTGGCGTAAACGGTGGCGTTGGGCGAACTGGCCACCAGCTTGTCCCAGCGCTCGCCGGAGGCGGCTTTTCCCACGCGGTATTTCGAGTCCATAAGGTCCGTCCGGAAGTTTTATTTTCATGCCGTCGTCAATGGCCTCAATATCCAGCAACGTAAGGTCCGTCAACGTTAGAAAAATATGCTCCTGAATTGACCCGGTGCAAAAGTGGCTGGATTTTCCGGGCTGTTGCTGCTAAAGGCTTTTTTCGCGCCGTATCGCGCCGGCCGGAGCAGTTTGCGCTTGAACGCTCCAACGGCCGGGAAGGCGCTTATCCGAATGGGGTGTCCCTGGGCTGACTCGCGGAAGAGCCTGCCAAGGGGCTGAGATAATACCCATTGAACCTGACGCAGCTCATACTGCCGTAGGGAATTCGGAGCCGGCCCAGCCGTTGACCTTCCGTTTCCCTCCGGCCGCTGCCGTATCCGCCGGAGGCTTTTATGCAAAATCAACGTTCCTATGCCTGGTTCCCCCTGTGCCTGCTCTGGTTTGGGGCGGCCATGTCCGTGGCGGAAATCCAGACCGGCGGCCTGCTGGCCTCGGCGGACCCCGGTCCTGGCCTGGCCGCTCTTTTGGCCGGTCACCTGGTGGGGGCGACGCTTCTGGGCCTGATGGGTCTTATGGGGTTCCGCGAAGGCACGCCATCGCTGGTCTGCACGCGCATTTCCTTTGGCCGGCAAGGCTCCTGGCTGCTCTCTCTGGCCAACATGCTCCAGCTTATGGGCTGGACCGCCGTGATGATCCAGCAGAACTCCCAGGCCCTGGGCGGCATAACCCGCAACCTCTGGGGCGTGGAGCTTACCGGCGTCTCCATTCTGGCCCTGGGCGGCCTGGTGGCGCTCTGGGCCTTCTGGGAAAGCCGGGGCCAGCATTCCGGCAACGTTGTGGCGGTGATTCTGCTGGCCCTGCTGGGACTTCTGACCACCTGGGTACTCTGGCGCCATCCGGGTGAGGCCGCCGCCGCGCACGCTCCGGCCGGACTGAGCTTTGGCGAGGCCTTTGAATTGTCCCTGATCATGCCGCTGAGTTGGGTGCCCCTGGTGGCGGACTACGCCTGCCGGGCCAAGAGCGCCAGGGCGGCCTGCCTGGCCCCGGCCCTGGGATATTTTTGCGGCAGCGTCTGGATGTACGGCCTGGGCTTTGCCGGAGCCATCCTTACCGGCAAGGCGGACCCCTCCCCCATGCTCATGGCCGCCGGACTGGGCACGGCCGCGCTTTCCGTGCTGGTGTTCTCCACCGTGGTCACAACCTTTCTGGACGTCTATTCCGCCGTGGCCTCGGCCCGCAACATCGTCCCCAACCTGCCGGAAAAAACGGCCGGCCTGGCTGTGGTGGCAATCGGCACCGGCGCGGCCATGTTCTGGGACAGCTCCGTATACGTGAACTTTTTGCATTGCATCGGCGCGGTCTTTGCCCCGTTAAGCGCGATAATCTTCACGGATTACTTCCTGCTGCGCGCGGACGAGCGCGACCGGGCCGTTTCCCTTCCCGGCCTGTTCTCGCTGGGCGCGGGCATTGCCGGCTATGTGCTCTTTTCTTATGTGGGCAGCCCCCTCGGGCCCACCTTCGCCTGCCTGCTGCTGACCCTGGCGGTGCACTTCCTCAGCCGCAAATACCTTAGCAGGCTGCTCAAGGCGGATCAGCGGTAAATTCCAATGTCAACACCTGCTAATTCAGCCGGAATTGCCATTCCGGCCGGAATCAGATACGAAAATGAAAACTCGGCCTGCCCCGCTAAGGAGCGCTTCATACCAGGAAAGGTGAACATATGCGTGAACTGCATTCCGATGTAATCATAGAGGCGGTGGCCGGCATGTGCGCGCACGCCAACCGCATTCTGCCCACGGACGTGCGGATCGCCCTGAAGGATGCGGAAGCGCGGGAGCACAGCCCGGCCGGCCGGGAAATCCTGCGCCAGCTTAAAGAAAATTACGAGCTGGCGGAAACCTCCGGCCTGCCCCTGTGCCAGGATACCGGCCTGGCCGTGTTTTTGGTGGAACTGGGGCAGGATCTGCATATTGCCGGCCTGTGCCTGCATGCGGCCATAAACGAGGGCATGCGCAAGGGTTACCTGGACGGCCTGCTCCGGAAGTCCATGTGCGATCCCTTTACGCGCAAAAACACCGGGGACAACAGCCCGGCGGTCATCCATGTGGAAACCAGGCCCGGCGACGCTTTGCGCGTGAAATACCTGGCCAAGGGCGGAGGCAGCGAAAACATGTCCCGCGTGACCATGCTCTCTCCGTCCCAGGGCTGGGAAGGCATCAAGGAGTTTACGCTCCAGCGCGTGGCGGAAGCCGGTCCCAACCCCTGCCCGCCGATTATTCTGGGCCTGGGTATTGGCGGCGGCTTTGATCATGCGCCGATTCTGGCCCGCAAAGCCCTGTTCCGCAAACTGGACGACCTTAACCCGGACCCGGCCCTGGCCGCCAAAGAGGCGGAATTGCTGGAGGCGGTCAACGCCCTGGGCATAGGCCCCATGGGCCTGGGCGGGGAATGCACCTGCCTGGCGGTCAAAATGGAGACTTCGCCCTGCCATATCGCCAGCCTGCCCCTGGCGGTGAATATCCAGTGCCATTCCGCCAGGCACGAGGAGGTGGTTCTGTAATGGCCGAATACCGTCTGAGCGCCCCTTTGGCCGAGGAAGACGTCGCCAGGCTGCGTAGCGGAGATCTGGTGTTTTTGAGCGGCAAAATTTACAGCGCCAGGGACGCCGCCCATAAAAAACTCGCGGATCTGCTGGACGCGGGCCAGGCGCTGCCCTTTGAGTTGCGCGGCGCGGTCATTTATTATGTCGGCCCCACCCCGGCTCCGGAAGGCCGGCCCATAGGCGCGGCCGGCCCGACCACCAGCGGGCGCATGGACGCCTACGCCCCGCGTCTGCATTCCCTCGGGCTCAAAGCCAGCATCGGCAAAGGCCGGCGCTCGCCGGAAGTGCGCCAGGCGCTCAAGGATTACAACGCCGTGTACTTCGGAGCCACCGGCGGCGCTGGCGCCCTGCTCTCTTTGCGCATCAAGTCCGCCAGAATTGTGGCCTTTGAGGAGTTGGGGCCAGAGGCGGTGCGCGAGCTTGTGGTGGAGGACTTCCCCCTGCTGGTCATAAACGACGCCCACGGCGCCGAGCTTTACGTAAAAGCGAAACGCTGATTCAAACCGGCTTCAGGGAAGACAAGAGGACGACTTTTCGCTATAGTCGCGTGAATATGCCTTTGTCTCGGCTCTTACGCCCACAGCAAGCGGATGGCGCGCCCGCTGTTCCGCCACGGGAAAAATCATGAACAACCTGCTGAGCATACCCCCTTCGGTCACCCAGAACATCGCCCGCTCCAAAGCCTACCTCAAGCGCGAGGAACCGGCGCGGGCCATTCAGACCATGCTGGCCGGCCTGAATCTTTTTGAGCCGGAGAAAATCATCGGCAAGGCCCGCTTTGAAACCGAGGTCCTGATCGAGGAATGCATCGCGGAGATGAACCGCAACCCCAAGGTGCGCAAGATTCTGGAAGCCTTTGCCAAGTCTTCCGCGGTCAAAATCGTCTACAAGCCTGGGGAGGAAAAAAAGCTCATTCAGGTGCTCACCGTGCTGCACAAGGCCCTGGAACAGGCCGAGGCGGAAAAACATGAGTCCGCCCAGGCCCAAAAAGACGCCCGGCGCGCCGAGTTGTGGGAAAAAGGCTCCACCTTGCTGGCCCAGGGCGACGCGCCCAGGGGCAAGGCCATGCTGCGCCGCCTGGCGGACGAATTCGGCCGGGAAGACGGAGTGCTTCTGAAGATAGGCAAGCTCCTGCTGGACGCCAAGCTGTATTTTGAGGCCCAGGAGTTTCTGGAGCAGGCTCTGGAAGCCTTCCCCAAGCAGGGGCAGACCTACACGGCGCTGATTTCCTGCTACATGGCCGTGCGGGAACTGGAAAAGGCGGAAAAAACTTACGAAGCCGCGGTAAAGCAGTTCGGCACGCATCCCAAAACCCTGCTCAACTTCGCCAGATTCTACCTGGAATGGAACAAGCGGGACAAGGCCGCCGAATACGCCATGATTGTTCTGCGCAACGAGCCGGATAACGCTGAAGCCCAGGATCTATTGGACAAGGCGGAAAGGAAAAAATAGAGGCGGGCGAAAATCCCGGCCCATTCAGCACATGAAAAAGACCATTTTTTTAATCGGACCGCGCGCCGCCGGCAAAACCACTCTGGGCGCGGCCCTGGCCCAGGCTTTGGGGCTTGAGTTCGCGGACATCGACGTCATTTTGCAACAAGAAGCCCAGGCCAGTGTGGCCGAACTGGTGGAGCGGGAAGGCTGGCCGGCCTTTCGCCGCCTGGAAAGCCTGCTCCTGCAACGCCGCGCCGGGCCGGGAACGGTGGTGGCCACCGGCGGCGGCGCGGTGCTGGCCCAGGAAAACCGCGAGTTCATGCGCAAGAGCGGCCTGACCTTTTATTTACGCGCCCCGGCGGACGTTCTGGTGGGGCGCCTTTTGGCCGACCCGGACCCGGCCCAGCGGCCCAGCCTGACCGGCCGGGGCCTGCTGGAGGAAGTGGCCGCGGTGCTGGAGGAACGCACGCCCCTGTACACGGACGCGGCGGACTTCATCCTGGATGCCGCGGCCGCGCCAGAGGCGGTGCTTAAAGAAGCGCTTGCGGTCCTGAAAAAATCCGGCTAGAAAGCTCGGACACCGACAACGCCACCGCGCTGGCGGCAGCCCCTTAACCGCCGGAGGCAGGCGCGATAGCGCCATGTGGCGACGCAGGCCGCGTGAAGTGAGCTTTGCTCATTCCACATCCAGCGCCCAAGGAGCGATAACGGAAAGGTAGCGAAGCTGGCCGTAACGCGCCCGACTCGAAATCGGGTTATCGGTGAGAGCCGATACGTGGGTTCGAATCCCACCCTTTCCGCCATTTTTTATTCCATAGATTTCCGCAAAAGGCCGAAATTCAAGCAATAGCAACGAATTTCGGCATTTTGCTATCCGCATGCATCCGCGCGCATCCTCAATCCGCATTTTTTGTGTATAAATTCATGTATAAATTTTCGAAAAATTTTATACACAAAAAATTTATACACATGACCGGAGGTCGGCGGTAATGGCGGAAGAAAAGCAAAAACCACCGAGGATGGTTTCCAAAAAGCCTGATAACGAAAAGCCCAAATACATTGAGAGCCTGAAAGGGATTGCTGGCGAAATGCAAATCTTTACCTTCGGTGAAGGGCTATATCTCCGAGTAAACCCGAAAGGAAAAAAGTCATGGTCTTGCGCTATGACACGATTTCGGCAGAAGGAAAGCGTAAGCAGAATATCGTATCGCTCGGCCAGTTTCCGGCAGTGGGTTGGTAATCATCCCCTTTTCAGTAGTTGTTCAAAGAAGACCATAAGCTCATGTTGGCTCTCAGTATCTTCAAATCTGCCAAAAGGCGTTATACTGAATAAAAACAAGAATACCCCCTTGTTTGTCATAAACGCCTGTATCGGCAATACCCAAACAGTATTAATGGTTAAAAAACTAAGTGCAGCCCATTCACGGCACTCCAGAAAGTTTTCAAACCGGCATTGCAATAAAAATTTATTCCCCCATCTCATCTATAGCGTATGAATGCTCAATAAAATCTCTCCATATAAATTGCGAAATGTGCTTTTTTGCACTCAAAAGTATCGCCTCCGCCCTTGGGTCATCTAGCTCAAAACCCGGAGCAAACTCAAAAGTGCAGATACAGGATTTTGAATCATAGAAGACTTCTTCCAGAATCCCCTCTAAGCCATTCCACGCCACATCTCGAACAAATCCAAGCATCTCGATAAGTTCTGAGGCATTACCATACCTACTCCAAATTGAGACGCCGAAAGCTTGAAATTTACCAAGGGAAACTTGCGTATCATTTTCTTTAAACCACTTTTTCTCACTGTCCATTTGAATATCTTCTTGCAAGTTCTCCATCAATTCGCTTACGGTAGAGCATACTTTGCCACCACCCGCATCCAGCTCTGCCACAGCACGGGTGTCTTTGTTTGGAGCTTTTACCACAAAGGGTAAGCGACGCTCTTCAGCCACCCGGATGAGCAAAAGCCGGATGGCATCGGAAACGGACAGCCCCATGTCGGTTAATGCTTCAACTGCACGGTCTTTTGTGGCTGCATCAATTCTCGCCCGGACATAAGTATCTTGGGTTGTATTATTCATCATGGGTTACCTCTCAATTAAACGTAGTCACAATGCGACTACAAGTCAACCGCCATACTAAAGCGCTTGTTGATAAATTCCCAATGAGTATATATTAAAAGTATATACCTACCGGAGGTTGCCATGCAGCAAGCCAAGTTATTCCAAAACGGTCAGAGCCAAGCGGTTCGGCTACCGAAAGAATTCCGCTTTGAGGGCGACAGCGTTGCCATTAAGCGCGTTGGCAAGGCGGTTGTGCTTTTGCCGTACAATGAGCCGTGGGAGACTCTTTTGGAGTCTCTTTCCCTCTTCTCTTCTGATTTCATGGATGAGCGCAGCCAGCCGCCTGTGGACGTTCGGGAGGGCTTTTGATGCGCGTTCTTCTGGACACGAACATCTGCATCTACATGATAAAAAACAAACCGCCGGAAGTGCGGAAGCACTTTGAGCGGCTTGTGCCGGGGGATATTGCCATATCCTCTATCACAGTGGCTGAACTCCAATACGGGGTTGAAAAAAGCGCGGCCAAGGAGCAGAACGCTTTGGCTTTGGAAGCCTTTCTTTTGCCGCTGGAGATAGCCCCGTTTGATATGGACTCCGCTCTTGCCTACGGGAAAATCCGGGCGGGGCTGGAAAGCTTGGGCAAGCCAATCGGCAGCATGGACATGCTCATTGCCGCTCAGGCCATAGCGCAAGGCTTCACGCTTATCACGCACAACCTGAAAAAATTTGACCGGGTTCCCGGCCTCAAGTGCGAAACATGGGTCAATTCGTGAGAGGCTGCATACTGGCTGCTTGCCAGGGGCGACAAAAGCTCACAGAAACGCGACATTGAGCGGGCCAAAATCTTGCGGCGCGAAGTCGAGGAGTTGAATCATGGTAAAAGTAAGTAAATTTGACGCGGTTGATTATCTCGACAGCGAAGAAATGATGGCGGAATACCTCATAGCGGCGCTTGAAGAAGAAAATCCTGACGTGTTCCTTGCCGCTCTTTCTGACGTGGCGAAAGCACGCGGTATCGCCCAGCTTGCCAAAGACACGGGCCTGGGCCGGGAGAGCCTTTACACCAGCCTTGCCCCCGGCGCAAAACCGCGCTTTGACACCATTATGAAGATTACCAAGGCGCTAGGTGTGCCTCTGGCGGTGAAGCCAGAGACTGTGCATCATCCTTAACGCAGTTGCGCCGCCAATTCGACTCCCTGTTTCTCCATCGAATTGAGCTTTCTCAAACGATTTGTATAAAAGTGTGTATAAAAAGTATATTTTACGCCAATAAATAAAATACTTTGCAATATATTACGGCCAGTTAATGATACCTGTTCTAAGTCCACCCTCATCACATCTGTCCGAATTTTGGGGAGCACCTCTATTTGTTGTATTTCTCCAGCTTCGCATACCCCTCCGCCTGGGCTTTACGAAATTCCATTTGAAACTCCTCAGGCTGGGTAGCCAAAAATTCGTCAATAAAGCTGAAGTTCTCTGCGGTCCAATAGCCAGCTTTGTGTATTTCGCGGCCGGTTTGGGTATTCATGCCGGATATGAACACACCAAGAATTTTATCTATCTTTTTCAGCTTGCCTTGATAACGCAGGGACAATTCAATTAAAAATGCCAGGTCATGCTTTGCGCCATTTTTTTCTCTATAAGGAATAGCTTTGCAAACCTCACGCCGACAAAAATATCCGACAGGGTTGACGCAAAACGAGTTTCCCTCCCAATGCCGCAACACTGACGCGAAATCCGTGCGTGGATCGTTAGTCCACCACTTGCCTTTCCTCTCGCTGTAGACTTTCACCTTGCCGAATACAGCCGCCGTATCCGGATCAAAGGCTTTGGCTACCGTTATAAAGGCCTCATCGCTGTAATAATCATCAGCATTCAAATACCCTACGACATCGCCGGTGGCCATATGAAAGCCCTTGGTCATGGCATGGACCTGGCCGCGATCCGGTTCGGAAACCCACTTTAAGTGAGGATAACGCTTTAAAATATCCAGCGTCCCGTCCTTGGAGCCACCGTCAACAATGATGTGCTCAAAACTGGCGTACTTTTGATCAAGCACGCTCTTGATCGCGTGCTCTATACTTGTCCCGCTGTTGAATGACGGGGTTACTATGGAAAATTTCAGCGGAGGCCTACCCATTCCACGCATGGACCTGCCCATGAGCCTAAACGGAAGTCGAGCGGCAAGCTTTACCAACTTGCCGTGCAAAGATTGCTTGAGAGTGGCCTCCCAAGCATGAACAGCTTCCGCCAGCGAATAATACGCGATCCTTTCAGTCCGTAATTCAGCCTGAAAAACACCCACAGATTTGGCTAATAAGGTATTACTCTCTACAGCCTTGGCATAAGTGTCCCGCTCCTCTGCAAGCTTGGCTTCAAGCTCTCCAATCCTCCTGGAGTTACACGCCTTCAATTCTTCTATTTCTTTGGCCTTACGCGCTTCCAGTTCTTTTTTTTGTTCTTCAAGCTCGGCATTTTTATTTTTAAGCTGAAGTTGCCGCTCGTTGAGCGTCGTTATTTCATTTTTCAGGCCTTCTTTATTTCGGTTTTGGTCATTTCTGATATCCTCAAGCTGGTACGCTATGGATTTTAAAAATAAAGAATGCTTTTCATCCGTGAATATGGCTGGGATATTTTCCGTGTACCCATTTGCAAGCATTTGTTCATGAGATTTTAACCAAAAATAATTAGGCTCGATTTCATTCATCTTTTGCAGATATGTCAACGATTGTCCCGAATTAAAAAACGAGCCGTTCAACGCATGCAATTCTGAAAAAACCGGAGCGCTCCTATTAATGTAAGTTAGCCCGAAATCATCAGCGAGTTTGTCAGTAATCCGAAGCGGATTTTCCACAAGATCTTCAAATTTTACGATCTGAATATTATCTGATTTTCTCGACCAGGCGGCCACATGCTCATGCCAGCTCCCGAAAGCAAATTCCCCATCAATTATTTGTATTGGAGAAAAATAACCTGGAGCAAAATTTTTAGTATACATCGCGAGAGATACTGTTGCATCACGACCATCCCTTATAAGATAAATTACTTTATCATTTAGATAAGCGGAGATGTTTAGTCTATGTGTTTTTATAAAGTATATCTTATCATCAGCACGCATTTCCGCAAGCGCATTCTCGTCAAAATGCGTATGCCCGGTAATAGCCGAGAGGCTCTTTATTTTTCCTATATCATATTTATCATTGTGAATTGAATATGTTTCATTGCCAAAACACTGGTGAAGCAACACTCGCATAAAAGTGTTGCCGGAGCGAGGAAAAGAAGCCAGCCAGACAATCATAAGATTCTCTCAATAGTTTAATAGTGCTGCATAAAAAATACACATAATCGCTCACTTGGCATAATATTACCTGAGATGGCAAATCCGCAGCCAGCAGCCATATCCGAAAAAAGACAAAGAGCAACCACTGATAAAGCGTTGCCAAGGCGTCAGGCAACTCCACGGCAAGCAGCGTTCAAAGCGCCAACACTTGGTGAGGATGCTTCATTTTCATCGGCAGCAGCAAATTCGCCGGAGCGGCAACAGGCATTCGCCAAACTCCCTCTCCATATCTCGTTTATATACCGAAACTTTCTTTACACGGCATCATGAAAAAAAGCAAAAGACGCCACACCTGGTTGAATGGAGCCACTCTGAGTCTTCACAGGATCTAATGACTTCAGATCTTATCCATAAATAAAGCCCCGTATGTTCCAGCAAGCCGTCACGCACCAAAGTCTTCTCCGGTTGCCTTCCTCCGCAAATTGTTGCATTACTCGCCGTGAGCCTTGCCGGTTCGTAGAAAAACGCAACAACTCATCTGGTTACAAAACATTATGGAAAGAATACATGGAATATAAGAAAGCAATCGGGCATGCCAAATGAAACAACTCATGACCTTCCTGGCCCGCTTCAAATTCTGCGTATTCATCTGGAAGCAGTACCGCCGGATCCTGGACCACACCCGCACCCACCGCCTGGGAAGACTGCGTCGCCACAACGGATTTTCCACATATACGGTTGTTTCAGCAGTCTACAATGTGGAAAAATACCTGGACGATTACTTCCGCACCCTTGCCGAACAAACCCTGGATTTCGAAAAACACATCCGGCTGATCCTGGTGGACGACGGCTCCACAGACTCTTCGGCCGCGGTCATCAAGAAATGGCAGCGGCGCTTTCCGCGAAACATTGCCTATGTTCACAAAGAGAACGGCGGGCAGGGCTCGGCGCGTAATCTGGGGTTGGAGCTGGTAAAAACACCCTGGGTGACTTTTATCGATCCGGATGATTTTGTGGACGTAAACTATTTCCTGCGGGTGGATAAGTTCCTGCGTCTGCACCACAGGGAAAACAACGCTGATGACGCCATAAAGATGCTGTCCTGCAACTTCATTTTTTTTATGGAGGGAGCCAGGGCATACAAAGACAGGCATCCTCTGCGCGAGCGTTTCACAAGCGCTGCCGCGTTCAGGAGCATCGCGGACCTAGGCGATGTTATCCAGATGAACGTGAATAATTCTTTTTTTCCAAGCGCACTTTTGCTGAAATCAGGTTTGCGTTTTACAGAGTCACGCTGGCCGACCTTTGAGGACGGACACTTCGTGCTGCGTTATCTTCTGGAACAAGACGCTGGTCGGATCGCCTTTTCCTGCCTGCCCAAATATTATTATAGAAAACGCCTTGACAGCAGCTCCAGCCTTGATACGTCAAAACAAAAAAAAGAATATTATATTGAGCAGTTGCGCGGCGGATACCTGAAAATTATGGAACAGTATGCGCGCGAAAAAGGCGCTGTTCCGCTGCATGTACAGTATACCGTGTTGTATGAAATAAGCTGGCGTATAACGCAGCTCTGCAACGCTCCGCCGCCCGCCGTACTCTCGCCGGCGGAGGTGGACGAGTTTATAGCCTTGCTTCAGCGCATTTTCGCCTATGTGGATTCTGAAACCATCATGAATTTCCCGACCGCCTGGAGCGGCATGGACTTCATGCATAAAGCCGGCATGCTGGCGTTGTTCAAGGGCGAGCTTACGCCCAGCGTGATTGTCCACGCGCATCAATATGATTTTGCCAAAAACGAACTTTGCCTGGTCTATCACCAGCCGGGCGTCGAGAGCGAAAAAATTCTGGCGGGCGGGCAGGAATTGCGCCCGACTTTCGCCAAATCCGCCTCGATCTCATTTTGCGGCCGCCAGTTTGTTTTGCGCCGCCAACTCTGGGTCCGCCTGCCGCCTGGCGCCCAAAGGCTGGAAGTCCGGCTGGGCTCCCGGCCGGTGGAGCTGTCTCTGGGCGAGCGCATCACAAACGATTTTTTTTCCATACCCGCCATACGCGAGCATTTTGCACGCGGAAAAGACATTCCAACAGCCTCCCGCGCTTACGCTGACGCTTGGATTCTCATGGACAGGGACACCAACGCGGACGACAATGCCGAGCACCTGTACCGCCACATAAAAAAACACGCCCCGGAACAGCGCATTTTTTTCGCCCTGCGCTCCTCCTCGCCGGACTGGCCCCGGCTGAAGGCGGAGGGTTTCAACATGCTGGATTTCGGTACCGAGCAGTATGAAAAAATTCTGCGCGGATGTTCCAAAATCATATCTTCGCACGCGGACAAATACGTCACGGACTATTATAAAAACATGCCGCTGGATAAGCAGTTTATTTTTCTGCAGCATGGGGTTACAAAAGATAATCTTGCAGCCTGGTTTAACTCCAAAAAAATAGACCTGTTCATAACCTGCACTCCACAGGAATATGCATCAATAGTCAAAGACGGCTCACCATATAATGACTGCGCCAAAACCGTCGTTCTGACCGGCTTTCCACGGCATGACGCCTTGATGTCAGGCGATTTGCGGGAAGAAAAAATAATTCTGGTAATGCCCACCTGGAGACAAACCTTGATGGGGGAGCCAATACCTCACACAAACGCCAGAATTTTAAACACAGCTTTTATGGATACATTGTACGCCAAAAACTGGCAGTCACTGCTGCGCTCCCCCAGGCTCAGAGACATGGCGGAACAGGCCGGGCACAGAATCTTGTTTTCCCCGCATATGAACGTCCAGCCTTATCTGCCGTTCTTCGAACTGCCTTCGCATATTGAAGTGCTGGCCGCCAAGGACATGCGCATCCAGGAGCTTTTCAAAAAGTCGAAAATTATGATCACAGATTATTCCTCCGTGGCTTTTGAGATGGCCATGTTGCAAAAAGCCGTTCTGTACTACCAGTTTGACCGGGATGAAATCTTCGCCGGCCTGCATCTGACGCAAAAAGGCTATTTTGATTATGAGCGCGACGGATTCGGGCCTGTTGTTCTAGACGAGGGTGTCTTGCTGGACGCGCTGGAGGCTGTCTTAAGTAATGACGGCAAGCCGGATACAGTGTACAGTGAACGCATGGACAAAACTTTCCCCTTCCGGGACGGCAAAAACTGCGAACGTGTTTTGCGGGCCATCAGGAATCTGGACGAACCGTTTTATCTTGATGACAACATGACGTAATTATGAGTGATGTAGTTTATCCAGAACCTCCGCACACCGTGTCAAGTCCATTGAGCCACACTGGCGGATGCCCGGCATGAACGCGCTTCTGGATTGTCTGGCGCGCTACAGGCTTTGCGTCTTTCTGTGGCGCCTCTATCACAAAGGCCTGCACTACCTTCGCGTCCGCCGCCTGGGGCGGCCTGTGCGGCGTAATGGCTTTTCCGCCTATACGGTCGTAACCGCCGCTTACAACGCGGAAAAATACCTTGAAGACTATTTCCGCACACTCACCGGACAAACTCTGGACTTTAAAAAGCACATCCGGCTGATCCTGGCGGACGACGGCTCCACGGATGATTCCGCCGTCATCATTAAAGCCTGGCAACAGCGTTTTCCGCAAAACATCACCTACCTGCGTCAGGAAAACAGCGGCCAGGGCGCGGCCCGCAATCTGGGCCTGTCATTGGTGCAAACCCCCTGGGTCACTTTTATTGACGCGGACGATTTTGTGGACGTGAATTACTTCCGCCGCGTGGATGATTTTTTGCGCCGGCGGCAGAGCGCGGATCCGGAAAAGGCGCTCAAGATGATCGCCTGCAACTGCATCCGTTTTCGCGAAGACAACTGTACTTATGCGAATATCCACACTTTGCGCGGGCATTTCCGAAACAAAGAAACCGTGCTGGACCTTCGGGAGCCCGGAGATTTCATCCAGCTCAGCGCGTCCACGGCCTTTTTCGCTGTTGATGAACTGCGCCGGAACGGCCTGGCCTTCCCCTTCAGGCGCTGGCCCACTTTTGAGGACGGCTATTTTGTTCAGAGATACCTGCTGGAGCAAAACGCCGGGCGCATCGCCTTTTTGCGCGCCCCGCGCTACTATTACCGCAAGCGGGCGGATTTAAGCTCCACCCTGAATACCTCCCGCGCCAAAAAAGCTTATTACCTGGAGCAACTGCGGGAAGGCTACCTGGGAATCATTAAAGAAGCCCTGGAGAAAAAGGGGGGCGTACCGGAACATCTCCGGCGGGCGCTGTTTTACGAAATGGGCTGGCGCGTCAAGGAGCTGTGCAACGCTCCGGCTCCGGCCGCGCTGAGCAAAGAGGAACTCGAAGAGTTCATAGCCCTGAGCCGCGAGATTTTCATCCATCTGGACGCGGCTCTGATCCTGAACCGGCAGGCGGATCGCGTGGGCCTGGATGAAGCGCGCCGCGTGGGCGCGCTGGCCTTTTTCAAGAACGAGGAGCCGCCCTTTGTAAATATTCAGGCTGAGGCCCACGATGCCGTTAAAAACGAAATATGCCTGATTTATCACCAGGCGAATCCAGGTCCGGAGCGGATCTTTGTTGACGGCGCGCAAACGCGCCCGACGTTCGCCAAAACCGCCGGAACCAGCTTTTGCGGCCAAAGCTTCTGCCAGACCAGGATCTTGTGGATTCCCCTGCCGGCCAAGGCGCAAAGCCTGGCGCTTGTGCTGGGCGGGCGCTCGGTCAAATTCAGCCTGGGCGGGCGCCTGCTTGACGGACCGCTGCCTCTGCCGGAGGCGCGCGCTTGCCTGGCCCCACGGGCCAAAGTCCCCCGGCTGGCGCAAAAATACGCCGGGGCCTGGATCTTCACGGACCGGGACACCCATGCGGACGACAACGCCGAGCACCTTTACCGCTACGCGCGCAAACACGCGCCGGAGCAAAAAATTTTCTTCGCCCTGCGCCCTTCATCGCCGGACTGGGCAAGGCTGAAAGCCGAGGGATTCAATCTGCTGGCCTTCGGCTCGCTACGCCATTATCTGGCTCTGCTGGGCTGCGCCAAAATCATTTCCTCCCACGCGGACAACTACATCATAAATTACCCCAGGAATATTTCGGCGCATAAGCGCTTCGTGTTTTTGCAGCACGGGGTGACCCACAACGACATCTCCGCCTGGCTCAATCCCAAAAAAATCGACCTGCTCGTGACCGCCACCAAGCCGGAGTACGACGCCATAGCCGGAGAAGGCTCCCCATACCGGCTCTGCGCCAAAAACGTCACGCTGTCCGGTTTCCCCAGGCACGACGCCCTGCTGGCCGGCGATGCGCGGGAAGAAAAAACCATTTTGATCATGCCCACCTGGCGCAACGCCATCGCGGGCGCGCAGCGGCCGGGCACCGGCGCGCGGATTCCGAACAAGGGATTTATGGAAACCCGCTACGCCACCCGCTGGAGCGCCTTCCTTCGCTCCGCCGGGCTCAGGGAATTGGCCGCCAGGCACGGCTTCGGCATAACTTTTTCCCCGCATATCAACGTCCAGCCTTATCTGGAGAGCCTTGCCCCTGGTTCGCACATCAAAGTTGCAGCTCCGGCTCGAGAGCGCTTCCAGACGCTGTTCAAAAAATCGTCCGTCCTGATCACGGATTATTCTTCCGTGGCCTTTGACATGGCTTTGCTGCAAAAGGCGATTCTATACTACCAATTCGACCGCGACGAGGCTTTTTCCGGCCTGAACGCTTACCGCGGCGGCTATTTTGACTATGTCCGCGACGGCTTCGGCCCCGTGGCTCTTGATGAAGATACTCTTTTGGATAACCTGGAAGCAGTGCTAAGAAGTGACGCCAGGCCGGCGCCGGAGTATCTTGAGCGCATGGCCGACGCCTTTCCCTTCCGGGACGGCAAAAACTGCGAACGGGTCCTGCGGGCCGTGAAAAACCTGGATGAGCCTGGGTATGCATAAAGAGTCCGTGCCATGAACGCGCTGATGGAATATCTGGCCCAGTACAAGTTCTGCATGGCTGTGTGGACTATGTACAACAAAGCGCTCGGCCTTGCGCGCACCCGCCGCCTGGGCCGGCCCGCGCGGAAAAACGGTTTTTCCGGATATACGGTCGTCACCGCCGTTTACAACGCGGAAAAATACCTGGACGACTATTTCCGCACCCTGACCGGACAAACCCTGGATTTTCAAAAGCATATCCGGCTGATTCTTGTCGACGACGGTTCAACGGACGGCTCGGCCGCCGTAATCAAAGCCTGGCAAAAGCGTTTTCCGGAAAACATCACTTACCTGCATCAGGAAAACAGCGGCCAGGGCGCGGCCCGCAACCTGGGCCTGCCTCTGGTTGCCACCCCATGGGTCACTTTCATTGATGCGGATGACTTTGTGGATGTGAACTATTTTCTGCATGTTGATAACTTTTTGCGCCGGCAACACAGCGCGGATCCGCAAAAAACGCTCAAAATGGTCGCTTGCAACTGCATCCGCTTTTATGAGGAAATCCGGCTCTACGTTAACCTGCACCCGTTGCGCGCCCGCTTCCGGGCCAAGGAAACCCTGAAGGACCTGGCGGACCTGGGCGACGCCATGCAGTTAAGCGCGGCCATGGCCTTTTTTGCCGTGGAAGAATTGCGCAAAAGCGGCCTGGCCTTCCCCACCCGGCGCTGGCCCACTTTTGAGGACGGGTATTTTGTCCAGAAATACCTGTTGGGGCAAAATTCCGGGCGCATCGCCTTTTTGCGCGCCCCGCGCTACTATTACCGCAAGCGGGCGGATCAGAGCTCCAGCCTGGACACGGCGCCGCGCCAGAAAAGCTATTACCTGGCCCAACTCCGCGAGGGGAACCTGGACATCCTGGAATACGCCAGGCGGAAAAAAGGCGCCGTCCCCCTGCATCTGCAGTACGCCGTGTTCTACAACATGGCCTGGCGCACCAAGGATTTGCGCAATGCACCGCCTCCGGCCGGGCTTGACAAGGCGGAGATTGAAGAATTCCTTGGGTTGTGCCGCGAAATTTTCAGCTATCTTGATGCCGCGGCCATTTTGAGCTTTCCCCCGGAACTCGCGGATCTTGACGATTTGTACAAAGCCGGCGCCCTGGCCTTTTTTAAAGGCGAGGACGCGCCTTTTGTCACTGTGCAGGTCATGGAGTACGACCTGGCCAAAAACGAAATCTGCCTGCTCTATCACCAGGCCAATCCCGGCCCGGAAGAAATCAGCGTGGATGGTCGGTGGGTCCGCCCGGCATTTGCCAAAACCGTCCGGACCGGCTTTTGCGGCCAAACATTCTGCCGCTCCCGGCTGCTGTGGGCGCCCGTTCCCGCCGGGGCGCGAAGCCTGGTTCTGAAGCTGGACGGGCGGCCGGTAAAATTCCGCCTTGGCAAACGCCTGCTTAGCGGGACGCTGCCTCTGCCGGAAGCCAGGGCCGGCTTCGCGGCGGAAAAGGCGGCGCCCTGGTTTGCGCGCCGCTACGCCGGGACCTGGATTTTTATGGACAGGGACACCAACGCGGATGACAATGCCGAACACCTGTACCGTCACGTGCGCAAGCACGCGCCGGAGCAAAAAATTTTTTACGCCCTGCGCCCATCCTCCCCTGACTGGCCGCGTCTGAAGGCCGAAGGCTTCAACCTGCTGGCTTTCGGCTCTCCCAGGCACAGTCTCGCCTTGCGCGGCTGCGCCAAGATCATCTCTTCGCACGTGGACGAATACGTGCAGAATTACTACCGGGGAATGTCCCGGCACAAGCACTGCGTATTTTTGCGGCACGGGGCGGGCAAGGACGACATCTCCGGCTGGCTGAACGCCAAAAAGATTGACCTGATGCTCACCGCCACCAGACCGGAATACGAGTCCATGGTCCAAGAAGGCTCACCCTACCGGCTTTGCGCCAAAAACATCGTCCTGGCGGGTTTTCCCCGGCACGACGCTCTGCTTGAGCCGGACCGGGAGGAAAAAAAACAAATCCTGGTCATGCCCACCTGGCGGCTGGGCATATCCGGCATGGCCTGGTTCGGCACCTGCGTCCGGCATCTGAACCCGGCCTTCATGGATACGGAATACGCCAGGCGCTGGCGCTCTTTTCTGTGTTCCGGGCGGCTTCGGGACATGACGCAAAGCAAGGGGTACTCCATCCTGTTTTCGCCGCACAAAAACGTCCAGCCCTACCTGGAGCTTTTTGACCTGCCGCCCTGGGTGACAGCGCTGAAAAGCGGGGATATCCCAATGCAGACGCTGTTCAAGCAGTCAAAAATGCTCATCACTGATTATTCCTCCGTATTTTTTGAAATGGCTTTGCTGCAAAAGGCCGTCCTGCATTATCATTTTGATCGCGACGACATATTCGGCGGCGCGCACTTTTATCAGGCCGGCTATTTTGACTACGAGCGCGACGGCTTCGGTCCGCTCGCCGCGACTGAAGACGCCCTGCTGGAGCACCTGGGGGCGCTTATGGAACGGGACGGGCGGCCGGAGGAGCAATACCTGGCGCGCATGCGGGAAGCCTTCCCCTTCCGGGACGGCAAAAACTGCGAACGGGCCTACCGGGCTATTAAAAACCTGGATGAACCGTTTTATAACCCGGACGGCCGCCATGACGGATAAACAACGCCCGCCGCAAAACAGTCCGGAACTGACCGTGGGCATTCCGGCTTACAACGCCGGCCGGAGCATCGGGCCGGCGATCCGCTCCGTCCAGGGGCAGACCTGGCGCGGCGATATGGAGATTCTGGTTTACAACGACGGTTCCACGGACGAGACCGCCGCAGTGGTCGCGGAACTGGCGGCGCAAGATCCGCGCATCCGCCTGGTCAACGGCCTGGCCAACCGGGGGCGCGCCTTTGCCCGCAACCAGATCCTGGCCCTGGCCAAAGGGTGTTACTTCGCCTGGCATGACGCGGACGACGAATGGCACCCGGACAAGCTGGCCGAACAGTTCGCCCGGCTCAAAAAAGCCTTTGCGGAACTCGGGCACGAGAACGTCTGGTGCGTGTGCTCCTGCCGCATCAACAGGGCGGAGCCGCTGGCCGATCTGGAATTTGTGCCCGCGCTGCAAGGCGATCAATTGAAAAATCTGCTTCTGGGAGAGCTGCGGGCTTATTCGCCGACTGTTCTGGGCGCCATGGAATCCATTAAAAAACCTGGTGAATACGATACCGGACTTTCCTGCATGGAAGACGTGGATTTTTTCACCAGATTTCTGGCGGCTGGGGGCAAAATCGTGTCCACCCCGCCGGACCGGCTTCTTTTTACTTACAACCGGGACAAACTGGAAAAGAATTGCTTTTCGGTATATGAGGCCGCGGAATATCTGCGGCAAAAGCACCGCGCGGCGCATGAGCGGTACGGCAAAGCCTTTGTCCGCAGGGAAAAGGTCCACAAGCTGCTCTGGGCTTCCACATTCGCCCTGCAAAACCGCCGCTGGGCCGTATTCGGCCGCTGGCTGGCGCAAAGTCTGCTGACATCCCCGTTCTGGACAGCCTATTACGGCGGCAAGGAATTTTGCGGATTTTGCGCCTCACTTGCGCGCAAGGCTCTCCGAGCCTTAAAAAAGCCGGCGGCTTAATTTAAGGAAGCGCGAATGTTTCAGTCCCTGCCGGTTTTAATGTACCATTTCATCAACAACAAGCGCGACCACATGAGCGTGCCGCCGGACGTGTTCGCGGATCACTGCGCCGTCTTGGCCAGGGCGGGCTGGCGCGGAGTAAGCCTGGCCGAGGCGGAGGCATATTTCACCAAGGGCCGGCGCCTGCCGCGCCGCGCCTGCCTGTTCACCTTTGACGACGGCTATCTGGACAACTACGTGCAGGCGGCCCCTATCCTGCGCGACCACGGGCACCAGGGCGCGCTGTTCCCGGTGCTGAACCTTCTGGAGCGGCGCGAGGCGCCCAGGCCGGATCGGGACGATCTTGCGCGCGGCCCGGAACGCGCCAGGGAACTCCCGGATCTGGACAAGCCGATCCTCGACCGTCGTCTGGGGATTGGCATTGGCGAAAACCCCCGCTGCTCCCCGGTGGAACTGCGCCGGATGCTGGACAGCGGCACAATGACCCCGGCGCCGCACAGCCTGCGGCATCACAACGTGGTCAGCGGACCGGATTTTAACGGCCTGTTCCGCCCCGGCGATACGGAGATATTTTACCGCCCTCCGGCCTTTGGCCTTATCTGGGGCATGCCCTGTTTTGACGAAGCTCCGGCCTTGGCGACACGGGCTTATATACTGAACCCTAAACTGCCGGAGCTTGTCCGGCGCATGGTGCCGCAGGAGGCGGACGCGGCCCGCGCTTTTCTGGCAATCCCGGCCAACCGGAGGGCTCTTCTGTCGGCCATAAAAGCCCTTCCCTCGCTTGGACGTTATGAAACCGAGGCGGAATGCCGGGACAGGATCTTTGCGGAGCTTTCCGCCTGCCAGGAAAAATTTGAGCGCCTTTTCGGCCGGCGGGCCAGAAGTTTTTGCTGGCCCTGGGGGGCCTATTCGCCCATAAGCATGGAAGAAGGAAAAAGGGCCGGCTTTGAGGTGTTCTTCACCACCGCCCGCGGCGCGAACCCGCCAGGCGGAAGCCTGGCCATAAAACGCTTCAGCGGCACGGCCATTCCGGGGCGCAAACTGCTCTGGCTCGTCCGCCTGTTTTCCGCCACCCCAACCGCGCCGATTCCCAAATGGGGCGTGGCCAAGGCGCTCTTCAGGTTGTGGCGCTGACACATTTTAAATTTTAAGGATTTTATGTTTTATTCCCTGCCGGTACTCATGTATCACTCGGTCAGCTCCATGGACTGGCATTGCGCCGTGCCGGCGCAAGTGTTTGAGGAGCACTGCGCGGTACTGGCCAAAGCCGGCTGGCGCGGCATAAACCTGGCTGAGGCTGAGGATTTTTTTCTGAAAGGCCGCCGCCCGCCGCGTAAAACCTGCCTGTTCACCTTTGACGACGGTTATCTGGACAATTACGTGCATGCCGCGCCTATTTTAAAACAATACGGGCACCAGGGGGCGATTTTTCCGGTTCTGGATTTTCTGGAGCCGGGCGGGCGCATCCGTCCGGACAGCGATGACCTGGCGCGCGTCCCGGAGCGGGCAAACGAACTGCCCGAACTGGCGGACATAAATTCGTCCGTGCGCGGCGGGCAGGAGATCTATTCCTACCACTTCTGCTCCAGGGCGGAAATCCGGCGCCTTGGCGAGCGGAACGCGCTGTCCGCCGCCCCGCACTCCCTGCGTCATCACGGGCTGCCCCGCGGGCCGGATTTTACGGAAATCTTCCGGCCCGGCCCGGCCCGCAACATCTACCATTCCTCGCCTTACGCCGGGCTTTGGGGCATGCCGGCCTTTCGGGAAGAGCCCGCCCTGGCCGCCCCGGCTTTTGTGCCCGCCCCGGAGCTGCTTGAGCTGGTCAAAACAACCGTGCCGCAAACC
The DNA here is from genome assembly GCA_031547305.1 of Desulfovibrionaceae bacterium. Classification (GTDB taxonomy): domain Bacteria; phylum Desulfobacterota; class Desulfovibrionia; order Desulfovibrionales; family Desulfovibrionaceae; genus JAVBSC01. The sequence goes on from JAVBSC010000060.1 coordinate 24,612, forward strand.
TGGGACGGAGCGCGAAAATTCTTCGCCGTGCCGCAAAACCTCAAGGATTTGCTCGCCGCCATCCGGACGCTGCCCGGCCTGGGCCGCCGGGAAGAGGAAAAAGAGTACCGGGCCAGGGTTTTTGCGGAGCTTGCCTCCTGCCGGGAACGCTTTAAAAGCGAATTGGGAATCGAGACGCGGAGCTTCTGCTGGCCCTGGGGACGTTACAGCCGGGCCGGCCTTGAAGAAGGCGTCCGGGCCGGCTTCCGGCTGTTTTTCACCGCCGCTCCCGGCCCGAACACGCCCGCCTCGGCCCTGGCCGCGCGCCGCTTCAAGGTCAGCGCTTTTTCCGGCCAAACGTTGCTGGCCCTTGTCCGGCTGTTTTCCAGCACGCCAAGCGCCTCCCTGGCCGGCTTGCCGCTATGCAAGCGGATTTTCCAAAGCTGGAGCTGACCTTCCGCGACTTGCGCATTCATGAATCCCCGGTTAAAGAGTCCTAATGTTTAAATCGCTTCCCATACTCATGTATCATTCAGTCAGCGAACTGCAGTGGAATTGTTCCGTTTCCCCGGAAATTTTTGAAGAACACTGCGCCACTCTGGCCAAGGACGGCTGGCGCGGCATAAGCCTGGCGGAAGCCGAAGCCTTTTTTCTAAAAGGCCGGCGCCTGCCGCGCAAAACCTGCCTGTTCTCGTTTGACGACGGCTATCTGGACAACTATGTGCACGCCGCGCCCATTCTGAGGCGCTACGGGCACCAGGGAGTCATTTTTCCAGTCCTGGATTTTCTGGAACCCAACCCGGCTCCCCGCCCGGACGCGGACGATCTGGCCGCGTTCCCGGAGCTGGCCAAGGATCTGCCCCGCCTGGATAAAAGGCCGGCTGTCGCGCGCGATGGGGAAAAAATCTCCACCTATCACTTCTGCTCCCGGGCGGAAATCCGCCGGCTGGCGGAAAAAGGCGTGCTCGCCCCGGCCCCGCACTCCCAGCGCCACGATTACGTGCCCTGCGGCCCGGAGTTTACAAACCTTCACCGCCCCCACGGGCACCGCAACGCCTATTCCCCGGCCCGTCCGGCCGGCCTATGGGGCATGCCGGGCTTCAGGCAGGATTTTTTTCTGGGCGTTCGCGGCTTTATTCCCGCGCCGGCACTGGTGGAGCTGGTCGGCGCGACCGTGCCGCAAACCTGGGACGCGGCGGCCGCTTTTTTTAAAGACCCGGCCAGCCAGGCGGCCCTTTTCTCTTCCATCCAAGCCCTGCCGTCCCTGGGGCGCCTTGAGAGCGACACGGAATTCCGGGCCAGGCTGTTTGTGGAATTTGTCGCCTGCCGGGAACGCTTTGAAAAAGAATTCGGCATAACTCCGCAAAGCTTTTGCTGGCCCTACGGCGGTTACTGCCAGGAAGCGCTGGAGGAAGGACAGCGGGCGGGGTTCAGACTGTTTTTCACCACCTGGGCCGGCTTCAACACCCCGATCCGGGCCTTGCAGGCCAGGCGCTTCAAAGCTTATCCGGTCTCCGGCCGGGAAATCCTGGATATGACCAAGTTCTATTCCTTTGCCCCCATGTCCGTGTTGTTCGGCAAACGCCGCAAGCAAATCTGGCGTGAACGCGGCGACGCCGCGGTGGATGCGTATGCCCGGCGGCAAGCATAAGAGGCAGACATCCAAATCCTTTTTTTGACAAGCCAGGCGCTATAAGCTAATTAATCCCGTTTACACTTCCACAGCCAACAGGGTTTTACACATATATGAGCGCCATACAAAGCATCAAGGGATTCGCCGATCTCTTTTCCCCGCAAAGCGACGTTTACTCCTTTATGGAAGACGCCGCACGCCGGGTATTTTCCTCTTACGGCTACAGCGAGTTGCGCGTGCCCGTCCTGGAACACACCGAGCTGTTCGCCCGCTCCATCGGCGCGGAAACCGACGTGGTCCAGAAGGAAATGTACACGTTCCCGGACCGCAAGGGCCGCTCCTTGACCCTGCGGCCGGAAGCCACGGCCGGCATGATGCGCGCCTACGTGGAAAGTTCGCGCCACAATCAGGAAGCCCTGTCCAAATTTTTCTGCCACGGCCCGATGTTTCGCTACGAGCGGCCGCAAAAAGGCCGCATGCGCCAGTTCCACCAGATCGACTGCGAATGCCTGGGCGCGCACGAACCCCAGGCGGACGCGGAAGTCCTGCTCATGCTCATGCGCTTTCTTACGGAGATCGGCCTGAGCGAGCTGACCTTGGAAGTGAACACCCTGGGTTGCCGGGCCTGCCGCCCGGCCTATCACGACCTGCTGCGGGATTTTCTGAACAGCCTGGACAAAAGCCGCCTGTGCGAAGACTGCCGGCGCCGCCTGGAGACAAACCCCCTGCGCGTGCTGGACTGCAAGGTGCCGGACTGCAAAGCCCTGACCGCCAACGCCCCGCGCATCGGCGACCACGTCTGCCCGGACTGCCGGGCGCATTTCGACACGGTCCTGGGCATCCTGAATGCCGCCGCCCTGCCCCACGTCATCAACCCCAGGCTGGTGCGCGGCCTGGATTACTACATGCGCACCACCTTCGAAGTTGTCTCCGGCAGCATCGGCGCGCAATCCTCCGTGGCCGGCGGCGGCCGCTACGATGGTCTGGTGTCCCAACTCGGCGGTCCGGACATCCCCGGCATCGGCTTCGCCTGCGGCATGGAACGCCTGGCCCTGATGCTGGGCGAAAAAATCCAGCCGTCCCAGCCGGACTTCTACCTGGCCGTGCTGGACCAGGCCGCCCTGGACAAAGCCCTGCTCCTGGCCGAAGACCTGCGCCAGGCCGGCAAACGCGGCGAACTGTCCTTTGCCGCCAAAAGCCTTAAAAGCCAGATGCGCCAGGCTTCCCGCAACCAGGCCCGCTTCTGCCTGATGCTCGGCGCCGATGAACTGGCCGGCAACACAGTAATGATTAAAAATTTGACCAGCGGCGAACAAACATCCGTTCCGGTCGCTGAAGCGAAAAATTATCTGTAGAAATTCGCAAAAAGAAGGACATATGCAGCAGGATACGGAAAGAGATTTGCAGGCGGAACACCAGAAGTTTGTGGAGCCGCTGGGGGATTGGGCGCGCACGCATGATTGCGCGAGTCTGACGGCCAAGGACATTCAGGCGGAAGTCTGCCTGATGGGCTGGGTGCAGTTCCGGCGTGACCACGGCGGGCTGATTTTTGTGGATCTGCGGGATCGGGCCGGGCTGACGCAGGTTGTCTTCAGTCCGGAGATCGCTCCGGAGGCGCATGAAAAGGCCAGGATTCTACGCACGGAATATGTGTTGGCCGCGCGCGGCTATGTGCGGGCCAGGCCGGACGGCATGACGAATCCGAATCTGAAAACCGGAGAAATCGAAGTGGTCATTCGGGAGTGGAAGCTTCTGAACACGGCCAAGACTCCGCCCTTCCTTATTGAGGACCGGACGGATCCGGGCGAAAACCTGCGTCTGGAATACCGCTATATGGACCTGCGGCGCAAGAGCATGGCCTCCAACATGATCCTGCGCCACAAGGCGGCCCAGAGCGTGCGGCGCTACCTGGACGAAGAGGGTTTTCTGGAAGTGGAAACCCCCTTCCTGACCCGCTCCACCCCGGAAGGCGCGCGCGACTTCCTGGTGCCCAGCCGGGTCAACCAGGGCCAGTTTTACGCCCTGCCCCAATCGCCGCAAATCTTCAAGCAACTGCTCATGGTGGGCGGCCTGGACCGTTACTTCCAGATCGTCCGCTGCTTCCGCGATGAGGACCTGCGCGCGGACCGCCAGCCGGAGTTCACCCAGATAGACATCGAGATGTCTTTTGTGGACGAGGAACGGGTCATGGCCATGGCCGAGGGCCTGATCGCCCGCGTCTTCAAAGACGCCCTTGGCAAAGCGCTGGCCCTGCCCTTCCCGCGCCTGACCTGGGAAGAAGCCATGCGCCGTTTCGGCGTGGACAAGCCGGACACCCGCTTCGGCCTGGAGCTGGAAGACGTTACGGCCATTGTGCGCGGTTCGCAGTTCCGGCTCTTTTCCGCCGCGCCCCTGGTCAAGGCCATGCGCGTGCCCGGCGGAGAAACCTTGTCCCGCAAGGAGATCGACGACTTTACGGAATTCGTCAAAATCTACGGCGCCCAGGGCCTGGCCTGGATTAAGATCCGGCCGGACGAATGGCAATCGCCCATTGCCAAATTCCTCTCCGAAACCGAGCGGGCCGGGCTGGTTAAAGCTCTGGGGCTGGAAGTGGGCGACATCGTCTTCTTCCAGGCCGGCGATCTGGACATGGTAAACGCCGCCCTGGGCAACCTGCGCGTGCACCTGGGCGGGCATCTTGGCCTGATCAAGCCGGATACCCACAACTTTCTCTGGGTCACGGATTTCCCGCTCTTTGAGTACGACAAGGAAGAGCAGCGCCACGTGGCCTGCCATCACCCCTTCACCTCGCCCCGGCCCCAGGACGCGGACAAACTCCGGAGCGATCCGGGCCGCGTCAAGGCCAGAGCGTACGATATGGTCCTGAACGGCACGGAAGTGGGCGGCGGTTCCATCCGTAACCATACAGCGCCCATGCAGCGCGACATGTTCGCCGCTCTGGGATTTAACCCGGAGGACGCGGAAGCCCAGTTCGGCTTCCTCATGCAGGCCCTGGAATACGGCGCGCCGCCGCACGGCGGCATCGCTTTCGGCTTTGACCGCCTGGTCATGCTCCTGGCCGGGGAAAATTCCATCCGCGAGGTCATCGCCTTCCCCAAAACCCAGAAGGCCACCTGCCTGCTCACCAACGCGCCCGCCCAGGTCGAGCCCAAGCAGTTGCGCGAACTTGGGCTGCGGCTGAGAGAGCAGGAAAAGAAATAGGGGACTGCCCGCCCCCGTATTATGGAGCTATTTACGATACAAAATTCCGACTTATATCATGATAATGAAAAACAGTCGGGAAGTGAACGAGTGATGGTATTGGAGATTCTGCAGTATCCGGATCCCCGGCTGTCCCTGCGGGCCGCCGAAATCACGGAAATCACGCCGCGCATCAGGGAATTGGCGCAAAACATGGTGGAAACCATGTACGAGGGCGACGGCATCGGTCTGGCCGCGCCCCAGGTGGGGGAATCCCTGCGCCTGATCACCGTGGATGTCAGCGGCCCGGAAAAACGCGAGGATTTGCGCGTCTACCTGAACCCGGTTCTGGAACTTCTTGGGGAATCCGTTGATTCCGAGGAAGGCTGCCTGTCCGTGCCGGAATACCGCAGCGTGGTCCAGCGGGCGGAAAAAGTGCGCCTGACCGCCACGGACCTGGACGGCAACCCGGTGGACCTGACGGCGGAAGGCCTGCTGGCCATCTGCCTGCAGCACGAGTGCGATCACCTGGACGGCAAGCTGTTCATTGACCGCATCAGCCGCCTGAAGCGCACCCTCTATAACAGCAGAATAAAAAATCGCCTGAAAAAGGCCAGGGCATGAACATAGTTTTCATGGGCACCCCGGAATTCGCCGCGGTGATCCTGCGCAAGCTGCTGGACCGGCCCGAAGCTAATGTCATTGCCGCCTACACCCAGCCGGATCGCCCGGCCGGACGCGGCTATGCCCTTAAAGCCCCGCCGGTCAAAGACCTGGCCTTGGAACGCGGCCTTAAAGTTTTCCAGCCCCTGAATTTCAAAGATGAAAAAGACCGCGAAGAGCTGCGCTCCCTGGGCGCGGATCTTTTCATCGTGGCCGCATACGGCCTGATCCTGCCCCAATCAGTGCTGGACATGCCGCGTCTGGGCGCGATCAACGTGCACGCCTCGCTCCTGCCCCGCTACCGGGGGGCCGCGCCCATTCAGCGCTCCATCATGAACGGCGACGCCGTGACCGGCATCACCATCATGCAAATGGAAGCCGGCCTGGATTCCGGCCCCATCCTGCTCCAGCGCGCCATGGGCATAGGCATTGACGACACCTCCGCCACCCTGCACGACGACCTGGCCAACCTGGGAGCGGATCTGCTCATGGAAACGCTGGAAAAGCTCTCCCGCGGCCAACTCCACGCCATCACCCAGGATCACTCCAAAGCCACCCGCGCCCCCAAGCTGCGCAAAGAGGAAGGCCTTATGGACTTCAAGGACGCCGCCCTCTCCGTGCACGCCAAGGCGCGCGGCCTGACCCCCTGGCCGGGCCCTTACTTCATGCTCCAGCGCGACAACCAGGCGCTGAAAATAGATTTTACCCCCGGCCGCCCCCTGAATCTGGACCAGGCGACTTTGCAACAGACCACGCCCGGCCAGATCCTAGGCCTGATTGATAACGAACTGGCCATTCGTTGCGCCGACAAAGCCTACGCGGTAAAAACACTGCGCCCGGCCGGCAAAAAAAGCATGAGCGCCGTGGATTTTGCGAACGGGTATTTATAGGACGGCATCCATTTTTTAGCTGGGGGCGCCGCCCCCATACCCCGGCAAGTGGCCTAGCCCCTTGCGGACAGCGGGATTTAAGAGAACGGAGGATTACAAAAACTCCCGATCTTTTATCATGGAACACAAAGGGCGAAGCCCCTCAATTAAAAATACGAGGTCTTTTATCATGGGAATGGCGGCGAATTACATGCTGGTGGACGCCAAAGAGCTGGACGCCCTGCTGAAGTTGAAAGGCGATGAACTGTACAAGCGCCTGGAGAAGATGGAGGAGGACGAAGGCCGTCGCGTTCTGGATTTGGACAAAATCTGGGACGGCCTGCATTATTTTCTTACGGGCTTGACGGCGGACGGCCTGGATGAGGTGAATCCGCTGAGCGACGCGGTGATGGGCGGCGAGCTTTTACCCGGTGAGGAGGATGACTTGTTCGTGGCCTGCACCAGGTACGAGGAACTGCCGGGCATATTGGCGCACCTTAAAGATGCGGATTTGGGGGAACGCGCCGAGGCGTTCAGCCCGGAGGCGTACCGGGAAAAAGACATTTACCCGGATATCTGGCATGATGAGGACAGAGACGAACTTCTGGGCGAACTGACCAGGGCCGCAAGCGATTTGCTGGCCTTTTACCAGGAGGCCCTGGAGAAAAAAATGAATGTGATTGTGAGCATCTATTGAGAGCGGCCGTGAAAAAGAAAAGCTCCATGGCGCCGCGCGGCCTGCCGGACGACGCCCCCAGGGTGGCCCTGGTGGGGCGTCCCAACGTGGGCAAATCCACGTTGTTCAACCGGTTGATCCGCAGCAACCGGGCCATTACCCATGATATGCCGGGCATAACCCGCGACCGCCTGGAAGGCTGGGTGCGCCGGGACGGCCTGACTTTTGTGATCATTGATACCGGCGGGGTCACCCTGGACGCGCACGAGGGCGTGGTACCCGGACCGCCGGGCCTGCGCGGATTTGAGGAAGAAATCCTGGCCCAGACCAGGGCGGCGGTGGAGGAAGCCGCGGCTCTCTGCCTGGTGGTGGACGGCCGGGACGGCCTGACCAACCTGGACGAACACCTGGCCGCTTATTTGCGCAAGTCCGGCAAACCCATTCTGCTGGCCGTGAACAAGGTTGACGGACCGGAAAAAGCGGATCTGCTCATGGCGGAATTCCACAGCCTGGGCCTGCCCATGCTGCCCTGTTCCGCGGCCCACGGCTTTAACATGCGCCAGTTGGAAGAGGATTTGCGGGATTTGCTGCCGCTGACGGAAGATGTGGAGGAAGCGGAAGAGGAGCCTGACTCCGAGCCCGCGGCCGAGGGCGAGGAAGAAGTTGCGGAGGAAGACGCCAACGCCCCGTTGCGCCTGGCCATGCTGGGCCGGCCCAATGCGGGCAAGTCTTCGCTGGTCAACTCCCTGTCCGGCAGCGGCCGGATGATCGTCAGCGACGTGGCCGGCACCACCCGGGATAGCGTGGACGTGCGCGTGGAAAAAGACGGACTGGTCTGCACCTTTGTGGATACGGCCGGAGTGCGCCGGCCGTCCAGGGTCACGGACAGCGTGGAGCGCTACAGCGTAAACTCCGCGCTCAAAAGCAGCAGCAAGGCCCAGGTCACCCTGCTGGTCCTCGACGGGGCCGAAGGCGTAACCCAGCAGGACAAGCGCCTGATCGACCTGCTGGACGAGCGGCGGGCCAACTTTATGGTTCTGGTGAACAAGTGCGACCTGATTCCCAGAGGCAATATGAAGGTGGCGGAAAAAGACTACCGGGCCGCCCTGGAGTTCTGCCCGCACGTGCCCCTGCTTTTTGTTTCCGCTCTGAAAAAAGCCAATCTTGGCAAAATTCTGCCACTGGCCGGCGAACTGCGCCGCGAATCAAAAATCCGCATATCCACCGGCAAGCTGAACAAGGCCATGGACGAGGTTCTCTCCGCCCACCAGCCGCCCCTGGTGCGCGGGGCGCGGGCCAAGTTCTACTACCTGACCCAGGCGGAGACCAATCCGCCGACTTTTGTCTTTTTCGTGAACAACAACGAGCTGGTCAAAGATTCTTACGCGCGCTATTGGGAAAAATCCCTGCGCCGGGTCTTCGGCATAAAGCACGCGGCCATGCGCGTGCACTTCCGGTCGTCGCACAAAAAGGATAAACAAAGCAAATAAAAGGAGCAATTATGCCAACCATAGCCACTGCTGAATACTTGGGCGATCTCCGCATTTCCACCACCCACACCCCCAGCGGGGACTCCATTTTTACTGATGCCCCCAAAGATAACGGCGGACAGGGACGCCATTTTTCGCCGACGGATCTTTGCGCCGCCTCTCTGGCCTACTGCGGAATGAGTATTATGGGCCTGTACGCTAAGAATCATAACGTGAATATCGACGGCGCGCGCATGGAAATAAGCAAAACCATGTCCGCCGAGCCGCCGCGCCGCATCGCGGAAATAGCGATAACCGTCACCATGCCGGACAGAGATTACAGCGAAAAAGAGAAAAAATCCCTGGAGCGCTGCGTTCACACCTGCCCGGTGCGCCTTTCGCTGCATCCGGATGTAAAGCAGATTTTTACTTTTAACTGGGCCAGATAGCTTGAGTCCGCAGGTATAGCCTTGCGGCTATGAAACGCCATACCGGGGCGGGCGTGGGGCGACAATGCCGGACGCGGAGCGACCGCGGGCTGGAGCCATGATGGCCGGAGTCAAACTTGTCCCGCCGTTAAGCGCCGGAGCGAGCGTCACAACATTAACCTGCTCTAAAGAAGTTTGTCGTGCAAGATATAAATCATGTCAATGAGTTGCGGAGGGAAGTGCTCCAGCGTGTGGCCGGGGCTTTTATGCTGGAAGAAGGAATAAGCCGGGCGGTGGAGCGCATTCCCTATGAAATGCGTCCCAAGAACGCCGAATTCAATCGCTGCTGCGTCTATAAGGACAGGGCCATTTTGCGCTACCGCTGCATGGCGGCAATGGGCTTTTTGATGGAGGACGAGGATGACGACGCCACGCCCCTGGGCATTTACGCTGAGATGGCTTTAAGGCGCGAAAGGCGAAAGGCCGACTTTGTCCTTTCCGCCTGCGACGTGGCCTGCCACAGTTGCGTACGGGCGCGCTATTTTGTGACCAATATCTGCCAGGGCTGCATAGCGCACCGTTGCGTTGGCGTCTGCCGCTTCGGGGCCGTGCATATCGTCAACGGCCGCTCGCAGATCGACGTGGCCAAGTGCCGCAACTGCGGCCGCTGCCTGGAAGCCTGCCCTTACTGCGCCATTGTGCGCATCAAGGTGCCCTGCGAGCAGGCCTGTCCGGTGGACGCCATAAAGAAAAGCCCGGACGGCCGGGCGGAAATAGACTTTGCCAAGTGCATAAGCTGCGGCCGTTGCATGCGCGCCTGCCCCTTCGGCACTGTTCTGGAACGCAGCTCCATGGTGGACGTGCTTTGCCTGTTCAGAAAAAAGAAGCATGTTTCGGCCCTGGTCGCCCCGGCCGCGGCCGGGCAGTTCGGCGGTTCCATGCCCGCGCTGTTCGGGGCGCTGAGACGGCTGGGCTTTGCGGACGTTCTGGAAGTGGCCACTGGGGCGGACATTACCAGCCGCCGCGAAGCCGACGAGTTTGTGGAACGCATGGAGCGCGGCGACCGTTTTATGACCACCTCCTGCTGCCCAGGCTACGTCCAGGCGGTGCGCAAGCTTATGCCCGAAGTGGTTCCATTCGTCTCCAGCACCGGCACGCCCATGCATTACGCGGCGCAACTGGCCAGGGAGAAAACTCCGGAGACCAAAACCGTGTTCATCGGCCCATGCGTGGCCAAACGCATGGAAGGAATGGAAGATCCGGCCGTGGACCAGGTGCTGACTTTTGAAGAGCTCGGGGCCATGTTCGCGGCCGCCGGCATCAACCCGGCCGAAGGCCCGGACGGCTCCCTGGGCGCGGGCGCTTCCCCGGAAGGCCGCAGATACGCCATATCCGGCGGTGTGGCCGCGGCCGTGCAAAAACTCGTCGGCGAGCGGACCGCCGTCAACCCGGTGCGGGTTGACGGCCTGTCGCTTAAAGGCCTTAAGCAGTTGCGCGGTTACGCCGCAAAGGAATGCCCCGGCAACCTGGTGGAGGTTATGGCCTGCGAGGGCGGCTGTGTGGGCGGTTCCGGCGTGCTGGAGGAAAGCGCCGCGGCCTCACGGGCTGTGGAAAACTTCGCCGGCAAGACTACCGAGGATTAATTGCCGGACAGCGGAAATAATTTTAAGCCGGGTCTGCAAAGCCCGGCTTTTTTCTTGATTATTTCCTTATCAGGAATTAATATTGATAAAAATAAACCTTAATAAACATATTAATGTTGCCATAAAAAGGCGGCCGGGTTATACCGTGCATATTCTCACAGGACTATGCCCGGCCAGGGAGTGTTTAAACAAGCGCCGGCCGCAAAGCCGGATTATCTGGATTCCGGGCGTAGCAAGGCGGCCTTGCGGCGGTTTACTTAAAAACAGGCCATGGTCCGGGGATTTCAATTTCTTTTAATTCCACAAAGGAGACTAAAAAATGGCTCAATTCCTTGAAGTGTACAAATGTGAAGCTTGCGGAAACATTGTTGAAATCATGCGGGGCGGCGAAGGCGGCCTGGTCTGTTGCGGCGCCCCTATGAAGCTGATGAAGGAAGGCAGCACCGACGGCGCCAAGGAAAAACACGTTCCGGTGATCGAAAAAACCGCGAACGGCTATAAGGTCAAGGTTGGCTCCGTGGCGCATCCCATGGAGGAAAAACACTGGATTCAGTGGATTGAGCTGGTGGCGGACGACGTTTCTTACACCAGGTTCCTGAAGCCCGGCCAGGCCCCGGAAGCGGAATTTTGCATTTCGGCCCAAAAAGTGGTAGCACGCGAATATTGCAACCTGCACGGCCATTGGAAGGCCGAAGCCTAACCCCTGACGGAGATTTTCAATGAAAAAATATGTTTGCACTCTCTGCGGTTATGAGTACGACCCGGCCGAAGGCGATCCGGATTCCGGCATAGCCCCCGGCACCCCCTTTGAAAAACTGCCCGCTGACTGGGTCTGCCCGGTATGCGGGGCCGCGAAGAGCGACTTTGAACCGGCTTAAGCGCATCTGAAAAAACGCCGGATTCCCGCAACAGCGGGAATCCGGTTTTTAATACATTTGTCCGGCAATACGGCGTAATTTCAAACCCTGGGGCAAAGTCGCGAATATTTCCGCGTGGCTTTGCTCCGGCGTTTGACTAACCCGCACATGCATACCAAGAGAGGATCCCATGCAGGCACTGGAAATAAAAAAAGACATCTTCTGGGTCGGAGCCGTGGATTACGGCAGCTTTGACTTTCACGGCTATTCACTGTCTCCCAGAGGCACCACGTACAACTCCTATCTGGTTAAGGACGAAAAAATCGTCCTGTTCGACACCGTTAAAGACAGCTTCGCCTCCACCATGCTCTGCCGGCTGAATCAGGTTTTGCCCCAGAAAAAAGTGGACTACCTGATCATCAACCACGTGGAGCTGGACCACGCCGGCGCTGTGCCGCAAATCATCGCGGCCTGCAAGCCGGAAAAAATCTTCTGCTCCCAGATGGCCCTTAAATCCATTGCCGGGCATTTTGACACCAGCGGCTGGCCGCCAATCCAGGCGGTAAAAACCGGGGACTTCATCAGCATCGGCAAGCGCACCATCCATTTTGTGGAAGCCCGCATGCTCCACTGGCCGGACAGCATGCTTTCCTATATTCCGGAAGACAAGCTGCTGATTACCAATGACGCCTTTGGCCAGAATATCGCCTCCACGGAACGCTTCGCCGACGAAATCCAACGTCCGGCCCTGTACGCGGCCATGCAGGAATATTACTACAATATCGTCCTGCCCTACTCTCAACAGGTTTTGAAGCTTCTGGAGCAGGCCAGGGCCATGAAGCTGGATGTGGATATGATCGCCCCGGATCACGGCCTGATTTACCGCACCAGGGAAGACGTGGAGTACGTTCTGAACTGCTATGAAGAGTTCGCCCTGCAAAAACCCAAAAAACGCGCCCTGATAATTTACGACACCATGTGGCACAGCACGGAAAAAATGGCTTATGCCGTGGCCGAAGGCCTGCACGCCGCCGGAGTGCCCTGCCGGATCATGGATCTGAAGCGCCACCACCACAGCGAAGTCATGAGCGAACTGGCCAACTGCGGCGCGCTCCTGGTGGGCAGCCCCACGCACAACAACGGCATTCTGCCCTTTGTGGCCGGCACGCTCGCCTACATCAAGGGCCTGCGCCGCAAAAACCTGGTGGGCGGGGCTTTCGGCTCCTTTGGCTGGTCCGGCGAATCCGTGAAGATAATCAGCGAAAAACTGGCGGACATGGAAGTGGAACTGCCGGCCGAGCCGGTCAAGTGCCAGTTCAAGCCCGGCCACGGAGCTTTTGAACAGTGCTTTGCCCTGGGCAAAACCATTGGGGCGGCCCTGGCGGCAAAATGCGCGTAAAGCTCCACGGCCGCCTGTAGCAAAACGCCGCGCGCAAAAAATGCAAGGCCCCGGATCCGCAAATCCGGGGCCTTGCCGCGTTTTCAGATCAGCCCATCCTGCACCAGCAACAACTGGTGCAAGTCGGCATCCTGATGGAGCACGACGTAGTCAACGTGGTCCACGGTCACGGTGCCGTCAACGACCCAGCCGGAGGCGTTCACGTGGTCCAGGCCCTGATCTCCCTGGATACGCAGAATGCCATGCGGGCCGTCATGCAGGTAGCCGTCCAGAACGGCGCTGGTGTTGTTGCTGAGAGAGCCGAGATCAATGGTGTCGCTCATGGAGTTGTTCAACCGGACCACGGTGTCGGCATCAATGCTGGTGAGCGTGTTGGCCGCCCCGCCCTTCATGTCCAGGATTTCCAGGTTGTCCACTCCGCTGCCGAAAAGGCTCTGGAAGCTGATGGTCGGAGCGGCGATTTTGCCGATGTTCAGAACATCCGTCCCGTCGCCGAAGTGAACTGTTGTTCCGACGCCCAGAGCCGTGCCTATGGACATCCGGTCATCTCCGCCGCCAAAGGTGATCTCGGTGGAGGTGATGGCGCTTTTGGTGGCCAGGAGGTTGTCGCCTTCCCCCAGATGAATGGTGGCTCCGGTTATGGTGCCGTCAATCGTAACCAGATCGTGGCCGTTGTCGCCGTAGATGCGCGCGCCGGTCAGCAGGCTGCCGTGAATGGTCACTGTGTCCGTATCCACAACGGTATGGCCGTTATACTCGCTGACTCCGCCGATTATGTCGTTGCCGGCGCCGTCCAGGGCGTACCCGGTGGGATTGATGGAGCTGCTGTTGCCGGTGTAGATGCGCCCGGTGGTGAAATCGCCGTTGATGGTGACTGAGTCGCTGCCTTCCCCCAGCACAAGTATGCTGCCGTTGCCGGTAAAACTGCCGCCGAGATTGATGCTGTCCGTCCCCCGGTCGCAATACAGCAGGTCATTAAAGGTAAGGCCGGTAACGTTAAGGACATTGACGTCGCGTATGGGCATGCCGTCCGCGTCGTATCCGCTGATCCCCGTATAGGCGTTGTCGCCGGAATAGTAGCGCGAGTTCTGGAAGGTGCCATTAATGGTCACGGTGTCCGACCCGGCTCCGGCGTAGGTGCGCGACAGGTCAACCGTCTTGTTGGCGACGAGCAGGTCGTTGCCGCCGCCAAGATTGAATTCCGCCCCGTAGGTTGTGCCGTTGACGGTGATCACATCGTCGCCGCCTCCGGTGGCGATGTGGTTGTTGTAATACATTGAGTTGCCGGTGCCGGAGCGCTGTCCGCTGATGTTGCCGTTTATAAGGAAATAGTCACCGGCGGAGCCGCCGTTGAGAATATTGGAAGCCGTTATCACGGCGGTCTGGATGTTGCCGTTGACGGTCAGACAGCCGTTGCCCATAGGGAGCACGCGATCAAAGGACACTGTGTTGTCGCTGGTGTCAGCCGCGTACATGCCTCCGTTCAGAGTAATCGTCTCCGACGCGGCCGCGATATTGTGCCCGCCGCCCACGGCATAGAGGCTGTACCCGGAAGCTTGCGCGCCCAGAGTGATTTCGGCGCCCGCCTCAATGATGTTGGTGACCCCGGAGGCGTACATGCCGCCGGCGCTGACTTCGCCGCTGGCGCACGTATCGGGCGAATGCCCGGCATCCGCGGCGCTGATGGACGTGCCGCCGCTTACAAGACCGGAAACGGTAACGCTGTCGCGGCCGGCGCCGGTGTCGATACGGCTGCCCACAAGGTTGCCGGTAAAGGTAAACGCATCGCCTGGGCCGTCACTGCCGTGGATGTCGTATCTGTCCGAATCCAGGGTGGCCGCGCTATGCCACTCGGAAATGATGAATGTGCGCCCTTCATACCCGGGGTGCGTCAGCGAATCAAAGGTCTGATTGCTCACCACGACCACCTGTATGTCATAGGAGGGACCGCCGTCCAGCGGCGTGGCGCGGAAGTAAAGATCCCCGGAAAAAGAGGAATCCCGCAGGGTGAAGGTGACATCGCCGTTGTCGCCGAGCGCCCAGGTCACCGGAGCGTCGTTCGGATCAACAGGCTCGCCTCCGGCTGAGTCGAGCAGGGCCACAGTGGCGGGAGTCGGAGAGTAGCCGGGAAAAACCACCCCGCCATTGGACTGCTCAAGAAGTGAAGCGGTCACGCCGGCTGGCGCCGTGTCGCTTTCGCCATGGGTGTAGATCACCGCGCGCATCATAAGGTAAGGGCCGTCAGCATCCGTATCAGTGTCGATGTCGGTGTCCGTGTCAGTGTCAGTGTCGGTATCGGTATCGGTGTCAGTATCAGTATCTGTATCAGTATCGGTGTCGGTATCAGTATCGGTGTCGGTATCAGTATCGGTGTCGGTATCTGTATCAGTGTCAGTGTCGGTATCGGTGTCGGTGTCGGTATCAGTGTCGGTATCGGTATCGGTGTCGGTATCAGTATCTGTATCAGTATCTGTGTCGGTATCAGTATCGGTGTCGGTATCTGTATCAGTGTCAGTGTCGGTATCAGTGTCGGTATCGGTATCGGTGTCGGTGTCGGTGTCAGTATCGGTGTCGGTTTCAGTGTCGGTGTCGGTGTCGGTGTCGGTGTCAGTATCGGTGTCGGTGTCGGTGTCGGTGTCAGTGTCGGTATCGGTGTCAGTATCAGTGTCGGTATCGGTGTCAGTATCAGTGCCAGTATCTGTGTCAGTATCGGTGTCAGTATCGGTGTCAGTGTCGGTGTCAGTATCGGTGTCGGTGTCGGTGTCAGTATCGGTGTCGGTGTCGGTGTCGGTATCAGTGTCGGTATCGGTGTCAGTATCGGTGTCAGTATCTGTGTCAGTATCAGTATCGGTGTCGGTATCGGTGCCGGTATCGGTGTCGGTATCTGTATCGGTGTCGGTATCAGTGCCAGTGCCAGTGCCTGGTCTGGAGCCGCCAGCCTGGCTGGCGGTATCGGTATTCCAATTTAAAAAATCGGGAATAACGCCGGTTCCGCCGGAAAAATCACGGTCCGTGGCAATATTGTCAACAGCGGCATGCTGGGGGGAAGAATCCAGCCGATCAACGCCTGAGATGAGTGTGCCGGAATCTTCTTTATAGACGGACAAGCCGGAATCCACGTCGACTCCGTCGACGGCTTTAAACAATTCAGGGTTAATGCTCTTCAGATAATCCGGCGCGGCCACAACATCGCCGTCGCTTAGAATAAATTTGGGCATGTTTTGCTGCGGCATCTGGAAAAATCCGTCCAGAACAAGTGTGCCCTGGCCCTCGACGGAAATATGCAAATCGCCGTTAACGGCCTTCAAGACCGCCTGGGCGAGGTCAAAATCAAAAGGCAGGGAAGCCCCTGTGGCACGGGTATGGCTGACCTTGCCATTGCCCGGCAGTTGCAGGGAAAGGTTGTTCATTCCGATTAATTCCTTAAAATATATTATAGTTGATATAAGTGGCTAAAAATAATTTCTTTAGGCTAATCTCACACACTAATATTATTAGTAATTAATACTATTAAGTCAAGATATGCATATAAAAATATATGGATTATAAAATGTGGGCAGCGGGATAGCGGATTGGCATAAAAAGAGGCGGAGCGGATAAGCATTGAAAATGCTCTTCCGCCATCAATTTGAAGAACGCTCACAAAAACGGGAGTGTCAAGGCGGGACGGCCACGGCGCGCAACGACGGCGAATGCCGCCCGCACTTAGTGGTGTAGCGGCATTCGCTCTAAACCAATTTAACGTTGAGACGCCAGTTCCGGCAGAGACCTATTTTTCTATGAATTTGCCGCCCGACAAGGGAGTGTATTCCGCAGGCGGGCTTTGAGGCGCGGGCATGTAGTCCGCCGTGGCCGGCTGGGCGGGAATGGCCACGGCCAGAGGTTTGACCGGAGTTTTCGGTGGTTCGCCCGTATAGGCCTGCCGCCTGGCGGCAAAGCGCCGCCAGATGGCCGCGTTGCCTTCCGTGCTTCCGGAATCTTCGCGGCGCAGCATTTTATGGGCGTCATCCCGGTAGGGCAGGTAGTATTCGTAAGCTCCCAGAATGGCGTTATCCGCCAGACGGACCACCCGGGCGGACATATACACCCGCCCGGCTCCCTGCGAATAGACGCCCACCAGAGCGGCATGAGCCTCCGGATCCCGGCTGAACAACGCGGCGGTATCGCGGCTGAGCATGAATTCCCCACGCTCGTTCATGACCAGTTCCGCTGTCATGCGCGCCTCCAGCACCTTGAAGCCTCGCTGGCCCAGACGGGAGCCGATCTGCTGGCCGCTCAGGCGGCCCAAGGAGGAAGTGGAATTCAGGTTGTCCAGATCCACCAGGCTGGTGGTCAGAATGGCGTTGCCCGGCCCGCAGGTTTTGTCCAGCATCTGGGCCAGGGCATCCCCGGCCAGGTTGTTGGCTTTGAGCAGATCCGGGGCCTCGGCCACTCCCAGGGGCTCGCTTTTGCTCGCGCAGCCCTGTGCGAACGCGGCCAGAGAGAACAGCAAAACCAGCAGGGATATTTTAAAGTCACGCATAAAAAACACCAGATTGTTTTAACGATTCGTTATATGCACCCGCCGCGTGGAGCCGGCAAAAGCGTCCCCGGCGGCCCCGCCGGAGGCATACATGTCCCATTCCGCGTCGCTGATGCGGCCGATCACCGTGGTATGCACCACGTAGCGGTTCGCGTGGGCCAGGTAGGAGTTGACCAGCACCTCGTGCGCGCCGTCAAGCTTAACGTCCTGAATGTTATAGTCCAGCGTAACCGAATCCGGATCCTTCACTTCCGCCACCAGCAACCCGCGCGAGACCAGTTCGCTCTTCAGCAGGTTCCGGAAGGCCAGAGAAAAGGGCCGGCTGTCCAACTGCGAAATGTAAATGGACCGGGGCAGCAGATCCGGCCGGTCCCACAGGGCCTTTTTGACGCGCTCGGCCATGTCCGCGGCCAGGTAGTCCCAATCGTAAGCCCCGTCAAGCGAGGTGGCGGGATAAACCTTGCGGTTCTCATCTCCGGGACTGCGAGGAGCCGAGCAGGCCGCCAGGATTACGGTCAAGGCCAGGGCTATGAGCAGGAACAAGGAATAATGGATATTTTTACCCGTCATATCAAATACCTGTTATGAAATACGCTTTATAAGGATCTTCCGCCTTGCCTGTCTTATCGACGCGAACGCGGCGAACATCAGGGTGGTGTCCCGTTTTATCCATATTATTTATTTTACGTCCGGACAAAAGCTGAACATAGGCTTGACAGCAAGAGCGCGCCTAGCTATCAGCAAAGTGGAAGCGACACCACTCGGGGTTGCCGCTACAAGAACAAACAGGGCCGGCCTTGCGCCCTTGCCCGGAACTGGAGGAAAACAATGGCTTGGAACGTTAACGTTGATACCGACAAATGTAATGGCGACGGCGAATGCGTGGATGTGTGCCCTGTGAGCGTGTATGAACTGCAGGACGGCAAATCCGTCCCGGTGAACGCGGAAGAATGCCTGGGCTGCGAATCCTGCGTGGAAGTCTGCCCCACCGACGCTATCACCGTTGAAGAAATCTAAAACTTCCCACAAAACCAAGAAGCTCTGATAATTAAAGGGCGCTCAAAGCGAAGCCGCAAGGCTGGCAAGCCCTGGCCGACGCTTTTCGGAACTGCCGGGCGGTTACACCACCCCCGGCAGTTTAATTGTAATAAGAGTACCTTAAGATGCCAAAAATGCCGGATTTGTCCGCCGTGTTCGCCAAGTATGAAAGACTTCAGGCCGAAGCGGACCTTTTGTTTGAAAAAGTGCGGGAACAGCACCCGGACTGCGTCACCTGCCAGCCGGGATGCAGCGACTGTTGCAATGCCCTGTTCGATTTGCCGCTCATTGAAGCCATGTATCTGAACAAGGCGTTTACAGAGTCCGTTCCCCACGGCCGCCAGCGCTCGGATATTCTTTTGGCGGCCGACCAGGCGGATCGCCGGGCCTACAAAATCAAACGCGAAATTTTTAAGGAATCCCAACAGGGCGAAGACAGCAACAAACTGCTGGAAGACGCTGCCCGCCTGCGGCTGCGCTGCCCGCTGCTGGACGCAGAATCCCGCTGCGTCCTTTACGACCGGCGGCCCGTGACCTGCCGCATATACGGCATTCCGACTTCCATAGGCTGCAAGGCGCACAGTTGCGGGCTGGCCGCTTTTAAAAAAGGCCAGGCCTACCCCACGGTGGATCTGGACCGCCTGAACAATCGGCTCATGACGCTCAGCCAGGAGCTGGCCCAAAACCTGCAAACCAGATATTCCGAACTGCCCCAGGTGTTCGTGCCCGTATCCATGGCCCTGATTACCAGTTATGACGAGGAATACCTGGGCCTTACCGAGAAAAAGCCGGAGGAGTAGGTGAGCGGAAACATTTTTGAGTCCCCGGACTCCCGTGCCTTCAGCGCGGAAGAAGAGGATCAGAAAAAAGCCATCTATGAGCGCATGGCCCCAAGGCGCCGGCGCTTTATTGACAAAATCGGCTACGAAAACTGGGACCCCTTCCAGGCCCCCAAAGATCCTCTGGACATCCGCACGGACGTAACCAGCCGCACCACTCAGGAACTGGTGCGCGAATTCCTGCAGAACGCCGGACCGCAGTCCCACAGCAACGACTACGGCCGGGGCGTGCTGGAATGCGCTTTGGGCATTGTGAACAAAGAGGAAAAATTCCGGGGAGTTTTTGAGTTTTGCATCTGGTACGATAAACTGCTAAAATCTTCACGACTTCAAAATCCCACTGAACAGGATCCCGTCTGATGAAAGACCGCTACGACAATATTGATGAATACATCGACGCCCTGCGCGAAGAAATACGCAAATCGCCGGACTGCGCCGCGCATCACTACAACCTGGGCCTGGCCCTGTTGTCCAAGCGCGACTTTATGGAGGCGGAGAGGTCTTTTCTGACCGCGTTGCGCAATTCCCCGCGCCTGGCCGAGGCCTATATCCAACTGGGCGGCATCTGCCTGCAGCAGGGCGATCTGGACGGCTGCCTGAACTACAACGCGGAAGCGGCCAACTGCCGGCCCCGTTACCCCATACCCTGGGGCAACATGGGCTTTGTGCACCTGCAAAGAGGCGAAGCGGACAAGGCGGCCGAAGCCTTTAAAAAGGCCCTCAAGTGGGATCCCAACTTCGTCCAGGCCATCAGTTCCCTGGCCGCGGCTTACTACATGCTGGGTCAGCTTGACGAGAGCATCGCCATGAGCGAGCGCGCCCTGAAACTGCACCCGGATTTCGCCCCGGCCTACAACAATCTGGCTCTGGCCTGGCTGGAAAAAGGCGACGCTAAAAAAGCCGTCCGCTACGCGGATCTGGCGGTGAAACACGGCTTTGACGTGCCGGAGGACTTCCTGCGGGAACTCGAACCACACAGATAACGCCATGACCGAAATAAACTGGACTGATTTCACTAAAGTTGAATTGCGCGTGGGCACCATTACCCGCGTGGAAGCCTTCCCGGAAGCCAGAAAGCCGGCCTGGAAGGTTTGGGCCGACTTTGGCCCGGAATTCGGGGAACGCAAATCCAGCGCTCAGGTGACGGACTTGTACAAGGCCGAAGATCTGCTGGGACGCCAGATCCTTGGCGTGCTGAATTTTCCGGCCAAACAAATTGGACCATTCAAGTCCGAATTCTTGCTCACCGGCTTTACCCGCCAGGACGGCGCCGTGGTTCTGGCCGTGCCGGAACAGCCCGTGCCAAACGGAGTCAAAATAGGGTAAGGATGGAAAGGACATCTCGCCCCGCTCTCAGGCTATACCTGCGTTTTTTCGGCTTTACCCTGCTGGCCCTGCTGCTCCTGCGTCTGGCTTTTTTCTTGTTCGCGCTGCGCCAGGCCCCGGAAAGCCTGAGCTTCGCACCCGCAAAAGACCTCGCCAAAGCCCTGTACATTGGCCTGCGCTTTGACGCCCGCATCGCGGCCCTGTTCACCCTGCCCCTTGGCCTTATTCTGAGCGTGCCGCGCCTGGGCCGCCGCCTGAGCGTCTGGGCGGATAAAATCTTTTTTATCTATTTTGCGCTCTTTTTGCTGCTTTGGGGCGTCTATGTGGCGGACTTCGGCTTTTACAGCTACCTGGGCGTGCGCCTGAACGCCACGATCATTGATCTGCTTGAGGATTTACAGGTCGCTGTGAATATGGTTCTGGAAAGCTACCACGTCGTTCCCATAGCCTGCGGCCTGCTGGCGGCCACGGCCGGAAGCGCCCTGATTTTCCGGCGCATCGCGAAAACGCCGGTAAAAACCCGCGCCTGGGGATTAAAGTCTCTGGCGGCCTGGCTTTGCGGCTTTATCATTTTTGCTCTGGCGGCATATGGCCAGCTCAGCAGCAACCTGTTCCCCCTGCGCTGGAGCAACGCCTATTTTTCCGCCAACCAGGCCGTAAGCTCCCTGGCCCTGAACCCGGTTCAGAACTTTTACGATACCTACCGGGGCAGCCAGGGGCATGAATTCAGCGTCAAAAAAGCCAGGTCCGCCTACACCATGATGGCCGATTTCCTTAAGGTGGACAGGCCGGACGACACACGCCTGGACTACAGCCGCAAGGTTACGCCCCCGGCGCGCCCGCTTGGCGCAAGAGCGCCCAACGTGGTCATAATCATCATGGAGTCCCTGGCGTTTCCCAAAACCTCCTTCGCGCCGGGAAACGACGACCCAACGCCGGAACTGGCCGCCCTGGCCAGGGAATCCATGCTCTACACCAGGTTTTTCGCCAACGCGCGCACCACGGCCAGGGCCGTATTCACGGCCATGACCGGCATTCCGGACGTTACCGAAAGCAGCACCGGCTCCCGCAATCCTTTTGTTGTGGATCAATTTGTCGTTGGCGATCAGTTCAAAGGGTATGAAAAATTCTACATGCTGGGCGGCAACACCGCCTGGGCCAACATCCGCGGCGTGCTGGCCAATAACGTGCACGGACTACGCATTCTGGAGGAAAACGCCTGGCAGGCCAAAAACGTTGACGTCTGGGGGATCTCGGACTGGGATCTGCTCCATGAGGCCCACAAGGTGTTCCTGGAGCAGGGTGACAAGCCATTCTGGGCGGTCATCCAGACCGCCAGCTTTCACCGCCCCTACACCGTTCCGGACACGCCCGGATTCAAGCGCCGGCCCCTGAGCGATGAAACAAAAGCGAACTACGGCTTTACCGGCGAGGATGAGTACAATTCCTTGCGCTACACGGACCACTGCCTGGGCGAGTTCTTCCGGCTGGCCAAAAAATCACCCTACTACGCGAACACCATCTTCTTCGTGCTCGGAGATCACGGATTGAACGACAAAAGCGCCAACATGCCGGATTCCTACAAGGCGGCCGGCCTGATGGCCTGGCACGTGCCGCTGCTCATCCACGCCCCCGGCCTGCTCCGTCCCGGCGTTTCCGCCATGCCCTGCAGCACGGTGGACCTGTTCCCCACCGCCGCCTGGATGGCCGGCATTCCCTATGAAAACCGCACTCTGGGCCGCAGCCTCTTTGACGAGCGCTACAACAACAGCCGGGCCGTCTACATTTGCGGCCAGGATCCCACCCCCATACATCTGATCCAGGGGGACTACTGCTTTTACGACAACCGCGTGGGCGTAAAAGCCCTCTACAACATTACCGAATCCCCGGCCGTGGACCACAGCAAAACCAACCCGGAACTTTTCCGGAAAATGGGCGCTTTGGCCGGCGCCATGCACGAAACCGCCCACTACATGCTGTTTAATAATAAAAAAGATAAGTGAGCAAAGCGAAAAAGCGGCGTTCCGCGCCGCTTTTTCATATTCATTACGCCCGGATTTCCACCCCCATGGCGCCGCGGTTCTCCCCAAAGTATCCGCCGCCGGAGCCGGCGCTTGGCGCTCCCCCGCCGCCACCGTCTTTCATGGCTTTTTCCAGCTCGCTCTGGAGTTGCAGAAGTTCCGCGTTGAGGTTGCTGATCTCTTGCATGATCGATTTGACTTCCACTGCCGCCTCCGCTCCGCCCAGGGAAGAAGCGAGCAGGCGTTGCTGCGGCGCCGCCCCGGCCGCGCCGGCTTCCGGGTTCTCCGCGTTTTCGGCTTCAGGCGCGGCGGCGCTTCCAGGCCGGCCGCCCTGGGCCGGGGACGCACCCATCCCGCCGCCTGGCTCCCCGCCGGCCTGGGCCTGAGCCTCGGCCAGACGGCCCTGCGCGTCCTGGAGCCGCTTTTGCACATCCGCAATCTGCTTGAGCAGCTGATTCACCCGGCTGGAACTGTCCTCCGCCCCTTCGCCATTGTCGGCGCCGTGGGCGTAAACGCCTTTTTTGCCCGGCCCGGAGGAGGCCGCGTCATCTCCATGCTTTTCTTCAAGCTTGTCTTCCGATTTGCCGGAGGCGGCGGCCTGAAGGCGCTCCCTGGCCTCGTCGGAAATACTCACGGTATCCCAGGTAGCGGCCAGGATTTCGGCGTCGTCGTCTTTTTTCCGATCTTCCCGTATGGCCAGCCGGGGCGCGGAACCCAGCACCTCAAACCCGTTTATGGCAAAATCCATAACATGCCTCCCGCTTTACAGGTCTCACGTATTATGGTTATCGGACAATCGCCGCGAATCTTTAGAGCGGATACATCCCCCACTTGTCCTGGCTTTTCAGAGGCGATACAATGCCAAACAGTTGACAAAGCCTTCTTTGGCAACCGCCCGCCACGTGGGCGCGGGCGGCATTCGTTGCCGCCGTCAAACGCCGGAGCGAGCGTCTTAAAATAAAAATGCCCTGGAAGGGTTTTAGCATGCAGCTTTTTGAGCGGATCGCAAAAGAACTGGGCATAGCCCCAGGCCAGGCAAAAGCCGTGGCGGAGCTTCTGGACGAAGGGGCTACCATTCCTTTTATCGCCCGCTATCGCAAGGAAGCGCACGGGTCTTTGGATGAAGTCGCTGTCACGGCCGTGCGGGACAGGCTGACGCGACTGCGCGAGCTGGAAGCGCGGCGCGAGGCCATCCTCGCGTCCCTGGCGGAACGGGAACTGCTCAGCGACGAGTTGCGCGCCAAGGTGACGGCCGCTGGCACCTTGGCCGCGCTGGAAGACGTATACCTTCCCCACCGCCCTAAACGGCGCACCCGCGCGACCATGGCCCGGGAAAAAGGGCTCGAACCTCTGGCCCTGGCCCTGCTGGCGCAAAGCGCCGCCATAGCGCCGGAAGAAGCGGCAAAGCCCTTTGTGAACACGGAAAAAGGCGTGGACTCCGTTAACGCGGCCCTGGCCGGAGCCCGCGACATTATTGCGGAAATAGCCAGCGAAGACGCGGCCGCCCGCGCCGCCATGCGTGAATTTTTCACCCGCAAGGCCGTGACGGCATCAAGCGTGATCAAGGGCAAAGAAGCGGATGGCGCGAAGTTTCGCGACTATTTCGACTGGCGGGAGAACGCCGGGAGGGCCGCCGGACATCGCCTGCTCGCCATGCTGCGCGGCGAGGCCGAGGGTTTTCTGACCCTGCGCTTCCTGCCGGAAGCGGAACCGGCCCTTGCCATATTTCGGGGAATGTTTGTCAAGAACGCTTCCCCTGCCGGACCACAGGTCCGCGAGGCTGTTGACGACGGCTACAAACGCCTGCTCGCGCCTTCTCTGGAAACGGAACTGCGCGGGGCTTTGCGGAACAAAGCCGAAAGCGAAGCCATCGTCGTATTCGCCAGGAACCTGCGCCAGCTCCTGCTCGCCTCGCCCCTTGGGCAAAAACGCGTGCTCGCCATCGACCCCGGTTTTCGCACCGGCTGCAAGATCGTGTGCCTGGACGCTCAAGGCGCGCTTTTGCATCACGATCTCATCCATATCGTAAGCGAGGAGAAGCAAAAAAGCGCCGGAGAAAAAATCCGCGGGCTTGTCGCGGCGCACAAGGCCGAGGCCATCGCCATAGGCAACGGCACAGCCGGGCGCGAAACGGAAAGCCTGATCCGCTCGCTCAAGCTCCCCATCCCCGTCCTTATGGTCAGCGAGAGCGGGGCCAGCGTGTATTCAGCCTCGGAAACGGCGCGGCGGGAGTTTCCGGACCTGGACCTCACCGTGCGCGGGGCTGTTTCCATCGGCCGCAGACTTATGGACCCGCTGGCCGAACTGGTGAAAATCGACCCCAAAGCCATTGGCGTGGGCCAGTACCAGCACGATGTGGACCAGACGGCCCTTAAAAAGAGCCTGGACGAGGTGGTGGAAAGCTGCGTGAACGCGGTCGGAGTGGAAGTGAACACGGCCAGCGTGGAGCTTTTGACGCGCGTTTCCGGCCTTGGCCCGGCCCTGGCCAAGGGCGTTGTGGCCTGGCGCGAGGCCAACGGCCCGTTTGCCAGGCGCAAGGATTTGCAAAAAGTGCCGCGCCTGGGGCCGAAAGCTTTTGAGCAGGCGGCCGGTTTTTTACGCATCCGCGGCGGGGCGACCCCCCTGGACGCTTCGGCCGTGCATCCTGAATCATACGGCATTGTGGAAGACATGGCCAAGGATTTGGGATGCGCGGTATCGGACCTTCTGGCCGACCCGGAAAAACGGCGGCGGATCAAGGCGGAATCCTATGTGACGGAAACCGTGGGCCTGCCCACGCTCCGCGACATACTGGCCGAATTGGAAAAGCCTGGCCGCGACCCGCGCGAGGCTTTTGAAGCCTTCGCCTTTGCCGATGGCGTCACGCGGCTTGAAGACCTTGAGCCTGGCATGCGCCTGCCGGGCATTGTCACCAACGTGACCAATTTCGGGGCCTTTGTGGATATAGGCGTGCACCAGGACGGGCTGGTGCACATCAGCCAACTGGCGGACAGCTTTGTAAGCGATCCGCACGCGGTGGTGACCGTGCGGCAACAGGTGAGCGTCACCGTGCTGGAGGTGGATGCGGCGCGCGGCCGCATTTCCCTGTCCATGCGCGGGAAGCGCTGAGTTTTTCCCGCTCAGCCGGAAAGTTCGCCAAGTTCCCGCAGCCTCTGTTCCACATACTCCCAGCGCAGCAGCAATTCCGTCTGTTCTCCCTCCAGCGCGGCCAGGCGCTCCGTAGCCCGGGTGAAAGCCGCCTGATCCCTGGCGAACAGGCCAGGGTCCTCCAGGGCCGTTTCCAGATCCTTCTGTTCCCGCTCCCGGGCGTCCAGGCGCTCCGGCAGTGATTCCAGCTCCAGGCTCAACTGCTCAAACTCCCGCTGCTCCTTAAAGCCGCGCCGGCGGGGTTTGTCCGCGGCGGGCCGCCCGCCCGGCCTGTGGTCCGGCCGGGCGGTTTTTTCTTTCGCTTCCTGTGCCGGAGCGGGCCGCTGGCGCAGCCAGTCCGTATACGCGCCCACGTACTCATGCGCCAGGCCGTCGCCTTCCAGCGCGATCACGCTGGTCACCAGGTTGTCCAGAAAGGTCCGGTCATGGCTGACAATGAGCACGGTCCCGGAATAGTCGGCAATCAATTCTTCCAGAAGCTCCAAGGTTTCCGCGTCCAGGTCGTTGGTCGGTTCGTCCAGCACCAGCACATTGGACGGCCGGGTGAAGAGCTTGGCCAGGAGCAACCGGTTGCGCTCCCCGCCGGACAACGCTTTGACCGGCAGGCGGAGGCGGTCCGGGCTAAAGAGAAAGTCCCGCAGATACCCGGCCACATGGCGCGTGGCGCCGCCCACCGTGACCACGTCGTTGCCTTCCGCCACGCTGTGCATGACGCTTTGCTCCGGATCCAGGCTGGCGCGCAGTTGGTCGAAGTAGCTGACTTGCAAATTTGTGCCCAGGCGCACCGCGCCTTCCGTGGGCGGCAGTTCGCCCAGCAGGACGCGGATCAGGGTGGTTTTGCCGGTTCCGTTATCGCCTATCAGGCCCACGCGGTCACCGCGCTGGATAATGGTGGAAAAGCCGCGAAAAAGCGGCGGCTTGCCAAGGTAGGCGAAGGCTATGCCGGTCGCCTCAATGACCAGCTTGCCCGAACGTTCGGCCTCCTGCGCGGCCATGCGCGCGTTCCCCTGTTTGTCGCGCCGCGCGGCCCGTTCGGCGCGCAGGGCTTCAAGGGCGCGCACCCGGCCCATGTTGCGCGTGCGCCGGGCCTTGATGCCCTGGCGGATCCAGACCTCCTCCTGGGCCAGCTTCTTGTCGAAGAGCGCGAAAGCGCGCTCCTCGGCCGCCAGGCGCTCCTCCCGCCGCTCCGGGTAGCGGTCGAAGCCGCAGGAATAGCTGTGCAGCTTGCCCCGGTCTATTTCCACCACCCGCGTGGCCAGACGTTTGGCAAAGGCCCGGTCGTGGCTGACGAAAACCAGAGTGCGGGCCCTGCGCAGCAAAAACTCCTCCAACCAGATGATGGTCGCAAGATCCAGGTGGTTGGTCGGTTCGTCCAGAATGAGGTCTTCGGAGCGGACCAGCGCCCTGGCCAGGGCCACCCGCCGTTTGGTGCCGCCGGAAAGCGCGCTGAATTCGGCCTCCGGATCCAGTTGCAGGCGGTTGATGACCGCGAGCACATCGCCGTAACGCTCCCAGTCGCTACCCGAGTCTTGCCCGCGTTCCACCCCGGCATGGGCGGCGGCCAGGGCTTTGCCTTCTTCACCAAGGGCCTCGGCCACCAGGGAAAAAACCGGACCGCGCCAGCCTTCCGGCACATCCTGGGGCATTTGTCCTATCAGCGTGCCTGGCCGGACGATGCTGCCGGAATCCGGCTCCATTTGCCCGCCAAGGAGCGCCAGCAGCGATGATTTGCCCGCGCCGTTGCGGCCGACCAGGCAGAGCCGCTCGCCGGTTTCAACGGAAAAATCCGCCGCATCCAGCAGCGGCTTGCCGCCAAGGTTCAGGGTAACGCCCCGCATGCTCAAAAAAGCCACGATGTTCTCCAAGGCTGTGGTCTGATTCCGCTCCTGGCAAGGACGCTTCCCACGCATAATGAGGATTTTTGCGGCCGCCGCCCCCGCGCTTGCGAAGGCGTACCAATACCCCAGCGGGCGGAGAGACGCAACGGCTTTGCGGGAAAGGCCCGGGCCGGCGCGTTATATCGTAATGCGTGTTTGGCGTTAATTTACCTATTTCAATGAGGTTGAGGCAGGATACCGCAATCCATATTTATCAAAGAGGTGCGGTATGAGCCGCAGTTTCACCGTCCGCTGGGCAAGCCTACGGAGTTTACACAGGCGGGGGACAAATCCCCTCACGAAAGAAAAGTAAAACGGGTTAGCAAAGGCTTCAAACCTTGCTAACCCGTTTATTTTTCTATGGTGCCGAGCGGGAGACTCGAACTCCCATGCCCTTGCGAGCACTAGACCCTGAACCTAGCGTGTCTACCAATTCCACCAGCTCGGCGCGGAAAAGACGTATATACGCTGGGCGACGGGTTGGCAAGGACTTTTTTTGCATTTTCGCTTTTTTGCGGCCGATTATTTTTTTAGTCAGTCTTTTCGCCTCAATAGACAAAAGAATATCTTTTTGGCTTTGGCCGGGCTTTTTTTGCCTTGACATAAGGGCATTATTTGGCATTTATGTGGGAAAAAGTGGTTAAAAGTGGTAATTTTTTTCCAATAAGGTTAGAATCGTGCAAATGATGTTCAGGGGACGCTCCTCCCGCAATCTGGACGCCAAAGGGCGCCTGATGCTTTCGCCGGAATTCCGGGAGCTTCTGCTCTCCCGTAGCGAGGAAGGACGCTTGGTGCTCACCACCTACGACGACTGCGTGGTGGCTTTTCCCCTGCCGGAATGGCTGATTTTTGAGGAAAAAATCAACGCGCTTAAAAATCCGACCCGCCAGGCCAGGGATTTTCGCCGCCTGGTTCTGGGCGGGGCGGAAGAAATGATTCCGGACGGCCAGGGCCGCATCCGGCTGTCCAGAGATCATCTGGACTACGCCGGAATTGAGCGGGACGCGGTGATCATGGGCCAGGGCCTGCGCTTTGAAATCTGGAGCCCGGAACGCCTCCAGCCGGTCCTGAACCGCGATTTTAACGACGTTGCCGAATCCCTGGCCCAGAGCGGCCTGGACTTCGCCTTTTAACGGCAACGCCATGAGCGGAATGACTGTCCAGCAAATCGCCGGCCTGCACAAGCCCGTGCTCTTTGATGAAGTGTTGGAGTTTCTGGCTCCGCGTCCGGGGGGACGCTACCTGGACGCAACCCTGGGCCTGGGCGGACACAGCGAAGGGATTTTGGAACGCATCGCTCCGGGCGGCGAACTTCTGGGGCTGGATAGGGACGCCCAGGCGTTGGCCCTGGCCCAAAAGCGCCTGGAACGCTTTGGGGAGGCTTTTCGCGCCAGGCAGGGGACTTTTTCGGAGTTTGAAGCCGCCATGGACGACTTGAACTGGGACGTTCTTGACGGCGCGCTCATAGACATAGGCATATCCTCGTTGCAATTGGACTTTCCCGAGCGTGGCTTCAGTTTTTCGCAGGACGGCCCCCTGGATATGCGCATGGACCCGGAATCCGGCCAGCCGGCCTCCAGGCTGGTGAACAAAGCGCCCTTTGAGGCGCTCCGGGACATCATCGCCACAGCCGGGGAAGATCCCCAGGCCGGCCGCATCGCCAGGGCCATAGTTCAGGCCAGGGCCAAGAAACCCATTGAAAGCACCGGGCAACTGGCCGCCATTGTGGAAGCGGCCTATCCGGCCAAGTGGCGGGCCACGGCGCGCAACCATCCGGCCACGCGCACGTTCCAGGCCCTGCGCATGACCGTGAACAACGAGCTTGGCGAGCTCCGGATGTTTTTGGAACGCATCGTGCCGCGTCTGGCGCCTGGGGGGCGTCTGGCGGTCATTAGCTTCCACTCTCTGGAAGATCGTGCGGTCAAGCGTTTTTTCCGGCAGGAAGCCACGGACTGCCTTTGTCCGCCTCAAATTTTGCATTGCGCTTGCGGGCACAGGGCCAGTTTGAAAATTCTGACCAAAAAGCCTGTGTCGCCGGGGGAAGCGGAATGCGCGGCCAACACCCGGGCCGCCAGCGCCAGATTGCGCGCGGCGGAAAAGCTGTTATCCCCCCAATAATTAGGATCATCGCCATGGAAAGCGCGTCTAAAACACTCCGACCGGACAGCTCCGGCTGGGTGCTGGCCACAATCGTGTCCGGCCTGACCAGCCTGGCCCTGGGGCTGGCCCTGGTCTGGCTGAACATAGAAAAAGCGGACATGGGTTATTATTTGCGGCAAATGCAGGGGCAGGCCAATGAAAAAGCCGCCCTGCACGAAAAACTGGACGTGGAGCGCTCCCGCCTGCTCTCGCCGTATATTCTGGGCCGCAAGGCGGAAGAACTGGGCATGCGCAACGCCAGACCCGGACAGATCCGGCGCATGGATAACGCTTTGGGAAAACAATGAACGCAAACAAAAACCCGCAGCCCCGGCGCACGCCGCCGCAGATGCGCAACGTGCGCCGCCGTCCGGAAAAGAACGGAGGAACGTCCAAATTCTCCGGCCTGGACTGGAGCAAGGGCGGAATCTGGGCTGTTCTGGCGCTTTTTGGCCTGGGCTGGGGGCTTTTGTGGATCAAGATGTTCAGCATCCAGATTATTGAAGGCCCGCGTTACGCCAAAATGGCGGAACGCCAATACCTTGCCGCGGAAACCATCTCCGGCCGGCGCGGCTCCATTCTGGATCGCAACGGCAATATCCTGGCCAGAAGCGTGGAATGCCGCTCCGTGGCCGTAAACCCGGCCCTGGTCAAGGACTCGGCCGCCACGGCCAACTTCCTGGCTTCCGCCCTGGGCAGGCCGGTCAAGCAGGTGCGGGATCTGCTGGACGAGAAAAAAAACTTCGTCTGGATCGCCCGTAAAATTGACGACCGGGTGGCCGCCGACATCGGCAAGGCAAAAATGCCCGGCGTGCAGCTGGTTACGGAATACGAGCGGGTTTACCCGTACAAACAGCTGGCCGGCCAGCTCCTGGGCTTTGTCGGCGTGGACGACAAAGGCCTGGAAGGACTGGAAGCCAGCCTGGAAGAAAGCCTGAGGCCGCGCAAGTCGCGCAAGGTTGTGGCCAGGGACGCCAGGGGGCGCCTGCTCTATCTGGACGGCGAGGAGACGGCCGGGGATGATATGGCCGGCGAGGATGTTTTTCTGACTCTGGACATCCAGATGCAATTTTTCGCGGAAGAAGCCCTGGCCGAGGCTGTGGAAAAATGGGGCGGCAAATGGGGCGGCTGCATTGTTGTGGATGTGCCCACGGGCGAAGTGCTGGCCTGGGCCCAGTATCCGTTCTTCAACCCCAACGCCTATAAAAGCTACCCGCCTTTTGTGGCCCGCAATAAACTGGTTACGGACGCCGTGGAGCACGGTTCCACGGTTAAATCCTTTCTGGTGGCCTCTGTGCTGGAGGAAAAAATCGCGGATAAAAACACGGTGATCAACTGCGAAAACGGCAAGTGGAAGTTGCACAACGTGACCATCCGGGACACGCACCCCTACAGCAAGCTCAATCTGACAGAAATCCTGACCCATTCCAGCAACATCGGCAGCGGCAAGCTGGGCCTGAAGCTGGGCGCGCAGCGTTACCGCTCCTATCTTTCGCGCCTGGGCTTCGGGGCTAAAACCAATCTGCCCGTGCCCGGCGAAAACAAGGGGATTTTTCGGGACATCAAAGCCTGGCAGGACGTCAACCTGGCTTCCGCCTCCTTCGGGCAGGGCTTTTCCGCCACCTCGGCGCAAATGACCCAGGCTTTCCTGACTCTGGCCGGCAACGGCGAAAAACGCTCCCTCAAGCTTATATTGGACAAAAACCCCGCCGGACAAGATAACACGGCCGCGCCGGAGCGCATTTACAGTGAAGCGACGGTACGCCAACTGCGCGAGATGATGCGCGGCGTGGTGGACGAACAAGGCGGCACCGGCGGCCAGGCGCGCATTCCCGGCCTGTCCGTGGGCGGCAAGACCGGCACGGCCCAGAAGGCGGACGCCAGCGGCAAGTACGGCAGCAAGCGCGTGGCCTCCTTTGTGGGCATGGTGCCCATAGAGGAGCCGCGCTACCTGGTGTACACCATTGTCGATGAGCCGGTGAACAGCCCTTACGGCGGGGTGGTCGCGGCTCCGGTCTTTCACCATGTGGCCCTGCGGGCCATGGCCTACCACGGCTATCTGCCGGACCCGGAAGACCCTGTGCTGGCCGCTGTGGCCGCGGCCGGCAAGCAGAAGGCGGACGCTAAGATAAAGGCGGAAGTGGCGGCCAAGGCCAAAGCCAGGGAAAAAGCCCAGGCGCAGGCCCAGGCCAGGGCCGAGCAGGCGTCTAAAAGCGGCCAGGGCGAAGTGCGGGGCGAAGTGGCGGACGAGGAATTTAAAAACCAGGACAGCGGCAGAGTGCCCAGCGTGCTCGGCCTGGGCGCGCGCAAAGCGGTGGAAACCTTTGCTCTGCGCGGCCTGGTGCCGAACATCAGAGGCCAGGGCGACAAGGTTGTGCGCCAGAGTCCGGAAGCCGGCAGCCCCTGGCCCGCGGACCCCAAGGCCGTGGAATGCACCATCTGGCTGGAGGATAAGCCGTCATGATTACCGTAAAAGATTTCTCCCTGTCCGCTCTGCTTGATCAACTGCGCAGGAAGCGCCTTACGCCGCGCGCCCACAGCGGCGCCGTGCTGGCCGGAGATCTTTTCATCGTGACGCCGCCGGCCGCTCCGCAAGGCGCGCCCAATACCGTGGGCGGGGAAGCCTACCTGGCGGACGCTTTGGCCCGCGGGGCCTCCAATGTTCTTTGCGCCCCGGAGCATGCCGGGCTGGTGCGTGAACTGGCCGCCCAATCCCCGGCAACGCGCGATCTGCGGCTTACCGTTGATTCGGATCTGCGTTCCGCCCTGGGGCGCGCGGCCGGGGCCTTTTACGGCACGGAAAGCAAGCGGCCCCGCATTTTCGGAATTACCGGCACCAACGGCAAAACCACCAGCGCATATCTGCTGGAGTCACTGTTTAATTCCCTGGGCCGCAAAAGCGGCATTATCGGCACGGTCAGCTACCGCTGGCCGGGACACGAGGAGCCCGCCCCTCTGACCACGCCGGGCTGTCTGGCCCTGCACGGCCTGGTGGCCCAAATGCGCGACGCGGGCTGCGAATATGTCTTTATGGAAGTCTCCTCCCATGCCCTGGACCAGGGCCGCGTGGCCGGTCTGGAGTTTTCCGGAGCCATGTTCAGCAATCTGACCCAGGATCACCTGGATTACCACACGGATATGGAAAATTATTTTCAAGCCAAGGCCAGGCTTTTTCTGGCTCCCGCGCAACATGGCGTGCCCAGGGCTGACAAAGCCAGGGCCGTCAACGCCGAGGATCCCTATGGCCGCCGCCTTCTGGAGCAATGCGCCGCCCTGCCCGGCCTGACCCTGGGCTTTGGGCTGGAAGCCGCCCCCGTATCCGGCACCGCCCACCTGAGCGCGAAAATCCTGGCCAACTCCACGGCCGGCCTCCAGTTGCATATGGCTTACCAGGGTCAAAGCTGGCATCTGAATTCGCCGCTGGTGGGCAGATTCAACGCCATGAACCTCCTGGCCGCCCAGGCTTTGGCCCTGGGCGCGGGCCTGCCGGTTGAATCCCTTAAAAACCTGGAAGCCTTCCAGGGCGTGCCCGGCCGCCTGGAGCGCATACCCAATCCCAATAAGCTGGACATTTTTGTGGATTACGCCCATACCCCGGACGCCTTGGCCAACGCCCTTACCGCCCTGCGGGACGCCGGCTTTCAACGCGTCGTGACGGTGTTCGGCTGCGGCGGCAACCGGGACCGCGCCAAGCGCCCCCTGATGGGCCAGGCCGTGGCCAGGCACTCCGACGTGGCCATCCTGACCTCCGACAACCCGAGACATGAAGACCCCCTGGCGATCATGCGGGACGTCATGCCCGGCCTGGCGGCCTGCCCCAGGGTGGAGAGCGAGCCGGACCGCCGCAAGGCCATCGCCATGGCTCTGGACATGCTTGCCCCTGGCGACGCCCTGCTTATTGCCGGCAAAGGCCACGAAAATTACCAGCAGCACGGCGATGTGAAAAAGCCCTTCAGCGATCAGGCCGTTGTGCGGGAGTTGCTCCAATGCGCATGAACTTGCAAAATATGCTGGATTGCCTTGGAACCGTCCAGGAATCCTTTCTGCCGGAAGAAGCGCGCGCCGAAGTCCCGGCCGGTTTTTGCATCGACAGCCGGGAAGCCTTGGAAGGAAAAGTTTTCGTCTGCATCCCCGGCCTCAAGGCGGACGGGCATGACTTCGCCGCTGAGGCGGCCAAAAGAGGCGCTCTGGCCATATTGGCCCAGCGCGACGTGTTTGACGGCATCCCGCCCCTGCCGGTCCTGCGCGCCCCTGATTCCGTGGCGGCCCTGGGCCGCCTGGCCGCCTGCGCCAGGGACTCCGCCGGCGCCAGGCTTATCGGCATCACCGGGACGGCCGGCAAAACATCGGTCAAGGAAGTCCTGGCCCAGGTGCTCTCCGTACGCGGCCCGACCGCCAAAAACCTGTTGAACCGCAACAACCAGATCGGCCTGCCCCTGAGCATGCTGGGCGCGGACCCCCAGGCCGCCTTCTGGGTCATGGAAGCCGGCATCAGCGAAGCCCGCGACATGGACGAGCTGGGGGCCATCATGCGGCCGGATCTGGCGATCATCCTGAACGTGGGCCAGGGCCACCTCAGCGGCTTAGGAGAGCGCGGCGTGGCCTACTACAAGGCCCGCTTGCTCGCGCACCTGGCCCCGGATGCCCAGGCGCTCATCAGCGCCGATTACCCGGATCTTGTCCGCGAAGCCGCGGCTTACGGCCGCAAGCTTACCTATTTCTCCACCCGGCGCGGAGACGTGGATTACAGCGCCTCTTACCTTGGCCCGGCCAGCGCGGCCACAGGCCGCTACCGTGTGAATCTGCGCGGCAAGGCCTGCGAAGTGGTCGCGCCCTTCCGGGGCTCCTTCGGCTCGGAAAACGTGGCCGCCATTGCCGGGGCCGCCCACATGTGCGGACTTTCCCCGGAAGAACTGGCCCTGGGACTGTCCGGCGCGGCCCTGCCCGCCCAGCGCTTCTGCTGCTCCAGCCAGGGCGACCTCACGCTGATCGATGACAGCTACAACGCCAACCCGCTCTCCTCGTCCCGCATGCTCGAAGCGGCCCAGGAAATGGCCGCCGAAAGCGGCCGGCCGCTTGTCCTGGTCATGGGCGAAATGCTGGAGCTGGGCGCCGAATCCCAAAGCGCCCACCTGGAACTGGGCCGCCGCATGGCCCGGAGCGGCGCGGAGCGAATATTCTGGAAAGGCGGACAAAAGGACGCCGTGGCCGAAGGCCTGGCCCAGACCGGCTTTGCCGGCTTCTTCGCCCCGGTTTTCGATAAAACCGAATTCCGCGCTCTGATGGAAAAACAACCCCTGGCCCGCGCCGTGATCCTCTTCAAGGGTTCCCGCGGAAACCGCCTGGAAGAACTCGCGGCCGTGTTTAAAGAAATGCACTGGAAGGGGTAAGAGAAGCGGGGGGGGGGGGGGGGGGGGGGGGGGGGGGGGGGGGGGGGGGGGGGGGGGGGGGGGGGGGGGGGGGGGGGGGGGGGGGGGGGGGGGGGGGGGGGGGGGGGGGGGGGGGGGGGGGGGGGGGGGGGGGGGGGGGGGGG
>JAVBSC010000081.1:0-46856 GCA_031547305.1 Desulfovibrionaceae bacterium
TCCCCCGCGTGGCCGAGCTCTTTGAAGTGCGCAAGCCCAAAGACATGGCCCTGGTCTCGGAGATCGACGGCACGGTCACCTTTGCCGGCGAGGCCAAAGGCAAACGCAAAATCATCGTCACTCCGGAAGTGGGCGAGGCGAAAGAGTACCTGGTGCCCAAGGGCCGCCACATCACCGTGACCGACGGCGATTTTGTGGAGGCCGGCGAGCTTCTGACCGAAGGGCATCCGGAGCTGCACGACATCCTGCGCACCAAGGGCGAGAAATTCCTGGCCAACTACCTGGTGGAGGAAATTCAGGACGTCTACCGCTTCCAGGGCGTGACCATTGACGACAAGCACATTGAAGTGATCGTGCGCCAGATGCTGAAAAAGCTGGTGGTGCTGGACCCCGGCCAAACCAGCTTCCTGGTGGGCGAGCAGGTGGACAAGCAGGAATTCAAGCAGGAAAACCAAAAGGCCATAGCCGAAGGCCGCAGCCCGGCCACGGCCGAACCCATGGTCCTGGGCATAACCCAGGCCTCGCTGACCACTTCCAGCTTTATTTCCGCCGCATCCTTCCAGGAAACCACCAAGGTGCTGACCGAAGCGGCCCTGCGCGGAAAATACGACTATCTGCGCGGGCTTAAGGAAAACGTCATTGTGGGCCGGCTTATCCCGGCCGGCACCGGCTACCGCGAATACGTGAACGCGGACATAGTCGTGCCGGAACAGAAGGAGCGGCCGGACAAGTTCCTGGAGGAACTGGAGGACGATCCGCTGCTGGTGGACATCTACACCGATTGATCGGTTAAGAGATAATAAAACAGAACCGGCCCGCCGCGCATCTTTGCGGCGGGCCGGTTCTGTTTTATTGCCGTGGCTTTCGGCGGTTAAAACCCGCGTCCGCCAACACCCTGATCCTGCCTATGCCTTCCCCCACGAATACGGGCGGTCCTCAAGATTCTGAAGTCCTTGAGATCCCGTCCGTTCCTTCAGTTCACCATATTGCCCTAAAAAACGCCCTTCAGGCCGTGATCGCGCAAAGCCGCGTCACAGCTCCCCAGGTGGTACAGAATATGCGCGGCCAGCATGGACACGATCGTGGCGTAAGTAAAATCCTTGCCAACGCGGGCGGAAAGGAATTCGTTCTTTGCGGGCAGCATGGAGTCATCCAGGGATTCCAGGTAGGCCAGCCCCTTGGCCTTCATGATCCCGGCGAGTTCCTTCATTTTGGCCCTGGGCATGGTGTCCGTGGAAACAGTGCTCAGCATGCCCACTTCCTGAGGATATGGCGCCTGATCATTGGGCTGGTCGCCTTCCTTCATGGTGAAAAAATTAGTGGCTCCAAGGGCGTGGTAAACCTGCTGCCAAACCGGCCAGCCGCCGTTATTCTCCGCCCAGATGTTCTCCGGGCAGGTATCAATAAAAGCTTCAAGCAGAGAAAAGGAAAAAAGAAACGGCGCCTGGAAGGATTTGACTGTCTCTTTGGACATAGGGACTCCTTATATTTTATTGTTTACCTCCTGATAACAGTTTCTTGGCGGGCTGACCAGTATTCCTTCCAAAGCCGCCGGCTTGTCCACCGTCGTTTCGTTCGGAGTGGCGTACTCTGTCCCCCACAATCAGCCGCCGCCGTTTCGCGTTGCTAAACGGCGGCGCTATCATGAGTGGTCTGTGGGCATGCCTCCAGGCGGGTTTGGGGGGCAGCCCCCAATTAATTACGAAGACGCGGGCTTCTGGCCGGGGGCCAGCTTGGTTTGCAGATCCCAGAGCAGGTCGGCCTTAGGCAGAGGCGTAAGGTACTTGGTCCAGGGGTGCTTTTCCAGGTTGGCCGGGTCCATTTGCATAGCCCGGCTCCATTCCAGAATGGGCGGCACGATCTTATGGATGTCCCCGGCCAGGGCCGGCCCTATGCCGAAGTTGGTGGCCTGCATGGCCGCGTCAATGGCGCTCTGGCTGGCCTGTTGGGACTGGGCCAGGATATCCAGGGTCTTAGCCGGGTTATGGAAACCCACGCTGTTTTCCGCGGACACGTAATCCCAGAAGAACTGCCCCTTGCGCACGCCGTCCTTGGCCTTGATCATCAGGGCTTCGAATTCCTGGCTCTTCTCTCCGGTCCAGGCGTTGGCCAGGCGCACGGCTTCATGCGCCTTGACGGACATGTCCTGGGTGACCATGAGCTGGTCATAGGCACGCTTCTGCGTGGCCTCCACGCGGCCCTTCAGGTAGTCGGCGGTTTTGTCGGTATGGCACTGCCGGCAGGCACGGTCGATGCCTTCCGGGGTCTTCAGGGGAGAAGTCCACTGATGGTTGGAGATCTTCTTTTTGCCGTCCATGCGGGTGTAGGGCATGTGGCAGTCGGCGCAGGTCACGCCGGCCGCGCCGTGCGTACCGTCGCTCCACATTTCGTATTCCGGGTGCTGGGTCTTGAGCATGGGCACTTTGGACACGGGGTGCACCCAGTCCGCGAAGTTGCCTTCAAAGCCCTTGTCCGCCACCGATCCCTTATCCTTGTAGTATTCGTACATCTGATCCGGATTCATGCCCTTGTCCCAGGGGAAGACCGGCTTTTTATCCGCGGCGTACTTTTTGTCGGCAAAGTAGTACTCCACGTGGCACTGGGCGCAGACCAGAGCGCGCATCTCGTTGCGCGAAGCTTTTCGCCAGTCCTTGCCCTGGCGCTTCAACGCCTCGTCCAGGGGGATGCTGGTGATCACCAGTTCCATGGTTTCAGGATTATGGCAGTTGGCGCAACCAATGGTGTGATCCTTCATGTCGATCTTGTCTTTTGGCCGGAACTCGTTGAAGTTCATAGCCCAGAAGGCGTCGCCGTACTCCTTTACCCAGGAGGGGATCTTCGGAGTTTTGCAGTTCCAGCAGGTAGCCGGCAGGCCGGCCTGCTCGCCGTAGCGGTTGATGCGGTCAATGCGCAGGATGTCTTCCACCGCGTAGGTGTGACCGCGCGTTTCGTTGTACTCGAAGCTGAAGGGATAGCCCAGCCAGAGGTTTTTCAGATAGGGCTGGGCGTGTTTGAAGCCCTTGGGCAGGGGATCCACCTTGTCGTTCTTGTGGTACGGCACGGAGCCCTTGTATTCAGTCATTATTTTGTCTTCGTTATTGCGCTCGTAAGTCAGGTACTGATTGGGAAATTCCTTTTTAAAGGCTGAGCTGCGCAGTTCGTCCTTGGCAATGGACGTTTTGTAGGTGGGAACGACCGGTCCGGTATTGTCCGAACAGCCCACCACCACCGCAACGAAAATCCCCAGCGCGATCAGCAGCAGTACGGGTATAAATTTCTTACACATCTCCGGCCATCCTCCTGTCTATAGGCAGCTTGCTCTGGTGCGGAACGGACCGGTGACAGTCCGTGCAGTAAGTCTTTACGTTCATGGCCACGGTCATGGTGGTGCTGTAGTGGCAGCGCCGGCAGTTTTCCTGGATCACGTTTTTCATGTCTGGAGTGGCGTGGATGACGTCGGCCACGTCCCGGAAAGTGTTGACGTAAAAGTCGTTCAGCCCCACCTGCGCCTTGTACGGCAGCCTGGGGGCCAGAGGGGACGGCAGGTGGCACTCGTTACAGGCCAGGTCCGCATGTACGCTGTTTTTGTGGGTCCAGGCCGCCTCGGACATGACGTGGCAACTGGCGCAAAACATGGACTGGTCTGTGCCCTTCATGGCCAGACTTACTCCGACGGTGGCGGCAATGCCCACCACAAACGCGGTCAGAGCCACAGACCATTTGCCGCGCCTGGGCGGTTGAGCATCTTGCGGCATAGGTTCTCCGAAGGTTAAGGGTTAAGCAAAAGTGGCAATTTTGAATCCCTTAAAATACGTCTTGCGAGAAAGAGCAGCCCTCCTTTTCCGACGCACGGAGCACAATCCTTGTTTGAATTACTTTATATTAAAAATATAAATAAACCATCCCTATTATATGGATATTAATTTTATATGATATAAGAGGAGGAGAGTCAAATAAAAATCAAACCGGAAAACCGGTAGGGATTTATTTGTAAAGTATATTAGTGACTTTCTATAATTATACTGAATAGTTTTATATTCCCGCCGCCAGATTGCCGGTTTTTTCAGAAATATCCCAGGGAATGCAGTTGATTAAGCATACTCTCCTTATCCGCGGCCCGGCCGGATCGCTCCGCCCCGCCCTGGGCCGGTAAGACCGTGCAGGGCTGGCAACCCAGGGAACGGTACCCCTGATTGTAGAGCGAACAGTACGGAATCTTCAATAGTTGATGGGCCGCCCAGACATCCATTTCCGTAAAGTCCAGGATGGGGTAAACCCGCCGGTGCGGCGGGTTTTCATATTCCTCCGCTGCCGGCCTGCCCAGACGGGCCGGGGACTCATCCGCCCGCACGCCGGTCAGG
Organism: Desulfovibrionaceae bacterium; assembly: GCA_031547305.1. GTDB lineage: Bacteria > Desulfobacterota > Desulfovibrionia > Desulfovibrionales > Desulfovibrionaceae > JAVBSC01. The sequence continues at coordinate 4,362 of JAVBSC010000081.1, forward strand.
AGCAGCCGCACCCCCTGTGACTCCAGAGCTTTTTGCAACGGCTCCACCTTACGAGCCCGGCAGCAGGCCAGCTTGTCCAGAGCCGGAGGGATTGCGGCCGCGTCCCGGCCCGGCCTCGCGATATGCAGATCCAGGCCCAATTCCGCAGCCAGACTATCGCGGAAGGCGATTATTTCCGGAAACTTCAAGCCGGTATCCAGATTAAGCGCCCGCACCGTTTTTTCCGCCCGCAGGTCTTCTTCCGTAAGCCCCTGGTAAATAGCCAGAGCTTTGCGCCAGATAAAAAGCGCCAGAGTGGAGTCCTTGCCGCCGGTCCAGGCCACGGCCGAACGTTCCGGAGAAAATTCCTCCAGCAGCGCCAGCGTGCTCTTAAGGCTGGCTTCCAGTTTTTGCGCTATATCCATTTACGGTCTCCCGGAGATTAGAATTCTGAACAAAATTTCGCATTCCCCCTAAAGGCGGTTCAAAAAGTCCCGATAAGCTGACTAAGCAAGTGGCGCTGGATGCGTCAACTGCCGGCGGAAAAAACGGGGGGCTTCAAAAATAACCCTAAAGTAAATTCGCCACAGCCCGATAAGCGGGCTAAGCAAGCGGCAAAGGATGTGCCGGTTGCCGGCATAGGAAGAGGCTTGCCAAACAGGCCCGGACATTTAACAGGCCAGGAAGGCCATAAACACAACACAGCTAGGTGGTAGCGCCGCAGGGAAGCGGCCGCATAGTGCACCACCCGGATGCCGAAATATTCATGGAGGAATATCATGGCAATGGTAATTAATCACAACTTGATGGCTATGAACGCGGCCCGCAACCTGGGCCAGTCTTATGACGCTCTTTCCACCTCCGTGCGCCGCCTGTCTTCAGGCCTGCGCGTAGGCAGCGCGGCTGACGACGCCGCCGGCCTGGCCATTCGCGAACTTATGCGGGCCGATATCGCCGCTCTGAACCAGGGCGTGCGCAACGCCAACGACGCCATTTCCCTTATCCAGACCGCTGACGGCGCTCTGGGCGTCATTGACGAAAAGCTCATCCGCATGAAGGAACTGGCCGAACAGGCCGCCACCGGCACCTACAGTTCGGACCAGCGTCTGATGATCGAGTCCGAATACCAGGCCATGGCTTCGGAAATAACCCGAATCGCCAACGCCACGGACTTCAACGGCGTGTACCTGCTCAACGGCAACCTGTCCAGCTCCGTGCACAACGGCGACGGCATGAAGTCCACCGGCCAGTTGAAGGTCCACTTCGGAACAGCCAACGACAGCTCGGAAGACTACTACTACATCAGCATAGGCAACTCCACGGCCTCCGCCCTCGGCCTCGGCAACCAGGCCGCCCAGGGCGACGGGTACAGCATTTCCACCCAGGGCGCGGCGCAGCGGGCTCTGGACAAGATCCAGCAGGCCATTACCTCCAAGGATAAGATCCGCGCGGCTCTTGGCGCCATGCAGAACCGCCTGGAAAACACCATCAGCAACCTGCAGATCCAGGCTGAAAACTTGCAGGCCGCTGAATCCCGGATTTCCGATGTTGACGTGTCCACGGAAATGACCGAATTCGTGCGCAACCAGATCCTCACCCAGGCGGGCGTGGCCATGCTCTCGCAAGCCAACTCGATGCCCAGGATGGCTTTGCAGCTTATCCAGGGTTAAGCGAGAATCCGTTGGGGACGGGGACTCTCAGAGTATAAAAAGGCATCAGCCGGGCCGCCCGAATGGCGACCCGGCTTTTACCATTCGCAGGTCGTGAATGGGACCGGCCGTTCAGGCCGGCGACACGTCATGCCTGGCCAAAAGGTCCGTCAACTTATTTATGAGACCGCTCATAGCGGCCACCGGGAGCACAACATAGTAATACTCCGTGACCATGGTGCCGTCGCCGGGCCGCCAATGTCCGCTGGATTCAAAAAAATCGAGCAGCTTGCGGCAAACCTTATTTTCGGAACCACAGGCGGAACGCAGATGTTTTTCGCGCATGAAAACCGCAAGCTCCTCCACCAGAACAAAAGCCTTCTCATAGGCTACGTCCGGATCCGGGGCAAAGCTGCCGCTTCCCTTCAGAAAAGAGACCATATCCTGAATGGTTTCTTGAAAATGCTTGACAAAGCCCCGGGAGTCATTGATTTCTCGGTCATACTCCTCGGCATGCCCCGCCAGAATGCGCATGGCCCCGGCGCAAATTCTGAACAAAGCGCCGTGGCGCTCCCCGGCCGGGAGATTTTCCAGCGCATCCGCGCAAAACGCCAGATCCGAAACCAGTGGGGTGAAATTCATAACCACCTCCTAACGAGGTTCTTTGCTTACTCACTGAAAAATCTGCCAAAAGCGCCGCAAGTATATCTGGTTGAGCTTTAATAAGTCAAGCTATATAGATTATCTTATGCATAAAATCCGGAGGCTCTTATGAAAAGGATTTTACTCCGATATACATCGTTTATAACGGATATAAAAGCTGCTTCGCTAATTTTTCTTATATTTTTTCTCGGCGCCTGCTCGGGGGTGGAACCGTCTTCTCCCTACAACCCCATGGGGATTTCCGGAAAGCACAACCCGGAGGCGGAAAACAATTTTGCCATGGCCAGGATATTGTGGAGGGATTCGGAAGTCTGCTCGGATCCGCACAAGGCCATCGCTCTGCTGGACAAGGCCATCGCTCTGGAGCCGGACTACGCGGAAGCCTACACGCGCCGGGGCATGGCCAAAAGCGACCTTAGGGACTGGGACGGCGCTTTTGACGACCTTACCAAGGCCCTGCGTTTCAGCCCCGGGCCGGATATATACGCCTACCGAGGCCTTGTCTCCATGCGCGGCGGCAATTTGCTGGGAGCCAGGCAAGATTATGAGAATTCCCTGCGTCTGAACTCTTCGCAGCACCGGGCCTGGAACTTCATGGCCGCCCTGGACTTGCTGGAGAATGACCAGACGGCCGCCTGCGAACACTTTAAAAAGGGCTGCTCCAACGGCGACTGCACCGGGCTGGAATCCGCCAGACAAAAAGGCCTTTGCCAATAACCCGCTTTATCGGGGGCTTATTATGCGTGCAAGAATCAAACTGGTCATCGCGGCCGCGGTTATTTTGTCCGCCGCCCTGCTCTGGTGGCGCCACGCCGGGCAGGGTGAAGACAGCCTGGAAGCCTGGGTGGACGGCCGCCCCGTAATTGTAAGCGCCAGAGTCTCGGCTTTTGTGGAGGAAGTGCCGGTCCGGGAAGGCAACCAGGTTAAGACCGGGGACTTGTTGTTCCGTCAGGATGATTCCGCCCTGCGGGTGGCTCTGGCCGAGGAGCGCGGCCGGGCCGCTCAACTGGCCCAGGGCCTGTCCGCCGAATCCCTGGGCGAGGCCGCCCGGAGCGGCTCCGCCGGCGCGGACGACCTGCCCGCCCAACTGGCCGCCGCCCTGCAGGCGGAAGAAGACTCCAGACGCGCCCTGCAGCAGCTTTCCACCCAGGAGGCCCAGAGCGCCCTGGCCCTGGCCGGCCTGCGCAACCGGTACACCGGAACAGCGGAGCAGAAAAACCGGCTCAAAAATGCGGAACAGGCGCACAAAGCCGCTAAAATACGCTCGGAAGCGGCCAGGGAGGACTTTGAGCGGGCGGCCCGGCAGCGAGCCCATCTGGATCGCAAAATCCTGGAGCGTAAAAACGCCGGGGCCGTGGCGAGCCGGCAAAGCGGCCAGAGCGAAGAAGTCCGGGCCAGGGAATATGAAACCCAGTTGGCCAGGGTGGCCCTGGCGGAAAAAAATCTTTTGGCCGCTCAGGCCGTAAGCCCGGCTGACGGTTTCGTCACCCGGCTGAACGTAAAGGCCGGAGAACTTCTTGCTTCCGGCGCTCCTGCCCTTGAACTGACTCCCACAAACCCGGATCAACTCTGGGTCATGGCTCTTTATTCAAAGGAGCAGGCGCAAAAAATCCTGCTTGGCCAGCCCGGCGAAGTGCTCCTGCCGGATCTGGGGAATGAAGCCATGCCGGGGATAGTCATCGGCAAAGGCCTGCCAGGGGATCCGGTAATAACGCCAGACGGAAAAACCATAAAGGACGCCGTGCCCGTACGCCTGGCCCTGCAGCCGCAGGATGTCCCGCCTCCGGCTCTGAAGCCGGGCCTTACAGCCAAGGTAACCGTATTCGCTAACGCTCCAACCGCCGGCGGCACGCCGGCGCCGGAACCCGGAGAGCCGGAAAAAACGGAATAAGCGCCACACCGGCCGGGCTCAGCCCGGCTTTTTTATTTCCAATAATTACCTTGTGGGAATTTTTTATCAGACTATACTGGGAGACTCCTTTTTATTATTGAGCGCGAGAACGCGCTGGAGCGCACAGTGAAAGACGATGACGCCAACATAAGCAAAAAAGTCAAGGAAACCATTATCGGCAAAGAGCTGGATCTTGGGGACCGCTCCATTTTCCATCGTCTTTCGCTGATCGCCTTTTTCGCCTGGGTTGGCCTGGGCGCGGATGGTTTGTCCTCCTCCTGCTACGGCCCGTCGGAAGCCTTCCTGATTCTGGGGGAACACCGGTTTCTGGCGGTGATCGTGGCCATGGCCACAGCCGTGACCATTTTCATAATCAGCGCATCCTATTCCCAGATCATTGAACTGTTCCCGCACGGCGGGGGCGGGTATTTTGTGGCTTCACGGCTGCTTTCCCCATCCCTGGGCATGCTCTCCGGCTGCGCCCTGATGATTGACTATGTTCTGACCATAACCCTGTCCATAGCCAGCGGGGCGGACGCCATCTTCAGCATGCTCCCCCCGGCCTGGCAGGACTTTAAGCTGCCCACGGCCGTGGCGGGGGTCTTACTGCTCACTCTGCTGAACCTGCGCGGGGTAAAGGAATCCGTGGTCGCCCTGGTGCCGGTTTTCATGGTTTTCGTGGCCACTCACGCCTTTGCCATTCTGTACGCCCTGATTTCACACGCCCTGGAAGCGCCGGCCGCGGCCGAACGCCTGAGTGCGGAAGTTTCCGCCACGCACGCCGAACTGGGGATGGCCGGCATGCTTCTTCTGCTTGTGCGGGCCTACAGCATGGGGGCGGGCACCTATACCGGGCTGGAGGCCGTGAGCAACGGCCTGCCCATGCTGCGCGAACCCCGGGTACGCACCGGCAAACGCACCATGCTGTATATGGCCGTGTCCCTGGCCGTGACCGTGGTGGGCCTGATGCTGGCCTACGTGCTGTACCAGGTTACATTCGAGCCGGGCAAAACCCTGAACGCCGTGCTTTTTAGCCGACTCAGCGCGGACTGGCCGGCCGGGGTTTCCCACGTCTTCATCCTGCTGGCTCTTGCTTCCGAGGCTCTGCTCCTGTTTGTGGCCGCCCAGACCGGTTTTCTGGACGGCCCCAGGGTTATGGCCAACATGGCCCTGGACCGCTGGCTGCCCACGCGCTTCAGCCTGCTTTCAGACCGCCTGGTCACTCAGAACGGCATTTTGCTTTTCGGCGGAGCTTCCCTGCTGGTCATGCTTGTTTCCCACGGCAATGTCAGCCACCTTATCGTATTGTATTCCATAAACGTGTTCCTGACCTTCGTGCTCTCCCAGTCCGGCATGGTGCGGCACTGGTGGAAAGCGCGCGGCCTGGAGCGCAACTGGCGGAAAGGCCTGTTGCTGAACGGCCTGGGCCTTGCCCTGACCGGCTTTATCCTGATTTCCGTGGTGGTGGTGAAGTTTAAGGAGGGCGGCTGGATCACCCTGGTGGTCACCGGCTTGCTCACAGCCTGCGCCTGGGGCGTCAGAAGGCATTATCTGTCGGTAAAAGACATGGTTAAGGCCTTTGATTCCCTGGTCGGCCGGGTGGCCGCCTTTGGCCTGCCGGTGGACCAGATCAAGCCCGAGGCAAGCGCCGCGCCAAACCACAGCGAACGTACGGCCGTGGTGCTGGTAAACGGCTACAACGGTCTGGGGCTTGCCAGCATTATCAACATCCTGCGCTACCACGGCAACAGTTTTAAAAATTTCGTCTTTGTCCAGGTGGGCGTTGTGGATGCCGGGGTGTTCAAATCAGCGCGGGACATGGACAACATGAAGGCGCAGCTGGCCGAAAGCACGGAAAAATACGTGGAACTGATGCACAGGCACGGCTTTCCGGCTGAAGCCCATTGGCGCGTGGGTACGGACGTGGTCCAGGAAGCCATGCAGATTTTGCCGGCCCTGCACGAAAGTTTTCCCAGATCCGTGGTTTTCGCCGGGCAACTGGCGTTTGAAAAAGAAAACTTCCTGACCCGCCTGTTGCACAACTATCAGGGATTCAGCCTTCAGCAGCACTGCTTCAGGGAAGGCATCCCCTTCATGATCCTGCCGGCGGATTCTAAAACGGTTCAATAATCTTCCCTGTCAGCGAGTGTTTGCCGGAGCTGGTTATTTTGACGGTCAGGAGCTGCCCGGTGTAGTCGGCATCCGGGGTATGGACGTTCAGGGCGAATCCGTAGCTGTCGCGGCCCTGCCAGGTCGCGCCCTGGCTGGAGGGTTTGCGGCTGGGGCTTTCCAGGAGCACGGCATCTTGCCCGCCGACGCGGGATTTGAGAAAACGTTCCATGCGGGCGTTTTGCCAGGACTGGAGTTCGGCCAGGCGGGCCAGAGCGGTTTTGCGCTCCACTTTGTCCGGCATAAGGGCGGCCTTTACCCCCGGCCGGTCGGAGTAAACAAAGGAAAAGCTGGCCGCAAAGTCCGCCTCGCGCATAGCCCGCATGGTCTGGGCGAAGTCTTCGTCCGTTTCGCCTGGAAATCCCACGATGATGTCCGTGGACAGGGCTATTTCCGGACGGGCTTTCTTCAGGCGCTCCACTATATCCAGGTAGCGCGCCAAATCATAGCGGCGGTTCATTTTTTTCAGGATGCGGTCCGAACCGGATTGCAGGGGCAAGTGCAGACGCGGGCAGAGCTGGGGCAAATCCGCAAAAGCGGCCACGACTTCCGGGGCGATGTCCTTGGGGTGCGGGGTGACGAAGCGCAGCCGGGCCAGGCCGGGCAGTTCCGCCACCCGGTGCAAAAGCCCGACAAAACCGGTGCCGTCGCCCTGGTCATCCTGGCCGTAGGAGTTCACGTTCTGGCCCAGCAGGGTAATTTCTTTGGTGCCTCTGGCGATCAGTTCCCGGCACTCCTGAAGAACAGCCGAGGCGGCGCGGGATTTTTGCGGCCCGCGCACATAGGGGACTATGCAGTAGGTGCAGTAATTGTCGCAGCCCTGCATGATGCTGACAAAAGCGGCTGGCGGGGCGTTGGCGCCCATGTCCAGGGGACGCTCCGCGTATTCCTCGCAAAAATCCAGCAGAGAAAGGCGCAGGCGCGGAGCGTCGTGAATGCGGCACAGGGCTTCCGGGGCCATGGCAATGCCGTCGCTGCCAAAGACCAGGCGCACTTCCGGAAAGCGCCGCATGATCTCCTTGCCGCACTGCTGGGCCACGCAGCCGCCCACCGCGGCCGTGACTTTTTCCCCGCGCTGCGCCGCCAGCAGCCGGATGCGCCCCAGTTCGCTATAAACTTTGTGTTCCGGCTTGTCGCGCACAGAACAGGTGTTAAGTATATGTATGGCCGCATCCTCGAACGACGCCTCAAAAAAACCCCTGGAGCGGAGCGCGCGTCTGAGCCAGTCGGAATCATTGGCGTTCATTTGACAGCCAAAGGTGGTTATGTGAAAAGTATTAGGAAGCATAATCCCACACAAGGAGCTTTGTTATGAAAAAATACCGCGTGCGCGGCATGGCCTCGCCGGACTGCGTCAGAACCGTAACCCAGGAAATAAAAAACGCCTCCGGAACCGAAGAAGTCCACATCAACCTGGCCACAGGAGAAATAACCTATGGACCAGCCGTATGCATAGACGAAAATATCCTCCGCGAAGCCGTGGAAAAATCCGGTTACCAGTTGGAAGAGGAAGAGTAAATACTTTGGGGAGGCTCCGCCCCCCCCCAAATACCTCCGCCAGGGGACGTAGCCCCCGGGCCCGCAACTACCGCCGCCGAAATTCCGTAAAGCGGAATTCCGGCGGCGTAAATGGATTCCAAGGGGCAACGGCCCTTTGACAGGGGAGTTTATAGGGCGGAGCCCCTCAATATATCACTCCATCCTATTCGAATTCCAAAGTTTTTAATAAGTCATCCACGGTTTCACGACGGCGGATCAGCTTGGCTTCGCCCTGGGCGGTGATGAGGACTTCGGCCGGACGGAGGCGCTGGTTGTAGGTGGAGCTCATGGCAAAGCCGTAGGCGCCGGCGTCCAGGATGCCGAGGATGTCGCCTGTGCGGAGTTCCGGCAGCATACGGTCTTTGGCCAGGATATCGCCGCTTTCGCAGATGTTGCCCACAACGGTCTGTTCCATGGCGGGGCGGGGGCGGGAGTCGACACCGTAAACTTCCACGTCGTGGAAGGCGTCGTAAAGCATGGGCCTGGCCAGGACGTTGAAGCCCAGGTCCGTGCCGGCGTAGCGGGTGGGCCCGTTGTTTTTGACGGCCTGGACCGTGCCGAGCAACAGGCCGCATTCAGCGGTAACGTAGCGACCGGGTTCCAGAAAAAAACGCCCCTGGTAGTTGTGGAGCTGGGTCCAGGCGCTCAGGCGGCTGTGCAGCCCCTGCCCCAGGGACTTGAGGTCCAGGCGGGGCTGGTTTTCGTATTTGCGGTAGGGAATGCCGAAGCCGCCGCCAAAGTCGATGATCTGGAGACCGGGAAAACTTTTGGCGGTTTCCAGCAGCCATTCCACGGATTTAAAGAAAGCTTCCGGGTCCATGAACAGAGAGCCGACGTGCTGGTTCAGCCCGACGAGTTCCAGATTGCAGGCGCTGACGATGCGCCGCATTTCGCTGAAATCTTCAGGATTAACGCCAAACTTGGTGTCTTTGCCCGCAGTGACCACTTTTTTGTGGTGCCCCGCGCCCACACCGGGGTTCACCCGGACCATGATTTTTTTGCCTGGCAGTATGCGGCCGAAGGTTTCCAACTGGGAGAGCGAATCAACGCTGAGCAGGAAGCTTTTTTCGTGGGCAAGACGCATTTCGTCAGCCGCGACGTTGTTGCATACATACAAGATCTGTTCACGGGAAAAACCGGCTTTTTCGTGCATCACCAATTCGCCCGGCGACATGGCGTCCACCATGAGGCCTTCTTCACGCGCGATGCGCAGCAGGGCGGGATTGGCGTTGGCCTTGGCGGAATAAAAAACCTTGAATCCGGGCAGGGAAGACAAGGCTAGAAGCTCCCGGCAGCGCTGCCGCAGGATGCTTTCATTGTAGACGTAAAGCGGCGTGCCTAAGCGGGCCGCAAGTTCGACCGGGGAGAAGGTTCCGAAAAACGCATGGGCATCTGTATAGTCAGAGCGTAAACCAGGCATAAAATCCCCTTCAGAAATAATATGAGGCTTTGTGGGCGGCGCACGGGGGCAAACGAGAAAAAAGCATTAAAAAAAAGACTTGCTGCGGTCAAGCAAAGGGTTTTTGACCATAACGCTCCGCAAGCAAAAGGCTTTTACATATTTAGTGATAATTTTCTCATATTAACTACCTGAAATTTAAAGATTAAACTTCCGAGATTCTTATTGCATATTTTTTTATAACCGGTACAGATTAAATTCATACTTGCGGCTTCCGCTCTGCCGGCGTAGCGGGGAGCTTGAAGTCCAATAAAGTATAACTACTGTAATATTAAGGAGATAAACAGCTTATTAGCATCGGCAGCGTGCCCTCACCTCCCTTTTAGCCGTGTACAGAGGTTTTTATGCTGGATGTACTTGTAGTCATTTGCGTCATTGTTCCATTTCTGGCCGCCGCAGCAGTCTGGCTGGACAAAAGCGGCGTGCTCGGCAAACTCCTGGTGCCGGTCACCGGGCTTGTTCTGGCTGTGGCTTCCGTAATTTTGTTCTTCCAGGGAGACTTTATCCTGAATGCGGATTCCTTCCTGGGAGGCAGGCTGGACAGCCTGATCCTTTTGCTGGATTTTCTGCTGCTTGTGTACCTTGGGTACCTGGGGTACTCAAAAAAGAACAATTTCATTACGGTCATGGCCGGCCTGCAATTCGCGGGCATGGCCGTACTGGAAATCATGGCCCCGGCCGCCGGCCCCAACACGCCGGGCTTCTACGCGGACAGTCTGTCCCTGACCATGGTGCTGATCATTTCCATTGTCGGCTCAATCATCTGTTATTACGGGCTTGGCTACATGGAGGAACACGAGCGGCACCTGCACCTGGAAACAACCCGCAAGCCACGCTTCTTCTTTTTTATGCTGGCCTTCCTGGGCGCCATGAACGGCCTGGTTCTGTCCAACAACATGGCCTGGCTGTATTTTTTCTGGGAAGTGACCACCCTGTGCTCTTACATGCTCATCCGGCATGACGCCACGGAAGTCTCGGAAAAAAACGCCTCCACCGCCCTGTGGATGAACATGCTCGGCGGCGTGGGCTTTGTGCTGGGCCTCTTGATGCTGCAAAAGGGCATGAGCCAGCTTTCTCTTACCGCGCTGCTTAATTCCGGCGCGGGCGGCCGCATGGTCGTTCTGCCGCTGGTGGCTCTGTGCTTTGCCGGGTTCACCAAGGCGGCCCAGGCGCCCTTCCAGAGCTGGCTCACCGGGGCCATGGTCGCCCCCACGCCGGTTTCCGCCCTGCTGCACTCCTCCACCATGGTCAAAGCCGGGGTGTACCTGATTCTGCGCATCAGCCCGGCTTTTGCGGCCAATAATCTATCCGCCCTGGTGGCCCTGTTCGGAGCCCTGACCTTTGTATCCATGGCCGGTCTGGCCGTTGGGCAGAGCAACGGCAAAAAAATCCTGGCCTATTCCACCATTTCCAACCTGGGCCTGATTGTGGCCTGCGCGGGCATAAACACTCCGGCCTCCATTACCGCGGCCATGCTGCTGATTATTTTCCACGCCGTATCCAAGAGTCTGCTCTTTATGTGCGTGGGCACCATTGAGCAGAAAATCGGCTCGCGCGACATTGAAGACATGCGCGGGCTGTTCAAGGTTATGCCGCGCACCGCGCTGATCACCGCTGTGGGCATCTTCACCATGCTGCTGCCGCCCTTCGGCATGCTGCTGGCCAAGTGGATGGCTGTGGAGTCCGCCCTGAACGCCACGGCCATGCCGGTCCTGGTGCTCCTCTTGGCCGCCGGCAGCGCCCTGACCGTGCTGTTCTGGGCGCGCTGGGCCGGCTGCCTGCTGTTTTCGGCCAACCCCAGGCTGGAAGTCGGAAAGGAAGAACAGGACGCTTATATCCGAAGGCCGCTAGCGGTTATGGCCGCGGCTTCGGTTCTGCTTTCTCTGCTCGCCCCGCTTATGTACATTTATATGATCGAACCGGTGGCGCTCTTCCACAGTTCATCCCCGGATGTGGGATATCAGTTTGCCTGGGGGGCTTTTTACAATCATACCGGGGTGTTCGCCATCTATCCCCTGTATCTCCTCCTGGGCCTGGGATTCTTTTTCGCCTGGCGGACGGCTAAAAAATCCGCCGCGTCCGGCGATCCGGTCCTGCCCTACCTGGGCGGCATCCAGGCGGAAAAAGACGGCCAGGCCGGTTTTATCGGCCCTATGAACGTCTTTGTGGAGCCCACGGCATCCAACTACTACCTGGCTTCCTGGTTTGGCGAGGAGAGCCATTCCAAAATCATAAACACAGCGGCCGTTATTCTGCTGGTGATGATGTTCGGAGGTGTGCTGTGATCATCAAATTGCTTTACGGCATAGCCGGCCTTATAATCGCCCCTTTCCTGGGCGGCCTGATCAGCGGACTGGACCGCCGCGTGACCGCGCGCATGCAGTCCCGCTTCGGCCCGCCCATACTCCAGCCCTTTTACGACGTACTCAAGCTCGTTGGCAAAGCGCCCATGAACCTGAACGCCTGGCTCATCCTGTGCTCCTACATGTACCTTGCCTCCTCCGCCCTGGCCGTGCTGCTCTTCTTCATGCAGGGCGACCTTCTGCTCATCTTCTTTGTAATGACTGTGGGCGCGGTGATGCAGTGCGTGGGCGCGCTCAGCGCCCCTTCGCCTTACAGCCAGGTTGGCGCGCAGCGCGAGCTTTTGCAAATGCTGGTTTACGAGGCCCTGCTGATCGCGGTCTTCGTGGGCATAGCCCTGCAAAGCGGCTCCTTCCGCATTGACGCCATTTACGCTCTCAAGCGGCCTATTCTGTATAACCTGCCGCTGCTCTACCTGGTCCTGACCGTTGCCCTGACCATCAAACTGCGCAAGTCGCCCTTTGACATTTCCGCCAGCCAGCACGCGCACCAGGAACTTGTGCGCGGCGTGTTTACGGAATACTCCGGACCGCAGTTGGCCATGCTGGAAGTGGCCCACTGGCTGGACGTGGTTCTGATGCTCGGCTTCTGCTCCCTGTTCTGGGCCACCAGTTGGACCGGCATGATCATTTTGCTGGCGGTGACCTACTTTGCGGAACTGCTTGTGGACAACATCTGCGCGCGGCTCACCTGGCGCTGGATGCTTAAAAACGCCCTGGGACTCGGATTGATCCTGTCCCTGGCCAATCTCTTGTGGCTCTACGCCGGGTAAAAAGGAGATCTTTTATGAGCCGGATCAAAGATTGGATCAACAAAGGCCGCCTGAAGTCCCCCTGGGTGCTGCATTACGACTGCGGCTCCTGCAACGGCTGCGACATAGAGGTTCTGGCCCTCCTTACACCGCTGTACGACGTGGAGCGCTTCGGCATCGTCAACGTGGGCAACCCCAAGCATGCGGACGTGCTCTTGGTGACCGGCACCGTCAACCATAAAAACCGCGTGGTTCTGCAAAACCTTTACGACCAGATGCCGGAACCCAAGGCCGTGGTGGCCATAGGGGCCTGCGGCCTGACCGGCGGCGTGTTTCATGACGCATATAACGTCATCGGCGGCGTGGGCAAGGTCATTCCGGTGGACGTCTACGTGCCGGGCTGTCCGCCAAAGCCGGAAGCCATGATTGACGGCGTGGTTCTGGCCCTGGAAAAAGTGAAGGAAAAACTCGGCCTCATCCCGCCAAGCGATGAAGAAGAGTAAGGAGTTATGCATGTTTGAGGCACAACCGATAAAACTTGAAGAAGTGCGCTCCACGGCGGAAGAAATGCAGGCCGGCGGCTGGCGCCTGATCACCCTGAGCGCCGTGGCCCTGCCGAACGATCAGTTTGACATTTTCTACCACTATGACCGCAACCTGGAAATGAAGCACTTCCGCCTGCAAATCCCAAAGGGCACACTGGTCCCAAGCATATCGCCGGTCTACTTCTGCGCCCTGCTGGTGGAAAACGAATGCCGGGATCTGTTCGACATTACCTTTGACGGACTGATCCTGGACTTCAACCGCAGCTTGTATCTCACGGAGCGTATGGCTTCCAAGGAAGCGCCGTTCTGTAAGATAACCACTTACCAGAAGCCGAAAAGCAGAGGTGCCAGATCATGAGCCGTACAATAATACCCTTTGGACCGCAGCACCCGGTGCTGCCGGAACCACTGCACCTGAAGCTGGTGGTGGAAGACGAAACCGTTGTGGAGGCCGTGCCGGCCTTGGGTTACGTGCACCGCGGCCTGGAAGGTCTGGCCACCAAGCGCGATTACAACCAGATGGTTTATGTGGTGGAGCGCGTATGCGGCATCTGCTCCTGCATCCACGCCCTGTGCTACTGCGAAGCCATTGAAGGCTTGATGGGCCTTAAGGTCCCGCCGCGCGGCCAGTACCTGCGGATCATCTGGTCCGAGCTGCACCGCATGCACAGCCACCTGCTCTGGCTGGGCCTGTTCGCGGACGGCTTCGGCTTTGAAAGCCTGTTCATGGCCCTGTGGAAGGTCCGCGAGCGGGTCATGAACATCAACGAAGCCACGGCCGGCAACCGGGTGATCATCTCCACCAACGTTGTGGGCGGCACGCGCTACGATATGGACAAGGAAAAACTGTCCATGATCCGCAAGGAACTCAACATAATCGAGCAGGAACTCAAGCCGCTGCTGGAAACAATGCGCCGCGACTACAGCATCAAGCAGCGCACCGTGGGCAAGGGTGTGCTCACCAAGGAACAGGCCTATGTGCTTGGCGCGGTCGGCCCCACCCTGCGCGGCTCCGGCTGGGCTCAGGACGCCCGCCAGCTCAAGTACGAAGCCTTTGCTGACATCGACTTCGAGCCCGTGGTATACACGGACGGCGACAGTTACGCCCGTACCATGGTCCGCTTTGACGAAACCATGCAGTCCATTGATCTGATACGTCAGTGCCTGGCCCGCATCCCGGCGGGTGAAACCGTCCTCAAACCCACCGGCATGCCTAAAGGGGAAATCACCACCCGCGTGGAGCAGCCCAGGGGAGAGCTATTCTATTACGTGAAGTGCGACGGCACCAGAATACCCAATCGGGTGCGCATACGCACCCCAACATTCGCCAATATCCCACCCCTGCTGGCCATGCTGCCGGGAGCGGACCTGGCGGACGTGCCGGTCGTCACCCTGAGCATAGACCCCTGCATCAGCTGCACGGAAAGGTAGGAGGCGCAACCATGTTCATGAGCAAAACCATTCTGGGCAACCTGATCCGCAAGTATTCCACGCGGCTGCACCCCACGGAGCAGCGCGTACTGCCGGACGCCTTCCGGGGCCGCTTCAAATTCGCTATTGACAAATGCATCATGTGCCGGGCCTGCGTGCTCAAATGCCCCACCGGCTGCATCCGCATCGAGCCGGAAATTGGCCTATGGGAACGCGAAGTCATGGCCTGCCTGTACTGCGGCGTGTGCGCCGACGTCTGCCCCACCGGCTGCATAACCATGACCAACGTCTACCGGCCGCCCATAACCAAAACTGAGCAACTGCGCTTTATGTGCCCGCCGCGCAAGGTCAAGAAGGGCACCAAGGAAGTGAACCCCGCCGCCATGCACCCGGACGGCGAGGATATTAGAAAAGAAGAAGATTAATCAGTCCCAAAATAATCAAGGTCCGGCAGGCTTGTGAGCCGCCGGACCTTGATTATTTGTGGCGCGGTCGCGCCGGTTACAGGTAATCGCCCCGGTTAAACTTGAAGGTTTCCGTAACGGCAAGCACATCAAGCTCGTTAACCAGTGCGGCAAGATCGGGGCTGCGGGAAGCCAGGTCCGGAACACCGGCTTTTATGCCGGCTATCTCCTTGCTCATGCCGCTCAGCATTCCGTAAGCGGCGCGCAAGTCCGCTCCGCCAGCCTTGGACAGTTCCGCGCCATAGGATTCCAACTGCGAAAACAATCCGTCCAGGCGCCCGGCGGTGGACCGGAGAAGGCCGTCCTCCAAAGAGAGCTCAGGGGTTTCCGCCGGCGTCTCCAAAATCAGGGGAGCCGCCGCCGGATTGATTCCAGCCTTCTGCATGGCCGCAAAAGCCAGATCCTGAGCCCCTTCCGCGTTCAGCTTGTCTGAAAAGAGGGACTCAAAACCTTCCGTTCCGATCTTGTTTTTCCTGCGGGCCGGGTCCTGCTGGTGCAGGGCCTGTAATTGGTCATTGGTAATCTTCATTCCGCCCCCAGGGTTAGTGGTTTGCCTGTTATAAGCAAAAAGCCTGCCAAAAAGTCTAGACTATTTCTATATAGTAATATCAGTATGTTATACGCAGTCGACTTTAAAAAGGCCCGGCATTTTCTGCCCCCGGGCAAACTGTTCCCGGCAAAACCCGCCACCCTGGCCCATCTGTAGCGCCTTTTTTTCCGCCCGGCCAGCGGCCGGGCTTTAAAGGAAGTTTGGCTGGCTGATGACTCCCACAAGCCCCCTGGCAGCGGCGTAACGCCAGACAGGGGCTTGAGGCGGCAGCCCTAATCATTTTGCTAAATTTTTCCTTTAAGGACCATGGGCAGGCCGCTGACCATGAGCGCGGCGTGGTCGGCCGAGCGGGCAGCCCGCTGGTTGAGCAGCCCCAGAAGATCCCGGAATCTCCGGCCGGAGCGGTGTTCCGGCACCAGGCCCAGTCCGACCTCGTTGCTCACCAGAGCCGCCGGCACGGGCAGGCTGCGCAGGACTTCCAGGCCGCTGGCAAAGCAGTCCAAAATAGGCGCGTCATCCCGGCAAAGCTCCATGCAGGCGGCGGCCCACATACCCAGGCAATCCAGCAGGATCACCCCGCCCAGCCCGGCGGCCCGGCGCAGGTAGTCCGGCAGGGCCAGAGCCTCTGGCATGGGCAGCTCCAAGGTGACCCAG
The DNA here is from genome assembly GCA_031547305.1 of Desulfovibrionaceae bacterium. Lineage (GTDB taxonomy): Bacteria > Desulfobacterota > Desulfovibrionia > Desulfovibrionales > Desulfovibrionaceae > JAVBSC01. The sequence goes on from JAVBSC010000081.1 coordinate 20,467, forward strand.
GACGGTCCGCGCTCCGACTGGTGCCTGCGCACCCGTTCCAGCATTTCCTCGTCATCAGGCTGCGCCGTGGCCAAAAATACCCGCGTCGCGGATCGGCCTTCCGCCCAGCGCAGAGCCTGGACGCTCTTGCCGCTACGGCAGCCGCCGGTGCAAAAAAAGATCTCCGCCATGCCTACCTCCTCCCCCCTTGTAATACATTTGCGCCCGCTGTCCAATCTGGTTTTATCCGCGAGATTCCCCCCCCAGGCTCCCTGGACCCGCAACTAACGGCGCCGTTATTCCACATTACGGAATAACGGCGCCGTTAAATGAGTCTGGGGCCTAAGCCCCTGGTTCTCGACTCGACGACTTCAATTAAATCATCAAACGTCCTGCCTGATAGACGGCCACAGCGGCGGCGTAGGCCAGAAGGGTGTTGAAGACCACGCTGAAGCCGGCCCATTTCCAGGAGCCGGATTCCCTGGCGATGACAACCACGGTGACGAAGCAGGGGGCGTAAAGGAGCACGAAGACGATCAGGGCGGCGGCGTTGGCCTTGCTCCAGCCCGGATCCTGGCTGATGCGCTCGGCCAGGGGCGCGGCGTCTTCCGCGTCCACTTCGCCCAGGGAATAGGCGGTGCCCAGGGTGGAAACTATGACTTCCTTGGCCGCTATGCCGCCCACCAGGGCGATGTTGGTGCGCCAGTCAAAGCCGGCCGGAGCGGTGACGACTTCAAGAGCCTGCCCGATGCGCCCGGCCATGGAGTAATCCAGGCGAGCGGCGGCTTCCTCGTTGTCCACTTCGGCCAGGGCCTCGTCTTTGGGGCTGGGGGCGGCTTCGCCGGATTCATTTTCGGAAGCCTCAGACTTGGCAACGGCCGCCCCTTCAGTTGCTTCGGGCTTGGCGGCGGATTCGCCTTCGGCGGCGTCAACGGCGGCCTGGGGCGCGGCGGCTTCATCCTTGTACTGTTCTTCTATGGCCGCTCTTTTGCTTTCAAAAACTTCCGCCTGGTCTGCCGGCAGAGCCGGAAATTTCATGGCCGCCCAAAGCAGGATGGATACGGCCAGAATGACCGTGCCGGCCTTTTTGATATACTGCCAGGTGCGTTCCCAGGTGTGGATGAGCACGCCGCGCAAGGTTGGCGTGCGGTAGGGGGGCAGTTCCATGACGAACGGCGTGGCCGGTCCCTTGATCAGGGTGGAGCGCAGGAACAGGGCCACCAGAAGGGCGACGACCCAGGCCACCAAAGAGATCAGGAACATGGTCCCGGCTTCATGCTGCGGGAAGAACACCCCCACCAGGAGCAGAAACACCGGCAGTTTGGCTCCGCAGGTCATGTAGGGCACGGTGAGCAGGGTGGCCAGCTTTTCTCTGGGGCTGCGCAGGGTGCGGGCGGCCATGACGCCGGGAACGGCGCAGCCGCCGGCAATGCCGCCGGAGACAATAAATGGCATGACCGAGCAGCCGTGCAGGCCAAAGGCCCGGAAAACCCGGTCCAGCATATAGGCCACGCGGGCCATGTAGCCGCTGTCCTCCAATATGGCGATCAACAGGAACATGATGAGAATGAGCGGCACAAAGCCCATCACTCCTCCCACGCCGTCAATCACCCCGGAAACGACCAGCGACTTGAGCAGGCCTTCCGCCATATGGGCGGAAGCCAGATCCCCCAGCCAGCCGAACAGATCCCCCAGCCAGCCCATGGGAATTTCGCCCAGGGTGAAGGTGATTTTGTAAATGGCGTAAAGCACGCCCAGCATGATCAGCGGACCAAGGAGGCGGTTGGTGAGCACTTTGTCAGCCTTGTCCGAGGCGGCGATCCTTTCCTGGGCCTCGTCCCGGACGGCCAGGACCCCCTGGCGCAGGATGGAGGAGATGAAGCCGTAGCGGTAGTCCGCAATCACCGCTTCCGGGTAGGTGCCGAATGTTTTGGACAAATGCTCGGAGCAATCCTTTACCAGGCCTTCCAGTTGCGCGCTCAGTGCCGCATCGACGGACCGCCCCTGGGAGCGGATGTCCGTATCGTTTTCCAAATATTTCAGAGCGATCCAGCGGGCCGGATAATATTTAGTCAGAAAGGAAGCCTGCTCGATCTTTTCGGCCATCTCCGCCAGCACAGGATCAAGATCCGGACCGTAGGAGATGTTCAGCAGACGGCAGGGAAATTTCCCGGGACGCGCGCCTTCGTGATGCTGTTCCTCAACATGGCCGTGCTCTTCGTGCAGTTGACGGATGGCCTTGCCGTCAAGCGGCGCGTGCGGGAAGGTCATGCCCCGGCTCTCGTGCCTGCGGCGCAGTTCAGCCAGTTTGGCGGCCTGTTCCAGGGCGGTTTCCAGCCCCTGGCCGCTCCGGGCCACCGTGGGCACCACAGGCACCCCCAAAAGTTCCGAAAGGCGTTCCGGGTTTATTTTAATGCCCTGGGCATGGGCTTCATCCATCATGTTCAAAGCCACCAGCACCGGCAGACCCATCTCCATAATCTGGACCACCAGGTACAGGTTGCGCTCCAGAGCGCTGGAGTTGACTATGTCGATCACGCAATCCGGCTGCTCTTCCACCAGCACCCGCCGGGCCACCACTTCCTCCTGGGAATAGGCGGTCAGGGAATACGTGCCGGGCAAGTCCACGATTTTGATATCCTGGCCGTGCAGATGCGCTATACCGTCTTTTTTTTCCACGGTTATGCCCGGGTAGTTGCCCACGTGCTGCCTGGCTCCGGTGTAGCGGTTAAAAGCCGTTGTTTTGCCGGAGTTAGGGTTGCCCGCAAGGGCCATGACTATCTGCCTGCTCTGGTTCATGAACTCTCCTGGGTAAATTTCTTTTGAGAATAATTATCCATCATTAAGTATAAAAACGCACCCGCAACCATGTGAAATAGCAGTTGGCGCCTAACCCGTTTTCCGGGTCGTTTCCAAAAAGATGCATTTTTCTCCTGGCAAAGAAACACCGATTCCCGGCCGGGGATAGCACCTCGATTGTGCGGCCATGGCCCGGAATCGGCGCCTGACGCGAGCCAGGGTGTAAAAAGACACCTTTGTGGCCCCTCTTACAACAGGGAAACCGTAATGTAATCCGCTTCGTTGTTGCGCAGAGAAAGAGTAAAGCCCTTAAGACGCAGGGCCACCGGGTCTTTAAGCGGGGCGCGGCCCACAATAGCCACTTCAGCGCCGGGCACCAGGCCCATGTCGCGGATGCGCCGCCCCAGTTCGCCTTCGGCCTTTATAGTGGCGATTTTCGCGCGCTGCCCCTCCTGAAGGGAGCGCAAGGGAATTGCTTCTAGCATGGTTGTTCCTTTTGAATTTAATATTCAATATCAACAAAAATACAAAAAAATTATTTGCAGGACCCGCCGCAACCGCAGCAGGAATCATTCTTTTTTCCCGCTTCCTTCAGCCCGCCAGAGCACTCGGAAGAGCACCCGCAGCCGCAGGAACCGCCCTTGCTGCGAAAACGCAGAACCAGATAACCGGCCGCGGCCACAACAATGACAAATATCAGCACGTTTTCCAACATAAAACCACTCTCCTTCACCGCTATACCTTGCCTTCCGTTTGGGCCTTATTGCCCCGTGCCGCGCCGCCACTACGGAGTGCTCCGTCAGTTTCGCCAGCCGGCTCGCAAAACACGTTTCCCGCAATGCCGGAGCAGAGCACCAAGCTGCATTCGCGCACCTGCACGCAACAGTTGCCGTCGCCGGCCTGCTTGACCTTTAGCTCGACGCCCGGCGTAATGCCTAAAGAACACAAGCGGCCCAACTCTTTGCACGCGCCATTAAGAGAGCACACCCGCACTGTGCTGCCGGAAGGCATATCCAGCAAAGTTCTGGGGGGGATCATAAATTCTCCTCGCGGCACTTGGGCTGACCTTGGCCTGCGGCTTACTATGGTCAACATGAAAATGATTGTCAAGTTCTATTTATGATTGATTAGAAAAATGTCAAAAAACTTAGGCGGCGCCCTGCAAAATTATCATGCGCCCTGTACTCTTGAGTCTGACCTGAATTGATGCGTGCAATTTCAATCCGCCCAATGCAGCGTTTTGCCGAACATTTTAATTTTAAATAAAAAATCAGCGTGATTATCATTTAGTGCGAAAATGGCTCCACCTATCAATTTCTTAAAGCTATATATTGATTTCTTAATAATCAATAACAGGCTGAGCGAATATATTCATTCAGAATAATATAAAAATAATTCTCATTACCGTCAAACCACCTCGCCGATGAAAACGGCTTTACCCGCCGGTGTGTGAAAACACACAGATTTTCGTAGCCAATGCGAATTATTCTTCAGAAACTGGGAGTCATCCTAAGCGGGCGTCTGTTAATGCCGCTATTTTTCCGGCGATCTCCCACCACAACATCCTTGCGGTTATCGCGGCGGCCAGAAAGTCCGTCGTGTTGACAACATATATCGGTTTAATCGCGCGCCGGTTTTCCTTCTGTCCGTTTTTTTCCGGCGGGAATCTGCCGGCGCATAATCCAGCCGCACCAACCGTATACGGCAGATTGTTGCAATTATACGAACCATAAGGAGGTATTGCTGTGAAAGAACTTCGCCTGCATGGCCGCGGAGGCCAGGGGGTGGTCACAAGTGCCGAGATTATCGTGCACGCCGCCGTGGAAAAAGGATTTATTGCAAGCTGTTTTCCTTTCTTCGGCTTCGAAAAGAAAGGCGGCCCGGTGGAAGCCTACGTCCGGGTGAGCGAAGAAAAAATCCGCCAGAAAAGTTCCGTCTACCACCCTGACTTCGTAGTCGTCATCGACCCCACCCTGCTGCCCAGCATAGACGTTTTCGCCGGACTCAAGCCCGAAGGCACCATTCTGTTCAACTGTGAATCCCCGCCCGACATCAAGGTGCCTGAGAACATCCGGCATTTCGCCTGGCTCGACGCCAACCGCATAGCCCTGGACATGTTCGGCCGCCTTCTGCCCAACACCGTGATGCTCGGCGCCTTCGCCAAGTTTTCCGGCTGGGTGGACGTGGAAGCGGTGGCCAGGCTGGCCGTGGAGCACTGGGGTGAAAAAAACGCCGAGGCCGTCCACCGTGGCGCTGAAGCCGTTCAACAAGTCAGATAATGAGAAGGAAAATAACATGAAACCCGAAGATTTCGGGGTATCCACCCCATACATCTGCGCCATGGGCGACGGGCTCGCAGCCAGCCCCACCGGAGAATGGAAAACCTGGCCTCCCGTCGTTGACCAGGAAAAGTGCGTCCGTTGCGGCACTTGCGTCCTCAGTTGCCCGGTGCAGTGCGTCACTGAAAAAAACGGAAAAATGTTCATCGTCGTCGATTACTGCAAGGGTTGCGGCGTCTGTATAGAAGAATGCCCCAAGGACGCCATCCGGTTCGACAAAGGAGGCCAAAATGGGTAAGCGCGTAATCCTTGACGGCAATCAGGCCGCGGCGCAAGGGGCCATACTGGCCCGTCCGGACATAGTCGCCGTATACCCCATCACCCCGCAGACTCCCCTGGCCCAGTTTTTCGCCCAAGCCGTGGCCGACGGCGCGATCGGCGCCGCCCCCATCGAGCCGGAATCAGAGCACTCGGTCATGAGCATACTTACCGGGGCTTCCACGGCCGGGGCGCGCACCTTTTCCGCCACCTCATCGCAGGGGCTCTTCAACATGTACGAGCCCTTCACCCGCGCCTCCACCCTGCGCCTGCCCATAGTAATCGACATCGTCAACCGCGACGTCTGCTCGCCGCAGAACATCTGGGGCGGCCAGCAGGACTCCATGATCACCCGCGACGCGGGATGGATGCAGATCTACTGCGAAGACAACCAGGAAATCCTGGACGCCACGGTCATGGCCTTCAAGATAGCCGAGCACCCGGACGTGCTCCTGCCCATCAACGTCTGCTTTGACGGCTTCTACCTTTCGCACCTGACCGACGTTCTTGAACTGCCGGAACAGGAAAAGGTCGATTCCTTCCTGCCCCAGTACAAGCCCACGCACACCTACCTGGACCCGGACCGCCCCATGGCTGTTGACCCGCTCACCCCGTGGCCTCTGTTCCAGTATTACCGCGAGCTGCACATGAGCGCCATGGACAGCGCCCGCCGGGTAATCAAGGAAACCTGCGACGAGTGGGCGAAGCTCTTCGGCCGCGACTACGGCGGGCTGGTGGACACCTACAGGCTTGACGATGCCGACTACGTGCTCTGCACCTCCGGGGCTATGACCGGCGCCGCGCGCGTGGCTGTGGACGACGCCAGGGCCAGGGGAATCAAGGCGGGCATCCTGAAAATGCGCGCCATGCGCCCCTTCCCCTATGACGAGGTCCGCAAGCACCTGCGCGGCAGAAAAGCCTACGGCGCGTGCGACCGCAACGTGAACTACGGCTGGCACATGGGGTCCTTCGCCCTGGAAATCAACGCCGCCATGAAAGGCGAAACGCCCATTCCCTCCATAGCTTTCGTGGGCGGTCTGGGGGGGGCAGACCTGCCGCCCTTCCTGTTCGATCAGGCCATTGAGGCCATCGTCGAAACCGGCAAGACCGGCAAGAGCCCGAGCAGAGCCATGTGGCTTATCGTGAAGTAAAGGAGGAGTTCAGATGAAACTGAAGCCATTTGAAAAGATTCTGGCCGCCGAAGACATGATCTCCCCGGGCGTTACCGCCTGCCAGGGCTGCAACGTTGAACTTACTCTGCGCATTGTCATGAAGCTGGTGGGCCGCAACTCCATTCTGGCCATCCCGCCCGGCTGCATGGCCGGCACCCGCGTGGTCGGCTGGGAAACCGAAAGCAGTTGCAAGGTTCCCGTAACCTGCCCCATGCTGCCCAACACCGCCTCCACCCTCAGCGGCATCAAAACCTACTTCGACCATATCGGACGCAGCGACATCAAGGTGGTGGGCTTCGCGGGCGACGGCGGCACGGTTGACATCGGCATGCAATCCCTTTCCGCCGCGGCCGAGCGCGGCAACAACATCCTGTATATCTGCTACGACAACGAAGGCTATATGAATACGGGCTTCCAGCGCAGCGGCTCCACAACCAAGGGCGCACGCACCACCACCACCCCGGTGGGCAGGGTGATCAAGGGCAAACGCCAGCACAAGAAGGACATGCCCATGATCATGGCTATGCACGGCATACCATACATGGCCACCTGTTCTCCGGCCTACATGCCGGACCTGATCAGGAAGGTGGAAAAAGCCATCGCCGTAAAGGACGGCCTGGCCTATCTGCACGTGTTCAATGCCTGCTCCACAGGCTGGGGCTACCCCATGGAAAAAAGTCTGGCCGTGTGCCGACTCTCCGTGCAGACGCGCTTCTTCCCGCTATACGAGGTGGAGCATGGGAAGTTCCGCCTCACCGTGCCCGTGAGCAAGCCAAAACCGGTCCGGGAATTCCTCGGCTCCATGAAAAAGTTTGCCCACCTCAGCGAGGAAAGCAAGGAAGAGCTTCAGGAATGGGTGGACTCCAAGTGGACCCGCCTCATGTTGCTTTGCGACATGTGCGGAGCCCCGGCGGCGCTTGCCGCCGAGTAGTTTATAAAACGCGGGGCGGGGAGGCATTACCCTCCTCCCCCGCCTGTATGCGGGGAAAACCGATATTTTTCCGCATGCCAATACGGACTACGGCAACCAGACCAATAGTCCAATACCGCAGGAGAGAACCATGAAAAAACTTTCCATCATCGGAGGCGCCGGCGGCCTGGGATCGACCATGGGCTTTTACCTAGGGCTCAAGGGACTGTTCCGGGAAATCACCCTGATTGACGTGAAGGAAAATGTTCTAAAAAGCCACGTCATGGACATGAGCCAGTGCCTGAGCGAACTGGCCCGCACGGACATAACGGCTGGAACCTGGAAGGATCTGGCCGGTTCCGACATGGTCATCATGGCCGCAAGCATCCCGGCCCTTAAAGTGGCCTCGCGCAACGAGTTCCTTGAGGCGAACATGCGCATAGTGCGCGCGGCGGCGGAAGAAATCGGCAAATACTGTTCCGCTGAAACGGTGGTTCTTACGGCCACCGCGCCCATAGACGTATACAACTACATGTTCTGGAAAATCCTGGGCGGCGCCAGAAAACGCTTTGTCGGCTTCTGCCGCAACGATTCACTCCGCCTGCGCTGGGCCGCCGGCAAGATTCTGGGCATCCCGGAAACCGAAAGAATCGGCGGCTGGGTTGTGGGCGAACACGGCGAAACCCAAGTGCCGCTCTACGGCACCGTTACGGTGGACGGAAAAGCGGCGGACCTTACGCCGGATCAGACCGCCAGGATGGACAAAGCCATAAAGACCTGGTTCTCGCAGTTCCAGGCCCTGGATTCCGGGCGGACCACCAACTGGACTTCCACCACCAGCATCACCAGGGTCGTTGCGGCCATTGCGGCCGAAACCGGGGAGCCGCAGCCCGGCTCGGCCATTCTAAACGGGGAATACGGCATTTCGGACGTCAGCGTAGGCCTGCCGTTGCGCTTCAGCCTGGCCGGATGGGACTCCGCGCTGGAGCTTTCCCTGTCCGCCGCCGAGCAGGCCGCGCTGCTGGCCTCGGCCAGGCATATTCGTTCGCTGATTGATCAGTGCCTCTAGAGCCTGTTCACACTAAGCCTACTCTGTAAGGCGGACCTTTTTTCCTTCGCGCAAAGGCCCAGCGGACCGCCATGGGGCACTCCGGCGGGCAAGGAGCAGGGACATGGACGAATCGCGATATAAGTCTCCGTGGATAATAGAACCGGATCTATGTGAAAAAGGCGACATCGACGTTTTGCACAAGCACGGAGAAAGGCGCCGCTTCCCCAGGGGCGCTTATGTTTACCGCCAGGGCGATGCGCGTAGCGAGCATATCTACTTCCTGGTAAGCGGGAGGATCCGCATCGTTTCCGTCAGCCCGCAGGGCGAGGAACGGGTCCTCTCGCTGCTGGAGCCGGGCGTGTTCTTCGGCGAGGCCGCTTTCTTCGACCAAAGCGGACGCTTCGCTTCGGCGGAAGCCGTGGTTCCCTCTGAAGTGCTGCGCTTCAACCGGGAAACTGCAATGGTCTTTCTCAAGGATCATCCCGTACATCAGGACAGCCTGCTGCGTTCTATGAGCCAGAAAATCCGGCTTCTTTCCATTCAGGTGGAAGACCTCACCTTCTGGCCCATCGAAAAACGCCTCTGCAGGCTACTGCTTAAATTTATCAGCGATTTCGGGATCAAAAGCGGCACAGGGGTCATGCTCTCAATAATCATTACCGACGAACAACTGGGGCAGCTCATCGGGGCGCGGCGCGAAGCCGTGACCAAGGCCCTGAGCAAAATGCGCAAGCAGGGCTTGCTCATAAAGGAAAAACGAAGGCTATATTTCCACAGTTTGGACCTGTTTAACAATTTTATCTGACAACCAGCTACAGACGGAGCGCTCCATACAACGCGGGCGCTGCCGCGGCCGGTCCGGGCATCGGCGTGATGCCCGGCACTATGTCCCCGCCTCGTCATACGGGTTAAAAGTTTACCTTTTACAGTATGGAGAACGATATGTCAGAGACCAATCTTCTTGCCGAAAAGGCCATGAGCCGCGCCACAACCCGGCTGCTTCCCTTCTTGATCCTAATGTACGTCATGTCTTTTCTGGATCGTTCCAATATCGGCTTTGCCAAAAATTTTCTCGCAACAGACGTGGGTATAACCCCCGAAGCTTTCGCCCTGGGCGCCGGTCTGTTCTTTTTCGGTTACTCTTTCTTTGAAATCCCCAGCAACATGATCATGCACTACGTGGGCGCAAGGCGCTGGATGGCCCGCATCATGATTACCTGGGGCCTGTGCGCCGCGGGTTTCGCCTGGGTCTCTTCCGAAACGAGCTTCCTGGTCCTGCGCGTCCTCCTGGGCATAGCTGAAGCGGGCTTCTTCCCCGGCGTGGTCGTGTTCATGACCTACTGGTTCACCAAAGAAAAAAGAGCCAAAATTAACGGGCTCTTTTACTATTCCACCCCATTGGCCTTCATTATCGGCGGCCCCCTGTCCGGCGCTCTCATCGAATACACGCACGGCTGGGGCGGCTGGCACGGCTGGCAGTGGATGTTCGCCGTGGAAGGCTTCGGGGCCTCCCTGGTAGGCATAATCGCCCTTTTCTACCTGACCGACAACCCGGACAAGGCCGCGTGGATGCCCGACGAGGAAAAAACGGCCCTGGCCGCCGCGCTGGAAGCCGAGCGTGACCAGCATGGAACAAAAAAACACGGCAACCCACTGATGATACTGCTTTATCCCAAAGTCGTGTTCCTGTGCTGCTGCTACTTTTGCTTCAACTGGGGCTTTTACGGGGCCAACTTTTACATGCCCACCCAGGTGGCGGCTTTCATGGGCAGCGAAGTAAACTTCCTGGTCGGCATGGTCAGCACCGTTCCCTGGCTGATTTCCTGCGCTTTTATCTTCTACTTCACCAACCGCTCGCATACCACCGGCAACTGCGCCACTATCGTCAGCCTGTGCATGTTCCTGTCTGGCTGCGGCATCGTGCTATCCAGCGTTTCCAACCCTTACCTCGGCATTCTCGGCCTGGGCTTCGGGGTGGGCGGCATCATGGCGGCAATGCCGATATTCTGGACCATACCGGCCCGCTTCCTCAGCGGCCTTGAACTGGCCCTGGCCGTGGCCATGGTCAACTCCGTCGGCGTGCTCGGCGGCTGGTGCGCCCCCATAGTCCGGCAGTGGTTTACCAGCCATGTGGCCCCGGAGTGGGGCCTCTATTCTCTGGCCGTCCCTCCCTTTATCGTATCCGGGCTGGTGCTCGTGACCATCAGAATGGGCATAGGCTCGAACGTGCTCACCCCCTCCAGGGCCTCCGGCTGATAAATCCTTATTCCCGCCGGAGCGGGTCTTCCGCCCCGGTGGGTTCAGGAGCAATTAATGAGCCACAAAGATTTTATCCTTCTAATTATGAATACCGGCTCGACATCCACCAAGGTGGCGGCCTATCGGAACGAGACACCCCTGTTCGCCGAGACTGTGCGGCATGCGGCCGACGACCTGCGGGGATTCAAAAACATCTGGGAGCAATACAATCTTCGGCGGCAAAGCGTTCTGGACGCGCTCAAAAGGAACCATCTTTCCCTTGAAAGCGTGGACGCGGTTGTTTCGCGCGGCGGCACCTTCCACCCCATTCAAAGCGGCGTATTCGTCATCAGCGAAGAAATGCTGGCCGACGCCAAGTCCGGCCGCTACGGTTCGCATCCGTGCAGCGTGGGCTGCAAGGTGGCCTTTGACCTTGGCAGTGATAACGGCAAGCCGTCTCTAACCGTCGATCCCCCCTGCATTGACGAAATGATCCCCCAGGCCCGTTACGCTGGTCTGCCAATATTTCAACGCGTCAGCTCATTCCAAGCCCTTAACCAGAAAGCCGTGGGCAAGGGGCTGGCCCGAAAACTCGGCCTGCCCTATGGCGAGATGTCGGCCATAGTCGCGCACATGGGCGGCGGCATGTCCATAGCCGCTCATGAAAACGGCAAGGTCATCGACGTGAACAACGGCTTGGACGGTGACGGGCCCATGGCCCCGGAGCGCGCCGGAACAGTCCCGGCAGGGCAGTTGATCAGCCTGTGCTTTTCAGGAAAACACGGTGAGCAGGAAGTGCGCCGCATGATTAACGGACGTGGCGGACTGGTGGCCCACCTTGGCACCACCGACGCCGCGGAGATAGTCCGGCGCATCGAATCGGGCGACGCCAAGGCCAAAGAAGTCTTTGACGCCATGATCTACCAGATCGCCAAAAGCATCGGGGGGGCGGCCGTCACGCTCACGGGCAAGGTCCAGGCCATCGCCCTGACCGGGGGCCTGGCCTATTCAAAATACCTGTATGAGGAGTTGATCCGCTGGGTAGGCTGGCTCGCGCCAGTCCACCTTTTTCCGGGAGAAAACGAAATGGAGGCTCTTGCCGCCGGGGCTCTGCGCTATCTGCGCGGCATGGAGAAAGCGCAATCTTACTGACAGCAAAGGTTTTCTTGCTGCGGAAAAAACAAATACTTACGAGGTGAACCGTGATTACCAGGCTTGAAGAACTCCTCAAGGGAGCGAAAAATGCCAAGATACGCATAGCCGTCGCCCAGGCCGACGACGATACCGTGTTGAGCACCATACTGGGTGTAAAGGATATTTCCGGAACCGATTCCTTTATTCTGATCGGGGACAAAGACCGCATCAAGGCTCGGGCCGAGGCCATGGGGCTGAGCTTCGCGCCGGAGCAGTTCGTCAACGAAACCGACGAGGCGGAGATGGCCAGAAGGGCCGTGGCCATGGTCCATAGCGGCGAGGCCCACCTGCCCATGAAGGGCCTGATGCAGACCAGCACCTTTATGCGCGCCATACTCAACAAGGAGACCGGATTGCGCGACAGGGGAGTGATCAGCGAAATCTCCCTGTTTGAAAAGGAATGGGGCGATCCGGGTCTGCAAATCGCCAGTTGCTGCGCCATCAACCTAGCCCCGGACCTGAACCAGAAACGCCAGATCATTGAAAACGCCGTCTGGCTGGCCAGAAAGCTCGGAATCGCCACGCCCCGCGTGGCCTTAATTTGCGCCCTGGAGCAGATTAACCCGGATATGCCGGAAACCCTTGAGGCGGCCGCGCTGGCAAAAATGGGCGATCGGGGGCAAATCAAAGGCGCCGTCATCGACGGTCCCTTCGCCTTGGACAACGCGGTATCGCCGGAACAGGCGGCACACAAGGGACTTACCGGACCGGTGGCGGGGCGGGCGGATATTTTGATCATGGCCAATATCCTCATGGGCAACATCTTCCACAAGTCGCTGACCTATTTCGCCAAAAAACGCGTGCCCGGCATCATCCTGGGCGCCAGAGTGCCGATTCTGATGAATTCGCGCTCCGACTTCCCGGAAGACCGGGTTCTCTCCATCGCCCTGGCCATGCATCTGCTTCAGGAATAGAAAAGCGGAGCCGCCTCATTATCTCTTACTCCAGAGCAAATAGACACACAGACGGATCAAAAGAAGAATTAATTCCAGAGGAATATAGCTATACTGACAGTAAAAACAAAGTGATCCACTTTTATGAGGGAGGAGTTATGCGTATTTTCGGGTTTCCTGTGGCCACCTTTGTATATAATTTTCTCATCCCCCTCGGCATCATAGGTTTTATGTTTTTCTATTGTTGGCACGTTGAAAAGCATGACAAGAAGTAGGAGTCAGGAAACATGCAAAACGTTTCCATTACCGGTCTTATTGTATTTGCCGCCTACATGCTGATTATGCTCCTGGTAGGCTTTGTAAGTTCCAGAAAACAAAAAACTTCTTCCGACTTCTGGGTCGCCGGGCGCAGTTTCGGCACGGTGGTCATGACTCTGGCCCTGATGGCCTCGATCATGCACGGCGGGTCCATTATCAGCGGAGCCGCTTTCAACGCCCGCTTCGGCGGCCCGGCCGTTCAGGCCTATATCAGCTTTACCCTGGGCTTCATGGTCATACTGGTGGTTTTCGCCAAAAAATTACGGGCCATGGAAGCTGTTACCCTGCCAGACTACATGGGTCGCCGCTTCAAGAGCACGTTTTTGCAAGGGTTTTGCGCTGCAGTTATCGCCGTCTCCAGTATTCTCTATCTGATCGCCCAAACCCGCGGCATGGGCCTGGTGCTGGAGACCCTGCTGGGAATTCCATTTGAAGTGGCCCTGGTTCTCGGCACGCTCATCTTCGTGGCCTACGTGGTCATGGGGGGCCTCATGGCCGTGGTCTGGACCAATATCTTCCAGTTCATATTCATGTGGGTAGGTCTGATCATTCTTATGCCGCGTCTGTGGGGAGTCACGGAAGGCTGGTCAAACATCTTCATAGCCGTTGACAAGATAGTTCCGGGCTGGACCTCCATAACCGGCACCTCCTGGACCACCACCTATATGATTTCCTGGTGCTTTCTCTGGTTCATCGCTTACGCCACCCGCATCGAGCTGATCACCAAAGTCTTTGCGGCCAAAGACGTCAACGCCGCCCGGTGGTCCTTGCCCTGGGCCATTTTTCTGGTGATCATCTTCCTGACCTATGGCAACATGTACCTGGGCGCCACCGCGCGCGTGCTGATCTGGGACAAGGTGGCCATTCCGGATCAGGCCCTGATGGTGCTGGCAAAAGAATACGCCACACCCTTCATGATGGCTTTCATGCTCACGGGCATCGCCGCGGCGGCCATGTCCACGACCGACTCGCTCCTGCTCATGAGCGGCGCGGCCGTGGCGCACGATCTTCTGCGCAAGTGCTACCATGAACCGCGTAAAATCCAACAGGACGAACGCTATTACCTGAAGGCTTCGCGCATTACCATCGCCACGGTTGGCCTCATCGCGCTGGTCGCATCTTTCACTACTTCGCAGATGATTCTGCAGATTGTGGGCTTCTCGGTGGCGCTTACCGGATCCACCTTCTTCGCTCCGTTGGTGATCGGCCTGCTGTTCAAGCGGGTCAGCACCCCGGCCGCCGCAGCCGGGTGCATGGGCGGCTTCTTTGTGGCCGCGGTGCATGTTGGCGCGACCATTGCGGGCGCGGAATGGGCCAAGGTAATCCACCCGGTCGTGACCGGCGTGGGAGCGTCCTTTGCCTTGATGATCATCGTCGGTTTCATAACCCAGGCCTCGGCGGAGGAGTGCGAGGCCGTGTTCCGCACCTAGCCGATTACAAAACGCTAGGCCCAAGACGCCCGTGCGATGAAGTGCGGAGCCTCACCGCGAGGCGCTTAAGGGCTGGATATGGCATTCCCGCTTTGAATTGCCATGGCCAAAAGGCGGACGCTTCCTCACCCTGCCGCCGCAGGCATAAACGAAATTTGTTTCACCGCTAAGCGCCGGCAATTCTAAAGTTCAAAGCCAATCTGCCACAAGGCGCGAATATGCATAAAAAAATACGGCCGAACCTGAAAATAATCCAGGTTCGGCCGCGTGTCGCGGGTATGCGGCGTTCAGGTATTTTATTCCACCAGGCCTTTTTTCTTCAGTTCCGCATGCCACAGGGGATTGTGGTGTTTGGCGAAGTCTTCCGGCACCTGGCCGGTGAGCATGGATTTAAGGGCAGGGGCTTCGCCCGGGGCAAAGGCGGCCATATAGATATGCACTGGCAAAAGTATGGCCATCAGCCCGGCGCAAGCCATGTGAATGAACAGCGCCCATTGCACCACGCTCTGCATGTCCAGCATCTGGTTGGAGAAATAGAGCAGAAAGCCGCTGGCGATTAAAAGCAGGCTGCACAGCACCGCGGCTACGGCCACCCATTTCTGGCCGGCATTGTAAAAGCCCTGGGGCGGCAGTTCCGGGTTCAGGCCCAGGGAGCGCATCTTTTTAGCGCCCAGGACCAGCCAGAAGCCCTTGCGCAGGCACCAGACCAGATCCTGGACTGGAGAAAGACGGAAGATCTCGCGCAAAAAGGGCAGCACGTCGCTCCGCAAAAACACCAGGCAGTAAACAAGATAAACGATAACCCAGACCAGGCCCAGGTTGCGGTGCAGGTGCAGCAGGCCGTACTCGCCGGCCGGAGCGGTCCACAGGCCGGTCCACCACTGGCCCACGGGCTGCATGTTCAGGTTGGTCAGCAGGCCGAAACCGCTGAATAGAAGCAGAATCCAGCACAGAGCGTTAAACCAGTGCATGGCTATGGCGCTTTTGGTATGGCGGCGGATCATTGTTGGCCTCCTTTGCCGGCGTCAGCGCCCTTGCTTTTCTCTTCAGGCGCGTGCTTGTTCTCGTCCGCCGGGGCGGCCAGGTTTTTCAGGAACACGCCCACAATTCCCAGCAGAGATAACCCGCCCAGCCAACGCACTCCGGTGGCCAGGGGCCCCATAAGGGCGATGGGCAGGGGGAGTTTGGCGTCACTTGGCCAGACCTTGTCACCGGGGTCTCCTATGTAGGCCAGGGTGGGCTTGGTGGGCACAGCCGTTGATTCCACAACGCTCAGGTTGGCCGCGCCGGCCAGCTTGGCCACCGGATCATCCGGTTTGGAGAGGTCCCCAAACACCCTGGCTTTGGTCGGACAAAGTTGCACGCAGGCCGGCGCCATGCCCAAAGGGCGAGTAGTGGCGCAATAGTCGCATTTGTCCGCCACGCCCAGGCGCTCGTCCCGGTAGCGGGCACCGTAAGGGCAGGCGGCCACGCAGGCCCCGCAGCCGATGCAGCGGGTTTTATCCACCACAATCACTCCGTCCGCGTCCTTGTAGGTGGCTCTGGTGGGGCAGGCGTCAACGCACAGAGGCTCGGCGCATTGCATACATCCGCCGGGCTGGAACACCTTGCCGCCTGGCTTTTTATCGTCCTTGATCTCCCGCACCCAGTTGCGGCGGTGTCCGTAGGTCGTGGCGTTGCGCTGCTGGCAGCCCACTATGCAAGCCCCGCAGTTCATGCACTTTTCCGTATCAATGATCATTTTATACTGTGCCATGTTACGCCCCCGTCTTTTTAGCCAGGGTACAGCCCAGGCCGTTGAACTGGGCGGACACCCGGTCCCAGTAGTTAGGCAGGATGGTGTTCATGGGCGCGCTTCTGGTCCGCTCGAACGGGCTGGTGCCGGTAAAGTGCGAGGGGGTGAAAACCACACCGGGAATGATGCGCTCCGTTACCTCCACCCTGGCCTCCAGCCGCCCAAAGGCGGTCTCCAGCCAGGCCTTCTCCCCCTGGACCACGCCGCACTTGGCAGCCGTGTCCGGGTGGACGAGCGCGAAGCGCCCCGTGGCGAACTGGGCCAGGGATTCCGCAAAGTTGGTCAGGGTCTGCTGCCACTGGCTGACGATCTTGCCCTGGATCAGGGTAAAGGGGAATTTTTTATCCGCATCCTTGCCGGCCGGGTTTCCCCTGGGCAGGCTCCAGACAATCGCCCCGAAGATCTTGGGCGCGAAGTCCAGCTTGCCGTCCGCGGTAAAAAACTTACCTTCGGTATAGATACAGCCAGGACGCTCCGGCCCGCCTTCTTCCGGCATCGGGCCGATCAGCCCGCCGGGGCTCTTGCGCAGGCGCTCCACGGTAATGCCCTTCCAGTCCGGCACGGTGTTGCTGAACAAGGTGCACAATTCTTCCGGGGTTTCAAACTTTGGGTACTTGTCCGGCGCGAACTTAAGGCCCACGTCGCGGTAAAACTGCCAGTCCGGCACGCAGGCGCCGGGGGCGTCCACGGCCTTGTCGCGCCAGACCACCTGCTTTTCCGCCCCGTAATGCGACCCCTGACTCTCCAGCCCGAAGGTGGCGGGCACGAACAGGCTTGCCACATCCAGCTCTTCGGTGTTGAAAAAGCCGCGGTAGACCACAAAACCGACCTTCTCCATAGCCTTGCGCACGCCGTTGCAGTCCGGATAGCGGCGGTAGCTGGAGTTCAGGAACAGAACGTCAATATCCCCGGAATTCATGGCGCTGAGCAGGCGGCGGAAGTTCACCCCGGTCTTGTCGGTCTCGCCGCACATGTGGTCCACAAATTCTTTTTCGCCTTCCGGCTTGCCGCTCTCCATGGTCAGGATGCCCCGTCCGCTCCCGATCAGGTTGTTCTTGACGCCCTGGGCGGCGATGATGGCCCGCAGGGTGGCCATGCCGTTGGAATAGCGCGACAGCGTGCCGCCGAACCAGACCATGGTGCGGTCGCTGGCGGCCAGGGTGGAATAAAAATCTTTGACCGCTTCCGGGGTTAGGCCGGTGGCCTTGCAGACTTCTTCCACGCTCCAGGGCGCGGCGTTTTCCTTGAGAGTCTCAAAATTATTGGTGCTGGCCGCCACGTACGCCGCGTCATAGGCTCTGTTTTCAATGATCCAGCGCACCGCGCCCAGGGCCAGGGCCCCGTCCGTGCCCGGCAGGGGAAAAAGCTGACTCTGGCACCACTTGCTGGTGTTGGTCTTGCGGGGGTCCACATAGATGATCTTGCACCCGGCCGCCCTGGCCATGTCCAGCCAGCGGCTGTAAGGCGGGTAGGTCTCCGACAGGTTGGCCCCCCAGAGGACCAATACCTTGGCGTTGAGCAGTTCGTCCACCGTGGTGGTGGAGTTACCGCTGCCCAGCAGGGTGGAAAGGGTGTTGGAAGCCGTGCTGATGCACACTTCGCCGGGCGGCATGACGTTCACCCCGCCGGCCAGGCGCATGAGCATAAGGGCGGCCAGTTCGCTTTCCCGGCAATCCCAGAGGGGCGCGGTCAGGGCCAGGCTCTTGTAAATGTCCTTGCCGCGCTTTTCGCTCGCTTCCTTAAGCTTCTGGGCCACCAGCGTTGTGGCTTCGTCGTAGCTTATGTTTTTCCAGCCCGATTCCGTGCGCAGCATGGGCTGGGTGAGCCGGTGCGGGCTTTTGGCCAGTTCCGCCAGGGACATGCCCTTGGGGCACATGCCGCCGCCGGTCCAGCGGTTGCCTTCCAGGCCCTCAAGGTAGCGCACCGTATTTCCTTCCACATGAGCCCAATAGGTACAGCGGCTCTGGCAGAACGGACAGTAGCCCAGCACTTTGCGCAGGGCCGGCAAGTCCGGCTGCGGCGCCCGCCCCATGGCCTGGGCATGACCGGACTGGAGCAGGGGCAGGGCTATTGCCCCGCTCGCGCCAAGTTTGATGAAATCCCGGCGGGAAACGCCTTTTTTCATAATCATCCTCTGGGGTAAAAAAACAGGATCAGAAAATGCCGCCCCAACCTTGGGGATTGGAGCGGCACCCATCTACGGAAACAAGACTTGGCGGGAAACTGAAGCTAGCACTTGGATGGCGCCAGGGTCATCTCCGCGTCCGGGTCGTGCACGATCGAGCCGTCTTTTTCCACGGGATTAAGGCGCTGCCAAGCTTCGTTGCTCATGCCGGGCACCTTGAGCAGATCGTCGCCGCTCTTAAAGGGGCCGTTTTTGGCCCGGTAGTCCACAATGGCCTTGGCCAGGTCCGCCGAAATATCCGCGCCCTCAATGCCGGCGATCTCTTCCGCGCTGGCCTTGTTCAGGTCCACCACGCCGGAGGCGAAAACGGCCGAAGACAGGCCGAGCACCAAAAAGGCGGCCAAAGAAAGCAAGAGAAGCGTTTTTTTCATGGGCTAAACTCCTTATGTTATCTTTTATAAAAAATTTCACATGCTTGGCGCTGCCGAAAAGTCCGGCCGCATTATTCACACAGCCATGGCTCTCTTTACTAAATAATCATCCCCTCAGCGCTGACAATAGCAAATAGCGTACCCAGATCGACAGCGCTGGTGAAACAACTTGTTATTACACCATATTTGACTGGCCCGGCCTTATACTTCTGCGCGGATTGCCGCAAGGGGCGGCCTGTTGCCCCGCTCACTGTGCGATGCGCCGCACGGGCCACAAAAAAGCGGCGGCCCGGAAGAACTCCGGGCCGCACAGTTTGTTCTGAAACCGGTTTACTTATCCAGCTTGACCTGCTTAAGCACCGTGCCGCCCTTACGCTGCGCGTCCGGCAGAACCTTCCATTCGCCGGGGTTGAGCGGGGAAACCTTCAACTCTTTGGGCTTGGGCAGGGCCTTAAGCTGTGGAGTGAAGTCATACGGGTACATGGTGGTGCGGGAAATGACCGTATCAAACTGATATTCCCAGACTATCTCTCCGCCGTCCGGGTGGGAGTTGTCCGGCTTGACCTGGAAGACGCGGCCGGCATAGTCTTCGGAGATAAGCACGTTGCCGTTCTTCAGCTTGTAGGCGGAGCCCTTATACTTGCTGAAAAAGCGGGTGGACCCCATCATGGCCGGCAGATAGCGCCAGACCACCTCGTTATTGGCGGGGTTGATCTCGTAAACCACGGACTGGCCGGAATGCGCGCCGGAGCGCACGAACAGGCCGTTGTCAAAAAACAGGATGTTGCCTTCGCCGGGATAGCCCTTGGGGATCATGATGGGCTCATGGCACTGGGAAATACCGCCCATGACCTTGAAGTTGGCGGTCCAGACCACTTCCTTGGTTTCCTTGTCAATAATCATGAACTCGTCAAAATGGCGCGGGTTGTACAGGATGTTGCCGGGCTTGAAGCGCTTGTCGCCAGCGTCATACCACTTGTTGGGCGGAATGATGCTGGTGGTGTTGCCGTGCGTCCAGTCGGTGAGCGCCACAATGGGCAGATAGACATTGGCCCACTTCTGAAGATGTTCGGAAGAGTTCCAGTCCCAGACGATCTTGCCGTCGGGCGTCACTTCGATGATCGTGTCGCCGCGGGTCTTCAGGGGCTTGCGATCCTGCTTTCCGAAGAAAGGGGTGTCCACGGTCTGTATGTACTTGTCGTTGAATTCCTGAGGAACGTTTTCGTAGCAGAGGATCAGGGTGTTGCCGTTATCCAGGCGGCGGCCGTCATGGTGGGGGCCGAGCTTGGTGGCGTATTCCCAAACCTGCTTGCCGTCCCAGTTATACTCCACAGCCTTGCTGCCACGCTCGCTGATGCTCAGGATATTGCCGCTGGGGAGAAGGTAGACTTTTTTGTTGTCGCCAAAGTCCTTCCAGTTTTTCACCACATTGCCGTTCATGTCGATCAGAAAAACTCTGTCGCTGGTTTTGGGTTCGCCGGGCATCCCAGTGGGGTTGTTGATCTTTTCAAAATAGCCCCGGCTGTCCACTTTGCTGTAAGCGTTTTCAAAGTCCACGCTGATCAGCACGTAGCCGTTCTCCGCTTTGGCCGGATCGTACACGGTCACGCCAGTGGGGAACACGCTGGGCATGGCGGCCGCGCTTACGGCAAAAGCCAGAGCAAGCAACAAAGTTAAACCAAGAGTGAATAATTTCCGCATTTCTTCCTCCGCGTTTTGGTTAAACTTCAGGTACAGGAACTACTTTCAGGGCAACTCTCTTTAACCTGGGACGATTCCAGACCGTTGTCCGGGGATGTGGCCTTCCCCCGACAACGGCCTGATCCAGATTTTTTGATCCGAAAACAATAAACAAAGCTTACAAACAACCTAATAGGCCTTCATGCCAGGTTCCACTTCCGGGCTGTAAACAACGTCGCCGTTCACAGCCTTAAGGCCCAGGGAGTTAAAGATGACTGTTTTCATGCCCGGCACTTTGCGCACGTCTTCCGGGCTTTTAAAAGGCCCGTTCTGGGTGCGGTGTTGCACGATGGCCTTGGCCAGATCCATGTCCACCAGGCCGTCGGTGCTCTGGACAATCTGTTCGGCCGGGGCTTTGTTGAAGCTGATGGCCGCTTCAGCGGCGACCCCGGCCTGGGCCGCCCCGAGGCATATAACCAGCAAGGTGAAGCAGATAAGTATTCTTTTCACGTGACCCTCCTTTATGATCATGGGATTATTTTACCTCGCGGCCGTAGCATTTACAAGAGCGCTTTCACAAAAAAGAATTCAGGAAGCAAGCCGCGCCATTTTGGGCTCGCCTCCCGAATTTTCTTGTTGGCGCAAAAGGCTCTAATACTTATGCATGCCAGGCTCTTCGCCTTCCTGGGCGTCTTTGCCGCCCTTGGGAGCGGCCGGGACCGCATCGGAAATGACCTTCACCGAGTTGAGCGCCTTGCCGTAGCCGGTGTTCGGCACCCGACCCTTGGCGTCCGGCACGACAAGCAGGCCATTATCCACGCTCACGGCCACTTCTTCCGGCTTTTGCACCTGGGGCACCCACTCGTAGGGCAGGCGGTAAGCGCGGTAGACCAGCGGCGGGTTGTGTTTGGCCGTAAACGGGTTGTTGTATTCCCACACGGTTTCCAGTTGCGGGGTGACTTCAAAGACACGGCCGGCGTCGCCTTCGGTGATCATGGTGTTGCCGTTGGGCAGACGCTGGGCGCAACTGACAAATGGGCTGAAGAACTTGTGGATGAAGTGCGGCACCGGGCGAACCTTGGGGTTGGCCGCGGTGTAGTCATACTGCCAGACCACTTCCATTTTCACCGGGTCCAGTTCCACAATGCGGGAATAGTCGCGCCGGGCGTTGTGGAAACCGGTGACCGGGGACATGGGCGAGGGTTTGCCGTAGCCGGCCAGGCCGCCGTTGTCAAAAACCAGGATGTTGCCTTCACCGGGAAGACCCTTGGGGATCATGTGCACGGCGTGCGAGCCGATCATCTGACCGAGTTTTTCGCTGGGGCTGCCAGGTCCGAAGTCCGGCCCGACCTTCCAGACGATCTTGCCGCTTTCGCGGTCCACAATGGCGAACAGGTTGGCGTCGCGGCAGTTAAAAATGACGTTATCCGGATGGAAGCGTTTGTCTCCCGCGTCATACCACTTATTGGGGCCGACGTAGCCAAGGGTGTTCACATGCAGCCAGTCAAAGCCGGAACCTTCCTTGACCGCGGTGCCGTGGCGCCGGGCGGCCGGATTGTCCACGGGCGGATAGGCCTGCATGGACTTTATGGCGTCTTCGCCGAAGCCGAGCTCGTCAAAATGCTCGGAAGGAATCCACTTCCAGATCACCTGGCCGGTTTTGTTATCCACTTCGTAGAAAGCGTCGGTAATCAGTTGGGCGTCCTTGTGGACCTTGGGAAATTTTTCGTTGATATGCCCGAGGATCAAGGTCACGCCCTTGTCTTCCGGCTTAACACCCGGAGTGTAATAGAGGGGCATGCCCTTGCGCTGCATGTCGTGGTGGGCGCGGGAAATCCAGGTTTTGCCGTTTTCCTGCGGCTGGCCGGGAATGGCGGTCACCTGCTGCCAGTTGCGGAACGACCAGACCACTTTGCCGTCAAAATCCACTTCCAGCACCTGATAGGCGTCCTGCTGGCCTTCGCTCCAGCTGCCTATGGTGGCCAGCATCTTGCCGCCCGGCATGGGCCGGAACATGTAATCCACGCCCTGCCAGGAATGCGCCAGGTTGCCGTTCATATCCACCAGGAGCATCTGGTCGTTCTCGCCGCACAAAATGGTGAAGCCGCCAAAGGCTTTATCCGGCTTATAGAGCACAGTGCCGGTTGGGTAAACGGAAGTATAGGCCAAAGCCTGGGTGGCAAGCCCGAAGACAAAAAACAGACACAGCATTTTTATGGTGATTTCTCGCATCATAAATAAGCGCTCCTTCCAGACCGCGACCAGACCCTACGGACCTGATGGCCGCCTTTTAAAAAGTTGAGGGCGGTGGTTGCTCTGGCGTTGCAAAGCGATGCGTAGCAACTCCCTTGAGTTTTCCGTAGACGGGCTTTGCCCGCCGTTAAGCGGAAAACTCTAGCGTAATTTACTCCAAGCCAGATAATCGAAAATACAAAAAGGCGATGGCGGCGCGATGCCGTCAGGGCTAAACTTAGGAGCCCGGGCTCGTTGGCGACCCCGGACTCCGTTCTGTTCTTTTGCGGCGCGCATTCTTCCGTAACGCGCGGTTAAATGCCACCAACAGCCAGAAAGTGCCCCGGCTGCCCCTCTAAAAACACCTGGCCGCGATGGCGTAACCGGGCAGCCATGTCATGCAAGAAGACTTGATCCAGATTCCGAATCGTGCCTTTCAATAGGCCTTCATGGCAGGTTCATCCTCCGCTGCATCCACTGGAGCCAGGGGTTTCTGGGGTGTAATCGTCACAGGATGGAGGGTGCCTAGCTGCTGGGCCTTGGCTTTATCCACCTTCGGCATGATATCAGGCATTTTTCCGTTAATATTCGGTATCTGGATTTGGCCGCTAAGCGGTAGATTGACAGCGACTTCACCGCCCTTTGGCAGTTGCGGCACATAATCGTAAGGGACCCGGTAGGCGCGGTAGGTCAATGGCATGTTTTTAGTGTCAATACCGTACGGACTCACATATTCCCAAACTATTTCACGATCCTTGTTGACTTCAAAGATGCGGTTTTTGTTGCCTTCGCAGATCATGGTATTGCCGTTAGGCAAACGCTGGGCGGAACTTATGAAAGGGCTGTAGAAAAAGCTCTCGCCATAATACGGCCAGCCGCCCTGGGTCGTCTTTACGGTTTTATGTGAGTATTCCCACACTACTTTTTTAGTAGTGGGGTCAAACTCAACTACACGGCTATAGGCGCGCGGTTGGATCTGCTTGTCATGGTACGGTGGGTAGCCGCCGTTGTCGAAGATCATGATATTGCCTTCGCCCGGAAGACCTTTAGGAATCATATGCGTGTGGTGCACTCCGATAACAACGCCTATGTCAGCGTCCTCACCGGTGTATGGCGGAGCCACCTGCCAAACAATTTTACCGGTCTTATGATCTATTATGATCATATGGGATGTGACGCGGCTGTCCGCAATAATGTTGTCCGGATGAAAACGCTGATCGCCGGCGTCATACCACTTGTTTGGCCCAAGCCAGGAAGCGCAGTTCATGTGGAACCAATCAAAACCGTTATATTCCAAATCATCGCGCGACTTGCCGCCCATATAATTGGTGGCGTTGTTAAGGTACTTCATTACATCCGGATTGTCGCCCATGTTCTTCAGTTCGTCAAAATGATCGGATATGGCCCAATCCCAGATTATTTTCCCGCTTTTATCAATAATGACGATACGGTCGTCCTGAAGTTGCACCTTATCGGTAATTTTAGGGTTCTTCACGCTGCGATGGGCCAGAATCAGCATGTTGCCGTCTTTTATATCCGCCTTGGTTCCAGGGGAATAATATCCCACAGGATCGCCTTGGATCTGATAGTCGTGGTGCTGCCGGCTGATCCAGGCGGTCCCGTCGGCTTCAAGGACCATACCTGGAGAAGGCTTTTTGACCTGATTCAACTGTTTGAACTGACGGACAATATTTCCTTCAAAATCAAGCACCGCTACCGTACTGTGCCCCTGCCCCGCTTCTTTATAAGCGGGGTATAGGCTGGTAAGCAGGTACCCGCCCGGATAAAGCTTGTTGGGCATGCCTTCGCCGCCCTGCACATCCCATTCATGCACAAGATTGCCGTTCATATCAATAAGCTTGGCGCTGCCTGACGGGAGTTCGCTCAGAAGTGTGAAACCGTTCCAGGATTTTGCGGGGTCATAATGGGTCACCCCGGTTACCGTAAGTCTGGGGCCGGCGTAAGCGGAAACAGGAAGGACGAGAACCAGGGCTAAAACCAAAAACAATCGCTTCATAAAACCTCCAATGCGCGACAATTCATACAACCATACAGCCGTCTCACATTGCTCTACGGCAAGTCAGAAAAAAAATTCTTTAAGCCGGCCAATCAGGCGGGGGCCGCACACTTGGGGCCGCGTGACGGCTCCCGCCCGTTTCAGCAAGGGGGTAACCCCTGTCTCCATTCCCGGAGAAATTATTCAGCAATTTCCCCAGGTGCCTCCGGGTAAAACTATACTCTTGCCCGGAGGCATATTTCTGCTCCTGGTTATTTTCCGTCCGGCTTCAAACGCCAGGTGGCGTTTTCCGGCGGTGTGACCGCCAGTTCCTCCGGCTTCTTGACCTGCGGAACATAGTCATAGGGCACGCGGTAGGCGCGATACACCAGGTTGAACTTGCCGGCCGGGTTATACCAGGGGCTGATGTATTCCCAGACTATTTCGTTGTCCGCCGTGACTTCCTGGAACTGGCCGACGGCGCCGTTGGTGATCAGCGTGTTGCCGTTGGGCAGGCGCTGGGCCGAGCTCACGTAGTCGCTGTAAAACTTGTAGCCCTCGCGCAGGCCCATGGTTTTGGAGGAGTGTTCCCACTGCATTTCCAGGGTTTCCGGGTTGAATTCAATGACTCTGGAGTAGTCGCGCCGGGCGTCGCTCCAGCCGAAGGGCGCGCCGGGGTTGCGCGGGCCGTAGCCGGCGTAGCCGCCGTTGTCGTAAATCATGATGTTGCCTTCGCCCGGCAGACCCTTGGGAATCATATGGGCGTGGTGCGGTCCGATGATTTGGCCAAGCCTGCTGATCGCCCTGGGGTAATCCTTGCCCGCGAAGTTCCAGTTCACGTCGCTGTAAAAGACCGGCCCGATGTGCCAGACAATGTTCTTGGTTTTTTTGTCAATAATGAACACCGTGTTGGTCTGGCGGTTGCATGTGATGATGTTGTCCGGATGGAAGGCGGCGTATTTTGTCTTGTCCTGCTCGTACCACTTGTTCGGCCCCAGTTTGGACATGGAGTTCATGTGGATCCAGTCAGCGGCCTTCACGCCCGGCGTGCGGGTCTGCTGCCAGGTGGGGTATTTGCGCATGGTGGCCTTGAAATCTTCCGGGAAGGGCATCTGGTCAAAATAATCGCTGGCCAGCCAGTCCCAGACCACCTTGTTGTCCTTGTCCACTTCCACGATGTAGTCGTCGTCCAGCGGCTTGCGGTCGGTGATTTTCGCGTTTTCCGAAAACTTATGCGACAGGATGATGATGTTGCCGTCATCCTTGAGGATGTCCATACCCGGCGCATAGTATCCGGTGGGGTTGGAGGCGACCTGGTAATCGTGGTGCATGCCGGCCAGCGGGATGTTGCGCACGATCTTCCCTTCAAAGTCCATACTGGAAAGATCCGCGGACCTGGGATCCGCCCAGGTGCGGCCGACCTTGTCCGGAGCGGAGTTGGTGGCGCCCATGATATAGCCGCCCTTGAGAATCTTGACCGGGTGCTCAAGGTTGCTCATTTCCTTCCACTGCTTCACCACATTCCCGTTCATGTCGATAAGCACGGAGCC
>JAVBSC010000119.1:0-37113 GCA_031547305.1 Desulfovibrionaceae bacterium
GAGGATTCCATGAGCGAACGCATTATCTTTTTTGACACCACCCTGCGCGACGGGGAGCAGTCCCCGGGCGCAACCATGAACCTGCGGGAAAAAATCCGTCTGGCCGAGCAGTTGGAAATCCTGGGCGTGGACGTGATCGAAGCCGGTTTCGCCGCTTCCAGTCCCGGCGATTTCGAATCCGTGCGCACTATTGCCGGACGTCTTAAAAAAGCCCAGGTGGCCAGCCTGTGCCGCGCCAATGCCCACGACATCGACAGATCATGGGAAGCTATTAAAGACGCGCAAAAACCGCGCCTGCACATATTTTTGGCCACCTCTCCCCTGCATATGGAATATAAGCTGCGCAAAAGCCCGGAAGAAGTGCTCAGGATGATCGACTCCTCAGTGCGCCATGCCGCCGGGTACACCCACAACGTGGAATTCTCCGCCGAGGACGCATCCCGCTCCGACCCGGACTTCCTGGTCATGGCCATGAATACGGCCATAGAGGCCGGGGCCGCGACGCTGAACATTCCGGATACCGTGGGCTACGCCCAGCCGGAGGAGTTCGCCCGCCTGGTGGCCTATGTGATCGGGAAAACCCGCAAAGATAAAAAAACGGTTTTCAGCGTGCATTGCCACAACGACCTTGGCCTTGGCGTGGCCAATTCCCTGGCCGCCATCAAGGCCGGGGCCAGGCAGGTGGAATGCACGCTTTCCGGCCTGGGCGAGCGGGCCGGCAATGCGGCGGTGGAAGAAATTGTAATGGCCCTTAAAGTGCGCCAGGATTATTATGATTATGAATGCGGCATCGTGACCGAGCAGATTTATCCCTCGGCCCGCATGCTCTCGCGCATCATCGGCCGCCCCAGTCCGGCCAACAAGCCTATAGTCGGGGCCAACGCCTTTGCCCACGAGTCCGGCATTCACCAGGACGGCGTGCTGAAAAAGCGCGAGACTTACGAGATTATGACCCCGGCCAGCATAGGCATTCAGGACAACGCCATCGTCCTGGGCAAGCATTCCGGCCGCAACGCGCTCAAGAGCAAGCTGTCCGGTCTGGGGTACAGCCTTGCAGACGAGCAGGTCGGCCAGGTCTTTGACGCGGTCAAGCGCCTGGCGGACAAAAAAGAGGAAATTTACGACGAGGACGTGGAAGCCCTGGTGCTGGAAGAAGTCTACCGTCTGCCGGACGAGTACCGCCTGCTGCACCTGAGCGTGCAGAGCAGCGACAGCGGGGTGCCGCCCAGCGCCATGGTGGTCATGGATGTGCACGGGGTGATGCACCAGCAGGCCTCCTTCGGCACCGGTCCCATCGACGCGGTGTTCAAGGCCATCTGTGCCATTGTCCGGCGCAGCCCCTGTCTGGAGCGCTACATGGTCAACGCCATCACCAGCGGCAGTGACGCCCAGGGCGAAGTTACCGTGCTTCTGCGGGAAAACGACTTCAAGGCCGTGGGCCGCGGCTCGGACCAGGATATTATCAACGCCAGCGCCAGGGCCTACCTGAACGCCCTGAACCGCCTGGCCAAGAAAGAACAGGAGTGCATGTAATGCCCCAAACCCTTGCCCAAAAACTGTTGGCCGGACACCGCACGGATAAAGACGCGGGCCTGGAGCCCGGAGCCATCGTCAACTGCCGGGTCAGCCTGGTGCTGGCCAACGACATAACCGGCCCTCTGGCCGTCCGGTCTTTTAAAGACATGGGCGCGTCAAAGGTCTTCGATCCGGCCAGGGTCGTCTTTGTCATGGATCACTTTGTGCCGCCAAAAGACATAGAGTCCGCCAACCAGGTGATCATTTCCCGTAAGTTTGCCGCCGAACAGGGCATTCACTATTTTGAAGGCGGCGACGCCGGCGTGGAGCACGCCATCTTGCCGGAACTCGGCCTGGCCGGTCCCGGCGATCTTATAGTCGGCGCGGACAGCCACACCTGCACCTACGGCGGAGTGGGCGCTTTCGCCACCGGCATGGGCTCAACGGACATCGCCGCGGCCATGGCTCTGGGCGAAAGCTGGTTCAAAGTCCCGGCCTCCGTCCAGGTCAATTTTAGCGGCACTTTGCCGGAATACGTCCTGGCCAAGGATTTGATCCTCTGGCTGATCTCCAAAATCGGCGTGGACGGCGGCCGCTACAAAGCTCTTGAATTCACCGGTTCAGCCATAGACTCCCTGTCTGTGGAAAGCCGCCTGACCATGGCCAACATGGCTGTGGAAGCCGGGGCCAAGGTCGGACTTTTTCCTGTGGACGCCAAAACTCTGGACTACTGTCGCGCCGCCGGCCGCAAGGACGTCAAACCTCTGGCCGCCGACCCTGGCGCCAGATACGAAAGCGTTGTCAGCCACAATGTCTCCGCTATGGAACCCCTGGTGGCCTGCCCACATATTCCGGAAAACGTCCGCCCGGTCAGCCAGGTCAAAAACGTCCCCATCAACCAGGTTTTCATCGGTTCCTGCACTAACGGCCGCATTGAGGACATGCGTCAGGCCGCCGCCATCCTCAAAGGCCGCAAGGTCAAAAAGGGCCTGCGCTGCATTGTCATGCCCGCAACGCCCCTGGTCTGGAAAAAAGCCCTGTCCGAAGGTCTGGTGGATGTCTTCCTCAGCGCCGGCTGCGTCATGGGGCCGGCCAGTTGCGGCCCATGCCTGGGCGGGCATCTGGGGATTCTGGGCAGCGGCGAGCGCGCCGTCAGCACCTCTAACCGCAACTTCAAAGGCCGCATGGGCAGCCTGGATTCCGAAATCTACCTGGCCAACCCGGCCGTGGCCGCGGCCAGCGCCGTGGCCGGCGAAGTCCGCGGCCCCGGCAATCTGTAAAAGGTCAAGGAGACCAAAATGCATTATCAAGGAAAGTGCCACCTTCTTGGCGATCACATAGATACGGACGCGATCATCCCGGCGCGATTTTTGTTGACTTTTGATCCGGTTGTTCTGGGCGGCCAGTGCATGAGCGGCCTGGAAGACGGATGGGTTAAAAAGGTGCGGAAGGGAGATATGTTGGTGGCCGGCCGCAACTTCGGCTGCGGATCTTCGCGGGAGCATGCGCCCATAGCCATTTTGGGCGCGGGCATTCCGGCGGTCATAGCGCACAGCTTTGCCCGCATTTTTTACCGCAACGCCTTTAATGCCGGGCTGTTGGCCCTGGAAATAGGGGATGACGTGGGCAAGATCAAAGACGGCGATGTTCTGGAAGTGGATGTGGACGGCGGGCGGATTGTGAACAAGAGCAACGGGACGGAAATAAAGTACGCGCCGTTGCCCATGGCCATGCGGGATATTCTGGATGCCGGCGGCCTGGCTCCGTATGTGCGGAAACGGCTGGAAAAGGAGCTGGCCTGATGTCCAGGATTGCTGTATTGCCGGGTGACGGCATAGGACCGGAGGTAATCCGCGCGGCCCTGGAGGTGTTTCGGGCCGTGCGGGAGCGCTTTGGCCTTGAGGCGGAAGTGGAGGAAGCGGCGATTGGCGGTGAGGCTCTGGATGCCTGCGGCGATCCGTTGCCCAAAGCCACGCTGGACTTGTGCAAAAGCAGTCTGGCCGTGCTTATGGGCGCGGTGGGCGGCCCCAAGTGGGACAATGCGGCCAGACGGCCGGAGCAGGGTCTCTTGGCTTTGCGCAAGGAGTTAGGGCTGTTCGCCAACCTGCGGCCCGTGGCGGTGTACCCGGATCTGGCGCATCTTTCCTGCCTGCGGCCGGATCTGGTGGCTGGCGGGCTGGATATACTGGTGGTGCGCGAACTGACCGGCGACGTGTACTTCGGCCGTCCGGCCGGCATAGAGGCTCGGGCCGGCGAGCGCGTGGGCTATAGCACCATGATTTATTCGGAAAGCGAAATCCGGCGCATCGCTAGGGTGGCCTTTGAGGCGGCCAGGGGGCGCCGGGGGCTGGTCACTTCCGTGGACAAGGCCAACGTGCTGGCGGTCAGCCGGCTCTGGCGGAGCGTGGTGGAGGAAACGCGCGTGGAATACCCGGACGTCCGCCTGGAGCATATGTACGTGGATAACGCCGCCATGCAGCTAATCAGCGCGCCGGCGCATTTTGACGTGATCCTGACCGGCAACTTGTTCGGGGATATTTTATCCGACGCCGGGGCCGCTCTGACCGGCTCCCTGGGGATGCTGCCCTCGGCTTCGCTGGCCGGTTTTTCCAACGGCGCGTCTTTTGGCCTGTACGAGCCGGTGCATGGTTCAGCCCCGGATCTGGCCGGCCGGGACAAGGCCAATCCTCTGGCGACCATTCTTTCCCTGGCCATGCTGTTGCGCCTGAGTCTGGGCCGGCCGGCAGCGGCGCTGGCTGTGGAAAAAGCTGTCGGCGCCACCCTGCGGGACGGCGTAAAAAGCGCGGACCTTTACGCGCCCGGCGACCCGGCCGGAACTTCGGCCGCCGGTTGCCGCCGAATAACTGAAGCGGTCATTGAAAGGTTACGCGGATAAATAAAGCATTCCCCGGAAAAGGCCCGCAGGGAAAAAAGTTCAGGGAGGGGGACCTCAGGGACGCGAGCCCTCAGGGCCCCCTCCCTGATATTATTCAATTTGGAAACTCCTCAAAAACCTTGCGGGCTTTTTCGTTATCCGCTTCCGGGCCATCCTGGCCCAGGGCGAGCATAAGCAGGAGCCTGGCCTTGTTGGCCGGCAAATTGCCGCCCAGGATCAAGCCAAGGTCCCTGAGCTCATCCGCGCCGCCTTTATAGCCGTAAACAGGCCAGACGCCGCCCTCCACGCAGCGTGAGGTCAGGACCACGGGCAGGCCGCTGTTTACAGCGGCGCGCAGCTCCGGAAGGGCCTCCGGGGGCACGTTGCCCGCGCCCAGGGCCTGCACCACAATCCCTTTGGCCCCGCCGCTCCTGGCGCAGGCCAGCAGGGAGCCGTCCGCGCCCGGGTACATGGAGATAATGGGAACATTGGTTTCCAGGCGTTTGATCTTCAGGGGGCGGTGGCGGATGGGCGAGCGAAAAAACTGCACCCCTCCGGCCACACATGAACCAATGGGGCCGGCGCCCGGCGCGGCAAAGGAATCCACGCTCATGGAATGCACTTTAACCGCCTCGCGGGCGGCGAACAGGCGGTCGGCCATGAGCACGGCAACGCCGCAGCCGGGCGGCAGGGGGTGCAGACAGGCCAGTACCGCGCCGGCCAGGGTGCGCAGCCCGTCGTAGCCGGCTTCGTCGTGCGAGCGCATCGCGCCTGTGACCACAACCGGCTTGGGGCTGTCCAGCAAAAGATCCAGCATAAAGGCGGTTTCTTCCAGAACGTCCGTGCCGTGGGTGATCACCGTTCCGTTGATCCGCTCCTGATCCAGCATGTTCTGAACGTCGCCGGCCAGTTTGAGCATAAGCTCCGGAGCCATGTGCGAACTGGGCAGATCCGCCCATTGCACTGGCAGAATCCGGCCGCGGCGCAGATCAGCCGGCAGTTCGGACAAAAGATCGTCCAGCTTGAGGGCGGGAACGACGCGGCCTCCGGCGTCGTGGCGCATGCCGATGGTGCCGCCGGTGAAAAAAATGGCTGTTTGTCCGGGCATAACCTCATTCCTGTTATGGTTGACGCCTTGACAGTATATGATTTCCGTCCGCTTGCAAGGATGGTGAGGGAACCGGATTTTTGGTTTTTAAGGGTAGAGGACGCGTTGTAAGCATAGGCCCCTGGCCGGGGCGGTAGGGAAGGGCAGGGGGCCGCGATTCCGCTCCCGCAAAAAACCAGGCACGTCAGCGGGCTTAAGGCGGCCCTGGCCGACGGTGACCAGCAATCCCACCAGATTGCGGACCATTTGCTTGAGGAAGCCGGAACCCTGAAAGACCCAGGCCTGGTGTTGCGGGCAGAGATCTCTGTGGCCCGGCAGGGGCAGGGCGCATTGGTCGATGCGGAAAATCTCGCGTACGGTGCTTTCCGTCTCCGCGCCCCGGTTCTGAAAAGCGGCAAAATCATGCTCGCCGAGCAGGAGCTTGGCGGCCTCCAGCATGGGGTTCTGGTCCAGCGGGCCGCAGTGCCAGACAAAATCCCGCAGGGCCGGGGGGATGAAATTTTTATCCAGCCAGAGGCGGTAGCGGTATTCCTTGCCAATGGCGGAAAAGCGGGAGTGGAAGGAATCGTCGGCCATCCGGGCGTCAATGACGCTCAGGTCCGGCGGAAGCAGGCTGTTCAGGGCGCGCTGCCAATTGATGTCCGGCAGATTGCCCGGCAGGTCCAGATGGGCGATCTGGGCTTCCGCGTGCACGCCGGAATCGGTGCGCCCGGCCCCGTGCGCGCGGACGAATTGCCCGGCCAGGCGCTCCACGGCCTGTTCCAGAACTTCCTGCACGGTACGCGGGCGGTCCGCTCCCCGGCCGGCCTGGATCTGCCAGCCCGCGAAGTTGGTTCCCAGGTAGGCCAGGGTAAGCTTCAGGCGCGGCACGGGCTACTCATAAGGCAGGAGCATACGGGCCAGGGATTCGGAAAGCTTGGCGGCCTTCACGGGATTGACGTAGGTCAGGATTTCCCCGGCCTGGCGGCCGCGCATGTCCGCCAGAACTCTGACGGCGATTCTTTCGTCCAGGGTTTCCAGCACCTTGGCGGCTTCACGGGCCTTCATGTTGCTGAGCACGTCCACCAGGTGGCGGAACTTGGAATCCTTGGTTTCTTCCGCGTCTTTGAGCATGATTTGCAGGCGCTGCTCCAGCACCTGCATTTCTTCCAGGCGGCTGTTGATTTCTTTTTCCAGGGCGCGCAAGTCCTGTTCTTTGCGGGCCAGCTCCTCCTGCTTGCGGTTAAGGGCGTCGCGGGAAAGAGCGCTGTCGGCCGCCTGAGGAGCCGGGGCGGTGGCGTTTTGTGGGGCGGTGGCCGCATAAGCCACCGAGGCGTCGGACAGTTTCAGGGTTTGCTGCGGCGGGTTTTTGGCGGCCGTTCCGGTGTTTTGAGTCGGCGCGGCGTTTTTGTCGGAAAAGCTCAGGTTATTGAACAGAGAATCAGCGGCCAGTCCGCCGAGCAGGCAAATCTTGAAGCCGGCCGCGACCAGCAGCAGTTTGCAGAGCCTAGACAGCTTGCGGCCGGAAGCGGATGGTGGCTGTTTCATCGTAGCTGCGTTGTTCTTTGAGGTTTTCTTCCTGAGCATGTCTTTGGGCCTGTTTTTCTTTTAAGTGTTCCAGCAGTTTGTATTCCTGGGATTTTATTATGAGCGCCTCACGGGCTTTGTCCACCTCTTCTTCCAGGATGGCCAGCATTTTTTCCGCGTAGGCGATGTCCGCCTCCAGTCCTTTGATATAGTTGCCGAGCAGCCAGCGCTCCGCGTGCTCCGCGCAATCCCGCTTAAGCAGCTTGAGGCGGTGTTCCGCCAGGGCGGCGCGCAGGTCTTCCAGGTGCCGGAGCACGGCGTTCCGCCGGGAGGTGGCTTCGGCCAGGGCCTGCATGGCTTGTTCCTTAAGCTGCTCGCGGTATTCGAGCACTTTTTCCAGTTTGAATTTAAATTGCGCCATGTTTTTTTCCGTTTCGCGCCGAGTCGGTTTTCCGGCGCTCGCGGAAGCTAAAGCAAAAACGGTGCCAGAAGGGCTGAAAGTTCGCCCCAGATGATCGCGGCCCCAAAAAAGTCGCCGTTCAGGCCGCCTTCGCGCCGGGCTGCGCGGGCCAGGCCGTAGATGCCGGCCAGGCAGATAAGCAGGCCCGGGAGCAAGTCGCCGGGATTCACGCACATAAGTCCGCCGCCAATGGCGAACAGGCCGGAGGCGGCCAGGGCGGATTTGTTCGCGCCGGCGCAGGCCAGGCGGCCCAGGCCGGACCAGGGCGCGGCCGGCGCAAGAAGCGCCAACGGGCTGACAGCGCAACGGCCCAGGATGGGCGCCCAGAGCAATGTCAGCAAATCTCCGGACTGAAAATGC
Source organism: Desulfovibrionaceae bacterium (assembly GCA_031547305.1). Taxonomy (GTDB): domain Bacteria; phylum Desulfobacterota; class Desulfovibrionia; order Desulfovibrionales; family Desulfovibrionaceae; genus JAVBSC01. The sequence goes on from JAVBSC010000119.1 coordinate 7,825, forward strand.
GCGGCGGCCAGAATGACTTGCCCGCCCAGGCCCAGGGTAAGGCCGATAGCGCCGAAAGCGCCCAGGCGGCTGTCCTTGAGGATGGTCTGGAATTTTTCGCCTCTGGCCGCGCTGCCCAGGGCGTCAAAAAGATCCGCCCAGCCGTCCCAGTGCAGGGCGCGGGTGAGCCATGCGTTCAAAACGACGTAAAGCCAGGCCTGGACCCAGGGTGAGCCAGAGGCCAGCCCGAAAAAGAACGGCGCGACAACAACCAGACCGAGGATCGCTCCGGCCGCCGGGTAATAGGCAACAGAGGCGGCGAGGTCTTTTTCCGTGGCGGTTCTGGCGGGGGCCAGCCGACTTAAAAAAGAAAGGGCGAGGAGCAGGCGCTGGAGCATAATTGGCGGCCCCCGGCGGATGCTCGGGGGCCTGGCGGGCAAAGTTTATTTGCCGTTCTGGGTGATGTTGAAGGAAATGGAGTACAGGTGGTGGAAGAAATCCACGTATTCCACAAATACGTCGTCCGGCACGAAGATGCGGGCCGGCGCGTAGTTGAGAATGCCTTTTATGCCGGCTTCCACCAGGTGATTGGCGGCGCGCTGGGCGCGTTCCGGCGGAGTGGTGATGATGCCTATCTCCGCCCGCAAATCCGCTACCCGCTCTGGCAGGCGGCGCGTGCAGACAACTTCCAGGCCAACGACTTCCTCACCTATTTTGAAAGGATCGCAGTCAAAAGCGCCCACGATGTTGTAGTGGCGCTGACTGAACTCGCGGTGGTTCAGGAGGGCGCGGCCAAGGTTGCCCACACCCACCAGCACGCAGTTCCACGGACGGTCCACGCTCAGGGAACTGGTGATGGACTTGATCAGGCTTTTCACGTTATAGCCCACCCCGCGCACGCCGAACTCGCCAAAATAAGTGAGATCCTTGCGAATTTGCGAGGCGTTGACCGCGCAGGCCTGGGCCAGGGATTCGGAAGAGGTTATTTCCACGCCGTCCCTGTTAAGGTATTCAAGGGTTTGTAAGTAAACGGCCAGTCTTTGAATAGTGGCGCGCGGTATGCGGTCAGTTTTTAATGTTACCATGGGGAACCTGTAACCTGCTATTATATAGAGATATTTATAATGTTTATGGAAAAAAACAGGGCCATCGCCGGCCCCAATCGACTCTTCTTGCGTATTGTTTCACTTTTTCCTGCAAAACTCAAGCTGAAAGCGGGGATAAAAACGTTTGCTCCAGAAATGACTTAAAAATTCAACATGAAATGATTTCAAAATTCAACCCGGATCTTTATCAGGAGGCATATGAATATTTCTTGCCAAAATGTTGCGGGCGCTACTTCTGGGGAAAAACTTCGTGCAAAAATACACAATTGAAAATCGTTTTTGAATCCGGAAATTTTTTGATCTTCTATACCGGAGGCCCGTATGGAAATGCTTTTTGCCCCCCCGGGCATCCCGCACTTGAATAAAAGCAAGGCCTATCAAGGCTATGGCCACTTCCCGCAAGGGTTTGGATGCGAAGCGCGTTTTCGCGCGGGCGGGAAAAATCCCGCTCGAATGCGGCAAGGAATACGGTAGAAGTGATTTCTTGCAAAGTCATATAATGAAAAAGGCCTTGAAATCGCGGACTCAGGCCGCAGACAAATCAGGCTGTTGCGGAATTTGGATTTGCCGGCGTATGCAGGCTCAAAAATATCCAGCAAAATATGCCGGCGAGCACGAGATAGGGCGTAATGCCGCCTGTTTCTTTGTGGACAGCTGACTTGGGGCAAGCACCCAGAAAGCCGGCGGCTCCCCCCACAATCTTTTGGTGTTGCAAGCCAGAGCCCGGCATTGCGCCGGGCCCGGCTTCATTCAGATCAGAACTCGTAGCGCAACTGCAAGCTGCCGCCCACGCCGTCGCGCACGCCGGTATAGCCCTGCAGACCCAGGTCCACTCCGATGTTCTTGTACTGGTGCGACTTGAGGGTCATGCCCAATTCGCCTATGCCCGTGCCGCCGGTCAGGTCCGCCTGGTCAACTCCGTAGCCATAGGTCGAAGCTTCGGCCTTGCCGTCGAACTCGTATTCATAAGCCGCGCCTATGTAAGGGGCCAGGAGCCACTCCTCATTGCCGAAACCGTAAGAGAACCGCGCCCCGGTGCGCCACCGCTGCGAGTCTGAGTCCTTGAAGTGCACGCTGTCGCCGGTCACTTTCACGTCGTCGCCCTCTTGGTGCGTCCACAGGTACTTGGTGAAAAGGTCCAGGTCGGCCCTGTTGTTCAGACTCCAGAGGTAGCCCAGGCCCGCGTGCGCGCCGTAATACATGGAACCGGAATCATAGTCCGCGGTCTCGCCGGTGCCGGCATTCCGGATGTCGTCGCTGTTAAAGCCCGTGTTTGTGCGGCCCATGCGGACGGACGCGTCCAGGTAGCCGCCGCAAGGCGCTTGGTAGCGCCCCAAAAGACCGCCGCCGTAATAGTTGGTCGCGCCGTCGCCGTCCACGCCCATGCCGCCGTTGCTGTCGTTTGTGTTGTAGTCGCCCCAGCCGGCTTCAAAGAAAGCGCCCGCCATCCAGGCGCCGTACTTGTCTTTGTCCAGAGTGGAGGAGTTCCAGGCCGCGCCGGCCAGCATGTTGAAGGCGTCCATATCCAGGTGCGAGCCCGTGGCGTAGCGCGAGGTGCTGCCACCGCCCACGGCGAAGACGGAAAGACCCGCTTCTGGACCAGCACCGCTGAGGGCCGCGCGGATACCCTGATCCGCCACCAGGTCAGCGCCCTGGCTCAGCAGGGCCAGACCCGCCAGCCTGCCTTCAGACAGGGATTTATACTGGGGGTTGGCCTTTGCGTTGGTCACCGTGGCGACGAGGGCGTCGCCGCTCTGAGCCAGACCGAAATCATACATCACGGCGCTGCCTTTCATGCCCTGGGCCGTGGTGTTGGCAGTCTGGCCGTTGATAGTCCGCTGCGCTTCGATAAGCGTGATGCTGTCGCCTTCGTTCAGGGCGTCGCCGCCGCTGGCCATGTTCACGTTGACAGTGGTGCCGCTTAGGTCGGCTATGCCGGCCGTCACCACCGTATCGCCGTCCTGCACGGATGAAGGCACATACATGTTGATGGTCTGGAAGTTGCTTATGCCGGCCACGTACCCGCTGAAACCGTCAAAGTTCAGGGTGTTGCCGCTGACCACGTCGGCGCCGGAATTCTGATCGCCGCCGCCGCCATACAACCAGGCGTTGGAAACATCGGCAGAGCCGGAAACGGTGACCGTGTTGTTGACGGCATCGCCTTGCCCGCTATAGCCTCCGTAAACATCGCCGCTCACCGTGCCGCCGCTGATAGTGACCATATTGCCGCTGGCAGTGCCCGAGCCGGTGGAGCCGCCGGAAACGCCGCCGCTCACCGTGCCGCCGCTGATGCTGACAATATTGTTGTTGGCGGTTCCGGATATGCTGCTTCCGCCGACGACGTTTCCGGTAATGACGGAGTCTCCGCTGATGGAAACGCTGTTGCCGTTTTCATCGCCTGTGCCGGTAAGGGCGCTGCCGCCCCCGTAAACGCTGCCGTACACCACGCCGCCGCTGACGCTGACGCTGTTGCCGTTGGCCGAGCCGCTGCCTGCGGCCACACCGCCCAGGATATCGTGGAGGACTTCACCGCCAATCACCGTAACGGTATTGTCCGTGACGTCGCCGGAACCGGTCGAGCCGCCGCCGTTGACATACCCCTGCACCGTTCCGCCGCTGATACTGACGGAGTTATTGCTGACGCCGCCGGCGCCGTTGCTCACCGCCCCGCCATAGATATCGCCGCCCACAGTGCCGCCGCTGATGGCGACGCTGTTGCCTGTGGCGGAGCCGCCACTTCCTGTCACGCCGCCGTAGATAACGCCGCCAACAGAGGCGTCGCCGCCGATGCTGACACTGTTGTCATAGGCGTAACCGGCATTGCTGAACCCGCCCGCCACAGAGCCGTCTATCGACGCGCCGGAATTGATGTTGACTGTATTGTTGTACACATTGCCTGTCATATAGCTCCTGCCGCCGGCAACGTCCCCGGATACCGCTATTCCGCTGCCGCCGATATTGACGGCATTGCCGTAAACGTCGCCCGCATCGGATTCTCCGCCATAGACAGCTCCGTCTATAATACCGCCTTTGATAGTGATGGTATTGTTATAAACGGTTCCGCCGCCGGTGACGGCTCCGCCGACAACGGTATCGGCATTGCCGCCGCTGCCCAGCGTTCCGCCCAGAATAGTGACCGTGTTGCCGTAGACGTTTCCTGTGGAGTCCGGGGCGCCGGTTACGCCTCCGTAGACGCCTGTCGCCAAGCTGCCGCCTTCAAAGGTGACGCTGTTGCCGTGCACATCGCCGCTGCCCGCGGTCCAGCCGCCGGCCGCGCCGTGGCCCAGATTGCCGTCATGTATGAGCACAGTGTTGCCGGAAACCTCGGCGCCGCTGCCCTGGCCCGCAACCCCGCCATAAATGCTTCCGGAAAGGTCGCCGCTGTTCAGGGTAACGGAGTTGCCGGACTGGCTGCCCGCTGGATCTGGCATGAGGGAGTTGAGGCTTGAATCCTGCGGGTCCGGACCAACTGCCCCGCCCGAATAGCTGGGGGGAACAGCGGCCATGACGCCGGCGGGCAAACTGAAACAGAAAAGCAGAACGAAAACTCCAAGGGCCGTGAGTACCCCGCGCGGCGCACCGCCGGGGCGTGTGAAAAATCTTCGCATGAGTCCTCCTGATTTTGCAAAGTGCAACCAGCCTAAAGGACAAACCGCGAGGGAAGTAAATCCGCCGAAAGTATATTCCGGTCTGAAATTATCATCTATTTTCGGTATATTTTTATTGTAACATTCTGTTATACAATACTATTATTTTATTCATATTCTCAGAAGGCAGTCGGCCTCAGCAAGAAAAGGCCGCGGGCTAAGCGCCTCTGTGGAAACCCCGGCCTTTTTCAGCGGGCGGCGCAATAGGCCTTGATACCGTTGCGGGGCATGTTCAGAGCAGGCGCCGCGGCGGGCCGTTCTTCTCTTCCGCCATTGGTTCGGGCCGCCACTCCAGGTAAAAATGACGCAGGTCGCTCCTGCTGGAAACTCCGGTCTTTTTCAACAGGCGGTAGATATAGGTCTTGATGCTGTTGCGGGAGAGGTTCAGAGCCAGGGCCATCTCGGCGGAATCTTCCCTGCGCAGCAGCCGCTCAAGCATATCGCGCTCGCGCCAGTGCAGATCAAAAGTCAGGGCAAAGGCCTCCATTTTGTCTCCCTCGCCCGTCTCGCCCCATCCCAAGGGCGCGGGTTCGACCGCGAGGCGCGCGGGAGCCGGCTCAAGCCGGCCAAGCCAGACGGGCAGGGTCCGCCACAGAAGGAGAAGCAGCAAAACAAAAGACACAAATGTTCCTATGCCCACAAGCTCAATGGCCTTGTCCGGCAGGCCGTTTTCCAGATAAACCGCCAGCGGTGCCATACCGCTCAATGAACAGACCAAAGAGCACAGCAAAGGAACGAGGTTCGCGCCGCTCAAACCGGCGGCCAGCAGCAGAACCGTCATGAAAAAAATCTGCATGCCCACGCGCAGTGAACCATACAACGCCGCCCGCATGTTTTCGTCCTGCACAAGGGGCACGGCCAGCGCGGCAAAGGCCGTCCAGACAGTCAGCGCCAGCAGCAGCCGGATGCCGGGCCGCCCCCTGTCCCAGACCGCGCCTGCCAGCGGCGCTGTGAACAAAAGCACGCCCCGCAGGCTGTCCACCCGGGAGCCGGGGGCCATGGGCAGAGAGAAATCCTGGTTGCAGGCCAGCCCGAGCAGGATGCAAAACAAACCTCCTGTGGTAAAAAGCGCGCAAAGAGCCGGCAGGCGGGGCGGAGTCTTTTCCCGTTCAGGCGCGATCTTCGCCGGTCGCGTATGCGGCGGCGCAGTCCAAGCCGCCGTCAGAACGAGCCAGAGCAGCAGCAGCGTCGCCCCCACAGCCGTTTGAAGGCGATCAGGCGTCAACAATCCAGGCACAAGGCAGAAGGGCAGCCCGGCCAGGTTGGCGGACTCTCCTGCCGCCAGTGCCAACCCCAGGCAAAGCCCCAGGCGTTCTCGCGGAACAGAGGAAAAAAACAGGTGCAGGGACGCGGCCGCAAAGGTGCCTGTCAGCGCCTCGCATGCCGTAAAGAATGAGGCTTCGGCGCCGGGAGCGAAAAAAGCATGGCTGGCGAAAAACAAGGCTGTGCAGCCGGTCAGCAGCAACGGCATAAAAATTGTGGAGCCCCTGCCACGCCGCGCCAACAGAAAAATCAGGGTGGCGCAGGCGGCCATACCCAAACAGCGGGCCGCCTGCGCCTTTTCCACAGCGGCAAACGACAGAAGCGGATTAGCGCCTAAGCTGCTCAAAGGCGCATGGCGCAAAAGAAAGAGAAGGAACAGACCGGCGAGAGCGAGAATCCGCCGTGGGTAAAAACACATTGCAAGAGCCTGTTCATGGTGGAAAAAAACCAGAATTGACGCACGATAGGACATCTGTAACTGTTCTGTCCACGATACTCCGCAATATGATTCTTTGTCAAATGGGAACGACACCGCCATGGCATTAATAAGGATTACGATCTCTCAATAAAAATGAATTAATTTTTCAGATATAGTAGTTTGTAATTGATTAGATAGTGATTTTCGCGTTGACTGGTTTTTATATCATATTAGTTGAGCAGTCAGATTTTTGTTTTCCAAAGTGGTGTCTTATCAAGGAGTATTTGCATTGATGTTCTGATGCGGCATATTTTACCTAGGCGCGTACTCTCGTTGTTAAACTCGTTTATCCAGGCGCCCAGATCGGTTTGTGGCTATTCCAGAGAGCGATGCGGTTTACGCTGGAACGTAATCTGGCAAAACTCCTGCAAGATGGTTTTGTGGAAGCGTTCGCGGATGCCTTTGGTCTGCGGATGCCGGGCTTTGGCTTTAGTGTGCTCAATGCCGTTTACGTCAAGGCATAGTCCGTAATCGCGCTCTTTGAGCTTGCCGCAATATTCCGCGCCTCCGTCCGTCAGCACGTGGATAATGCCCAGCTCCTGTACCTGCGCTTCGGTGGGCACCATAGTAAAGACACACAGCCCTGATTTGGCATGTGCCAAATCCGGGCTTTGCAGCGGTCCGGGGCCGTGCAATCACGGCCTTTTTCATTATCTGCCCTTTATTTCTTAAACAAAGGGGTTGGCGAACAGCAGGATCAGGTTGACGACCAGGGCGTAAATGGCCAGGGATTCTATAAAAGCCAGGCCCAGGATCAGGGTGACGGTGATTTTTCCGCCGGCTTCAGGGTTGCGGGCGGTGCCTTCGCAGGCGGCTTTAAGGCCCATGCCCTGGCCGATTCCGCACCCGGCGGCCGCAATGGCCATGCCGATGGCGGCGGCAAGGCAGGTCAGACCGATGCCGGAAGCGTCGATTTTCGCGCCGTCAGCCGCAAAGGCCAGGCTGGATACGCCAAGCAGCGCGAGCGTGCAGAGCGCGGTGGTAAGAAGTTTACGCATGGATATTACTCCTGGTTGTATGTTGTGGTCGAATGACCATTCCCCGTAAAATTAATGGGCGTGCTCCATGGCGCCCTTAAGGTAGATCATCGTCAGCATGAAGAAGATGAACGCCTGAAGCACTTTGGCCAGGCCGAACAGGAAGTAGATGGGGATGGTGGCGATGAGCGGAGCCATGACAAAGAAGAGGATCAGCACCAGTTCCTCACCCCGGATGTTCCCGAACAGACGAAGGGTGAGGGATATGGGGCGCACGCAGTGGCTGACTATTTCAATAGGCAGCATCAGCGGCGCGATGGGCAGCATGGGGCCCATGAAGTGCTTTATGTAGCCAGGTCCCCAGCGCCGCAGGCCGATGTAGTTATAATAGATGAACACGCACAGGGCCATGGCCGCGTTGGTGTTGATGTTGGCCGTGGGCGCATCGCAGCCGGGCATAAGGCCCAGAAGATTCTGGAAGAGAATGAACAGGAAGATGCCGCAGAGAATGGGAAAAACCTTGCGCCCGCCTTCCCCTATGTTGGCCACCACAAATTCTTCCAGACCGTCGATGATCGTTTCAAAAACGTTTTGCGCGCCCGTGGGCACCAGCTTCATGTTTTTGCGCACAATCCAGCCGCAGGTGAAGAGCAGGGCCATGGCGCACCAGGTGTAGAAGACGTGCTTGAATTCAACGGTGCTGCCGTTGATGGTGACTTCATCCAGCCCGACCAGGGTAGAGAACAAAAAAGGATGCGGAAGTCCGCCAGCCATGTTCAAGCCTCCTTGGCTTTTGAGTAAATTCCCCGGATGGTGATGCCGGCCACCACGCTGCTCAGGCCGACCAGCACCGGCGCGACCGGCGCCCGGAGCACAATGACCAGCAGGGCCAGAACGGCGGCCGTGCCAGCCAGGCGCGCGAAGAAGAATCCGAACTGCTTCAGGGCCACGGCCGGGGTAAAATCGCGGCGCAGGTGGCGCTGCACAAAGCCGGCCATACCCCAGAGGTTGCAGCAGGCCAGGCCAGCCCCGATGCCGAAAAGCAACGGCCAGACGCTGTACCAGCACAGAACCAGCCCCACACCAACGGAGCAGCCGGTCAAGAGGATCTGATCCACCAGAAGCTTGCGCACTTCCGGGGAATTAAAGCCGCGTTGGTACAGGCGGCGTTCAATCCTTGTCCGAGTCTTTCCCAGCATTCCGGTCGTCCTGTTTTTTCTGGTCGCGCAACAGGCGCTTGGTGTCAAGATAAACGTTCTTGAACCCGGCGATTATGCCGGCCACAAAAAAAATTACGGTAAACCAGGGTTTCGTGCCCAGCCAGCGATCCAGGCCGTAGCCGATAAGCCCGCCGGCCAGCAGGCCGGAAACCATGTGCAACCCGATGATGCTGGCCCTGGAGATGCTGTGGAAGTAGGCCGCATCGTCTACATCGAAAAATCTTTTAAAAAAATGCATCCCCGCTCCGTAAAGCAAACAGCGCCACGGCCGCCGGAATAAGGCCGAATATTCACAAAGTGCCGTTCCTTTAGCACAGGGCAAATAAAGCGTCAACAAATTCACACTGTTTGGACGCTCAATCTGGCGAATGCGCTGGAGACGTCCGCCGCCCGCGAGTTATTTTGCCGTTTTGTCCAGCCGGACTATGGCTTCCACGTGCGGGGTATGCGGAAACAGGTCAACAACCCGCGCCGCGGCGACGTTGTATTCCGGGGCCAGGGCCGCCACGTCTCTGGCCAGTGTGGCCGGATTGCAGGACACGTGGACGATGCGCCCAGGAGCGTGGCGCTTAAGCTGGGAAATGACTTTTTTGTCCAGCCCGGCGCGCGGCGGGTCCAGAATGACCAAGTCCGGCACGAAGGGCGGGTTCTCCAGGCTGCTCGCCACGTCGCCCCAGACAAAGGCAAAGTCCCGCAAGCCCAGTCTGGCCGCGTTGGCCGCCGCGGCCTTGGTGGCCGAGCGCTGCTCTTCAAAGCCCGCCAGACGGTTGCCCGGCCCGGCCATGCACAACCCCAGGCCGCCAACGCCGCAGTACAAATCCCAGATCTTTTCCCCTTCCCTGACCTGGGCCAGTTCGGCGGCCTTGGCGTAGAGCAGGGCGGCGGCTTGGGTATTGGTCTGCAAAAAGGCCTGGGCCGGCACTTCCAGGCTTAAATCCCCGAAGCGCTCCGTAAAAGATTCCGGGCCGTTGCGCTTCAGGATTTTTTCGCCCTGGGCGATGGCGGACGCGGTGCGGCGTTGGCTGTGCACAAAGAGCGTTCCGGCCGGTAGGGCGGCACTCAAGGCGTCCACGCTTTCCCTGCTTGGCGGCGTGGCCGAGCTGATGATCTCCACCACCAGCCGCTTTTGTTCGCCTTCCTCGCAATGCAGCGGCTCGCGCACAATCAAAAAGCGCAATTGCCCGTACTTGCCGTCCCAGGGCCGCAATTTATGCGCCAGCGCCCAGTCGCGCACGCCGCGCAGCACTTCCCCGGCCACCGGGCTTTGCAATGGGCAGGCTTCAATGGGGATCACCTCGCGGCTCTGGCGCCTCAGCAGGCCCAGGATTAGCCCCCCATTTTCATCCGCGCCAAAGCTGTACTCCATTTTGTTGCGGAATTCCCGCACCTTCGGCGATGCCGCAACCGACGGCAGTTCCAGACCCTCCACCCGGCCGATGCGGCGCAGGGTTTGGGCCACGTGGTTATGCTTCCACTTCAGTTGCTCCGCGTACTCCAGGTTCTGCCAGGCGCAGCCGCCGCATTCCCCGAAATATCCGCAGAACGGCTCCACCTGATGCGGCGAGGCCTGAATCTCCTCCAGCACCACGGCCTGGGCGAACCTGGCCTTCAACCCGGCGACTTCCGCCCGTACCAGCGCGCCGGGCAGGCCGCGATCCAAAAAGATCACCAGTTCCCCGTCCCTGGCGATCGCCCCGCCTTCCACGGTCAGATCGCTCACCCGCAATTCCAGCACCCGGCCCACGGACAAATCAGACATACGCATAACTCCAAAAATTAAAAATTCAACGCCTGCGCGACTTATGCCGCATCAGCCTCCGAATGTCGATCAAAAAGAGATTGGGCGTATTGGGCTGGATTGGATTTGGGACCACCGTCCCCCAAGCCCCCTGGCGGGGGAGTTACGCTCCTGCTCCACAATTCAGGCCGCGCCTGCTTTGGTCTTTGGCCAAAGCAGGCGCGGCCTAATGCGGTGGGGATTGGGGCGTCAGCCCCGAATGCCCAAATAGCCGACCACCGCTGATTAGCCTTTTCTGGCGGCCAAATCAGCGATTTGGGCCACGTCTTTGTCGCCGCGTCCGGAGAGGCAGACGGCCAGTATTTTGTCTTTAGGCAGATTCGGCGCCATTTTAATGGCCTGGGCCAGGGCGTGGGAAGATTCCAGAGCCGGCAGGATGCCTTCCAGACGGCTCAGGGTATGGAAGGCGTCCAGGGCTTCGGCGTCGCTGGCCGGCAGGTATTCGGCGCGGCCCAGGTCTTTGAGGTGGCTGTGTTCAGGGCCAACGCCGGGGTAGTCCAGGCCGGCGGAAATGGAATAGACCGGTGCGGCCTCGCCGTTGGCGTCCTGCAGCATGTAGGATTTAAAGCCGTGCAGAATGCCTGGCGCGCCGTAGGACAAGGTGGCCGCGTGATCGCCCGGGCCGCTGCCCCGGCCGCCAGGTTCCACGCCGATGAGGCGCACGGAGCGGTCGTCTATAAAGGGGTGGAACATGCCGATGGCGTTGGATCCGCCGCCCACGCAGGCCAGGCAGCAATCCGGCAGACGGCCTTCCGCCAGGAGCATCTGGGCGCGGGTTTCCTGGCCGATTACGGACTGGAAGTCGCGGACCATGGCCGGGTAGGGGTATGGGCCGACGGCGGAACCGAGCAGGTAGAAGATTTCCGGATCTTTGATCCAGGCGTCCAGAGCCTCGTCCACGGCTTCCTTCAGACCGCGCTGTCCGGACATGGCCGCTTTTACCTCGGCCCCGAGCATGCGCATGCGGATGACGTTAAGCTCCTGGCGCTTCATGTCCGTCTCGCCCATGTAGATGGTGCATTGCATGCCCATGAGGGCGGCGGTGGCGGCCGTGGCCACGCCGTGCTGGCCGGCCCCGGTTTCCGCAATGACTTTGCGTTTGCCCATGCGCTTGGCCAGCAGGATTTGGCCCAGGGTGTTGTTCACCTTGTGCGCGCCAAGGTGGTTTAGGTCTTCGCGCTTCAGGTAGATTTTAGCGCCGCCGAGTTTATTGGTAAGATTGGCGGCCAGAAACAGCGGGGTGGGGCGGCCGGAGTAGTTGGCCAGGTAGTAATCCAGCTCTTTCTGAAAAGCCGGATCTTTGCGGCAGGCGTCATAGGCGGCGGCTATTTCGTCCAGCACGGGCAAAAAGGATGGGGGAACAAAACTGCCGCCGAACTGGCCGAAAAAGCCTTCGGCGTTTTGGGGGGCGGCATCGGCCTTGGCCTGGGGGATGGGGGCGGCGTTGTACATGTTGGTCTCCTGTTGTTTTGAAGTTTTCTTCAGAGCGACAGGGAAACCAAAAAAAAACGCGGTCAGTTTCCACTGCCGCAGTTGTCATTTTTTCGCCTTGGAACCGGTTTTTACCGGGCAAACACGACGACTCGGCCCTTTTTTACCAGGGCCGCCACCACAAACCGGTTATTTTGGTCATCACGTTCATGGGGGAAAAATAGACGGAACAGAAAAAATGTCAACAGATTTTATTCCAAATCTCTTATTTGCCGGTTTGCAAAATTTTGTTACAAAAAGCGCATGAGTGTTTCAACCAGCTGAACTGGAGCCTGTATGGACGGCACGCGCATTCTGATTGTGGATGACGAGGCGGACGCCGGGGAAATCCTGAGCCTGCGCCTGGCCCGGCGCGGCTTTGCGCCATGTTGTGCGGACAGCGGGGAAAAGGCCCTGGAACTGCTGGCTCAAAATCCCGTGGACGTTGTGCTGCTGGACGTGAAGATGCCTGGTATGGGCGGACTGGAAGTGCTGCGCCACATCACGGCGGATTACCCGGACGTGGCGGTGATCATGCTTTCCGGCCACGCGGACATGGAAGCGGCGGCCCAGGGCCTGCAGGGCGGCGCTTTTTCTTATCAACTCAAGCCCGTGGATTTGGAAACCATCCTGAACAAGGTGGAGGACGCCATAAAGCAGAAAAAACTGGAGCGCGCCTGAGCATGGGCTTTTTCCAGAAGCTGTTCGCTAAGGCGCGCGACAGAGGCAAGGAAGGCAAGCCAACCCGGAGCGGTGACGATTTTGCCGCGCGCTTCCATCGCTTCAAGTTGTTCATGACCGCGCACATGGAGGCCTACAGCGAGCTGATGGGCCTGGAAGAACGCCTGGGCGGCCCGGCCCCGGTGAGCATGCCGTATTTGCGCACCTGCACGGCCAGGCTTACTGTGGCGGCCATGCAGTGCGTCATGCAGCTAAACGCCCTGACCAACGGGGCGTATTCCCGCCTGGATCAGCCTTTTACTTCCCTGCGTGAGGCCATGTCCGGCCTGTTCGTCCAGGGCATGCTGCCGGCCAAAGGCCCGCTGCTCCTGCCCTTCGGCCGGGCCGGCGAAGAGCATAAAAGCCTGGTGGCTCCTGAACTGCGCCGCCTGGAGCGCCTGGAGGCGGAGTTCCCGGGCGCTCTGCCGCCGGGGTTCATGCTTACGGCCGCCGCCTGGTGGCTGTTTACCAACGATGCGGATTTACATGACGAGATCGACCGGCTGATCCAGATTTCCCAGGACGATCCGGAAAGCTTCGGCGAGGCCGGGGCGATCATCAGGGAGCGCATCCTGAATTTTCCCCTGCCATTGGAAGTCAGCCTGGCTGTGGACAAAGCCATGGCGGAACTGGCGGAACAATTGGAGCGTGGCGCGGCCTGGGACAGGCCCGGCCTGACGGTGCGCATTCGCGGGCACGCGGTGCTGCCGGAGCATGCCGCGCTGGTGCTGCCGGAACAGAATCTGTACACTCCGGTAACGCCACAGGATATAAAAACGGCTGTGGTGGGGGCATTTTCCACGGCTTACCGGGCCAGATCCATTGTCTACCGCATGAAGCTGGGCATCCGGGATCGGGCCATGCCGCTGTGCGTGAGCGTAAGCTTTTTGCCGCGCGATTTCGCTCTGGGCAGCGCGCACAACAGTTTCGCTGACCCGGACGGCCTGCCGGCGCTGCATGTGCGCCGCGGTTTTGAGGAATCTTTGGCGGAACGGCAAAAAGACGCCTGCGATCTGCCTGAACAATGGGCCGCCAGACTGGCGGAAGCGGGCGGGCGCTGCTTGAACGCCCTCAGGCGGGCGTATCCTCTGGAAGAGAGGCACGAGGTCCATTGGGCTGTTGCCAGGGACGGGCGGTTTTTCGCCCTGGCCGCCGTTGCCTTGCCGTGCCCCGCAGAGGTGAAGGCCGTGGATGGCGAGCAAAGGGCGGAGCCTCTGGTGGCCGGCGGCATCGTCACTTACCCCGGCCGGGCCGAGGGCCTGGCGTACCTGGTGCGCAACATGCGCGACGCTCTGAATTTTCCTTTGGGCGGGGTGCTGGTCCTGCCCCAGGCCGCGCCGCGCTGGTCTTTTTTGCTGCACTTCGCTTCCGGGGCCGTGGCCGGTGACGGCACCGGCCACGGCCCGTTCGCGGCCGCGGCCCGCTGTCTGGGCCGGCCGGCCCTGCTCGGACAGCCTAAAGCGCCGGAAGCCCTGAGCCGGGCCGGACGCGTCCGCCTGGAGGCCCCCCAGGGGGCCATCCCCCTGGTTCTGGATCTGGAGGATGTGGCGGACGATCCGCCCGCGCCGCTTTGGATACAAGGCAGCCATTTGCACGAAATGGTCCGGGCGCTTGGCCGCCTGGCCCTGCCTTTGGCCCTGCCGGACGCGGATCATCCGGATTTTCGCGCCGCCAACTGCAAATCCTTTATGGATTTGATCACCTACTGCCACGATCACGCCGTGCAGGCCATGTACGAATACAGCACTACCCGCAAGTCCGCCCAGTCCCCTGCCAAGCAGCTGGTCAGCGAAGTTCCCAAACAGTTCTGGGTGATCAACCTGGACGACGGCTTCAAAACCAAAATTCCCGGCCCTAGCGTGGATATAGGCCAGATTGCCTGCCTGCCCCTGCGCGCCTTTTGGGATGGCTTTGTGGACAAGCCCTGGGAAGGCCCGCCGCAGGTGGACGCCAGGGGCTTTATGGCCGTGCTTTTTGAGGCCTCGGTCAACCCCGGTCTGGACCCGGCCGCGCAAAACACGCGGTACGCGGAGCGCAACACCTTTATGATTTCCCGGCATTTTTGCGGCATGCGCTGCCGCTTCGGCTTTCACTTCTTGTCCATGGACAGCCTGGCCGGCAAGCGGGACAAGGAAAATTTTATTATCTTCCAGTTCAAGGGCGGGGCGGCGGACCAGGGGCGGCGTATTCGCCGGGTGCGCTTTGTGGCCGGTCTGCTGGACGGGTTCGGCTTTTCCACGGACATCTCAGGCGACGCCCTGACAGCCCGGCTGGAGCGCGGGCCGTCCGCGCAATTCGAGCGCGCTTTGCGGGTGGTGGGGTATCTCTCCATGCATACCCGGCAACTGGACATGATCATGGGCGACGAGTCCGCCCTGGCGGCGCGGCGCAAGGCCATGCTGGTGGACATGCGGGAGCTTTACGGGCGGTGAAAGCTCGGCAAGGTGACATGCTTGACGATTAGCGCTATCTTATTTCCGGGCCTCCCAGTGAATTTGTTCGCGCTACCTTGCCGCCGGAGCGTTTATGCCGCAAACCCAGGATTATGACCAGCTACGCAAGAAACTCTTCCTGATCATCATGGCGTTTTCCCTGCTGCCGCTGATCGGCCTGGGCGTGCTCATTCCCCAGCGTTTTTCCACTGTGCACCGGGAACAGATCGTCAGGGATCTTACCAACATCGCGGAAAACAAAAGCCGGGCCGTGGACATTTTCATCGGCGAGCGCGTGGCCCAGCTCAAAGCCTTTATTCATACTTATTCTTACGCGGACCTCTCGGACCGCGCCAAGCTGGGTATTCTGTTCGCCGGCATGCAGGCCGGGGCCAAGTCTTTTATGGATCTGGGCGTGTTTTCCGAGGATGGCGCCCACGTGGCCTACGTTGGCCCGTACGATCTGGCTGGCATAAACTACCGGCAGGAGCCCTGGTTCCGCGACGTCATGCTCACCGGCGAATACGTGAGCGATGTGTTTTTGGGCTTCCGCAAGGCTCCGCACATCATCATCGCGGTTATGCGCCGCGAGGCGGGGCACGCCTGGATTTTACGGGCTACTGTGGATTCCGGCATCCTTAACGCCCTGGTCGGGGCCAGCCGCCTGGGACGTTACGGCGATTCCTTTCTGATCAATTCCGACTGCGTGCTCCAGACGGATTCCCGCTACGCCGGCAAGATCATGATGCCCCTGCGCGTCCAGCCCAAGTTGCCGGACAGGAGCGCGCCGGTGTTCTTCCAGGAAATGCCCATGGACGGCCGTAGCATGCTGCTGACCGTGGCCGCGCTCAAAAACGCCCCCTGGTTCCTGGTGGTTTCCGAGGACGAGAATGAAAGTTTTTACCGCATGTTCCAGACCAGGATTGTGGCTTTCCTCGTTTTGGGGGCCGGAGTGCTTATTATAGCGACCGGCGCGTACCTGACCAGCCGGCACATCGTTAGCCGGCTGATGTTGGCGGACCGCGAAAAGGCCCAACTGGACGCATCGCTCCTTCAGTCCAGCAAAATGGCTTCCCTGGGTAAAATGGCGGCCGGCGTGGCTCACGAGGTGAATAATCCGCTTATGCTCATCCGGGAGAACGCCGGCTGGATCCGGGATTTGCTCAGCGACGAGGACCAGGCCGCCATGAAAAACCATGCGGAAATGGACAAAGCGGCCAAAAAGATTGAAATGAACGTGGACCGCGCCAGCAACGTCACGCACCGCATGCTCGGGTTCGCCAGGCGCATGGAGCCGGTGCGGGAGCAAGCGCCCCTGAACACCCTGGTGGAGCAGGCGGTCAGCTTTATGGATAGCGAGGCGGCCAGCCGGGGCATCAAACTGATCCGCGAATTTGACGTTTCGGACCCCAGGCTGTCCACTGACGTGGCCCAGTTGCAGCAGGTGGTGCTGAACGTGGTGGACAACGCCATAGACGCCACGGAAAAAGACGGAGTTGTGCGCGTGGCCACCACAGGCAACCCGGAAGCCAGAGAGCTGCGCGTTGTCATCAGCGATTCCGGTCCGGGAATACCGGCGGACTTGCTGCCCAGGCTGTTCGACCCGTTTTTTTCCACCAAGAAGCAAGGCGAGGGCACCGGTCTTGGCCTGGCCATCTGCCACAGCATCATGGAAAAACTGGGCGGCCGGATTGAAGCCGCCAACCAACCGGAAGGCGGGGCCGCCTTTACCATAACCCTGCCCTGGTCAGAATGAGTTTGAGAGACAAATCATGAACATACTGTTTTACGTGCTGCCCGTGGTGGAACGGCAGGAACCCAGACACAAGACGTCCTGGGTTGAAAAGGTGGGGGCGTATGCGGACCTGCTCTCCAAAAGCGGCGCCGGGCGCTATCGCTTCGCCTGCGCGGTCGGAGACACGCTTTATGATTACGCGCGGTCCAAAATAAAAAACTGCGAAATTATCCGCATCCCACATTCAGCCATTATCCCGGCCCTGGCCAAAAACGCCCTGGAATACACCATAAAAGTCCATCAGGCCGGGGACGCGGTTTTTTTACACCGCGTCGCGGAGGCGCACGCCAAATTCCTGGGCCGGGAAAAATACGACTTGTGCATATCGTTCACTTCCGTGCCCTTCATGAAGGAACTTTACCCGGATATCGCCGTGCTGCACACGGAAACCGCCGTCTTCCGCAAGCCGCCTTTCCCGCATACCGTTTACCTGGACCCGGCCGGCATGTACGACCAGGCTTCCCTGCCGCGTATGGAGAATCTCGCCGCGTACGCGCCGAGCGCGGCCGAGGAAAAACTGCTTGCCGCCATACAGGATCACCATATGCCGGCGGCCAGGCCGGATTCCGGACAGCAGGCCATTTTGGGCGCCATAACAAAAGGTTTTAGAAAAACCGTCCTCCTGGCCTTGGATTTGCCAAACCACTACCCGTTCAATTCCTGCTCGGCTTTTGACGATCCGTACGATCTGGTCCTGAACGCCCTGGAAAGCCTGCCGGAAAATTTCCTGCTCATCGTGGCCCCGCACCCGAAGCTGAGCACTTTGAGCGGTGACGCCATAGCCTATTTTTCCGGCAAATACAAAAATTTTTATTGGGGCGAGCGCATCGCCCGCAAAATATCCTCCTACACATTTCTTTTTAACGCGGATGTCGTGGCCACGGTGACTTCAACCGTTGGGCTGCATGCCGTGCTCTGGGAAAAGCCGCTCATTGTGCTGGGCAAAAGCCAGTTGAACGGCTACGCCCAGTCTTTTTCCTTTGCGGAGGCGGAGGCGGCGGCGGCCCTGCGCCTGCCGGCCAGCCGGCGCAAAAGCCTGGCCTGGGTCTTGACGCGCTATGCCATACCGGTGGACTTGCTTTACCAGGCGGATATTCTGGAGCGTTGCATAAACAGGGCGGTCCAATGCCGCTCCGGGCAAAAGAACGACCTGGCCGCCTATTACGCTGAGCCGTTTTACGATGTGGACGGCCTTACGGATTTTTATCTGCAAGATTTGGTCCGCTACAGGAAAAAGACGCTTCTGAAAAAGCTGAACGTTGTGAAAACAGCCAAGGATTTCATCAGATACAAATTGAAGTAAGCCAGGCGGCGGCCCGGGGCTTTAATTCCTATAAAAATGATCCATGTTGCGGACACAACATGGGTTATTTGTTTTTTTCGTTTAGTGAGCTTAATCACAAGACCAGCGCTTGGCTGTCGGTTCTGGAGCGGCGGTTTTGGCAAGGTTCAATCGTTTCTTGGGCATTTCAATCCTGAAGCGCCCAGCCGGTCCATGCCGCGCGTGGTCCGGCCCCGCGAGAATCAGGCGGGCTTCGCCAGCCGAAAACGACGAGCGCGGCGTCTAAAAATCAAATTGCTTTAAGGAGCGACTATGAAGGCGGAAGGAAAGAAGCCCAGCCTGATCTGGGCTTTGCTGACCCTGTTCGTGCCGGTCAGCCTGATCTTGTACGGAACGGTGTTCCTGGCCATACGGCCGCCGGTGCTGCCGCTTTTGGCGGCCGTGGCCCTGGCCGGCGCTATGTGCCTGGCCATCGGCTATAAATGGGAGGAGTTGCAGGAGGGCATGTTCGAGGCCCTGGGCCGCATCCAGATAGCCATAGCCATTCTGGCCATGGTGGGTATGCTCATAGGGGCCTGGCTGGCTTCCGGCACCATTCCGGCCATTATTTACTGGGGCCTTAAGCTGATCGCCCCGGAACACTTTTTGATTTCTTCCCTGCTGCTGTGCTCCGTGGCTTCCGTGGCCACCGGCACCTCCTTCGGCACCATGGGCACTCTGGGCGTGGCCCTTTTGGGCGTGGGCGGGGCGCTGGGCTTCCCCCCGGCCATGACCGTTGGCGCGATCGTTTCCGGCGCTTACCTGGGCGATAAAATGTCCCCGGTGTCCGATTCCACCAACATCACCGCTTCGGTTTGCGAAGTGCCCCTGTTCCAGCACATCAGCTCCATGATGTGGACGACAGTGCCGGCATTTGTGGTGGCCGCCGTGCTCTACGCCATTGTGGGCATCATGCACGTCAAGGGCCAGGTCGTGCCGGTGGAATCCCTCGGCGCCATCCTGGGCGGGCTGGAGGCCAAGTTCTCCCTGTCCTTCTGGGCCTTCATTCCCCCGATCCTGATGATCGTCCTGGCCTACATGCGTTTTCCGGTGCTTCCGATCATGCTGGTCTGCCTGCTCAGCGCGGTGGTCATAGCCTTGCTTGAGGGCGTGCCGGCCGGCGGCATAGCCAAGATCCTCACCACCGGCTACGTTTCGGAAACCGGGGTCAAGCAGTTGGACGTACTGCTCTCGCGCGGCGGCCTGATGAGCATCATGCCCACGGTGCTGCTGCTCTGCTCCGGTGTGGCTTTTGGCGGCATTCTTGAGCGGGCCAGGGTGCTGGAAGTGCTCCTGGACGCCATGCTCAAGGGCGCCAAAAGCGCGGTACGCCTGGTGTTTTCCACCCTGGTGGCTTCGTACATCATCAACTTCGGCACAGGCAGCCAGATGCTCGCGGTCATCGTGCCCGGACGGGCTTTTCTGGAGCCCTTCAAAAAAGCTAACATCCACCCCAGGGTGCTTTCCCGCACCTGCGAGGACGCCGGCACCATCGGCTGCCCGCTGATCCCCTGGAGCGTGCACGCCTTTTACATTATGGGCGTGCTCGGCGTGTCCGCCTATGACTTCGCGCCCTATGCCTTCCTGAACTGGATGGTGCCAGTCTTCTCCATACTCTGCGCCCTGACCGGGTTCGGCGTCTGGCGTACGGACGGGACTTCCGTCAGGAAAAAAGCGGCTTAGGTTATTTCAGGTAAAAGATTTCGGTTTATAGTCAGACTTGAGGATTTCAAGATATGAGCAAAATCAAAAACGTCGTGTTCATCATGCTGGATACGCTCCAGTTCAACTACCTGGGTTGCTACGGCAACAAAACGGTCAAGACCCCCAACCTGGACAGCCTGGCCAGGGAAGGCTTTTTGTTTGAAAACGCTTACAGCGAGGGCCTGCCCACCATTCCGGTGCGCCGGGCTTTGATGACCGGCCGCTTTACCCTGAGCAACGGCGGCTGGCGGCCCCTGACCATTGACGATACCAGCCTGACCGACATGCTCTGGTGCCGCGAAGTGCAGACCGCCCTGGTTTACGATACCCCGCCCATGCGTCTGCCCAAGTATGCTTATTCGCGCGGATTCGACTACGTGCGCTTTTGCGGCGGGCACGAGCTGGATCACGAAACCTTCAGCGGCCGGCGGCTTAACCCGGCCTTCAAGGGCGAGGACTATCTTTCGCCCGGAATGCTCCACAAGGGACCGGACGGCGAATATGACGACTCCAGCAAGTCCCTGCTGCGGGAAACCGAGTGCTACCTGAAGCAGCGCCAGCACTGGCGTTCCGATGCGGACAACTACATCGCCGTGGTCAGCCGCCAGGCCGATTTGTGGCTGCGCAAACAGCGCGATAAGAACCGCCCGTTCATGCTCTGGATCGACTCATTTGATCCGCACGAGCCCTGGGATCCGCCTTCGGTCTGGGAAAAGAAGCCCTGCCCGTACAACCCGGACTATAAGGGCAACCCGATGATTCTGGCCCCCTGGTCCCAGGTGGAAGGCGTGATGACCGAGGAAGAGTGCGAGCATGTTCGCGCCCTGTACGCGGAAAAAGTGACTTTGACCGACAAATGGGTGGGCCGTTTCATTGATTCCCTGCGCGAGCAGGGCCTGCTGGACGAGACCATGATTATCGTCACCTCGGACCACGGCCAGCCCATGGGCAACGGCGAGCATGGCCATGGAATAATGCGCAAGTGCCGGCCCTGGCCTTACGAGGAACTGGTGCACATCCCGCTGATCATCCGCGTGCCCGGCCTTAAGGGAGACAAGCGCATCAAGTCTTTTGTGCAGAACGTGGATGTTCCGGCCACCATCCTGGACGCCTTCGGCCTTCTTGGCGACGGCAAGCTGGGCGAAGCCGGGCACGAGGGCATAAAAACCTACGGCACGGACGAACTGCACGGCCAGAGCCTTCTGCCGGTTATGCGCGGCGAAACGGACAAAGTGCGCGACTTCGCCATTGCCGGGTATTACGGCATGTCCTGGTCCATCATCACGGAAGACCACAGCTTTGTGCACTGGCTCAAGTCCGTTGACAATACGGCGGAAATGAACGCCCTGTTCTATGACGGCTCCGGCAAGGGCGGCAACGCCGGCAGGCAGTCCGCCAAGCTGGAGATGAAAGAGGAAATGTGGACCTGCGTGCCGGGCGCGGAGGTGTCCGTTCCGGATTCCGACGAGTTGTACGACCGCCGCAAGGATCCCTTCCAGCTTAAGAACATTATCGCGGAAAAGCCGGAACAGGCCAAAGAACTGCTCCAGAAGCTGAAGCTGTTCATTGGCGAGCTGCGAACCTGCTAGCATCGGCGGTTGGCAAAACAATAAAGACGGAGTGGGCGACCGCTCCGTTTTTGTTTGTTCTTGCCATGAACTCAGGGTTTGGAGTATTTGGGCTTAGTTAAATTCCGGGTCGCGGCCTGTGCCGGAGATCCGGGCAGAGGAGCTTTTATGGCTGATTCTGGTAAAATTCCAACTCCGCTGATGAATGAATTCTGGCGCATTGAGTCGGCGGATCCCCTGTGGGGGGAGGTGCTCTCCCTTGGCGCGCGCCGGGAGTATTCCCAGGGGGAGGTCGTTATTGAGGCTGGGCAGGAGGTCAATAAGTTCTATTTTATTGAAAAAGGCCAGATCTGCCTGGTGCGCGTGGGGCTGGACGGCACGGAAAAACTGCTCATGCGCGTGGAGGAGGGGGCGTTTTTCGGCGAGTCGCCGCTTCTGAGCGAGGTGCCGATGCTCAGTTCATTTGTATGCAGCAAAAAGTCCGTTCTGCGCGAATTTTCCAAGGAGTGCCTGCTCAACGTGATCCTGCCGTATCGCCCGGCCCTGATGCACTCCCTGCTGCGCACCCTGGCCCAGAAGGTGAACATGTTCAGCAACCAGGTTGCGGATCTGGCCTTGACCAGCCTGCCGCACCGCATCTGTAAATTTCTGCTTCTGGCCAACGGGCGGGAAAGTCTTGACGCGCGGGAACCGATGCTGCGCTCTCCGTTGACCCAGCTTGAACTGGCCAGTCTTTTAGGCGTTCACCGCATAACTCTTTACAAGGCGCTCAAGGAACTGGAAAACCTGAACGTTTTGAGCGCTTTTACCCGTAAACAGGCCAAGGTGCTGGATGTAAAAGAGTTCCTCCGGTACGCCAGAGGGGATGATTTTGATTAAGCTTCAGGCAAAAGCGAAGACCAGGGCGCTCAAAAACAGTAAAAAAGGCAGGGCGTAGGCCAGCCCCAGGGCCAGAAGCTTGCCTTCCCTGCCGGCCAGGCCGGCGGCTGTTGCGGCCAGGGCGATGTTCTGCGGCGAGATCAATTTGCCTATGCATGCTCCGCTGGTGTTGGACGCGGCTATCCAGACCGGCGACAGCCCCAGTTGCAGAGCCACCTGTTTTTGCAAATCCCCGAACAGGATGTTCGAGCTGGTGTCGCTGCCGGTAATAAATGAGCCCAGCGCTCCCACAAAGGGGGCCGCGGCCGGGTAGGCGGCGCCGGCCGCGTGGGCCAGGCCGCCGGAAAGGTGCAGCATCATGCCGCTGTAGCTGAGCACCTTGGCCATGCAGACAATGCTGACAATGGTCAGAGCCGGGGCGGCCAGGCGGCGCAGGGTCGCGCCGTAGATGCCGGCCAGGGCGGCTGGCCTGGCGCCCTGCCACAGGCCTCCGGCCAGGGCCGCGCTGAGAACCAGGGTGCCGGGGGTGAGCAGCCAGGGGATTTCCAACGGTTTTCCCCCCGGCCCGCTGTAAATGTGCGGACTGCTTTTTACCTGCCCCAGCAGCGCGTTGATGTCCGGAAAGAGCTTGCTGCTGAAGAGCACCAGAAAAAAGAGCAGAATATAGGGCGACCAGGCTTTGGCCTGGCCGGGGGCGCCGGAAAGAGCCTCGTCTTCCAGGGCGCTTTTTTTGCGTGCCGTGTCCGTTTGCCGGACTGTTTTGGGCGGGAGCAGGCGCACGATTACGGCCACGCAGGCCGTGGAGCAGATGGACCCGGCCACGGCGGCCAATTCCGGACCGATCCGGCTGGCCACCAAAAATTGGGCCAGGGCAAAGGCCAGCCCGGCCGCCAGGGTGGGAGCCCAGACTTCCAGCGTGCCCTTAAAGCTGCGTGCCACGCAGCCGACGATGAAAAAGGGCACGGCAACGGTGAGAGGGCTCAACTGGGCCACGGCCGCGCCGGACAGGGTAAAGACGTCCAGCCCGGTCACCCAGGCCAGGGTTTGCATGGGAATGCCCACTACGCCAAAGGCCACGGCAATGGTGTTGGAAAGCAGACTGACCGTGGCCGCCAGCAGGGGGGCAAAGCCCAGGGATATCAGCATGGCGGCGGGAATGACCACGGCGGTGCCGAATCCGGCCACGGCCTCCATGAAGCTGCCAAGGCCCCAGGCGATGATCAGGGCCTGGATGCGCGCGTCCGGCGAAATGCCGCCCAGGAGCGCCCGGATGCGTTTGTCCGCCCCGGTGTGCTGGGCCACGTTGTACATGAAGAAGGCCGCGGCAATGACCCAGAGGATGGGCAGAAGGGCGAAGATTGTTCCGTCCAGCACGGCTTCCGCCGCCAGGCGCGGGGCAAGCCCCCAGACGCCGCAGGCCAGGAGAACGCTTAAAGCCAGTCCGGCCGGGCAGACAATCTGGGACTTCAGGCGCAGCACGCCCAGGCCCAGAAACAGCCAGAGCATTGGCAGGGTGGCCGCCGCGTAGGAGATGGGGGAGTTCAACATATCCATACTATGCTAGGCCAGTGGATGCTCAAGGGCAGTGCGCTGCATGGGCACGTACAGCTCCCTGGCGGTGATAAGATTCGCCTTGCGCTGGCACATTTTAACTTTGAAATTGAACAATACAAGTCTCGCAAACGGTATAGTGTTTTGCTTATAACAATGCGAAATTTTTAAGATAAACTACACGCTTCGCGGGCATTCGCTTCGCGTCTGCCGGGCAATTTCAAAGTGAAATTGCTCTAGCGTTTTGCCGCGTTTTTCTCAAGTCGCTGTTCAGGCCGGTCAGCGGCGGCATAGCTATGGCCTTAAACAGCCTCGCTCCATAAAGCCAAACCAGCGCTAAGCTCCGGGCCGGGCTGGACCGCGTAGCTCGGGCCGAATCCCACCAGACACCACATGTCCTTGCGGCGCAGGCGGGCTTGCACCGGGGCCTGGCCGGGGTGGCTCAGCAGCAGGCTTTTAAGCTGTTCCAGACGCTCCGGGGTGAGCTGCTCGTTTTTCAGGTCCAGGATCAGCGGGTTCACGCTTTCCTGCGAAGCCTTGGCCAGGGGCAGAACTTTTTCTCCCAACAGCTTGATCTCGCGCAGTTGCTCCTCTTCGTCCTCGGCCTCGTCAAACTGCCTGGAGGCCGCGCCTTCGTGGGCGCTGATCCGGCAGTGCACCAGCAGGGGCTGCTCGCTGTTCAGCAAGTCGCGGTATTCCGCGTAAGGCTCCGGAAAAAAGGTGCACTCGCCGGAGGCGGTCAGGTCGCTGACCTGGCAAAAAGCCATGCGCGTGCCCTTTTTGGTGATGTATTCCTTGACGCTGTTGATCAGCAGGGCGCATTTAAGCTCCGCGCCGGCCGGCAGATCCCGGCATTCCTCCAGCGGGGTCAGCTCCAGGCGGGCGATTTCCCGCCGGAATGGCTGGAGCGGGTGGCTGGTCAGGTAAAAGCCCAGGGCTTCCTTTTCAAAGCCCAGCTTGACGTCGTTGGTCCACTCCAGTACCGCCTGCTCCGGGCACTCCAGGCCTATGCCCGGCAGTTGCGGGGCCGGTTCCGGCATCAGGGTGAACAGAGACATCTGGTTGGAATCCTGGTCCTTTTTCTTTTTCTGAGCTTTTGCCACCACAGCGTCCAGGGCGGCGGCCATGCCGGCCCTGGTGCACCCCAGGCAGTCAAAGGCCCCGCCCTTGATCAGGTTTTCCAGAACCCGCTTGGTGACCTTGCGCATGTTCACCCGGCAGCAAAGGTCCAGCATGGAAAGGAAGGGGCCGTCCTTGGCGCGGGAGTCCACAATTTCGCGAATGGCTTCGTCGCCCACGTTTTTCACCCCGCCCAGGCCGTAAATGATCCGGCCGTTGCGCACGGTGAATTCCCGGCGGCTTTCCTGCACGGAAGGGCGCTCCACCTCCACGGCCATATCCTTGCAGGCGGCCACGTACTTGAGCACCTTGTCCTGGTTGCCCATTTCGGAGGTGAGCAGGGCGGCCATGAATTCAGCCTTGTGGTGCGCCTTCAGGTAGGCGGTGTGGTAGGAAATCAGCGCGTAGGCGGCGGAGTGCGACTTGTTGAAGCCGTATTCCGCGAATTTTTCCATCAGGTCGAAGATTTCGTTGGCCTTTTTTTCCGGCACGTTGTTGGCCTGCGCGCCGTGCACGAATTTGCCGCGCTCCGCGGCCATGGCCGCCGGGTCTTTTTTGCCCATGGCCCGACGCAGCAGGGCCGCGCCGCCCAGTGTGTAGCCGGCCACGATCTGGGCGATCTGCATGACCTGCTCCTGGTAGACGATGACTCCGTAGGTGTCCTTAAGGCAGTCCTGCAGCGTGGGCAGAGGGTAGCTGACCTTGACCTCGCCGTGCTTGCGCTTGATGAACTCGTCCACCATGCCGGATCCCAGGGGCCCGGGCCGGTATAGGGCCAGCATGGCGATGATGTCCTCAAAAACCGAGGGTTTGAGCATGCGCAGATACTTGCGCATGCCGGAGCTTTCCACCTGGAATATGCCGTCCGTGTCGCCGGAGGCATAAAGCCTGTAGGTATCCGGGTCGGTCAGGGGCAGGGTGTCCAGGTCCGGCGGGGTCTGGCCCTGCAGGCTGATGTTGTCCAGGGTGTCCTGGATCAGGGTCATGGTGCGCAGACCCAGAAAGTCGAATTTGACCAGGCCGACTTTTTCCACCATTTTCATGGGGAACTGGGTGACCACTTCCTCGCGTTTTCCCCGGTAGACAGGCAAATAGTCGATCATCGGGCGGTCGGAAATAACCACCCCGGCCGCGTGGGTGGAGGCGTGGCGCGACAGGCCCTCCAGGCGGCGGGAAACGTCCAGGAGCTTGGTTATTTTGGGGTCAGCCTTGTACAGGGCCTGCAAATCCGGCTCCTGGTCAATGGCCTTTTGCACGGTCATTTTCAGGTCTTCCGGAATAAGTTTGGCAATGCGGTCGGTTTCCTGAAACGTCAGTCCCAGGGCGCGGCCCACGTCGCGCACCACGGCCTTGGCCTTCATTTTTCCGAATGTGGTGATCTGGGCTACGGAGTCCGCGCCGTAGCGGTCCGCCACGTACTGGATGACCTGCTGGCGCTTGCGTTCGCAAAAGTCCACGTCAATATCCGGCATGCTGATGCGCTCAATGTTCAGAAAGCGCTCGAACAGCAGGTTGTACGGGATTGGGTCCAGGTTGGTGATGCGGAGGGACCAGGCGGCCAGGGAACCGGCGGCCGAACCGCGCCCCGGTCCGACGGGAATGCCGTTGTCCTTGGCCCAGTTGATGAAGTCCTGAACGATCATGAAGTAGGCCGGGAACTCCATTTTGCAGATCACGTCCAGTTCGTATTCCAGGCGTTGCCGGTAAGCCTCTTCGTCCACCCGGTAGGGCAGCTTTTCCAGGCGGCGCTCCAGGCCGTCCCTGGCCAGCCCCCGGAACTCCTCGTCCATGGTCTTGCCTTCCGGCAGCTTGTAGACAGGAAAATGGTAGTCCTTGAGGTTGAAGTTGTAATCCTCGCACATTTCCGCAATGCGCATGGTGTTGGCCAGGGCTTCCGGGTGCCGGGCGAAATCCTTTTCCATTTCCTCCGGCGATTTGTAGTACAGCTCTTTGGTCTCAAAGCGCATGCGCTTGGGATCGTCCACCTGGCTCTGGGTCTGGATGCACAGGAGAATGTCGTGGGCCTCCACGTCGGTTTTGTCCAGATAGTGGCAGTCGTTGGTGGCCACCAGGGGCAGGCCGGTTTTATCCGCTATTTCCAAAAGCCCGGCGTTGACCGTTTTTTGCTCCGCCAGACCGTTTTCCTGCAATTCCAAAAAGAAACGTTCCGGGTAGATGTCCGCGTATTCTTTGGCTACTTTTAAGGCCTCGTCCATGCCGAAGCGTTGCAGGGCGCGGGGAACTTCCCCGGCCAGACAGGCTGACAAGGCGATGACGCCTTCGGAGTACTTGCGCAGCAGGGTTTTATCCACCCTTGGCCGGTAATGGAAGCCGTACAAGGCGGCCTGGGAGACCAGCTTGACCAGGTTGTGGTAGCCGGCCAGGTTTTGGGCCAGGAGCACCAGGTGAAAACGCTCTTTGGCGAAGTCGCTGGTTTTGTCCGTGTGGTCGCGGCAGGTGTATACCTCGCAGCCCAGAATCGGCTTCAGGCCGAATTCCCTGGCTTCCAGGTAAAAGGGCAGGGCGGCGTACATGTTGCCGTGGTCGGTCACGGCCACGTGGCTCATGCCGTAGTCTTTGGCTCGCTTGCACAGATCCTTCAGGCGAATGGCCCCGTCCAGCAGGCTGTACTCGCTGTGGCAGTGCAGATGGGTGAAGTCGGTCATGGCTATCTTTTAACTATTTATATTTTTAGGATAATATATTTTGCGGACGCAGGATTTCCGCCGTCTTGCGGTAAAGTCGAAGGATAGCAGATTTGCCCGCGCGGCTCAACGCCGGATTTTTTTGCGTTCTTGACATTATTCAATAATTGTTGAATAATTGCACAATGGAAACAAAAACCGCCGCCACCATATTTGAAGTTCTGACTTCCGAGGCCCGGCTGGCCATCTTCCGGCTGCTGGTCAAATACGCGCCGGACGGTCTGGTGGCCGGAGAAATCGCCCGGATGCTGGACATCCCCAAGACCAATCTTTCTTTTCATCTGAAAACCATTGTCCACAGCGGGCTGGCCGGCCTGGAGCGCGAAGGCCGCAACACGCGGTACAGGGCCAACATCCCCCTGATGCTGGAAACCATCGCCTTTCTGACGGCCGAGTGCTGTTCCGGCAATCCGGAGCAATGCCGGGCGTACCGGGCGGCCAGCGGGATTGCGCCGGAATTTCTGCCGCCCTGTTGTGAAAATGAAAAACCCTAACGTGGAGAATATGTTTATGAGCGACAAATCCAACGAACAAGTCAGAGAAACCGTGCGGGCCGGTTACGCGGCCATTGCCGCCGGGCGGGGTTCTTGTTGTTGTTCCGGCCAGCGCAGCGGCCAGGCCGACCCGGCCCGGCTGGCGCAAGCAATGGGCTACGACGCGCAAAGCCTGGCCAATCTTCCGGCTGGCGCGAACATGGGGCTTTCCTGCGGCAACCCCGTGGCCGTCGCGGCCTTGCAAGAAGGCCAGATTGTCCTGGACCTGGGCAGCGGCGGCGGTTTTGACGTGTTCCAGGCTGGGGAAAAGGTCAAATCCTCCGGACGGGTCATCGGCGTGGATATGACCCCGGAAATGCTGGCCCGGGCTCGCGGGAACATCGAGCAGTACCGGCAACGCACCGGTCTGGACAACGTGGAGTTCCGCCTGGGCGAGATTGAGTACCTGCCCGTGCCGGACGCCAGCATTGACGTGGTGCTGTCCAACTGCGTCATTAATCTTTCTCCGGACAAGCCTCAGGTCTGGCGGGAAATCTTTCGCGTCCTGAAGCCGGGCGGCAAAGTATCCGTTTCCGATCTGGCCCTGTTGAGGCCGCTGCCCGATAACATCCGGCAGATGGCCGCCGCCCTGGTGGGGTGCGTGGCCGGGGCGGTCCTGGTGGAAGAAACCATGGCCATGCTGGAAAAAACCGGCTTCACCTCCATCGTCCTGACGCCCAAGCCCGACTATGTGCGGAACATGCGGGACTGGAACGACCCCTTGTACAAGCGAATCGCCGGGACCTTGCCGGAAGGCGGGGAAATGGCGGATTACGTTGTCAGCCTGTCCATTGAGGCGCGGAGATAGGACGGAGACGCGCAAGCGGAGGCTCAAATAAATTATTTTCTTGCATATATTACGAAGAGTGATTATAGGCATTCGTAAAGTGCGCAATTGTTTTGCATATGGATGCAAACGTCATGTGCAAAATTTTTTAAACTAATCAACGAGGTTTTTTGTGAGCAAGTCTATTTATGTGGGGAACCTGCCCTGGTCGGCGACTGAAGATCAAGTTCGTAATCT
>JAVBSC010000016.1:0-111255 GCA_031547305.1 Desulfovibrionaceae bacterium
CCTGCCTCCGGTTCGGGCTGTGACTGTCCAGTTGGAGCAGGTTTTGATCAATTTGCTCAACAACGCCGCGCACGCTGTGGAGGCCCGCCCCAAGGGCCGGAGGGTGATCCGCGTTGCCGCCGCCCTGGAGGAAGCCGGGCAAATTCTGGTTAAGGTGGCGGATTCCGGTCCGGGCATGCAGGGCTTGGAATCCAAGGCCTTTGATCCGTTTTTCAGCACGCGGGAACCCCATAAGGGCATGGGGCTGGGTTTGTCCATAGCGCATGCTTTTGTTAGCTCCTGGGGCGGCCAGATAAGCATTACGCCAAGAGCGGAGCCTCTGGGCGGCGCTGTGCTCGCGATGCATCTGGAACAGGCAGGTGGATGATGCGTATATTGGTGGTTGATGACAATCAGGGCAGTCTGCAAAGCCTCAGCCTGCTCCTGAGCGATCTGGGGCATGAGCCCCTGGCTATGGATAATCCTTTGCAAGCTCTTAAAGCGGCCAGGGATGCGTTTTTCCCCTTGATCATAACGGATATCCGCATGCCCGGACTGAGCGGCCTGGAGCTTCTGAGCACGTTGAAGTCCGACGAGGCCACCAAAGCCTGCGATGTGGTGCTTATAACGGGCCACGCGGACATGGAAACAGCCGTGGAAGCTCTGCGCAAGGGAGCCTACGATTATCTGAACAAACCCATCAACGCGCGCGAACTGGCCGTGATGGTGGATCGTTGCGCCGAGCACCAGTCCCTGCGCCTGGAGAACCTGGATCTTAAGAAGAACCTGGCCGACAAGGTTGAGGAAGCAGCCCAGGAATTGATGCAAAGGCTGGATCTGGCCAGGCGGCAGTTACGCAACGTGGTAGGCATAGGCCAGGTGGTTACCGAAGCCCCGGTCATGCGCCGGCTCATGCGTGAAGCGCTCATTTTCCACAGCGATCCGCAGGTGCCGGTTCTGCTGGAGGGTGAAACCGGCACCGGCAAGGAAGTTCTGGCCAGACTGATCCATTTTGGCGAAGGCGCGACTGATGCCCCTTTTGTGGCCCTGAACTGCGCGGCCATACCGCACGAGCTCTTTGAAAGCGAGCTGTTCGGCCATGAGGCCGGTGCTTATACCGGCAGCCGGGCAGGCGGCGCCCAAGGCAAGCTGGAGTTGGCCGCCGGCGGCACTTTGTTTTTGGACGAGGTGGCGGAAATGCCCCTGAGCCTTCAGCCCAAGCTTTTACGGGTGCTTGAAGAACGCGCCTTTTACCGCCTGGGCGGAGTGAAGCGCCGGGAATTCAAAGCCAGGGTCATTTGCGCCGGCAACCGCAACCTGAACGCCATGGTGGAGTCCGGCCAATTCCGGCGGGATCTTTACCACCGCATGCGCGTTGGCCACATGATCATCCCGCCGCTGCGCGAGCGCCAGGAAGACATCCTGCCCCTGGCAGACTTTTTCCTGCGCCGCGAGGCGGAACGCAAAAGAAAAAGCTTCGCCTTCATTTCCGAAGACGCGGCCACGCTTCTGCAAAACTATTCCTGGCCCGGCAACGTGCGGGACATGGAAAACGCACTGGACCGGGCCGTGCTCTTAAACGAAGGCGATCCCCTGAAGACGGAGCATCTGGACTTCCTGCTCACGGAAGAGTCCCCGAAGACATCCGCGCCGTCCCAAGCCCAGTTCCAGCCCGGCCCCCTTCAGGATCTGGGAGACCCGAATTCCCTGCGCCTGCCCGAGGAACACCTGGATCTGGAGGCGCTCTACGACGTAATCATCCACAAAGCCTTGCAAAAATTCAGCGGCAACAAAAGCAAAGCCGCGGCATACCTGGGGCTGTCCCGCTTCGCCCTGCACCGCAGGTTGCAAAAAGACTAGGGCGAATTGACATTGAAAATATTTATTTGCCCTGAATCATCTGTGCGGGGGCGCCAACTGCGGTGCAATGCCCGGTCCGGCGCCCGCCGGAGTCTCCGCCATGGGCGCGTCACCGAGGGGCGGGGGCAAGTTTGTCGTATTTCTGGATAAGCTTGGGACCGGAGGCGACGCTTCTTTTTGGCCGGTGTTAAGATCGGGGGTTTCCGGTTCCGTAAGCGGACCGGTTGTGATGGTATTGCTCGCGCTTTCCGTTGGGGAACTGAATTCCAAAGGCGGCAACATTACCGCCGGCCCGCCGGACGCGGGGATGGCCATGCCGGCCGCGCCGGAAGGGGAAGGCTGCGGGGGAACAGCCGGCTCCATGGATTCCGGAGCAGGCGCGGGAGAAGCCGGAGCAACCGTGGAGCCGGAGCCGGCGGGTACAGGTGGATTCTGGCCAGGGGCCGTTATAGGCTTTTCCGCCTTGGGAACGGGGGGGCATCCGGAGGCCGGAGGCGTCGCGGCTTCCCGGGCGGCGGCCGGCGGTGTCTGTGCCGGCGCGGGTTCCGTCTCTGGTTCTGGCAGGAACAAAGGTTCGTTCGGGGCCGCGTCCCGCACGGGGCTGGCCGGCAGGTCCGGCGTTTGGCCGGTGGGAGCGGGCAGGGGCACGGCTTTTGCCTTGGAATCCGGCAGTGGGGCGGTTGCGGCCACCCCGGCCGGAGCGGAAGCCGCCTGGCCGCTTGTTGCGTTTTCAGCGTTCACCGTGGGCGTGGCCTGTGCGGCTGTCTTGTTAGCGGCGCCTGGTTGGACCGGCGCTTTGGCCGGAGCGGGGGCGGCCTTGGGAGTCGCCTTGGCGGTTGTCGGGGCGGGCTTTGCGCCGGAGGCGGCCTTGGGTTTGCCGGTCTGGTACTTGGGCGTGTCCTGGATCGGCCGCCCCAGGCCTTGGCCTGGCATGGAAGGCGCGGGCGGCGCATAAGGGCCCGGAGCGCCACCGTAAGCCATGGTCGGCGGCAGGGGCTCGGCCTGGCTTTGAGGCGGGCTCAGGGGCGTGGAACTGGCCCGGCTTCGTGTATAGTCGCCGCAGAATTCCGCCGGGGTGATGTGGCTGTAGAACGCCGTGGCCGCATCCCGGCAGCCTTTTCTCTTATATAGGTGATCCCATTGTTCCGCGCACCATTCGTCGTGTTCCTCCAGCAGCAGATCCCGATCCAACTCCGTTTTTTCAGCGGCATCCAGGCAGGACTCCATGGAATAATAACTTTTGCCGGCGAACTCCCGCCGCAGTTCCGCGCAGGACTTCAGGCAGCCCTCCTGGGTAAGCTTGGCCAGGCGGCCTGGATCGTTGCACTGGGCCATGCAGGCCGCATAGGCTGGCTCTATGTTGCTTTTGACGCTTTCGGCCTGAGCCGGCATAGCCGCCAGAAGCGCAGCCAGAAGCGGCGGAATGTATTTTTTGCGCATTGGTCCTCCGGGGGAACATTAACTTTAATACGCTCGCTCCGGCGCTTAACGGCGAAACAAATGTCGCCTGCGCCCGCGCGATGGCCAGGGCGAGACAACGCCTTCCTGGCATGGCATTTCAAAATTGAAATACCATAAAGCTGGCGGGATAAAATTTCCCGCTTCGGGCTTTTATGCAAAACATATGCCCTCAAAAGCCATATCGGCTTTCTTTCTGAATTACTTAACGTCCTGGTAAGAGCCCAGCTTGAGCGGGGGGATTTTGGAATTTTGGGGCGGCATATGGTCTTTGACCGCCTGGCTGGATACGGACAGCGGCGAGCCGTCCTTGCTCTTGCCCCCAAGCCGCAGGGGGGCGATAATCTGCATGGCCGTGCCGTAAACCAGCGCCGCGTACTCGTCGGAGTGGTTGTAAGAGCGCAGGACCGCCAGCCTGGCTTTGTCGGTCTGGGCTTTCCGCCAGCCGTGCTCCGCCAGATAGCGGGCCACGCTGTACACGGCGTCACCCAGCTTGAATACGTTCGCCAGGCCGTCTCCATCCGCGTCCACCCCGTAGGCCTCAATATTGCTCGGCATAAACTGGCACAGTCCTATTGCCCCGTAAATGGAGCCGGGGATTTCCGCCGGGTTTTGCCCCAGCTTTTGCGCGTAGCGCAGCAGGGCTGCCAGCTCCCCGTAAGCCCAGGCGGATTTTTCCGCCACAACGCTTTGCAGTTCCGCCTCCTGAACCGGGGATAGCTTCAAATCCCGCAGGGCCGGCCGGGCTTTGTCCAGGGTGTCGCATAACGCCAGGCCAGCCAGGGCCTCCATGGCCGGCCGCTCTCCCAGGTTGCCGCCCACGCCGGTTTCCGCCAGCAGAACAGCCAGCACAAAAGCGGGCGGGACTTTGTAGCGTTTGTAGGCTCCGTCAAAGAGGCGGCGGTTTTTGGCCAGAAAATTCCGGCAGGAGGCCGCGCTCATGCTGCCCAGCAGGGAACGATAGTCCGGCGGGCTGAAAGCTCCGTCTTCCGGACCTATTGCCAAGGATACCCCGCGCCCGGCCTGGCCCAGAAGCTCACGGACCTTCCAGCCCATGTACAGGGGCGTGTAACGCAACTCGGGCCGCGAAAAAACGGATTCCAGCCAGGCCCGCGCAAAACCATCCGCCTCCAGGCGTTCCGCCAGGGGACGCCAGGCTTCCGGCATCTCCGCCTCAGCCAGGGATTCTTCCTTGGAATCCACCGGCGTTTCAGAAGGCGGCTCCGCCCAAGCCCGGCCTTCTTCCCCAGAGAAGCCGGCGCCCCAAAAAAGAAGCGCCAGAGCGATGAAAAAAGCGCGTCCGAATTGTGCCATCATGCCCCCAGGCAAATATTAAGATGGTGTCATCGCCTTTATGGCGATATCCAGAAACTGTCCCAGTTCCAGGTCCACCCGTTCGCACTCCCGGATGCGCTCCCTGTTTACGGCCGCGGCAAAGCTTTTGTCCTTCATTTTCTTTTTCAGGCTGGAGGCCTGCATGCCCGCCATGCCGTCCGGCCGGACCAGGGCGGCCGCGCTGACCAGACCGGTCACGCTTTCCGCGCAGCGCAGGGCTTTATCCAATCTGGATTTTGGTTCCTTGCCGGTGCTTTCCGAATTATGCGCCGCAATGGCGTAAAGCATGTCCGCCGGCAAATCCGGAGCGATCTCCGCCGCTTTCAGCCCATGCTCGGCCATGTCGTCCTTGGTGTGCGGAAAATCCAGATCGTGCAACAATCCGGTTATGCCCCAAAAATCCGCGTCTTCCCCGAAATGCTCGGCTAAAGCGCGCATAATGGCTTCCGAGGCCTGCGAATGCTGCAACAAATACGCGTCCGGTCCCTGGGCCTTTAACAAATCAAACGCCTGCTCTCTGCTTATCATATTGATTTCCTTTAAATTATTAGCACGGCCCGTTGCTGGTTGCAAGCGGTCGTAATTCCCTGGGCCGCGCAGCAGGCACGATAGCACCTGGGGGCGCATGGATGCAAAATGGGCTTGCTAATTTTGCATCCATGCCGCCGTAATCGCGGAATAAAGACGTGGAGCCCCCCCCGAGGGTTCTATAAAACGCTGTCCACAGGCTTGTAAATGGACTGCATGTCAAAGGCGTCGGCCACGGGTTTGTAGGTGATGGCGCCTTTGTACATGTTCAGGCCCAGTTTGAGGGCCTCGTTGTTTTTGCAGGCGTTTTCCGCGCCCTGGCCCGCCAGCATCAGTCCGTAGCGCAGGGTGGCGTTGTTCAGGGCAAAGGTGGAGGTCCGCGCGTAGGCGCCCGGCATATTGGCCACGCAGTAGTGCACTATGCCGTCCACAATGTAGATGGGATCCGCGTGGGTGGTGGGTTTGGAAGTCTCGAAGCAGCCGCCCTGGTCAATGGCCACGTCCACCAGCACCGCGCCAGGCTGCATGAGTTTAAGGTGCTCGCGCCGGACCATTCTGGGCGCTTTGGCGCCTGGAATAAGTACCGAGCCTATTACGACATCTGAGGTTTTCAGGCAGTTCAACAGGTTGACCGGGTCGCTGTACAGGGTGGTCACGTTGGTAGGCAGGATTTCATTCAGGTATTCCAGGCGGTTCAGGTTGACGTCCAGAATGAACACCCGGCAGCCCAGGCCGGCGGCAATACGGGCCGCGTTGGCTCCGACCACGCCGCCGCCCAGCACGGAAACCACGGCCGGGGCAACGCCCGGCACGCCCATGGGCAGCAGGCCGCGCCCGCCATGGGTTTTGCCCAGGTAAAAAGCGCCCATCAGAGCGGCCATGCGGCCGGCCACTTCGCTCATGGGTTTTAGCAGCGGCAGGGCGCGGCCTTCCTGCACGGTTTCATAGGCCACGGCAATAATCTGCCGCCCCAGGCAGGCTTTGGTCAGGTTTTCGTCCGCGGCGAAGTGAAAATAAGTATACACGAGCTGGCCCTGGCGCATCAGATTGTATTCCGGCTCCAGCGGCTCCTTGACCTTGACGATCATATCCGCTTTGGCCCAGACGGCGGCGGCGTCCGGCAGGATTCTGGCTCCGGCGGCTATGTATTCCTCGTCCGGCAGGGCGGAACCCAGGCCGGCCCCTGATTCGATGTAGACCTCATGCCCGGCGGCAACATAGGCGTGGGCGGCGTTTGGCGTGAGGCCGATACGGTTTTCGTTGTTTTTGATCTCTTTGGGGCATCCGATTTTCATTACCAGCTCCTTAAAAATTTTTTTGGGGTCCGCGCGAATAAAAAAACGCCTTTGGGTTATATTGAAAACTTTCTATTATACAGATTTTCCCCGCAGGATAGCCTTATTGATGAATATTTCCAGTGGAATTTTTATTGCCGGGGTTTGCGCAAAAAATGGGCAGGCCACTTTTGGCCCAAGGCTATAAAAGGTAATCGGCAGTTCTAAATCAGCTTGTCGCCGGCCGGGTACCCTCCCAGAAACTTGAACGCCGCGCAGGCGCTTTTGAATTTTTCCAGCAGGCCGCTGTGTTCCGGGCTGCCCAGATCGCGGGCCAGATCCGCAAAAAACGGGTATTTCCGGCTGTCCGCCGTGGTGGTGCGGCATTCCAGCTTGATTAAGTCCACTTGCGCCCCGGCCAGGACGCCCAGAGC
This sequence comes from Desulfovibrionaceae bacterium, assembly GCA_031547305.1. Classification (GTDB taxonomy): domain Bacteria; phylum Desulfobacterota; class Desulfovibrionia; order Desulfovibrionales; family Desulfovibrionaceae; genus JAVBSC01. The sequence continues at coordinate 6,869 of JAVBSC010000016.1, forward strand.
GGCCGTCAGGCTGCCCGGAGCATCCGGCACGCTGAACAGAAGGGAGCTTTTATCCGGTCCGGGCCGATCCGCCTGGGCGCGGCCGATCACCACGAATCTGGTCCAGTTATCCGGCAGTTCTTCCAAGCCTTTGGCCAGGATAATCAAATCCAGGCCATTCGCGAGCGTGTCCGGGGCCACCGCCGCTGCCGCCGGGTCCAGCGTGGCCTTGCTCACTGCCACAGCCGTGCTTTCCACCGGGATCAGCCGGGCGTTTGGCAGGTTTAGGGCCAGCCAGTGCGCGCACTGGGCCAGAGGATGAGTGTGGGCGTAAATGCGGGTGATTGCGGCCAAGGATTTTTCTTTGCTGAGCAGGCTTAAGCTGACGCGCAGGAAAAATTCCGCTCTGATGAACAGCGGGTGACGCGTGAACAAATCCATGGTTTGGCCTATGCCGCCCCGGAGCGAATTTTCCAGCGGAACCACGGCTTGATCGCATTCCCCGCTTTCCACCGCGGCGAATATGGCTTTGGTGGTTTTGTAGGGAATCAGGTCGAAACTTTCGCCCATAAATTGCACGGCCCCCAGATGGGTAAATGTGCCTTCCGGCCCGAGGTAGCCTGTTTTTTCCCGGCGCTGCAAAGCGCGAGAGGCGGAAAGAATCTGCCGGTACACGGCCTTAAGCTGTTCCGGCTTGAGCGGTCCGGGGTTTATGGCCGCAAGACCGTCCAGGAGCATGCGTTCGCGCCCCGGCATAAAAACAGAGCCGGGCAGTTTTTTTTTAACCTCCCCCACAGCCAGGCTCAAGGCGGCCCGCTGATTCAGCAAGTCCACGATTCTGGCGTCCAGGACGTCTATTTTTTCCCGCAACTCCTTCAGGGTTTCCATATCATCCTTCCTTGATGTCCTCGCTTATGCGCATCCCGAAATGCCGCCCTGCCGAGTCCGGGCGGCAGAGCACGGCATCGCCTTCCTTGAGTTCGACCACGCTGACGGACGCGCCGCCGGGCCGCACCAGGCGGATGGTTTCCGCGTTCTGCAAAAAAACCGCGCCTTCCAGGCCGTTTTCCGTTCTTGCCCGGACAAGCAGCATGGGCCGCCGTTCCACTTTTACCCGGCCAATCGCGGCCAGGGTCAGCCGGCCTTCGCTGTCCGCCATGAGCGCCTCATCCCCTGCCTTCAATTCCACCAGATAGCTGGTCCGGTCACCGGGCATCAGCGCGTAGGCGTGCACCGCCCCGGCGTTGACGCGAAAAGGCCTGGAGGCCACGTATTCGTTGGATTCGCACTCCGCCTGCACCAGAAAGGTGAAGGCCGCGGAGTTGCCCACCAGCATGCCCTGGCCTGGCCGGAGCAGGGACGTGGTGTCCACGCAGACCCGGTGCCCCAGGCCAGCGGGGCGGACTTCCGTAATCAGGGCGACGCGTAAGTCCAGACGTCCGGGGCTGTATTTGGCCAGCTCCACAATGCCCGGCAGTTGATCCAGGGCGCGCCGGTCCATAAGCAGGCCGTCCGCGCCGCGCTCAAGAATGCCAAGGGCCAGCCCGGCTTCCGCCAGGCCGGCAGCTTCCAGAATAAGCATGGCGCCGTTTTTTTTACCAGGCAGGGCCAGCAGATTTTCCACGGGAATGACTTCCCAGCCGCGCCGCAAAATCACCTGTTCCCCGTTTTCCAGGCTTTGCGCGGCCACAAGCTCGTCGGACTTGGAGCGTAGGGTCAGTTCCCTGAACGCGCCCGGACCGAAAACTTCTCCCCGGGCCAGGGAGGCGGCAAAGGCTATTTTGTCTTCCGGCACGATCAGGGCGTCCACCCCGGCCTCCAGAGCCAGGGCCACGTGGGCTTTGTTAAACGGCAGACTTTGGAAAAACAATTTCAGCATGGCAATATCCAAAAAATATTTATTATAATCCCGCCGTCATTTCATCGCCACCGTCTTAAGCATGGCGCAACTGACCGCGACGCAAAGCAGAGAGCCCAGAAGATAAGCAACAGCAAGGCTGATTTGCATGTCCGGCACATTATAATCGGGCTCTTCAACATTGCAAGGCGACATGCCGGACCGTTTATTTTTTGGTTTTTTTCATGGCCCGCCAGGTGCGCAGGGAGTCAAAGACATACAGAAGCACGGCTGTCCAGATCAGCCCAAAAGTCAACGCGTGGCCGGACGTGAAGGGTTCCTGGAAAAAACACAGGGCTATAATGAAGGAAAGCGTGGGCACAATGTAGTGCAGGATTCCCAGGGTGACCAGGCTGGTATGCCGGATGCCGTAAGCGTAAAGGGTCATGGGCACGGAAGTTATGAACCCCGCCCCCATGTAGAGGAAAAAGTAGCATGCCGCGTCCCGCTGCATGGCGCTTTGCCCGGTTTGCCAAAACCAGACGGCGATAAGCGTTGTGGGGAGCAGAACAATGATATTTTCCACCACCAGGCCCGGCAGAGATTCCACCCGCACGATTTTGCGCAGGCAAGCATACAGGGAGGAGGTGGCGGCCATGCCCACGGCCAGCCAGGGGAAGCGCCCCAAGGTCAGCACCTGGCTGAGCACGGCGACGATGGCCAGGAATATGCCGAACCATTGCAGTGGTCTGGGCTGGTCCTTGAAGATCAGCACCCCCGCCAGAATGCTGAACAGCGGTCCGAGGAAGTTGCCCAGGCTCATTTCCAGCACTTGCCCGGAATGGATGCTCCAGATGAACATGGACCAGTTCGTGGTCAGGCTCAGGGCTGAAAAGCAGAGTATGGCCAGATTGCGGCCGGCCAGGGCGGCGCGCAGTTCATTCAGGCGTCCGGTCAGGCAGAGAATGGGCAGGGACAGAACAAGGGACCAGATGCAGCGGTAGGCTATCACTTCAATCAGCGGCGCGTGGCGCAGCAAGTGCCAGTACAGCGGCACAACGCCCCACCAGGTAAAGCAGCCCACAACGGCAAAATATCCGATGGAGCTTTCCTTTTTTCCGGCCGGCCCGGCGGGAGGCATATGTAAGATGATGTTTTTTGCCGCCATTATGTGTGCTTCAGCTTAAAAAATTCGATTTCTGGCGTTTATTGCGCCTGCTGCGCGGGGGCCGTACCGGAGGATGTTTTTAAGGCTCGCAGGGAGTCGGCGGTGTACACGGCTATGGCCGCCCAGATCAAAGCAAAAGTGACGCCGTGCCCCCTGGTGAACGGTTCATTAAAAACAAAGATCGCCAGGATGAAGTTGCCGGTGGGCACAAGGTAACTCAGAAGCCCCAGAGTAATCAGGCTGATATGGCGCACCCCGTAAGCGTAAAGGGCAAAGGGGCCGGAAGTCAGCGCGCCCGCGCCCATGAGCAGCGGCAGGTAATACAGCGTTTCATCGCCGCGCAGAATACTTTGTCCGGTGTGCAGAAACCAGCCCGCAACAGCCAGGGCGGGCAAAAACAACACGATGTTTTCCACCAGCAATCCCGGCAGGGCTTCCACGCGCACCAGCTTGCGCAGGCAGCCGTAACAGGAAAAAGTCGCGGCCAGCCCCACGGCCAGCCAGGGGAATTTGCCCAGGCTCAACACCTGCACGGCCACGCCCACGCCCGCGATAGCCACAGCCAGCCATTGCAGGGGCCGGGGCTTGTCCCGGAACACCATTACCCCCAGCAGAACGTTGAACAGCGGCAGAATGAAATTGCCCAGGCTTATTTCCAGCGCGTGCCCGGCAGCCACCCCGCCGACGAAGATCCCCCAGTTGACTGTGAGGATGCCCGCCGAACAGCACAGCAAGGCCAGACTGCGGCCGGACATGGCCGCGCGCACTTCTTCCATCCGGCCGGACAGCCAGAGAACCGGCAGAACCAGGACAAAGGACCAGACGCAACGGTGAGCGATCACCTCGGCCAGGGGGGCCTGCCGCAAGGCGTACCAATAGAGCGGCACAATGCCCCACCAGACGAAACAGAGCGCGGCGGCGACAGCGCCCCGCCTGGAGTCGCCGTTCCGCCCGGATTCTTTTGTCGGGGATTGATGCGGTAATCCAGCCCGTTCAGCCATGGCGCGCGTTCCTTTCGCCGGGAAGTATACCCCTAACGATGAAAACGACAAGGGCTGATAAACGCGGGTTCGCTTAAACAGGCAAATTTTTAGCGCGCCGGTCAGCTTTAAGTTTGTCCAGAATAGAGCTGGGAACGCGCAAAAAGCCGTGCCCCTGCCCGAGCTTTATGGCCGGCTTGCCGGCTCCGTGGTAGTCTGATCCGCCGGACAGCAGCAACCCGTGCCGGGCGGCCAGGTCTTCGGCCGTTTTGGTCTCTTCCGGCCCGTGCTCGCTGTGGTAGGCTTCCACGGCGCACAGCCCAAGGCCTTTAAGGCGCGCGGCCAATACGTCAAGCCAGGGCAGGGGGGCTTTTATGAGCATGGGATGGGCCAGAACCACGCTTGCGCCTTCCGCCGTGAACAGTTCCATGCCTTCTTCCGGGTTCAGCACGGAGCGGGGCACATAGGCCGGAGCGCCAGCCCCCAGGTAACGGATGAAGGCGTCTTTATAGGAACTTACGTAGCCCTTGCGCAGCAAAAAATTGGCCAGATGCGGCCGGCCCACGGAAGGACCGCCGGCAAAATCCCGCAATTCTTCATAATCCAAGTCCACACCCAGGTTTTTCAGCCGCCCGAGTATGGCCTGATTGCGCGCGTGCCGCTTTTGCCGCACCGTCTCCAGGGCGGCCATGAGGCGCTTCGGCCGCTCCGGCAGCCAAAGGCCCAGCAGGTGGACTTCGCCGTACTCGGAACGCACGGCCAGCTCGCACCCCCGGATCACCTCCACGCCAAGCTCCAGCCCGGCTGTGAAAGCCTCGTCAAGGCCGGCCACGGTATCGTGGTCCGTAAGCGCCAGGGCGTCCAGGGACAGCCGGGCCGCCAGAGCCACAAGCGCGGCAGGGGAATCGCCGCCGTCCGATTTGTTGCTGTGCGTGTGCAAATCCACAAAGCCCATGTCTATCCCCGGTCGATCTTGTAAAGCGCCGCAAGCTGAGATAATTTGTGCCAAACTTTATCTTAAACGGAGCGGATTGTGAACCTGGACAAGGAACTGCTGGAAATTCTGGCCTGCCCGGCCTGCAAGGGCGACTTGAAGCCGCTGGCCGACGCGGCCGGGCAGGAGGAAGGGCTGGCCTGCCCAAAATGCGCCGTGGTGTACCCCATCAGCCGGGGCATTCCCATCATGATCAAAGAAGAAGGCATCCCTGAGCCGGACTGGCGCAACGGCAAGCGGTACAAAGAAAAATAGCCGCCTAAAGCAGCATTCTTTTTCCGTCCCGCATAGCGTAAGCCGCCTCATGCACCAGGCGGAAGGCGGCAAGGGCCTTTGGCGAGGCCTGGGCCGGGGGAGTGCCTTCCTCCGCCCAGGTAAAGAGCTGCCCAACATCAATGCTCAGGCTGTTCCAGAAGCCGGAAAAAAGGCTCACGGAAGAATGGCTGAAATTGCTGAAGAAAATCCTGTCATCCGCTAAGATCATGGGCGTAAGCGGAATCAGGCGGGTTTCGTAAATGCTTATTTGCCCCGGGTGCCGGGCGGCCAGGCGCACTATGGCGTCGCGCGAGGCGGACAGTTCGTGCTCAATCCCGCCGGGCTCCAGGCCCGGCCTGACGTGGCGCAAAAAGAAGTCCAGCCAGCCCTTGGCCGGCTGTTCCGGCAAAGTGATGATCTGAAAATTGCGAAAAGCCGGGGCTTCCAAAGCGTTGTCCAGGGCCGCGGCCAGGCCGGGCAGGGCGAAAAAATCGTTGTACAGGCCCAGGTGCAGAATAATGCGTCGCCTGGCGCCGGACAGGGCCTCCGGTAAAGCGGCGGTGTGCAGGCCTACATGCATTATGCCCCCTTGTGCGGGGTTTATAGCTTTATCGGCCAGGCAAGACAAGAGAATAAAACTGGAGGCCGCGTGAGGCGGTAATAAACCCATCTTGCTTTGCGAAGTAAATACATCACGCCTCGCGTTACCAAGCCTGGCTGGTCTTTTTAAAGATGCCTTGAACGTGACAGACTTTTGGTGGACAATCACGCGCAAAATAGTATAGCTCATACAATAACGTGTTTATACAAAAACCCCGCTGTTGGCGGCGTGCAACTTTTTCCGCGCAGGAGTCGAACATGGCGAAAAAACTTGGAGCTGAATTTTTTGGGACGTTCTGGCTGGTCTTTGGAGGCTGCGGAGCGGCTGTGCTGGCCGGCGGGCAGATTGGCTGGCACGGGGTGGCCCTGGCCTTTGGCCTTACGGTTTTAACCATGGCCTATGCGGTTGGGCATATTTCCGGCTGCCACCTGAACCCGGCCGTGACCGTTGGCCTGACCGCGGCCGGCCGTTTCAGCGCCGGAGAAGTCATACCCTACGTCCTGGCCCAGTGCGCCGGGGCGATCTGCGCGGCGGCGGTGCTGTATGTGATCGCCACAGGCGCGCCCGGAGCGGAAATAGGCGGATTCGCGGCCAACGGCTACGGTGAGCATTCGCCGGGCAAATACTCCATGGCCTCGGCCTTTATCGCGGAATTCGTACTCACCTTCGCTTTTTTGCTGGTGATTCTGGGCTCCACCGATAAACGCGCCCCGGCCGGCTTTGCCCCCATAGCCATCGGCCTTTGCCTGACTCTGATCCATTTGATCGGCATTCCCGTTACCAACACTTCGGTCAACCCGGCCCGCAGTTTGAGCCAGGCCGTATTCGTACAGGGCTGGGCCCTGGAACAGCTCTGGCTCTTTATTGTCGCCCCCATTGCCGGCGCGGTCTGCGCCGCCTTTGTTTACCGGGTTATCGGACCAAAAGAATAAGACACACAACCATGAATAGGTGGCTTTGCCGATAAAATGCCCGCCGCTCCGGCGCTTCACGGCGGCGATGAATGCCGCCCGCGCCTCTGTGGCGGGCTGTCGCCAAAGAAAACTTTGCCAACAGCCTCGAACGGCTTTTTTGCCGGAGCGCTGCAAAGGTGCGCTCTCTCGCAAAAGAGCCGTTCTTTTTATCTTTGCGCCGGCCATCCGCTTGCCGCCAACGTGACCAGCGAACCCCGCCCGGACGCCGCACGCACCGTGGCAAAACCATCACCGCCGCTCAAGGACTTGACTTTTCAGGCCAACTCCAGTAACGCTCCCTCTCTTAACACTATAACAGGCAATCCCGCGTTCGCGGTGGCGCCGGGCAGGAACCATGTTTGACAGCCTTTCGGATCGGTTGAACGGAGTATTCCGCAAATTAAGCGGCCGGGCGCAACTGGACGAGAAAAACATCCAGGACGGCCTGCGCGAAGTGCGCCTGGCTCTTCTGGAGGCGGATGTCAACTTTCGCGTGGTCAAGGATTTTACCGATCGGGTGCGCGAACGCTGCCTGGGGCAGGATGTTTCCAAAGCTCTTACCCCAACCCAGCAGTTGGTCCAGGTGGTGCACGACGAACTGACCGCGCTTTTGGGCGGCAGCGCCGCCGGCCTGGATTTGGCCGGCCCCGGCCCGCACGTGGTCATGGTGGTGGGCCTGCAGGGCTCTGGCAAAACGACTTCCACGGCCAAAATAGCCAACTGGCTGCGCAATTCCGGCCGCAAGCCCTATCTTGTGCCGGCGGACGTTTACCGCCCGGCGGCCATTGATCAACTGGCCACGCTTGCCCGGCAGTTGGGCATGCCGTTCTATCCTTCGGAAACCTCCATGAATCCTGTGGAGATAGCGGCCGGAGCAAAGACCGCCGCCGGTTTGGCCGGTTGCGACGTGATCCTGCTGGACACAGCCGGCCGCCTGCATGTGGACGAAGCCCTCATGCAGGAGCTGGTGGCCATAAAGGCCAGAACCGCGCCCAAAGAAATTCTGTTCGTGGCCGACGCCATGACCGGCCAGGACGCCGTGACCGTGGCCGAAGCCTTTAACAACGCCCTGGACATAAGCGGAGTGGTGCTGACCAAGATGGACGGCGACGCCAGAGGCGGCGCGGCTCTGTCCATCAAGTCCGTCACCGGCAAGAGCGTCAAGTTTGTGGGCGTGGGCGAAAAAATTTCCGAACTGGAGGTTTTTCACCCCGACCGAGTGGCCGGCCGCATTCTGGGCATGGGCGACATGCTCACCCTTATTGAAAAGGCCCAGGCCGGCATAGACCAGCGCGACGCCGAGGAAATGGCCCGCAAGTTTCAGAAGGCGGAATTTGACTTTGAAGACTTCCGCACCCAGATGCGGCGGCTTAAAACGCTCGGCTCCATGGACAGCCTGCTCAAGCTGATCCCCGGCTTGGGCGGCTTGCGCCAGAAGCTCGGGGACATGGCCCCGGCGGAAAAGGAAATGGGCAAAGCGGAAGCCATAATCAATTCCATGACCCCCAAAGAGCGGCATAACCCAAAAATTATAAATCCCAGCCGCAAAAACCGCATCGCCCTTGGCAGCGGGGTCAGCGTGGCCCAGGTGAACCAGCTTTTGAAGCAATTTGAAGGCATGCGGGATATGATGAAGAAAATGGGCGGCGGCAAGGCGCCCGGTAAAAGCGGGCTGCCCCGCATGCCCAGAATTCCCGGCCTGGGGGGGCTTGGCGGCCTGGGGGGATTGGGTGGACTGGGCGCGCCGGCCTTGCCGGAAGGCGCGGATCAGCCGCAGGGACTTTCAAAAAATGCCTTGAAAAAGAAGAAACAAATGCGTAAAGCCCAACGCAACAAGAAAAAGCGATAGAAGATCCGGCAATTATTTTTTACATGATCCGGAAAGCGCAAATAAAAATTATCAGCCTTGCGCTTTTTTTCGGACAGAGTATATTACCATTACAGGGAGAATACTAATGGCCGTCAAATTGAGATTAACCCGCACCGGCAGCAAAAAACGCCCCTTTTACCGTATTGTTGCCATTAACAGCAGCACGCGCCGCGACGGGCGTCCCTTGGAGTTCTTAGGATACTACAATCCCATGGTTAATCCGGTCGATTTTAAAATCGACGCGGAAAAAGCCAAAAAATGGATGGACCTGGGGGCCGAGCCTTCAGATACCGTCCGCACCCTGCTCAAGCAACAAAGCGGCAAATAAGGATTACGGGCCTGAACAGCCCTGATTCCGCCGGCAAAAGCGGGGAAAGCCATTAGACGTCGCTGCGCGCGGACTGTGCAAAACTCATGCGAGGTTTCCCATGCTCAAAGGATTAGTGGAATACGTGGCCAAAGCTCTTGTGGATAAGCCTGAAGACGTGCAAGTCACCGAGGTTGAAGGCGAACAGACCACAGTTCTGGAACTGCGTGTGGCCAAGGAAGATCTCGGCAAGGTAATCGGCAAACAGGGCCGCACCGCCCGAGCTATCCGTACCATTCTGGGCGCGGCGGGCAACAAAATCAAAAAGCGTTGCGTGCTGGAGATTTTGGAATAGCCGGCCGGCCTTATGCCCCATGAAAAGCTTATCTCCGTCGGGCATGTAACCAGGGCGCACGGAATACGGGGGGAGCTCCGCATCGCCTGCGGTGCGGAGTCCCCCCATGTTCTGCGCCCCTTTGTGTTGCTGCGCCAAAGCCCGGCCGCCATCCCGCAAAAACATTCCGTTCTTGGCCTGCGCATGCATCAGGGCGACCCGTTGCTTACCCTGGAAGGCGTGCCGGACCGCACGGCCGCCGAACTCCTGCGCGGCCGGGAAGTCCTTATTCCCGGCAATCGCCTGCCCGCCCTTTCAGACTCCGAACTTTACCTGCACCAACTGCAAGGCCTCTCGGTCATCCACGTCCAGGAAAACGGACGGGAATCCCATCTGGGTAGCCTGGCCAACATCAGCACCCAGGCCGGGCAGGAGCTCTGGAGCATCACAACCCCGGACGGGCGGGAAATCCTTTTTCCCGCCGTTCCGGAATTCGTGGCGGACATCGACCTGGACGCCAAGACCGTCCGTATCACCCCTCCTCCGGGATTGGTCGAATTGTATCTGGAGTAGCCCATCCCCAGCAAATTCCGCACCAGAGTATGGGCAGCGCGCACACTCCGGGGCATTGCCGTGGGGCTGTCCGGCAAACCTGCGGCCGCCACAGCGTATTGCCGGAATAAGTCCCTGTATGGCCATAACGCGGTATAAACCGGCCCTGACGGCCGTAATCCATGCTACCGGTCAAAATTATAAACCAAGTCATTGATATATTTTCATTGGGCAACGTATTGATATTAAACAATAAAAAAAATAATGCTTGAAAAGCCGTGTTCACTTGGTTACTTGTAGTTTTCATTAAAAATTTTTTTTGGAGCAGTCCATGACCCGTAAAGACCGGACCGAAGGAATATACAGCCGCCGCGAAGTGCTGGATGAAGGCGAACGCAGACAGTTTTACCTGATCCAGCTTAAGGAGCTGTTACTCTACGCCTATCGCTATTCCGAAGACGTGAAAAAACGCTTTGACCGGGCGCAGTTTTCCGTTGAGAAATTTAAAGATCTCGCAGCTCTCAAGCATATCCCCATCCTCAAAAAGAAGGAGCTGATCTTCCTGCAGTCCATGGGGCCGCGCCTGGGCGGGCTTTTGACCAAGGACATCGGCGAACTCAAGCGCGTATTCCTCTCCCCCGGCCCCATCTTTGATCCGGAAGACCGGGGCGAGGATTACTGGGGTTATACGGAAGCCTTTTATTCCATCGGCTTCCGCCCGGGCGATGTGGCCCAGGTGACTTTTAACTACCATCTGACCCCGGCCGGCCTGATGTTTGAAGAACCCCTGCGCAACCTGGGTTGCGCGGTTGTGCCGGCCGGCCCTGGCAATGCCGGCACCCAACTGGAAATCATGCAGAAGCTGCGGGTTTCCGGATACATCGGCACGCCTAGCTATCTGCTGCATCTGGCCCAGAAGGCCGAGGAAAAAGGCATCAACCTGCGCAAGGATCTTTTCCTGGAAGTGGCTTTTGTGACCGGCGAAAAATTTTCAGAAAAAATGCGTAACCAGATGGAAAAGAAATTCGATCTGATCATGCGCCAGGGCTACGGCACGGCGGACGTTGGCTGCATCGGCTACGAATGCTTCCATAAAACCGACCTGCATATCGCCAACCGCGCCTTTGTGGAAATCTGCCACCCGGATACCGGCATTCCGCTCAAGGACGGCGAGGTGGGCGAAATCGTCGTGACCGCCTTTAACAAAACCTACCCGCTGATTCGCCTGGCCACCGGGGATCTTTCCTACATCGACCGCGCCCCATGCCCCTGCGGCCGCACCAGCCCGCGCCTGGGCAACATTGTGGGCCGCGTGGACACCACCGCCCGCATCAAGGGCATGTTCGTGTACCCGCACCAGGTGGAACAGGTCATGTCCCGCTTTGAGGAAATAAAACGCTGGCAAATCGAAGTCACCAACCCCGGCGGCATAGACGAAATGACCCTATATATCGAAAGCAGCAGCTTCAAACGCGAAGACGAACTGCTCCACCAGTTCCGCGAGCGCATCAAGCTGCGCCCGGAACTCAAGATCCTCGCCCCAGGCTCTCTGCCCCCGCAAATCCGTTTGATCGAAGATAAACGGATTTGGGACTAAATAAGGAGGCATTTATGCGTTTTTATGGAATATGCGCTTTACTCCTGCTGGCTTTAAGTTTTGGCTGCGCGCCAAAGGGGGTGGATTCGGGCGTGCCCGCTGGGCCGGCGCCTTTAGATAGCGGTGCGTTGCTTTTGCCGGGAGGGGAAAAGGCGGATGACCTGACTTTTGAATCCATGGTCAAGAAGGCGGACTACATATTGATTGGCGAGACCCATGATGTTTTTGGGGATCACCTGGCCCAGGCCCTGATTCTTGAACGCATGGTCCAGGCCGGCCTGGCGCCGGTTATCGGGCTGGAAATGATTCCGGCCACTATGCAGCCGGTGCTGGATAAATTCAACCGTGGCGGCCTGACGGTGGACGAATTGCCGGCGGCCCTGGACTGGCCGCGCACCTGGGGCTTTGTCTTTGACTTGTACCGCCCGGTTTTTGAAACAGCCTATCGGTACAAACTGCCCCTGTACGGCCTGAACCTGCCTTACAGCCTTGTGCGAGAGGCCAGGTTGAAGGGGATGGACGGCATAGCCAACGCGGAAGCGAAAAAACTCTTGCCAAAAAGGGTGATCCTGCCCCTGGAGGTGCAGAAGGCGGAATTGGAAAAATTCTACAAGGCCCACGAGCGATTCTTTAATATGGAAGAAAAGACCAAGGTCAAGCGCGGCAAAAAAGCCTCTGAACAGGTTAAGGCCGGGCGATTTATCCTGGCCCAGTCTCTGTGGGATTCCGCCATGGCCGAGCATGCCGTGGACACCCGGCGCCTGACCAGCCGACCAGTGGTCATCCTCACCGGAATCGGGCATGTGGAATATGATTGGGGCATAGGGCACCGGCTGTCCGCCCTGGATATGACATCTTCCCGCCTGCTGATCCTGCCATGGCGATATGATCCGGCGAAACGCGAAGATACGGCGCAGGTGACGGATCCGGAGATTCCGCCAGCCAGCATGGCGGATTTGTATTACTACAGCCCGCTGGTACGCCAGAGCCGCCTGGGCATTGAACTGAGCGATCTGAGCGATCACCCCGGACTGTACGTGGAGAGCGTTACGCCGGGCTCGCCGGCTGAACAGGCCGGGCTGAAGGCCGAAGACGTCATTGTGAAAGCCGGCGGCAAGGAAGTGACGCGCACGAGCGACCTGCACGCGGCAGCGATAGAAGCCTGGCGGCAGGGACAAAATCTGCCTCTGACAGTGGAGAGAGCCGGTGAGAACAAAGAACTGTCCCTTGCCCTGCCGCACAAAACAACTAAATAAAAAAAACTCTTGCCTTCAGGCGGAGTTTTGGCTAAACGAAAACTTCGCGTTGCCGGGGTAGCTCAGTTGGTAGAGCAGGGGACTGAAAATCCCCGTGTGGGGAGTTCAATTCTCTCCCCCGGCACCACGAATTTGGACATAAATGTCCGTAGAAGGCCGGAATGACTAGTAAAAATAGTCATTCCGGCCTTTCTCATTGTCCGGGATAGAACAGGTGGATGCGTGGACATCCCCTATTTTTGGCGGTATTTCTGACGGTATAGTTCTCTCTCAAGGAGCGGAAAATACCGTCACAAGGAGAAATACCGTCATGCCCCTCACAGATACCGCCGTACGCAACGCAAAGCCTACGGGCAAGCCGCAAAAGCTCGCAGACAGTGAAGGTCTGTACCTCTTCATTTCGCCTACCGGCGGCAAGCTCTGGCGCATGGATTACCGCTTCGCCGGGAAGAGAAAAACTTTGAGCCTCGGTAAATATCCTACTGTGGGGCTGAAAGACGCCCGGCAGCGGAGGGACGGCGCCAAGGAGTTGTTGGATAAGGATATTGACCCGTCCGCTCAAAAAAAGACCGACAAGCGCATTCTTATCGAGGAAGAGCGGCGCAATCAAAACACCTTCAGGGCCGTCGCCCTTGAGTGGCTTGATACCTATTCGCCCGACCTTTCCGAGAAACACGCGCTCAAATTGCGGCGGTATCTTGAGAACGCCTTATTTGAGTCCTTCGGCAACAAAGTCATCACGGATATAGTGCCCGCCGATATTCTGGAAGCGGCGCGGCCCGCCCAAGAGAAAGGCCGTGTTCAGACGGCACACCGCCTTGTGCAGCTTACGGGGCAAGTGCTGCAATATGCCGTCATTAAGGGGATACTGAACGTCAACGTGGCAACAGGCATCACCAGGGCGCTACAGCCCATCCGAGTGACAAACTATCCCGCCGTTACCGACCCCAAAGAAATAGGCCGACTGCTCCGCGCAATCGACCACTACGAGGGCTATCCCTCCATCGTCTACTTCATGAAAATTCTGCCCTATGTTTTCACCCGTCCCGGCGAGCTTCGCCTCGCCGAATGGGAAGACATCGACTTTGAAAACAGCCTCTTTATTGTCCCGTGGCACAGGATGAAAACGCGGAAGGTCAATCGTAAAGACCATCATGTGCCGCTGGCCCGTCAGGTTGTGGCCTTGTTCCGTGAGCTACAAGAATTTTCAGGCGACGGTAAATTCGTCTTCCCAGGGGCGAGAGCCAAAACGGACACCATCAGCGATGCGGGGCCGCTCAACGTGTTGCGCGACCTTGGCTATCCAAAAGAGGTTATGACCCTGCACGGCTTTCGTAGCATGGCAAGCACCCGGCTCAACGAAATGGGCTACCGCCCGGACATCATTGAAACCCAACTCGCCCACAAAGACCCGGATGCCGTGCGCATGGTCTACAACCGGGCGCAGTACATGGACGAGCGCCGCAAGATGATGGAAGAATGGGCCGACTATCTCGACGGCTTGCGGCTTTCCGTTTCCGGTTAAATCCAGCATAGATCCGCAACGTGAGGGGCGGCGCGGGCCTTGCGAGGCACACCCTAAAGAAGTGTGCCGCTGCAAGGGCCGTGACGCCCCGGCTAATTTGAACTTCTCCGCTTCCTGACCGTGCTTGACTTTCCCCGGTTTTCACGCATAGATATTCTCACTATTTCCTACGGCAGCTCGCGCGGCTGGATAAATGCGGCGCGCAATCTGCCCGGCGTTTTGCTGGGTTTCTTTTTGGGTTAGCCCCAACAGCATGTATTGCCGGGTCGATAGCTCCGAATACAAGACCCTTCGGGGGAATAAGAGCAGCGCTCGTAGGGCGTAGTTGAGTCCCGGCATTTCTCATTTCTAAATGCCCATACTGAACCTACGGAGCGTCCCTTATGCCCAATGACCATTTACCCCCCAGACATTACCCGCCAAGCCCAAACCGTCCCACACCTCCCGACCTCGCCGCCCTGGCCATCATGTTGCAGGAAGCTGCGCAAGCCCTGCTTTCCATTCCACCAACGAACGCGCCGAATGAGCCGAAAGAACCGGTAGCCAGGACTCCCGCCCGCAGAGATGACGGGGAAACCCGTTCCTTTTATTTCCCTTCGGCAACGGTACACCAGGAAAGAGAGCTTCTGCGCAAATACCGGGCGGAAGATTTCCAGGGATTGCTGGAGGAAGTGCATACCTTGCTGGTCGGTCTGGTCAAAATTATGCAAAGCGTCCACAAGGACGTGCGTGTGAGGGGCTACGTCATCTCAAGCCTGGGAGCGCAGCTTGACCACGCCTCCGCTCTCGTGCTCCGTATGCGCAACGTGTACGATAGGGTAGTGCCGGTACAAAGATAGAAACCCACATGGCGGAAACCTCGGCAGTAAGCCGGGGTTTCTTTTTTCCGGCGTTGAGCGGCCGAAGGCGGCGAATAAGCCTCTTTCCCCCGGAGGGCAGGACAGGAGGTAACGCTACCTCCTCTGTCCTGCCTCTCCGTTACGCCGCAATTCATCGCAGGATTGACACAAGCTCCCCACTGGCGTTGCAATGCGTTGATGCACGTCCGACATGGGGAGTCCTGTAATAACGTGCAACAGATTTTAATATCGGCGTTCTTTCTGGGCGGTAAATGTCGTGCCCGTTCCCTTGGCGCTCACCCCGAAAAACGCCTGAACGCAAAAGACCTTACTAAGCGGAAAAAGCGAAATAAGCGAAAAAACCCGCGCACTGTCTGGCTCTTTTTTCGCTTATTTCGCTTTTTCCGCTAATCCGCTTAACTCAGGCCGGAATGCTTCTTTCGGGCTTATAGAAGAGAGCCAGCCTACCCGTTGTGGGTCCACTACCGTGTCCCCGCTGCCGGGGCTGGCGAGGGCGTGCCGCCCTTCGAACCCCTGTAGAGCACGTGTATTGAGGATATGTCGGCAGACATCTCAGGCTTAGAAGCAGCAAAAATGTATTTCGCTATTTACTTGGATATCTTCAGAAAAAAACATATCCTCTTAGCGAATCAATCAACCACAAGCGGTATATGTGATGACATGTGTCACTTAAGAGGCATCTATGCTAACCACATTTTCTTCTGACCAGCCAATATCAAGTAGTTCTGAGGACTTGCTTGGTAGAGCTTCTTTTGCTTCGCGTATTGCAGAGACAATTTCTAGCCGGAAAGATGAATCGAGTATAGCTATAGGATTGTATGGAGCATGGGGTGATGGAAAAACATCAGTATTGAGGATGATGAAAGAATCTTTAAGCTCATTTGAAAATATAATAGTTATGGATTTTAATCCATGGATTTTTAAGTCTGAAGAAAATCTTCTTAATAACTTTTTTTCAAATTTGGCTGAAAAACTTGGAAGATCATTATCAACAGAATCAGAAAATATTGGAAAATTGCTTAAAAAATATGGTGGAGTCATTTCAGTTGGCGGATTCAATGCTGAAAAATTGGGAGAAGCTTTATCCACTGCAGAGATTGAGGAACTCAAAAAAAGAGTTGAGAAAATTTTAGGTGATAATCATAAAAAAATTGTTATTCTCATTGATGATATAGACAGACTAGACCGTAATGAAACTTACGCTATATTTAAATTGGTAAGACTTACAGCAAGCTTCAACCATACGACTTACGTCTTAGCTTTCGATCATGATATTGTTTCATCCGCCTTGGGGGAGCGTTACGCTCAAGGAGGGAAAACTGCAGGCGAGGCGTTCTTAGAAAAAATTATTCAAGTACCATTACACTTGCCACCCGCTGATGCCAATAACCTAAGAAAAATCACTCTTCAAGGCGTGGATTTGGCTCTCAATCAAGCAGACATTTCGCTCACACCCAGACAGGAACAATTCTTTGTACATTGTTTTGACGCTGGAATAGCTCCGAAACTTAGCACTCCACGATTAAGCAGGCTATACTATAATGCTTTGCTGTTTTCTTTACCATTGTTGAAAGGTGAGGTTGATCCAGTTGACCAAATGTTGATAGAGGGAATACGAATTAGCTACCCTGGCCTATACAGACAAATAAGAAAAACTCCTCAGCTTTTTTTGACAGGAATGCCGCATAGAGGGCTTCTAGAAAAGAAAACTAGTGAAGATTACAAAAAATTTGCAGGGGATCTATTGGCGGAATGTTTACCTGAATCAACTAACTTTGAACATCAAGAAATTTTAGATAAATTGCTCCCTAATATCTTTCCGGGCCTAGTTGGGCATGGTGTACACAGAGACGCTGATGCAAATAAGAGAATATCTTCACCAAACTATTTCTGGAAATATTTTATGTATTCTGTGCCTTCTGATGACATATCAGACATACAATTAGAATATTTCTTGGAAACACTCGTAAGTGATGAAGGAGAAAAATCAATAGATTGGTTTAATAACATATGCAGTAAAGGTCATTCAATGTCTTTAATTAGAAAATTGCTCGATAGGCTACCAAATCTGGACGAGCACTCTTCTTATTGCCTCCTTTTGTTTCTTATCAAGAATATCAGTAAGATAGATACGGAATATAAACCGTTTTCTTGGGGCAACGACACTCGCTCCATGACTCAAAAGCTGCTTACTGGACTTTTGAAAAAAATTACCAATAAAAATCATCAGGAAGATATGACTCTGCAACTTGTTGGTACTGCTTTACCATTAGGATTTGTTGTAGCAACATTTCTTCATGAGATAAGATTCATCGAAAAACGCCCAGATGAATCGAGTGTTATACCCACTGAAGTCGAAGAGAAATCTTTTCTTGTTTTGGCGGACAGAATAGTTAGCATTGATATCAATACCCCTTTATATATTCATGAACCGAATATGGCGAAACTTTGTTATTATGTTGTTGGTGCTACATTGGGCTATAGCATAATTGCCGACAGGCTTAAATCGCGCTTTGATGCATCCCCTGAAGATGTAGACTTATTTTTAGTTAGCTTTGCTGGGCAAAGGTGGGTAGCGGGTAGCTATGAGCCAGAGTGTGGCGATTTCGACAAAGACAGTTATGTAGAAGTCTCGCAAATGATTGACCCTCAATATATTATGAATAATTTTGATAGCCGATTTGGGGATGAGGTGAACGGTCCAATTGATAGATTCGAAACCATATGCCCCAAATTGAAGGTTGCCAGACAGTTTGTTCGGCTACACCGTGCAACGCTATCCAAAAGTGATGATTAAAATTCAGCAGGGCAGGATATACGGCAAGGGGAGCCATTGACGGTATTCTTGACGGTATCTCAAAAAAATAAAATATTTTATATTAATAAAAACAATATGTTCATCAACTTATTCAAGTGCGTCCCCCGCACCACCCAGTAATCCCACAAAGTCCCGCAAGAGCCAAAAAGCCTTGCGGGACTTTGCTTTTCCAGCATTTCACAGTCTCAACATATCTCGTCAGGCACGTTGTCATCCCCGTTTTTTTGCTGGTAAAAATGCTGGCAAAAAATTTACCAGCGCACTCCAACGGAGATTTTACCAGCATGGGAAAACTCACTGATACCAAGCTCAGGAGCATTAAGCCCAACGGCAAAATCCAGAAAGAGTCTGACGGCGACTGGCTTTACGCTTACATCGGGCCAAAAAGCAAAAGCATTTCCTGGCAACTGGACTATCGCTTTGAAAACAAACAAAAAGTTCTGACCCTCGGCAGATACCCGAAGTCAGCTTGGCAGAGGCCCGCAGAAAGGGCCTTGAAGCGCGGCAAGTGCTTGCTGATGGGCGCGACAGATCAAGTCTGAACTACTCAAATTATGCCGCCTTCTTGACATGGCCTCTAAAATTGGCACCATGACGCGAGAGCAAGGCCATATGCATACGTATTTAGTTTTATATTTTCAAGGATACCCACGGACATGCCCAGCGAACGTTTGCGCCATATATCTCTTTCCATACCCTGGAACATTTTTCTGATCACACTTGGCAGCGCCTTGTTCGCCGTTGGCGTAAAAGGCGTGGCTCTGCATCACGGTTTTATTTCCGGAGGGTTGTTCGGCTTGGGCATGCTCATCTACTATGCCCTGGATCTGGCCAGCCCGACCTTCTGGTACGCCCTGTTCAACATTCCGGTGTTCATCCTGGGCTGGTTCATGGTGAGCAAGCGTTTTTTCTGGTACAGTGTTTACGGATTTGTCATGACCAGCTTGTTCACCCAGGTGATTTCCCTGAACCTGGGCATCCGGGATCCCCTGCTGGCCGCCGTGGCCACGGGGATTGTCTGCGGGGCCGGTTCGGGTACGGTGTTGCGCTCCCTGGGCAGCGCGGGCGGGCTGGATATTATGGCCATCATCCTATACCAGCGCTACAGCCTGCGGGTGGGCCAGTTTTTCTTCGCCTTTAATTTTCTGGTCTTTCTGGCCGCCCTGAAGATCATTCACATCGACGGCGTACTCTATTCCATAATCATCGTCTTTCTTGCCGGCATGGTCACGGACCACTTCATGTCCATGTTCAACCAGCGCAAGATGGTCTTTATTATTTCGCCCAAGTACGAGGAAATATCCGACGACATCCTGAAAAAACTCGGGCGCGGAGCCACCCTGCTGGCCGGGCGCGGAGCGTTTTCCCACGAGGAGCGCCCGGTGGTCATGGCGGTGGTGCAGAATTTTCAGCTCAAGCGGCTGGAAGAGCTGGTGTTCAGTTATGATGAGAACGCCTTCATGATTGTGGAAAACACCTTTAACGTGCTTGGCAAGGGATTTTCCTACCGCAAAAGGTACTGAGACGGCCATGATGCAACTATACCTGGACTACAGTTCCGGCCTGAGCAGCGGGGCGCTCCTGGACGCCTGCCGTGCCTTGGGGTTTTCCTCCGCCGCACGGCAGCCCGCGCCATCTCCTTTTAATCCGGCGCAAGCCGGGGAATTTTTGTCCGGCCACGGTTTCAGCGCCGCATATCTGGGCCAGGCCGGCCAGGTGTTCTCTTTGCTGTCCGGCTCCGCCATTTCCAACTTGCGGGACTCCTGCCCCAATCTCCTGGAAGACCTGCTGGCCCTGGATCTGGCCCTAAAGCATTTTCAGGCCCGGATTTGCGTGGCCCCTCTTCCCTGGCTCAGCGGGCAGGCGGACCCAATCCTGCCGCAACTCCTGCGCGGCCTGCCCCTGACCCCGGCCGCCGGCAACGCCTTGCCGCCCACCCTGAGCGGCGCTCTGGCCCTGGCGGTGTTTTGCGCCGCATCCGGCCGGCCCACGGGCCTTTTGCGCGCTTCCGGCCAGGGCCAGTCCGGGCAAGGCTTCGCGCGTTTTTTGCTTCTGGAACCGGAAGCCGAAGCCATCCAGGATCCCCAGACCCCGGATGCCCCACGCCTGGAACGCATTTGGGTTTTGGAAGCCCACATCGATCATCTGAGCGGTGAGGAACTGGGGCGCGTTTTTAACGTTTTGCTGGACAAAGGAGCTCTGGACGTGCTCTGGCTGCCCGGACTGATGAAAAAGAACCGTCCGGGCGGCGTCTTGCGCGTGCTCTGCCGGCCGGAACGGCTCCAGGACGTGCAGCGAGAATTTTTGCGCCACACCCATACCCTGGGCCTGCGCCGCGAACTGGTGGAACGCTTGATCCTGCCGCGCCGCGCCGCTTCCCTGCCCGGACCTGCCGGCCCGCTCCAGGCCAAGGAATACGTCCTGGACGGCCGCTCTTATATCCGGCCGGAATACCAAGCCCTGGCCGAGCAGGCCGAGGCTTTGGGAGAAACCCTGCCGGGGCTGAGGTTCAGGAAGAACGAGGAGTAAGGGATTGCCGCGGGATGGAACCATAAGGGGACGCGTCCGTTTATGGTTCCATCCCGCGCCCCCCACCATCCTTAACCCATCCATGAGGGTAATAAAATGTCCACAGCTAAATCATGTTTTAACGGAATGGTTGTCAGCCCGCAGCATCTGGCCTCTCAGGCCGGACTTAGCGTGCTGCGCGAAGGCGGCAACGCGCTGGAGGCCGTTGTGGCCACGGCCGCCGCTCTGGGGGTGGTTTACCCGCACATGACCGGCCTGGGTGGTGACGCTTTCTGGACCATTTATAATCCGGAGGGATTTGGCGCGGGTTTTCCGGACAATGTGCTCTGCCTTGACGCCTGCGGCAAGTCCGGGCAAGCGGTCACGCCGGAGGCCCTGGCTCTGGCCGGGCATAAAGCTGTGCCGCGGCGCGGGCCCTGGGCGGCCATTACCGTGCCCGGCGCGGTCTCCGGCTGGCAGGCCGCCCTGGATCTGGCCAGGGCTTGGGGCGGCAAGGCGTTGCCGCTGCCCAGGCTGCTGGAGGAGGCGGTTTTTTACGCGGCCAATGGCTTTGCCGTAAGCCGTGGGCAGCATGAGTTTTGCGTTGAAGCGGCCGGTGAACTGCTGGAGTTGCCGGATTTCGCGGCCCAGTTCATGCCTGGAGGTAAGGCGCCGGAGCAGGGGAGCAGGCTGGCGCAGCCGGCCCTGGCGGAAACTTTGCGCCGCCTGGGACGCGAGGGCTTGGACTCCTTCTACCGGGGGAAGCTGGCCGCGCGGATAGGCACGGAACTGTCCAGGGCCGGGTCCCCTCTGACCAGCGCAGATTTTGCCGGCCAGCGGGCGGAAGTGAAAGTCCCCCTGCGCGCGGATTTAAGTTGCGCCCGCGTTTTTAACCAGCCTCCGCCCTCCCAGGGGCTGGCTTCGCTGATTATTCTGGCCCTGTATGACCGCCTTGGGCCAAAGGCGGACGGCTTTGCCCAGGTCCACAACATCGTGGAAGCCACCAAGCCGGCCTGTGCCTTGCGCGACGCCCGGATCAGCGATCCGGCGCGCATGGGCTTTGATCCGCGCCAGGCGCTGGAGGCGGCGTTTCTGGATTCGCTGGCCGGTAGAATCAATGCGGACAAGGCCGGACCCTGGCTGGCCGGGCCTGACGCCGGGGATACGGTCTGGCTGGGCGCGATTGACGCCCGCGGCCGGGCCGTGAGCTGTATTCAAAGCATTTTCTTTGATTTCGGGTCTGGTGTGTTTTTGCCGCAAAGCGGCCTGATTATGCAGAACCGGGGCACGTCATTCAACCTGGAGCCCGGGCATGTGAACCGCCTGGCCCCGGCCAAAAAGCCCCTGCATACCTTGAACACCCCACTGGCCTTGTTCCATGACGGCCGGGTCATGCCTTTTGGCAGCATGGGCGGCGACGGGCAGCCGCAGGTCCAGGCCGCCTTGTTCAGCCGCTACGCCTGGCTGGGCTACGGTCTTCAGGACGCGGTCAGCGCCCCGCGCTGGGTCCTGGGCCGGCACTGGGGCGCGGCCAGTTCCAGCCTGAAGCTGGAAAGCCGTTTTGATCCGGCGATAATCGCCGCTCTGGAGCGGGCCGGCCATGAAACGGAAATTGTCCGGCCCTACTGTGATCTGATGGGCCATGCCGGCGCTCTGGTGCGCCACCCGGACGGGCTGATTGAAGGCGCTTCCGACCCGCGTAGCGATGGGGCGGCCGCGGGGTGGTGATTTTTAAAAGAGTCTTGCCAGCCACAGGCACAAAAACGCGTAAACCCCGGCCAGGGCGTCATCCAGCATCACGCCCCAGCCGCCGGGCAGCCATGTTTCTGAAGCTTTTACCGGCCAGGGCTTCAGAATGTCGAAAAAACGGAACATGGCGAAGGCCAGGGCCATTTCCCAATAAGCCAGCCCGGCAAAGGGCAGCATGGCGATCCACTGGCCCAGCACTTCGTCTATGACCACTTCGCCCGGATCTTTGCATCCCAGACTGTCTTCGGCCCGGCCGGCGGCCCAGGCCCCGAAGACGAACAGGATTGCAAGCAAAACGGCGCGCCAGAGAAAGGGCAGGGGCAAAAAAACAAACGGCGCCAGCAGGGTGGCCACAGCCGAACCGCAGGTGCCCGGCGCTTTGGGGCTGAGCCCGGCCGGCCCCACGCGGGCCAGCAGCAAAGCCAGACGATCCGGCCCGTTCATGCTCCAATCACTCCGCACCTGGCCAGCAATGCCGCAACCTCGGCCACCGGAAGGCCAACCACCCCGGACCACGATCCCTCAATACTCCGGACCAAAAAAGCCCCTTCGCCCTGCACCGCATAGGCTCCGGCCTTATCCAGCGGCTCTGATCCGGCCGCGTAATTTTCCAGCGCCCCGTCCGGGCAATCCCACATGCTCACCCGGCTTTCCGTGCTCAGGCAATGTACGGTGCGCTCCTCTCCGCCCGGCACGCTCAGGCAGACCGCGCTGATCACCGTGTGCGTGCGGCCCCGCAGGCGCCGCAGCATGGCCAGCGCCTGGGCGTTGCCCAGCGGCTTGCCCAGAATGGCCCCGTCCAGCACCACGATGGTATCCGCGCCCAGAACCGCGCAATTTTTATGTTCCGCCAGCCCGGCCACGCCGACCGTCTTGGCCCGGGCCGCCCGCAGGGCATAATTCGCGGGCGCTTCGTCATCCGCCGGCAAAGGCTCCGGCCCAGTGGCCTCCCGCACCGTAAAAGCCACTCCCAGACCGCGCAAAAACTCGTGCCGCCGGGGAGAGGCGGAAGCTAAAATTAATGGCTGCAAATTATGATAGATAGGCATTTTCTATTTTGTGATGATGATGAATGTTATGGGGGGCAGCGCCCCCTCATAAATAAAGCCCAACTCCCTATATGCTGATCAGGCCGCCGTCTATGACCAGCAGAGAGCCTGTGCAATAGGATGATTCGTCGCTGGCGAAGAACAGGAATCCGGGGGCTATTTCATCCGGGCTGGCCGGCCGTCCCATGGGCACGGATGGGAGCACGGCGGCTTCGAAGCTGCCGCCTTTGGGAACCATGCCGGATATGGTCAGTCCAGGCAGCACGGCATTGACGCGGATGCCGCGCGGGGCCAGTTCCACAGCCAGGGAACGGGTGAACTGGCGCACGGCGCCTTTGCTGGCCGCGTAGCTGGAGTGGAAGGGCGCGGCTATTTCCGAAGCCACGGAGGCCGTGTTGACGATGCTGCCTTTGCCCGCCTTGAACATGTGCGGCAGTACGGCCTGGGCCAGCAGAAAATAGCTGCGCACGTTAGTATTGAAGATCTCGTCGAAGTGCTTTACCGGGTCCATATCCACAGAATCGTACCGGCGCAGGATTCCGGCGTTGTTGATGAGAACGTCTATTCCGCCATGCAGGGAGACGGCGGTTTCAACCAACCTTTTCAGATCCTCGGCCTTTGTTATGTCCGTTTGGACAAATGCGGCGACTCCGCCCTGCTTTTTGATTTCCGCCTCAATTTCTTTGCCGCGCTCCGCGTTGCGTCCGGCGAACACGACTTTGCCGCCTTCCCTGGCCATCAGGTAGGTTACAGCCCGGCCAATACCGGAAGTGCCGCCGGAAATGAGTATGGATTTACCTGAAACCCTGCCCATAAGTCCTCCTTTCATTGCTTTGGAGCTCCACCATAGCCAGCAAGGACAATTCCGAGCACTGCCATGGAGAGAAGAACGGAGCGCCGTTGAAGGGGGCCAGGGGGCGAGCCCCTGGACAAGGGCGTGGGTAGACCGGGCCTTTCCCACATACCTGAATTACTCTTCGTCTTTTTTTGTGTAATTGCAAGCCTTATTCGGGCAGGCCACGCTGGTTTTGCCTCGCCAGTTTTTTTCCGCCAGGATGGGGTTGCCGCATTTGGGGCAGGGGCCGGGCAGGGGTTTATCCCACATGGCGTAGTCGCATTTGGGGTATTGGTCGCAGGAATAGAAAATTTTGCCGCGCTTGGAGGATTTTTCCACCAGCATGCCTTGTTCGCACTGGGGGCAGTGGACTCCGGTGGGCAGAGACTGGGCGTAGGTGCAGTCCGGGTAGCCGGAACAGGCGATGAAGCGGCTGCCGGCCCGGGTATTTTTGATCACCAGGTCTTTGCCGCACTGGGGGCATGCTCCCACGACTTCCAGCTTGGGTTTTTCGCGTTCAGCCAGCCGCACCTGGCCTTTTTCGTCGCGGGTGAAGTCGCTGGTGCCCTTGCAGGCTGGGTAGGCGGAACAGGCCAGAAACTGGCCGGCCTTGCCGAATTTTATGAGCATGGGTTTGCCGCAGAGCGGGCAGTCCACGCCGGACGGCAGGCCGCTTTTGACCATGCTCATGGCTTTGGCGGCTTTTTCCAGGGTGGGGTTGAAGTCCGCGGCAAAGTGATCCAAAAGCTTGACCCAGTTCTGGCCGCCTTCGGCCACCTTGTCCAGGGAATCCTCCATCTGGGCGGTGAAGCCCACATCCATAAGTTCGGTAAAATGCTCCTTGAGCAGATCGCAGACCACGCTGCCAAGTTCCGTTGGGGCGAAGTGTTTTTCCTCCATGGTTACGTATTCGCGGTCCTGCAGGGTGGAGATTATGCTGGCGTAGGTGGAGGGCCGGCCTATGCCTTTCTCTTCCAGCTCGCGCACCAGGGAGGCTTCAGAATAGCGGGCCGGGGGCTGGGTGAACTTCTGCTCTTTTTCCAGCTTGGACAGTTTCAGGGCCTGGCCGGGCGCAAGGGCCGGCAGATCCACGGCATCTTCATTCTTTTGCGGGGACAGGGCCAGAAAGCCGGGAAAAATGACCCGCTCGCCCTTGGCCCGCCAGACGGTGTTTTCGCAGGAGGCGTCCACCGTGGTGTCCTCCACTTTGGCGGCGGCCATTTGCGAGGCGGTAAAGCGGGTCCAGATCAGGCGGTACAACTGGTACTGATCCGGCGGCAACTGGGTTTTGACAAAATCCGGGGTTATACTCACGTCCACCGGCCGGATGGCTTCGTGCGCGTCCTGGGCGCTGCCCTTGCTTTTAAAGACGCGGGTCTTGGGCGGGTAATAGTCCGGCCCCCAGTTCCGGGTGATGAAATCCTGGGCCGCCTTGAGGGCTTCGTCCGCGATGCGCACGGAATCCGTGCGCATATAAGTGATCAGGGCGGTGGTGCCTCGATCTTCCAAATCCACGCCTTCATAGAGGCGTTGGGCGATATTCATGGTGCGCTTGGCAGAATACCCCATGCGCTGGTTGGCGTTCTGCTGCAAGGTGGAGGTGGTGAAGGGCGGGGGCGGGGTTTTTTGCTTTTCTTTTTTCTCCACGGACTCTACTCTGAATGGACGGTCTTTGACGCGCGCTTCAATGGCCAGAGCGGTTTTTTCATCCGGGACGACCGCTTTTTTGCCGTCCACCTTGTGCAAATCCGTGCGAAAGACCGGCGGCAGCCCGGCATCCAGAAAAGCCCGGAACAGCCAGTATTCTTCCGGCACAAAGGCGCGGCGCTCGATCTCCCGGTCCACGATCAGCCGCAGGGCCACGGACTGCACCCGGCCGGCGGAAATGCCGCGTTTTACCTTTTTCCAGAGCAGGGGAGAGATTTTATAGCCCACCAGGCGGTCCAGCACGCGGCGGGCCTGCTGGGCGTCAAAAAGATCCCGGTTCAGGTCCCGCGGATTCTCCAGGGCTTCGCGCACGGCCCTGGCTGTGATTTCGTTGAACTCAATGCGCTTGACCCGCGTGTTTTTATCCTTGATCAGTTCGGCCACGTGCCAGGCAATGGCCTCGCCTTCGCGGTCCGGGTCCGGGGCCAGGTACACGGTATCCGCTCGGCCGGCCGCGGAGCGCAGATCTTCCACCACCTTTTCCTTGCCGTCCATGACAATGTAGGTGGGGGCATAGCCGTTGGCTTCATCCACGCCCAGGTTGTTGGTGGGCAAATCCCGCACATGGCCCACGCTGGCCTGCACGGCGTAGTTGTTGCCCAGGAATTTTTTGATGGTCTTAACCTTGGCCGGGGATTCCACGATGATCAGAGCTTTGCCCATGAAGCGCCTTTGCTTTGTCCGGCCGGAGCTGCCACCTGAGGGCCAGACATTTTTATTTTGCCTGGAACTAATACCATTGTGGAGCAAAAGCAAGTTCCTCTTGCCGCATTCCCCGCAAAAGCGGAAGAGCGAGGAGAGTGAAATTCTGCCGGAACCAGGTTATTTAATTGCGTTTTCACCAAGCCGTATTATGTATTGTAATAAATCACCCTATATTTTGGAGGACATATGAAAAAATCCGCATTTAGTCTGCTGACCGTACTGGCCTTGGGCTCGG
The DNA here is from genome assembly GCA_031547305.1 of Desulfovibrionaceae bacterium. Lineage (GTDB taxonomy): Bacteria > Desulfobacterota > Desulfovibrionia > Desulfovibrionales > Desulfovibrionaceae > JAVBSC01. Next base: position 33,543 of record JAVBSC010000016.1, read on the forward strand.
TGTTCCTCCCCGGCGCGGCCTGGGCGGCGGAATCCATACCCGACAAGCTGGCCGGCGAGGCCTCTGACGCGGTGGATTCCATATCCAGAGGCGTATCCGGCGGCCTGGACAAAGCCGTTGATTTTCTTGACGACAGCGCCGTAACCACCAAGGTGAAAAGCGCCCTGCTGGCTCAGGGCAAAATCAAGAGCACTAATATTTCCGTGACCACCAAAAACGGCGTGGTCACCCTGAGCGGCGAGGCCAGGAGCATGTCCGAACGCGGCCTGATCATTGATACCGCCGCCCATGTGGATGGCGTCAGGTCCGTGCGTACTCAGGATTTGCGGATTGCCCCCTCAACTTCGCAGTCCGCCGACGAGTATGTTTCCGACGCGGCCATCACCGCGGCGGTGAAAGGACGTCTGGGCATGGCTTCACCCGGATATCTGACCGATATCAAGGTGGAAACCCATGACGGCATTGTGTCGCTATACGGCGCGGTGGAAAATTCCCAGGAATACATTGAGGCGCAGCGCGCCGCCGGCGAAGCGGATGGCGTGCGGGGCGTGCAGAACTACCTGGTGGTAAGGAAGAAGTAGCCCCCAAAAAATTGACGCCGCCGGATGGCTGTATTCCCCGGCGCGTCTTTTTTTACCGCTTATCAAGCCTGTTGCAGGGATTGGCATATTGCTTGCTATCCTTGCGGCAGGCACTTTCTTTTTCAAATATTTCCTTGGGGGATTAAGGAGTTTCTATGTCATACGCCACCAAACCAGTGCAGACATTTGGCGACGGCAACCACCCTGTGCGGGCCAAGGCCAGAAATTTGGCGCCGGTTAATGACAACAAGGCCGGCGGGGGGGGAAACTTCGCGGCCTTGATGCGCGGCGGTTCTTTGACCGGCCAGACGGACAACCAGGGCGAGTCTTTTGCGGCGCTGAAAAAAACCGGTTTGCCGTCCGGCGAATTTCTGGCTTCGCGCCTTTCCGCTATGTCCGGCCAAAATTCCGGCATCCTGGCCAAAGTTTTGGAAACCAGTTCCGCTCCGCTGCAAACCCTGAATTCCCTGAAAAGCGGCATGTTGAACCGGGACGAGGCTAGCATTACCGCCCTGCGGACCATGAATCACCGTAAAAAATCCCCGGATGCCCAGGCCAACGGGGCGATGGGCGATCAGGGTGAAGAGGGATTTTCCCTACACGGTCTCAAAAATATGGCCCAGGGGTTCAGCCAGGCTTTTGTTCAGCGGTTTCGCGGCAACAAGGAAGAACAGCTTGGCGTGTTGTCCGGCCGTTTTGAATCCGGCGAAGCCGGCATTTCCGCCATAGGCTACGACAGCGTTGGCGGCACTTCCTACGGCAAGTTCCAGATCGCGTCCAAAACCGGCACCATGCAAGAATTTTTAAAGTACCTGGAAAGCGCGGCCCCGGATCTGCAAAAGCGCCTTAAAGCGGCCGGACCGGCCAATACCGGCGGCAAACGCGGCGGAATGCCCGCGGAATGGCAGAAAATCGCGTCCGAACAACCGGACCGCTTTGAAACCCTGCAAACCAACTTTATAAAAGAAAGCCACTTTATGCCGGCCCTGAATTCCATTGCGGAAAAAACAGGCCTGAAAATAGCGGAGTTCAGCGGGGCTATTAAAGAAGTGCTTTTCAGCACCGCTGTGCAGCACGGCCCCAACGGCGCGGCGCGCATTTTCGCCAGAGCCGTGGATAAAATAGGCAGCGACAAGCTCGGCCAGGCCAAAATCGAACCGGAACAACTCAAAAAAACCGGCGAAAATCTGATCCGCGAAGTCTACGCCCAACGCTCCGGCCAATTTTCCTCTTCCACCCCCCAGGTCCAGGGCGCGGTCAAAAACCGTCTCAAAGCGGAAATGAACATCGCCCTGGATATGTTTAAAGGAGACCTGGCTTAATAATTGGGGGGCGTTGCTCCCTCAAAGTTCCCCGGCAAGGGAACTTTGCCGGCCTTCGGAACCTGTACATTCACACGGCGCCGCCCGCTTTGCCCTTTGGCTGAATCGGGCGGCGTTCGTTGCCGGAGGGGCCTGGGAGGCTGAGCCTCGCCAGCTGTTTTAAATATTATATTTATAGTAAGCGGCGCAACTGCCTTCGGTGGAGACCATGCAGGGGCCGACTGGTTTGGCCGGAGTGCAGGCTTTGCCGAAGAGCGGGCAGTCCGGCGGGGCGATTTCGCCTTTGAGCACGCTTCCGCAACGGCAGCCCTTTATTTCCGGCACGTCCGGCAGAGCAAGGCTGAAGCGGGACCAGGCGTCAAAGGCGGCGTAGGCGGGGCGCATTTTCAGGCCGCTGGCCGGGATGAGGCCGATGCCGCGCCACAGGGCGTCCGTGGGCTCGAATACTTCATCCAGCAACTTGCGGGCCTTGGGATTGCCGGCATCTGAAACCACCCGCCGGTACTGGTTGACAATGTCCGGCCGGCCGCTTTTGCGCAAATCCAGCATCAGGAGCAGTGACTGGAGGATGTCCGCCGGTTCAAAGCCGCCGATCACGCCGGGTTTGCCGAATTCTTCGGCCACAAAGCGGTAGGGGGCCAGGCCTAGGATGGCGGAAACGTGGCCGGGCAGAAGAAAAGCGTCGATGCCGGGGCCGGAGTCGGAAGCGCCCTCCAGGAGCAGGCGCAGGGCCGGGGGCACCAGCTTGTGAAAAGACAGGACGCTGAAGTTGGGCAGGTTTTCGGCTTTGGCCATTTGCACGGCGGCGGCCACGGTGGGGGCGGTGGTTTCAAAGCCGATGCCCAGAAAGACCACCTGCGCCGAGGGATTGTTCCGGGCCAGGTTCAGGGCGTCCAAAGGTGAATAGACCACCTCCACTCTGGCGCCTTCGGCCTGGGCCTGCTTGAGGTTGCGGCCTTGCGGTCCGGGCACGCGCATCAGGTCGCCAAAGGTGGCGACAACCACGCCCGGCCGGGCGGCCAGAGACATGACAGCCGCGATTTCCCGGTCGTGGGTCACGCAGACCGGGCAGCCGGGGCCGGAGAGGTGGGTGATCCCTCCGGGCAGCAGGCTGCGCAGGCCGCTGCGGAAAATGGCCACGGTATGCGTGCCGCAGACTTCCATAAAGCGCAGGGGGCTGTCCAGTTCACGGGCCAATTTGTCCAGGAGCGCCCGGCAAAGCTCTGGATCGCTGAAGGATTTGGAAAAATCGGAAGCATGATGATCCGGCATGGGCCACCTCGCGGTTTTGGTCATTCTCGCGTCAAAGGCGCATCTTGGGACGGCGGGACCAGTTGTTTCAGGTCCGGCGTCGCCTCGGATTCCGGGGCCGGCGTTGGCAGCGGCTTCAGGCCCGGCTTTTCCGGGTGGGGCTGATTGGAGGCCGGGGGGAGATCCGCCGTCTGGTCCGGGAGCGGAACCGGGGCCGGCCGGGGCGGCGGAGTGGCTTCCGGAGCCGGGGCGGACTCAAGTTCCGGTTTTGGCTCCTGCACCAGCAGCACGCATTCTTTTTCCGCTATCCATTGCCGTTGCGCCTCGCGCAGGTTGTCCGGCTTATCCGCCCAGTCGTCCCAGCTTTTGGCGGATAAAGCGAGCACAGCCTTGGGGTTGTCTGACAAAAATTTTTGCAGGGCGGCCTTGTCGCGCGTTTCAAAAATTTGTTTGCCGCTGTAGTAGCTGTAGATGCCGGGGTAGATGCGGTAGGCGGCCGGGGCATAGCCCTGGTTCGCGTAATCGCGCATGATTTCCGCCTGGGCCTTGGGGCTGATCGTATTGTCCAGGGAAGGGGCGCAGATGACCGCAAAGGGGTAGGAGAGCGCGGCCGCGCACAGGGCCGTGAGCAGCAAAAAGCCCTCCGGCCGGCGCGGGTTCAGGGCAAAGCAGAGAAAACCGGCAAAGAGCAGGCAGATGACCCCCAGAATCAGGGTGCCGCGCAAATCCGGCGGCGGCACGGGCAGGTTCATTTTGGCGATCCAGTTTTGGGGCAGGGGCAGGCTGCCTTCCAGAAGCATGGGGAAAATTATGAAGACCAGCCCCAGAATTACTAAAAGCAGGGCCGCGCTGTAGCATAGGCCCCGGCTGGCCTTTGGCCCCAGGTTCAGAATGCTTTGGCCGCAGAGCACGGCCAGGGGGGCGAAGACAGGCAGCAGGTAAATGGGGATTTTGGTGCTGACGGCGGAAAGCAGAGCAAAACCGCCGAGGAGCATGCACCACAAAAAGGCCTGACCCTGGGCCTGGCCTTGGCGGGAAGCGCCTATGGCGTCCCAGGTCGTTTTGCGGAACAACTTGGGCCAGGGCAAAAAAAAGATCAGCAGGGCGGTGGGCAGCCAGACCAGCGGCAGACTCCAGAAGTAAAAGAACCAGGGTTGCGCGTGGTGGGCTTCGCTGCTTACGGCCCGGCCAAGAATCTGCTTGAACAGGATGTTCTCCACAAAGGCGTGTTCGCCGCTGAACCAGGCGGCGGCCAGCCAGGCCAGGGCCGGCAGAAGGGCCAGAATCAGGCCGGCCAGAAAATCCTTGCCCAGCAGGCGGCCCGGCCGTCCGCGCCAGATTGAAAAAATCAGGCAGCTTACCAGAGGCAGGGCCAGACCGAACGGTCCCTTGATCAGCAGGGCCACCCCGGCCAGGCCGAACCCGGCCAGCATGAGCGGCATGGAGCGCTCGCGTATGAGCGCCTGGTAAAGAAAGACGTGGGCGGCCACAATGGCGGCGCTGAACAGCAAATCCATGCGCGCGTAATGCAGCAGGCCCATAAAAAACAGGCCGCTCAACAGGGTGAATCCCGCGGCCAGCCCGGAGCGCCTGTCCGCCCCGGCCGCGAAACGGGCCAGGGCCAGGGTTGCCCAAAGGAACAACAGGCCGGAGACGGCTGTTCCCAGAAACATGGCCGTGGGCAGGTCGGTCTTGAACCAGGGGCCGAACAGGGGCAGCAATTTATAAATGCCGGCCAGGAACAGGAAGTACAGGGGCGGCTTGTCCGGGTAGACTTCGCCGTTCAGATGAAGAATCAGCCAATGGCCCTGATCCAGCAGGGACTTGAAGACGTCGGCATGGCGGACTTCGTCGGAAAACCACAAGGCTCGCACATCCAGGCTGAAGGCCACCTGAACGGCCAGCAGCAGGGTCAGGACCAGAATCGGGCACCAGGCCAGAATATTATAGAAGCGCGAGGCCAGGGTGGGAACTTCGGCTAAAATTCCCTCATTTTTTTCCGGACGCGGGCTGTCGTCTTTGCCGTTCATTTCGCTCTCCTTGCCAAGCGCTTGATTCTGCCGAAACGGTAAACCAGCCAGGCCGCCAAAAGGCCGGTGAGCATGCCCCCGGCTATGTCCGAAGGATGGTGCATGCTCAGGTAGATGCGCGAAAAGCCCACCAAGGCGGAATACAGCCCCAGCCCAAGGGAGAGCAGCGGCCTCGCCCGCCACAAGGCCAGGGGCAGGGCGCTGGCCAGCACTTCCGAGCTGTGGCCGGAGGGCATGGATTGGTGCTGATAGCTCAGGTTGAACATGGTCCAGGCCGCCTCGGTCATGGGCCTGGGCCGGCCGATGGCTATTTTCAGGCCGCGCACCAGGAGCAGGGATACCAGAAGCTGCGCCGCCAGGCAGGCCAGGGCCAGGCGCAGCAAATCCCGGCGCTTTTGCCGCAAGGCGTAAACAAGCACCCCCACATACACCGCCAGCAGGGCCGGATTGGCCAGGTCCGTAAAGAACTGGAACACTCTGGTAAAATCCGGATGGGCCAGGCGATAGGCGGTGAAAAAATCAAAGATCTGCTTTTCCGTGCCCAGGGCCAGGTACACCCCGGCGATCATCAGGAGCATAGGCCCCAGGCACAGGGCGCAGTGCAGGGGCCGGCTGTCCCGCCACAAGATAGTTTTACGCATGCGGGCTTTATAAGGGTAAACGCGGGCAAAGGGAAGTCCCGCGTTGAAAGCCTGATTCGCATACAAGCGCGCATCCCCGGCGGCTACTTCATTTCCGTCAGATAAGGCCAGAAGCGCCTGGGCATGCAGCGGCTTTGGAGTTCCGGGTTGATGCGCTCCCGGATGGTCAGGCGTTCGCAATATTCCCGCCAGGCGTTTTGAAACGTTTTTTCATCAGCCGCCAGCAGGCTGTCCTCCAGTTCTCCGTTGCGGATCTGCCTTTCATCCAGGGTGATTTCGCTGAATTTTCCATGTTCGCAAAGCATGCCGTAATGCCGGGCCTGGTCGTAAAGAATCCAGGGCTGGTCTGAAAACCGCTCCGCAAAGTGCCGCAGCAGCAGGGGAATGGTATTGTAACGCGGAGCCAGGGCCGCGAACCAGTGCCCCTGGGCGGTCTTTTGAAAACGCGCGAAGCCCAGCAGCTTTTCCACTTCAATGCCGACTTTTCTGGATAACTGATGCATTTCCAGCACATCCGGATCGGTTATATCGTCCTCCAAAGAGCTCTTGGAATCGAAAACCTTGCGCATGAAGCGGAAAAGCAGCGTATCGCTGCCCGGTTCCTCGGAAAGCCAGACCTTCATCAGCCGGTTGCGGCCGTAACCGGAAAGTTTTTTTTCCAGGCCGCGGAACACCCGTCCGGCCTTGTCCGGGCCGGTCAGCACAAAGTGCGTTCCCGTGGTTTGAAGCGGGGGAACCGTTCCGTCCGCCAGCAGAAGATCCGGAAACTCCTTTTTGGTGTATGCGTCAAAGACCGCGCTCAGGATTCCTTCAAAGCTGCGATCGTAAAAAAATACCCTCATGGCGTTCCTTTTTTCCGTTTCGGCATTTCATTCCGGTTAAGAGCAATGCGGGTTTCCGTCAAGAACCGGCCCGTTGGACGGCCTTGACGATTGTTTGAACTTTATGGGATATTTCAAGAAGATATAGTCCTTAGATCCACAGGAGCATATATGATTGAAATTTCCGGAGCCGCCCGCCTGACCAGGGACGGGTGGCGAGAAACTGGGGCGGAACAGGCGGAACCCGGCGGGAGCATCGCGCAATCCATCATGGCCGCGCACCAGGCCCCTGGCCACGGGAGCGCTCCGGCTCTGCGCTTTGACGCCATGGCTTCGCATGACATAACTTTTGTGGGGATCATCCAGACGGCCAGGGCCAGCGGACTTAAGGAATTCCCCATGCCCTACGTGCTGACCAACTGCCACAACAGCCTGTGCGCGGTGGGCGGCACCATTAACGAGGATGATCACCTCTACGGGCTTTCCGCGGCCAAAAAATACGGCGGGGACTATGTGCCGGCGCACCAGGCGGTCATTCACCAATATGTCCGTGAAATGCTGGCCGGCTGCGGAAAAATGATCCTTGGCTCGGACAGCCACACCCGGTACGGGGCCCTTGGCTGCATGGGCGTTGGCGAAGGCGGGCCGGAACTGGTCAAGCAGCTTTTGGGCCGCACCTATGATTTGCCGGCCCTGCCGGAAGTCGCGGCCGTATGGCTGCACGGCCGGCCCCGGCCTGGCGTGGGACCGCAGGACGTGGCCCTGGCCTTGATTCGCGAGGTGTTCGCCAGCGGCCTGGTAAAGAATAAAGTGTTGGAATTTCTAGGGCCTGGGGTGGAAACACTGTCTGTGGACTTCCGCCTGGGCATAGACGTTATGACCACGGAAACCGCATGCCTGTCCTCCGTCTGGCAAACGGACGACAAAGTGCGGCTCTGGCTGGCCGCGCACGGCCGGGAAGCGGACTACAAGGAACTGAAGCCGGCGGAGGGAGCTTATTACAGCCGGGTGATCCGGCTGGATCTTTCTAAAGTCCGGCCGATGATCGCGCTGCCATTCCACCCCAGCAACGCCTGGCCCGTTGAGGAATTTTTGGCCAACGCGGCCGATTTGCTGGCCGGGGTGGAAAAAGAGGCACGGGAAATGCTTGGCAAAAGCCCCAGCCGGCCGGACCTGCGATCCAAGCTGCGGGATGGCGCCTTTTATGTTGACCAGGGCATTGTGGCCGGCTGTTCCGGCGGCACTTACGAGAATCTGGCCCGTGTGGCCCAGGTGCTGCGGGGGCGTTCCGTGGGGGCGGACGCCTTCGGGCTTTCCGTATACCCGGCCAGCCAGCCCCAGTACCTGGCCCTGGTAAAAGACGGTTATGCCGCTTCCCTTATGGAAGCCGGGGCAACCATAAAAACAGCCTTTTGCGGCCCCTGTTTTGGCGCTGGCGATGTTCCGGCGCACAACGGGTTCTCCATCCGCCATACCACCCGCAACTTCCCCAACCGGGAAGGCGCTAAGCCGGCTGACGGCCAGATCGCTTATGTGGCCCTTATGGACGCCAGATCCATAGCGGCCACGGCCCTGAACCAGGGGCGGCTCACCCCGGCCACGGCTCTGGAAAACCCGCCTCAGGAAGTGGAGACTCCATACAGCTTTGACAAGACCATCTACGCCCGGCGGGTGTACAGGGGGGGGGGCCGGCCCAGGCCGGACGAGCCTTTGTTCTTTGGCCCGAACATCAAGGACTGGCCAAGAATGCCGCCACTGCCGGACAACCTGCTCCTTGGCGTGGCCTCCGCCATTTATGATCCGGTGACCACCACGGACGAGCTCATCCCCTCCGGCGAGACTTCGTCTTACCGCTCCAATCCGTTGCGTCTGGCGGAATTCACCTTGTCCCGCAAAGATCCAGGATACCTGGGGCGGGCCAGGAGCCTGGCCGCCTGGGAAGAAGCCAGGCGACGCGGCGGTTTGCCGTCCGAGGCCGCGGCGGTGTTCGCCGCTTTGGGATTACAGGACCGGGAAGGGAAAACCGGCCTTGGTTCTTTGGTGTTCGCTCTGAAGCCCGGCGACGGATCGGCGCGCGAGCAGGCCGCTTCCTGCCAGAAAGTGCTGGGCGGTTGGGGTAACATTGCGGTGGAGTATGCCACCAAGCGCTACCGCAGCAACCTGGTCAACTGGGGCCTGCTGCCTTTTACCGCGCCGGAGGCCGCGTCCTGGAACATTCAGTCCGGCGATTATGTGTTCATACCGGATATCCGGCAATGCCTGGCCGCCATGCCGGCTCCCGGCGGGCTGGAAAAAATTCAGGCTGTGCTGCTGCAGGGCGGCGGGCAAAAAAACGTCACCCTGGGTTTGCCGGGCCTTACCAATGACGAGCGTGATATAATCCTGGCCGGCTGCCTGATGAATTATTACGCGGAAGGAAAATAGAGCCTGTCTGTTCCGCCTTACGGCTAAAAACGGAATCCGCGGCAGCCCGCATCATTGCGGCTGCCGCGGATTCCGTTTTTAGCCGTAAGGCGCTTTTGAGATGAAGACGGAGGGGGAAATCAGCGTTTATGCGTGCATGAGTATTTAGAAAAAGTTTTACTTTATTTATAAAACGATTATATTGCGCCAAGCGGTTTTCCGGTTATTTCCAATAACCTCGCCTAATGGCTATAAACTATATTCATGTTGGGGGGATTTGTTTATGGGCTTACAATTCAAAATTCTTTTGCCAATAGTGGGCCTGATTGTCGTATTATGCGCCGGCAGCGGCTATCTTTCCTATCAGAAAACAACTGACGCCCTGGAGTCCGCGCTTGTGGACAACATGGACGGCGAAGCCAACAGCCTGGTGCGCGCCATCAGCGATTTGTCCGAGCGTATGCAGCGCGACATAGCCCGTACCGCGGAGCGGCCTGATGTGCAGAGCGCTATTGGAGTCGATCCGAATGACAAAGCCAAGATAGCGGAAATTTGCACGGATCTGAAGAGAATTGCCGAAAGTTACCCGGATTTTGACCGCATAACCGTCCTGGACGCCAGCGGCAAAGTTATCGCCGCCTCCGCGCCGGAAACCATAGGCATGGATTTTTCCGCCCGGGACTATTTTAAAAAAGCCTTTGCCGGGCAATCTTTTTTAACTTCGCCCTTTAAGAGCACGGTGACCAACAGCGCGGTCATGGTAGCATCCACGCCTCTGAAAAATGAAGGTAAAATCGTCGGGGTGCTCTTTGCCACGGTGAACATGGGGAATTTTTACGACAAATGGATGAAGCCTGTCGTCATCGGCGAAAGGGGCTACACTTACATGATCAGCCCGGAAGCCCAACTGGCGCTTCACCCCAACAAGGACTGGCTGTTCAAGTCCGACTTGCCGGCCACGCCGCGCTACAAGGAAATGCTCCAGAAAAAGAACGGCATGATGGACTATGTGGGGAATCGGGGAGTGCTGGTGCGGGTGCTGTACCAGCAGGAGCCGCTTTCCCAGGCCACTGTTGTGGTGCAGGCTGATTACGACGACGTGTTCGCCGTCCTTTCCGGACTGCGCAATGACGCGATTATCGCCGCCGTGGTGGGAATTTTGCTGGGCATAGTTGTGGTGTTTATTATTGTGCGGCCCATCGTGCTGGCGCTTTCGCGCGGGATGGCCTTTGCCGACAAGGTCGCGTCCGGCGATCTTGATGGCGCCCTGGATGTGCGCCGCTCCGATGAAATCGGCCGCCTGGCGGACTCCCTGCGCGCCATTCCGCAGGCCCTCAAGCAGATTATTGAAGAATACCAGAGCCTGGAAAAAAATGTGGAAAGCGGTCGATTGAACGCGGAAGGCGACGCATCAAAGTTCAAGGGCGAATACGCCTCCCTGATCAAGGGCGCCAACGCCATAATGGCCCGGTTCCGCCAGATCATAGACGCCGTTCCCTCGCCGGTTGTGGTGGTGGATAAGGCCAAAAAAGCGCTGTATATCAACTCCGCCGCACGGCAGACGGCTGGAGCCGATTACCAGGGCAAGACCTGCGGCGAGCTGTTCCACCGGGATGACTACGGCACCACGGCCTGCGCCCTGCAAAAAGCCCTGGACTCCAACGCGCCCGCTTCTTCGGAAACCAGCGCCCACCCGCAGGGCAAAGATATGGATATAGGCTACAGCAGCATTCCCTTGCGCGATTCCAGCGGGCAGGTGGTAGGCGCTCTCCAGTTGATTACGGATTTGACGGCCATAAAAACCACCCAGCGCACGATTTTGGACGTGGCCAGGCGGGCCACGGACATCTCCAGCCGGGTGGCGGCCGCTTCCGAGGAGCTTTCCGCCCAGGTGGAAGAAGTGAGCAGAGGCACGGATGTGCAGCGCGACCGGGCCAACTCCACGGCCACGGCCATGGAGCAAATGAACTCCACCGTGCTGGAAGTGGCCCGGAGCGCCGGCGAAGCCAGCGAGCAGGCGGAGGCCACGCGCCAGAAAGCCACGGCGGGCACGGAACTGGTGGAGCGGGTGGTCAAGGCCATCAACCAGGTCAACACCGTGGCCCAGGGCCTGGCAGTGAACATGCAGAGCCTGGGCAAGCAGGCGGAATCCATAGGCGGGGTGATGAACGTCATTTCCGACATAGCGGACCAGACCAACCTGCTGGCCCTGAACGCGGCCATTGAAGCCGCCCGGGCCGGCGAAGCCGGACGCGGTTTCGCGGTTGTGGCCGACGAAGTGCGCAAGCTGGCGGAAAAAACCATGAGCGCCACCACGGAAGTGGGCGGCAGCATCAAGGGCATTCAGGAGGCGGCGCAAAACAACATGAAGAGCTTTGCCGAGGCGGCTGAAAACGTGGAAGAAGCCACCAGCCTGGCCGGCACTTCCGGCGAGGCGCTGGAGGAAATCCGCAACCTGGCCAACGCCACCTCTTCGCTGATTAGTAGCATAGCCACAGCGGCGGAGGAACAATCCGCCACTTCCGAAGAGATCAACCGTTCCGTGGAAGAAGTGAACCGCATTGCCGGCGACACCGCCGACGGCATGCGCCAATCCGCCGAAGCCGTGCAGGAACTGGCCAGGCTGGCCCAGGAACTGCGTGCGCTGCTGGATCATCTGAAGGCGTAATTAGTGCCTGACAGGGGCGAGCCTATATTCGCCCAGCGCCAAGCAACCTCAAAAGTTGCTTGGCGCTATTTTTTGGAGCATCCACTGCTGCTATTTTAACAAACAAACTGATTTTATTGGTATATTTTTTAATTTTTCATAATTGTGAAAAAAAGCGCAATTATTATGCGAGCCACTATGGCGCGCGGTAAATGTTTTTTGATTTAATATATGGATATATAACATAAAAAATATATTGCACGATTTTTATGCACGATACGCGTTTATTGATTGTGTATTGTGTATAAGCATGATTAGCTATGTTTATATTGAAAAATCAATGAAGTAATCGCGCAAGGCACAAAGTTTGCTTACATTTGTGAAAAAACGCGCATAGAGTTTTGCTGGCAAGCCACTCCAAAACCACGGCGCAAAACCGGCAGCAGGAGGCCTGGTAATGAAAACAACTTTAAAGACCATGTTTTTCAGCGCCTTGTTCATGCTGGCGCCTTCGCTGGCCCTGGCGGCCGGGGGCGGCGGGGAAGCCACCATCGTCATTGTGGCGGACACCAGAAAGCTGGACGGCATCATGGCCTGGTGGGCCAGCGTTTACAACGAGAGCCACCTGGAATTCACCGTGCTGACCGTCCTGCTGATTCCCACGGTGGGCATGATTTTCGGCATTGTGGCCGATGTCGTCATGGGCTGGATAGGCATAGACCTGAAGTCCCGCGAACTGGCGGAACATTAAGACCCCCTTGTTAAGGAGCGGAATATGGATTGGCTTTATATACTCCTGCCCATAGCGGGCGTTAAAGTGTTCTGGCCCGGCCTGATCATTCTGGGCGTCGGCGTCGGCGTGATCGGCGGTTTCTTCGGCATGGGAGGCGCCTGGATGGTCACGCCCGGCCTGAATATTCTCGGCTTGCCCATGGCCTTCGCCATTGGCACGGACATAGCCCATATGGCCGGCAAATCCCTTATTTCCACCCTGCGTCACGGAAAATTCGGCAACGTGGACTACAAACTCGGCTTTATCATGCTCTTCGGCACCATCGTGGGATTCGAGGTGGGCGCCCAGATGGTCATGTGGCTTGAGCGCCTGGGCAGCGTGGAAGAAGTGGTCCGCTGGCTGTATATTTTTCTGCTGGCTCTGATCGCCTGGATGGTCTTTCACGACCTGGCCCTGCGCAAGCGCAAGGAGCGCGAAGCCAGAGCTTCCGGGCAAGAAGTGGACAAGCTGGCCACAGGGGTGGAGTGGCACAAGACCCTGCATGCCATAAAAATTCCCCCCATGGTCACCCTTAAGGCCGCCGGCATTTACTGTTCCGCCTGGCTGCCGATCATCATCAGTTTCCTCACCGGCTGGCTGGCCGGCATCCTGGGCATAGGCGGCGGCCTTATCCGCATGCCCGCCCTGATTTACCTGATCGGCTGCCCCACCCACGTGGCTGTGGGCACGGACCTTTTTGAAGTGATGATTTCCGGCCTGTATGGCGCGGCAACCTATACCTACAAGGGCCGCACCGAGCTCGTGGCCGCCATGATCATGCTGGTTGGCGCGGCCGTGGGCGCGCAGATCGGGGCCGTGGCCACCAAGTACATCAAGGGTTACGGCATTCGCGTGGCTTTCGGCATTTGCGTGGTGGGCTGCGGAATATCCATATTGATGAAACTGGTGCAGCCATGGGTGCCGTCCATGAAGAGCTGGTTGGACGCCGGCGCCACAGCGCTGATCCTTGGCCTGGTAAGCATCATTTCCCTGTACATCACCGTGCGGATGGTCCAGGGCGTAAAGAACGAACTGGCCAGCAAAAAGGCTCCCCGCTGATTTTTTAAGGAGATCGCCATGAAGCGCATACCGCTCTTCCTGTTTATCTGTCTGCTCCTCCCGGCCCTGGCCGCCTGCGGCGACTACGGCAAAGTGGATCAGGGCCGCGTGGTGGCCGTGTCCAAAGATCCGGCCACCAGTAAAGTCACGGCTATCACCATGATCCGTGAATCCCTCGATTCTTCTAAACCCGGCTACGTAATCCTGCCCCCTGTATCTTACAAAACCCCGGCTGATCCTAAAGAAATGGGGCCGGAGCCCCAGCCCGGCCTGCGCATGAAGCTGGATGTGGACGCCAAAAGCGTAACCCTGTTTGACCCGCCCTCAGGCCAATTCAAGGTCATCAGCTATGTCGAGGTGGACCGCCAGAACGGCGTGGCCGCGAACAGCCCTATTCTGGAAGGCCGGAAACTGCCGGCCGTGGACAAGGACAAAAAGACCGTAACCATATACTCCCCGCCCCAAAAAGTGCTGGTGGCCATCCAGGTGCCGGACGAATACCTGGGCCTGCCGCCGGAAAGCTGGAACCAGGGGGACGAGGTGCGCATCTATTTCAAACAGGAAGGCCAGGCCATGCGCCTTATGAACGTGACCAGGACGGATATCTTCAAGAAATAGATAATTAGGGGCTGTTGACAAAGTCTTCTTTGTCAGCAGCCCCCCCCCACGCAGGCGCTGGCGGTATTCATTGCCGCCGTGAGCGCTGTTTTTACAAACCCCGGCCTGCGGGGTTTGCCATCAAACTGAGGAGCACACCATGCATGGCGCGCCGGAAGAAATAAAGCTGGTCCCTGGCCTTGGCCTGAAGCTCTTTGCCGTGGTCGTGAATTTTCTGGTGCTCTGCGAACTGGCCGTGGCCATGTACTGGGCTTTCTTGCACCAGGAAACCTACACCGAGTCGTTCTTTAAGATGTTCCTGGGGCTGGCGCTGCCCACTATCGCGGTGGCCTTTATCGGCAAAAGGATTCTGGGCCGGAAAAGGGCTGACGGGGCGGAAAAAGCGGAGGCGGCTTCCGAATAGCCTTTATGCGCGCACAGTGCGCTTAGCCATAAATAGGCGCGGACAAGAGTAAGACAAGCGGCTTTTTTGCCACGGGCGAGTTCCCCTGGGCAAAAAAGCCGTTTGTTGTGGATATCGCCACTATAAATATCTCTGCTTGGGGCTGCCTCAGGGGCATAAGTTGTCCACAGCCTGGCGGACCGCGCCAAGGATATACTGATTATTTTTATCGTTGCGCTTGTTTTTCCTGGACCACTCGCCATACCTATATGTGTTGAACGGAGTGCGCTCCACAGCCGCCACTCCCTCCAAGACGGCTTTCATCATCGCCGCCCCCTTGAAAATACGATCTTTTATTACTGGTGTGCCGTCGCTGTAGGTAAGGCTGAGGAACGGGTCGTTATCCGGCAAAGTGGTGCTGGCCTGGGGGCAGAGATTGCCCAGGGGAATCCAGAGTTTTGGGGCGGCGTTGTAGACCATGGAAAACAATTCCGCCTGTTCCGCCGGATCTTCTAGCATCGCAATCAAATCCGCCCGATTCATAATTTCGGATTTGCGCTCGGCCAGGGAGTCATCGGACCAACGGGCCATGCCTTCATAAAACCACCGGTTACTAATATTTGTCATGCCGTTCTGGATTTGATGGAAATACTCATGCGTTGCGGTCATGCTGGTTCTTGGCGACGTGTCGTTGGCTATGCCTATGCGTAGCGAGCGCGCTCCAGGATTGGCGGGCGCCAGTGCGGGGCTTGATTTATTGTAAGAGACTCCGGCATTTCCATTCAGTTTACCTCGGCTATATATGTATGCTTCCACGTATTCAAGATGATGGTCGGTGGTCGATTCCAGAGGGTTACGAAAGCCGCTGATCTCACAAAGCACGTGATGCGCCACGCGCAACTGTTTGCTTATGTCCTCCACAAAATCAGGTATGCCGTTTTTGTCCGCATCCTCGCCAGGAACAGCATGTTCTCCGTCAGTATAATATATAATACGCAAAAATCCTTGCTGCCACATGCCGCGCCCAGTCACGTCAGGTGGAAACAGCTTAACGCTTTCTTCCGCCTGAACGGCAAAGCAAAAGGCAAACTGTAAAGTAACGCTGTATATATATATTATCAGACGGCGCATCAACATGACTATATTTTTCCAACTCCATATCTCATTTTTATAGCCCTTGCGGTTCTCGGTTGTTTGAATTATAAAAATGCATAAGAAATATAAAAATACAGATAGATACCAGCCTGAATGGCGGAATGCCTGAATCATGCTTACAGGCCATACATTGCGGCGGCGGAGCTCGCCGCGCGGCGTTCAGGTTAGGAGAACATGCGCGCGAGAGGTTTTCCGGCACTGTGGTTGCCTAACATCCAGGGAAGACCCGCAAATTGCTGTAACAGCCGTTATCGCCGCACTTTCCACCCATGGGGATGTGGAAACCGTTGTTACCAATGTTGATGGGCCGGTCCGTAGAGCGTTAAGCCTGACCCGCCTGGCTCAAACCGCCAAATATTGGGTATTGCCGTTCGCTTAAAGACAAGGGCGGTTGTAGCGGTTTCACTTGTTTTATCCAGCGGTGGTTGCCTGAAGGGAAAAAAACAGAGGCTGCGGGGACGTATAGCTGCCCAATAACGTGTTTTGTTCCAGCACGCCGCATATTACAGACAACTCCGCGGAGATAAGCGCCTTTGGAGGCGGTGGGCGTAGGCCAGCCACATCTTTATAGATCACTCCTGGCTTCCACCGGCTTGTAGGCCACATCCAGTCGCAGGGGTCATGCCACATCCTGGCGCCAAAAGGCGGCATATCGCCGCGCACTGGTTTCGCTTGAATATCCAGAAGCAAATCTTTCCTCAATGGCTCGTTAATGCTCCAGTATGTCTCCACCCAGATAATCTGCCGTTTACCCATTTGTTTATGTTCCGGGTGAATCCAAAGGCCCAGCAGAGTTAAAGGCCCCAGGCGCGTTGGTTCTATTTTCGCCTCATCCGGCACCACGTCCACAACCCATTCAGGCCTTGGCTCACTTGGGGGGGGAGGGGCTTGCCCGGGCTGGGCCGGTTGAATCTGACTAAAAGGAGCAATTGAGGGGCGCCTTGGCGGAGTGAGCGAAACGCGGGCATGGTCAGGGAAAACTTCCATAGTTGTGCCCATCCTGGCGCTTTTGGCGGCGAAATCGGCGATTCCTCTGGAAGCGTCGTCTCCACTGGCCGGCATACTGAAGCCATACTCTCCCACAACCGGCAAAAAGCGCACCTCCGTTATGCCGTGCGGAGATGCCCTGAGCGTAAAAACCCCCGAGTCAGTGCGGGGGGCGTCAAAAAGAAGGTTGCCGGCATCATGTATAATGGGGCGATTCTTGTAGACCTCAAGGCCCTGGAGGTTGTGGGCTGAAGATCCCAGAACGGCATCCGCTCCGGCGGCGATAATCGCGTGCCCAACGTCAATCTGGGATTTTTTAGGCTCCTGCTCGTTGTTGGCCCCCCAGTGCACGGCCACCAGCACGACATGGGCCTGCCGCCTGGCGGCGGCAATACGAGGAACCAGCTCTTTATACCAAAGATCCGGATTATGCAGTGGCATGTACCATATGCCCGGCTTATTTTCTCCGGCCGCAAAATAACGCATGGTGGCGTCAACTGAAAAAACGGCCGCGGTGTACTCTTTAAGCCGCACATAGGCCGGAGCGCTGGCTTCGGCAATATTACAGCCGCTGCCGGCCTGGCTCAATCCAGCGGCATCAAGCCAGGCTCTTTGTTCCAAAAGGGCTTCGGGGCCGTAGTCTCCACTATGGTTGTTCGCCGTCGCCACCATCTTTATTCCTGCTTCCTGTAAAATCCGCAGTTGCTCAGGTCTGGCCCGGTAGTAAAAAGGCCCTGTTTCACCCTTGTCAACTTTATGCCGGCCCTTTGTGGAGACAACACACTCCAGATTAATAATGGAGAGGTCCGCCTCCCGAAGGATGGGCAATCCCCCAAGGGCATGGGAATATCCTCTTTGTCTGCTTATATAATGTTGGCGGCGTCCCAGATTAACATCGCCCCCAAAAGCTATGGCCGGAGATGACGCCTCATAGGCGGGAAGATCAGAAGCGTTTGTGATGTTGATCTGAAGAAGTAGTTCTACAATATCTGTCAGCTTATGCCCGGAACTTTTGATTATTACTGTATCTCCATCTTTAAGCCACGAGATCACTTCCTGTTTTAAAGCCTGGGGCTCAGGGAACCATGCGCCTTTTGTTTCTGTTTTTATCAAATCCCAAAGGTTGCGCATTAATGGGCCGCACAGGAGAATCCTGTCCACCTGAGTATTTTTAACCGGCTCCAGCATGTCAATATGTTTTTGTGCTTCTTTGTCGCCAAGCGCGGCAAAATCGCCAAGAATAGCCACTCTTGAGCCCGGCGAGGGGGTTGAGTCTCGCAAATGGGCCAAGCCCGCGGTCATGGAAGCCGGGTTGGCGTTAAAAGAGTCATCAATGATAGTAAGTCTCTTTCCATCAACAAGTATATTGTGAGTCCTGCCTCTTCCCGGCAAAAGCCTCACACTCTGCAACGCTCCGAAGCATTTTTCCACCGGCAGCCCCAAAACATAGACGCAAGCCATTACCGCCAGGGCATTCGTCATTATGTGCCTGGGTAATGTACAGGCAAAGCGGTACGCATTTTTTTCAATTTGTACAGTCGCCACGCCATTGGAATGATCAAGAAGACGTATATCCGCGTCTTTACAAGCGCCAAAACGAATTATAGTGAGTCCCTTTCTTTTTGCCGCGGCTTCCACCACATCATATTCGCGCATATCGCTATTGAGTATGGCAATTCCCCCTGGCGACATACCGTCAAAAATTCTGCTTTTAATTTCCGCCACCCGTCTTATGCTTTTACATAAATCCAGGTGTGCTTCACTGATGGAAAGTACAATGCCGATATGCGGCCTGGCTATACTGGAGGCGGTGCGCATTTTGTCAAAAGTCATCTCAATTACCCAGAAAGGAATATCCAGAGACATGGAGGCCATGATCCGGCCAGTGGCTATTCCAATGTTGGACGAGGCGCGGGAATAATCCACTTTGCCGAACGCGGCCAACGCCCCGGCCAGCAGGTAAGTGGTGGTGGTTTTGCCCACGGAGCCGGTGAGCCCGATAACTTTTCCCTGGTAACGATCCCTTGCGTAGCTCCCCAAATTATATGTAGCCCGCCTTATATCAGGCACAACAAAAACAGGCACCCCCAGGCCCACGCATCCTTTTGGGTCTTCACACAAAATGCCCGCGGAATCCTTGGCTGCCTGACGTACCCGCTCCAGAGTCAAGCCGATGGCATGACGCACTAGAATAACCCCAGGCACAAATTGGAGCAAACTATACGCTATACCCAAAGCCCGCCAATCTTTTGGAGGCTCCACCGCCCAGTGCCCCTCGCGAGCGGCTTCATTAAAGGAGTCCAGCGTCCAGTTCGCATGGGTGTCTTGAAGCCTGTGGAGGCTCACTCCATTTGCGCCTTCATGCGTGAGACTATGGTTCAATTCGCCAGTAAACATGTCCGTCTCCGCTTCACAAGATATTAACCCAACTGTATCAGCTCGCGCTTTGGCATGCTGACTGCCATAGATTATTTCTCTTGGAAAAATGTTGCAAAAAGAGTATTGTCTGATATAATAGTTTGTCACATGTTTTCTGTCATGTAAAGGAGCCCCCCAATGGACTTGGGTTCACGCCTCAAGCTTATTCGCGAGCATATTCGTGCGCGCCACGCGCAGTTATCATCTCCGTCCCCTGGTTGTGTCTTGTTTTTTTCCGTATCCGACGGCCAGAGGAAGGCCAAAATTTTCCATATTGCAGGGCCTGATTTTGAGACGGCCTGGTCAAAGAGCGTCAATCAGCTTCCCCTGTTGTTCAAAAAAAACAAACTCACTGCCAACTGGCTGCGCGTTGACTGGGTGCGGCGCGTGGAAATGCTGGATTGGCCGGCCTTTAATAAACTGCTTGAAGCGTATCGGCGTAATTATTTCCGCTACGGTTTCACCCTGGACAAATTTTTTAAGACCGCTCTGCTGGAACAGGAATGCAACGCCAATCTTCTGTTTTTCGGTAAAGAAGAGGATTTTTACGGCTCTTTTCAGGCGGATCGGGTCAACGCTTACGTAAAGGAACGTTTTGGGAAAAATATCATTTTTCCGTTATCCGACGACGCTCAAGTTGGAATATTTAGTACAACGGGAGTGTTTTGCGATACGGACGGCATCCTGTATGAACTACCCGGCGTGGAAGATGCTGATAATGCGCCACCACAACCGGCTCCCAAAGCGAGTTGCGGGCCGGATGCGGGTCTCTGGGCCGGACGGCGCCGTGTGCCGGCGTTGACCCACGATGTTCTGGATTACCTCATTAAAGGCGCCAGCGGATATCTGGCCGAGCAAATGAAGGAGGGCGGCGAATTTATTTACGGCTATATGCCGGCTTCCGGTCAACGCCTTATTTCCTATAATGTCGTACGCCACGCCGGGACTATTCTGGCTCTGCTGGATACACTTGAACATACCGGCAACGAAGCTTTACGCCCGGTTATTGATTCCGGTATAAAGGCTCTGACCACACATCTGGTGCGGAGATATACGCTGGAAAGTGGAGAAGAGCTGGCTTATTTAGTTGAGCCCTATGGCGAGATAAAAATCGGCGGCAACGGGGTGGGCTTGGTTACGCTCAGCCGTTGGACAAAATTTACCGGCAACCCGGAACATTTGCCCTTGATGGAGCTTTTAGCCAGCGGCATAGCCAACATGCAGGTTGAGGACGGCACTTTCAACCATGTTCTGAATGCCTCGGATCTTTCTCTTAAAGATGCTCATCGCACAGCATACTACGACGGCGAGGTGCTGTTCGGCCTAATGCAGTTGTATGGAATCACAAAGAATGAACGCTGGGCTTCAATTGCCGAAAAAGCCTTTGAGGCGTTCATCAAAACTAAAAAATGCAACAACCATGACCATTGGCTGAGTTATGCGGCAAATGAGATGACCGTTCACCGCCCCGAAGATCATTATTTCATGTTCGGCCTGCGGAACATAGCGAATAACCTTGATTTCATCCTGGAGCGGGAGACAACCCATCCAACATCCCTTGAACTATGTATGGCCGGGGAAAAAATGATCCGCCGGATCGAACAAATGCCGGACAAAAGACATTTGCTTGACAATATTGATTTGCATAAATTCCGCCTGGCTTCGCAAAGGCGCGCTGAATGCCAGCTTAACGGGTATTTTTGGCCGGAAATGGCAATGTATTTTAGAAGGCCAGCTCAGGTTGTTAGCAGCTTCTTTATGCGCTACGATTCCTTTAGAGTTCGGATAGACGATGTGGCGCATTCTATATGCGGCCTGGTCTCCTACGACGCGCTGTTCGCCAGGTCGGGGGCGTAAAAAGCCACTCGGTGCCATAGAACGAAAATGCCCGGTTTTACCGGGCATTTTTCGTCATATATGCAACCAAAACTATTTTACGGCTTCTTTCAGGGCTTTGCCCGGGGTGAACTTCACAGCCTTGCTGGCCGGGATGACGATTTCGGCGCCGGTGCGGGGGTTGCGGCCTTTGCGGGCGGCGCGGGAGGTCACTTTGAAGCTTCCGAAACCCGTGAAGGTGACGGAGTCGCCACCGCGCAGGGCATCGGTAAGAGCCGCGACAACGGCGTCAAGAGCGGCTTCGCTCTGCACTTTTGTGGCCAGGCCGGATTTGGCATGAATCTTTTGTACGAGTTCAGCTTTGGTCATTACTAGTCTCCCTGACTTGTTTATCCAGGCGCTCCACGCGCCTTGTTGGTAGAGGTTCTGGGCATGCTTTTACAGAGCAATACAAGATTGTCAACCGAAACTTGCCGATTTTCCTTAAAAATCGCGAAAAAAAATAGCCATGTCCATAAAAAACCGAAAAACGCTTACTTAAAAAATCAACAATTTATGTATGTTAGGCATGCAAGCTTGTTGCCCGCCGCACTGGAGTAGTAAAAAGTCCAAATTTTACCCAAGCCTGCGTTCACAGTTAGCAAATGGGACTTACAATCCAGGCTAAGGAATTTACAGCTTTGCTTGCTTAAAAAACTAGTGTACCAAGCTCTTTAGAACTAGACAAGAGCTATTTATTTTTAGGCGGGTGCTTCTATGGTTTTCAGTATTAAAAAGATTGCGGTCCCATTCAGTTGGATTTTTTTGACTTTTTTGCTTTGCGCTTGTTCTCCGGGCAATGCTTTGCGCCTTAATTACTCCACGGCCGGAACATCCGAAGCGCCCAAAGCCGACGCGCCAAAAGTCTGCGTGCTCGTTTTTGAGGACGCCAGGGGCAAAGCGGACATCGGGCAGAGAGCCGACGGCTCACCCTATACTCCCAAGTCTTCGGTCACGGACTGGATCAGCCACGCCCTGGCGGAAGAACTGACCCGTCTGGGGTTACAGGTCAGCTACGCGACCAGCCCAGCCCAGGCCGAGTCTTCCGGGGCGGATTTCATAATAAAAGGCTCGGTGGAGGAAATCTGGCTGGCCGAAGTTTCCAGCACCTCCTTCACTTGCAGCCTGCGGGTAAAAATAGGCCTGTACAACAAAAATCGCATCATGTTCACGGATGTTTACTCCAGCAGCATGTCCAAGCGGGTTATCCCGTTTGCCAACCCCGGTCCGGACATACTCAGTGAGACACTGAACGATCTTGTAAGGCCGGCCGCAATCAAAATCAACGCCCAGATACGCTAGGGCGGCGGAGGGCAGCCATTTTTATCCGTCCGCTCCGCCTTTGCCTGTGCGTTGCGCTTTTAAGCTGTCCGGCCCGGGCCGGGGCGGACGACGTCAACGCGCCCGCGGCCCAGCCTGACGGCGTTTATGGGGAATATCGGGCCTCCCGCCCCTTCGGCGGACCGGTGCGCCTGGATATGGCGGAAGCCGCGGCCTTTGGCGCGGCCAGAATCAGCGCCATGCGCGGAGCGGTGCGCGCCTTGGCCGCCAGGCCGGATTTCGTCTACCTGGCCGGGCAGGAAGGACCGGAGGCCGGCGCCCCGCTGGACCCGTTGTCTCTGGCCTATGCCCTTACCGAGACCAGCCCGTCCGCGGAATCAGCCCTTAACGGCCTGCCGCCCAGAATGCGGGTTACGGTTGCCCTTGCTTCGCGTCCGGCTTCCGGCTCTTTGGGGGAGCGCATTTTGTTTTTGCTTAAAAAGCCGCAAGTGCTGGAACTATACACCCTGGCCGCGCAACGGGATGAGGAATGCTTGGCGGATTATGACGCCGCGGCTGAGGCGGCCATGTCCCCCGGCGAGCGTCCGGACGCCCACGTGCTGGAAAATAAGCTGCTTACGACCGCGCGCCGCCTGAAGGCCCAGCAAGTTTACCTGGATGTTCTGCCTTTGCTGGACAACGCCTGGAAAAACCCGGAACGAGTTCAGGATTCCATGCTGAAGGCCCTGGCGCTGGATTCGGAAAATCCGCTGGCTTTGAGCGCCCTGGGCGAAGCCCGGCTGCAGCTTGACAGGCCCCTGGAAGCTTTGGAATGCTTAAGCCGGGCCATCCGGATCAAACCGGATTTTAGCCGGGCTTACCACAGCCGGGGCATAACCTACCTGCGGCTGCAACTGCCGGCCATGGCCGGCAGCGATTTTGGCGAAGCGGTGCGCCTTAGCCCGGACAATCCGGATTACTGGCGGGACAGCGCCACAGCCTGGCTGATCCAGGAAGACCTGCCGGCCATGTGCCGGGCCTTTGCGCAAGCCTGCCGCCTGGGGGACTGCTCCGGCTACGAATGGGCCGTGGAAAAAAATAAGTGCCAAAAAGAAGATTTTTGAAATATGCTTTTAAGTATCTCATTGGAGGTCGTATGAACTGGGATTGGGAAAAACTGCAGGAAAAGCGCCGGCAGCAGCCCGGAGGCTTCGGCGGTTCCGGGGGGGGCGGTTCCGGCAATAATAACAACGGGGGCGCGCAACCTCCGGGCTTTGATCAGTTGGGCAAAAACCTGCAAAAATTCCGCAACGCCGGATTCCCGGCCGGCAAATTGCTGATTTTAGCCGTATTCCTGGTCTGGGCCGCCTCGGGCATCTTTATTGTGGAACCGGACGAAGTGGGTGTGGTTCTGCGCTTCGGCGCCTTTAACCGCAAGGTGGACGCCGGGCCGCATTATCGCTTTCCTTACCCCTTTGAGAGCGTCTCCACGCCCAAGGTCACCCAGGTCAAGCGCGTGGAACTGGGCTTTTCTTCCGGGGACACCCGCAGCCGTCAAGGCCAGGTGCGCCAGGTACTTTCCGAAGCCTCCATGCTTACCGGCGACGAAAATATAGTCAACGTGCAGTTTATCGTCCAGTACCGCATTAAAAACGCGGAATCCGGCCCGGACGCTTCCGGTCCGGTGGACTACCTGTTCAACATAGTGGACCCGGACGGCACCGTGAAAAGCGCCGCCGAAGCGGCCATGCGCGAAATCATCGGGGCAAGCAAAATAGATTCCGCCCTGACCGACGGCAAGCTGCAAATCCAGACCGCTGCCGCCAAACGCCTGCAGGAAATCATGGACCGCTACCAGTCCGGCATTTCCATTCAGGGCGTGCAGATGGGCGATGTGCATCCGCCCGACGAAGTCGTGGAATTCTTCAAGGACGTGGCCAGCGCCAGAGAGGACAAGAGCCGCTCCATAAACGAGGCCGAAGCCTACCAGAACGAAATAATCCCCAAAGCCAGGGGCGCGGCCGCGGAAATAATCAACCAGGCGGAAGCTTACAAGGCCGCCACAGTGCAAAACGCCCAGGGCAGCGCCCAGCGCTTTGCCGCTATTCTG
Source organism: Desulfovibrionaceae bacterium (assembly GCA_031547305.1). Classification (GTDB taxonomy): domain Bacteria; phylum Desulfobacterota; class Desulfovibrionia; order Desulfovibrionales; family Desulfovibrionaceae; genus JAVBSC01. The sequence goes on from JAVBSC010000016.1 coordinate 57,875, forward strand.
GCCGAATACCAGAAAGCTCCGGATGTGACAAAAAAACGTATGTACCTTGAAACCATGGAAGAAGTGCTGGCTTCAAAGGATCTGGAAAAAATCATCATGCCGGAAGGCCCGTCCGGGCGGGTGGTGCCCTATCTGCCCCTTGACCGCCTGCCCGCTGAGCAGAGCGTTCCTAAGGGAGGCAAGTGATGAATACCCGCTATACCAGCCTTGTCGTGATCGGAGTGATTCTTGCGATCACCCTCAGCCAAAGCCTGTACACGGTCCACCAGACGCAAAAGGCCCTGGTGCTGCAACTTGGCGAACCGGTCAGCGATGCCGTGGAGCCCGGCCTGCACGTCAAGTTGCCCTTTGTCCAGAACGTGGTCTACTTCGATTCCCGGCTTATGGCCTATGACGCCAGGCCGGCCGAAGCCCTGACCAGCGATAAGAAAACCATTGTCCTGGACAGCTACTCGCGCTGGCGCATCACCGACCCTCTGACCTTTTACCGTACCATGCGCACCGTAGCCATGGCCCAGGGCCGCCTGGACGACCGCATCTACTCGGATCTGCGTGAAGTGGTCGGCCGTTACACCCTTACGGAAATAGTCTCCACCAAGCGCCAGGAAATCATGGAAGCGGTCATCGCCCAGGCCAACAACCTGCTCAAGCAGTACGGCGTGGAAATCGTTGATGTGCGCATCAAGCGGGCGGACCTGCCGGCCGCCAACCAGCGGGCCGTGTTCGGCCGCATGCAGGCGGAACGCGAACGCCAGGCCAAGCAATATCGCTCCGAAGGTCTTGAAGAGTCCACAAAAATCAAATCCGCCGCGGACAAGGACCAGGTTGTGATCCTGGCTGAAGCGCGCAAAAACGCGGAAATAATCCGCGGCGAGGGCGACGCCCAGGCCGTGGCGATCTTCGCCGAAGTTCTGTCCAAAGACCCGGCCTTCTACGAATTTTCCAAAAGCCTGGAAGCTTATAAAAAAGCCCTCAAAGAGCGCACGCGCATCATGCTCACCCCCGGCGAAGGCTTTTTGAAGTACCTGAATTAGGTAATGGTAATTGGGGACTCAGTCCCCCCAAACCCCCTGCAAGGGGGCGCGCCACTTGGATCCCATTTACGACGGCGCCATCATGCAAAACGTGATGGCGCCGTCGATAATCGCGGGTCCGGGGGACCATGCCCCCGGCAGAGCGTTTTATTCCCTGGCCGGACCGGAGGTATGCGGCGTTAGCCGCTTGGAGCGGCAAGGCGGCGTAAAATGAGCTTTGCTCATTTTACATCTAAGCCGCCGCGGTCACGGCGGAAAGACGAGGCGGAGCCTCCCCAATTCTAACCAGCCAAATCCTGCAAAATAAGCTTCGCGGCTCTGCGGGCCGCGCCTGGGCCGCCCAGGATTTGGCGCAGTTGATTAAGATCGGTACGGATATTTTGCAGCGTGTTGGGGGAATCCAGCCAGTCCAGGGCGCGGCGGGCTATGTTTTCCGGCCGGCAGTCGTTTTGCAGGAGTTCCGGGAAGATTGGCCGGTTCAGGATGATGTTGGGCAGGCTGACGTAAGGCACTTTTATAAGCAGGCGCCCAACCAGGCCGGACAGGGCGGAGACTTTGTAGGTCACCAGAGTGGGGGTTCCGGCCAGAGCTGTTTCCAGAGCGGCCGTGCCGGAGGCCGCGATAATCAGCGCGCATTCGCGCATGAAGGTGTAGCGGGAATCCGGCTCGCGCAGGGTGAGCGGCAGATCGGCGGGCCAGAAGGCGCGCAGGAAGGCTTCTTCCAGGCCGGGGGCGCGGGCGCAGTGAAAACTCAGGCCGGGGCGGGTCGCGGCAAGAATTTGCGCGGCGGCGGCAAAGCGCGGCATGAGCGCCCGCACTTCGCTACGCCGGCTGCCAGGCATAAAGCCGATTTGGCCGGATATGGGGGAGATTTTGTCCAGCGCGGCAAGATCCAGTGAATCCAGCAGCGGGTTGCCCACATAGTCTGTTTCCAGACCGTATTTGCGGTAAAACTCCCGTTCAAAGGGCAAAATGGACAAGAGCCGCCGCACGTTGGCCTTGATGAACCGGGCTCGCTCCGGACGCCAGGCCCAGACCTTGGGGCTGATGTAGTAATAGACCGGAATATCCAGCCGCCGGGCCGCATGGATGACCCGGAAGTGGAAGTCCGGGGCGTCAATGACCACCACGGCCGCCGGGCGCAGTGTTTTCAGAGCATGTTCTATGCCCCGGAGCATTTTGAAGATACGGGGCAGCCGGCCCAGCACTTCGGTTATGCCCATCACGGAAAGCGCTTCGGTGTTGAAGCGGCAGTCCAGGCCTGCGGCCCGCAGGTGCGGCCCGCCCATACCGCTGAATTCCAGGCCCGGCGCGAGCGTGCGTAAAGCTTTTAACAAGCCCGCCCCATGCATGTCCCCGGAGAGCTCCGCGCTGTTAATCCAGATCCTCCCGCGCGCGGCGGAAAAATCCGCTTCCTGTCCGCTCATGCCCCGGCTTCCAGTGAAAACAGGTATTCATTAAGCGCCTGGGGCCAGGGCCTGGGTATAATGCCGGTGACTTGGGTAAAGCGCGAGCAATCCAGCGCGGAATACGCCGGGCGCGCGGCTTTTTGCGGAAACTCCGCGGAAGGGACCGGCGTTACCGGACATTCCAGCTGAACCATGCGCACCGCTTCCGTGGCCAGTTCACACCAACTGGCCTGGCCGGAGTTGGCCACATGGAACAGCCCTTTGCCGTCCAGTTCCACAAGTTTAAGTGTGTAGTCGGCCAAATCCGCCGTATAAGTGGGTGAGCCCACCTGGTCGTGCACCACCCGGACAGAGCCGTTTTTTTTGCACAAATCCAATATGGTCTGGACAAAATTCCTTTTGCACGGGCCGAACAGCCAGGCAGAACGGATGATGCAGAAATCCGGCGGGTCCATGGCCAGCAAAGCCTGTTCCCCGGCCAGCTTGGTGCGTCCGTAGACACTCTGGGGATTGACCGGATCATCCGTAGTGTACGGGCTGCGCTTTTTGCCGTCAAAAACATAATCCGTGCTGAAGTGCACCAGTTTGACGCCGCCGGCCTTGGCCAGGCGCCCCAGGGCCGCCGGCAGGGAACGGTTCAGCGCCATGGCGGCCTCTTCGTCGTCTTCCGCCGCGTCCACCTGGGTATAAGCCACAGTATTAAAAATACAGGCCGGTTTGACCTTGTCCAGCACCGCCTCCAAATCCCTCTGGACATCCGGCGAATAATAATCGATATCCGCCCGGCCCAAAGCCTCGGCCTCCCACCCGGCCGCCTCCAGCGCCTTTACCAGGGCCTGACCCAAAAAACCGCCCTTGCCGCCCAACACCAGGGCCTTACCGGCATCCGGACTCATTTGAAACTCCAATTGCTGGAAGCCGCCATGCGGCTCTTGTTGTGATTTCGGGGAGGCGGCGCCTCCCCGCCCCTCCGCCAGGGACCAATGTCCCTGGACCTCTTCCAGGCCGCCGCGGCTCGGCAAAGCCGAGCAACGGCGGCCGCAAACGGGTTCCAAGGGACATCGTCCCCTGGAAGGTGGTATGGGGGACAGAGTCCCCCACATGAAATAAGTCAACTAAACTCAATCTTTTATTACCAACGGATCAATCCAGGCGTCAAATCAGTTATTCCGGCTCGTCGTCCTTTTTAAGAGGATTCCAGTCCACGCGGGAGGCGATGCGGGCGGAGAGGTCCGCCAGGCCCTGTCCGTTCAGGGCGGAGACGAGTATGGCGTCCTGGTGATTGAGTTTGAGGTTTTGCAGGGTTTCCAAGCCTTCTGGCGATTTTGACAGGACGTCTGTTTTGTTCAGGACCAGTTGGCAGGGGGTATCCTGAAGTTCCAGGTCGCGGAGGATATCCTGCACGGCGCGGATGTGCAGGTCCAGTTCCGGGTGGGCGGCGTCCGCCACGTGCAGGAGCAGATCCGCGTCTTCCAGTTCTTCCAGGGTGGCCCGGAAGGCTTCGACAAGTTCCTTGGGCAGGGCGCGGATAAAGCCGACGGTGTCCGTGAGGATCAACTCGCGTTCCTCCGGGAAGCGCAGGCGGCGGGAACTGGGGTCCAGGGTGGCGAAAAGGCGGTCTTCACTGAGCACGCTGGAGCCGGTAAGAACGTTCAGCAGGGTGGATTTTCCCGCGTTGGTGTAACCTACCAGGGAGATTACCGGAACGCCGGCCTTGTTGCGTCTGGATCTGGCCTGGCCGCGCTGGCGGCGCAAGGTCTTGAGGTCGTCTTTCAAGCGGGTGACGCGGTCGCGCAGGCGTCGGCGATCGGTTTCCAGGCGGGTTTCGCCGGGGCCGCGCCCGCCTATGCCGCCGGCCAGACGGTCCAGGGCGCGGTTTTTGCCCACCAGGCGGGGCAGCCGGTACTGAAGCTGGGCCAGTTCCACTTGGAGCTTGCCGGCCCGGCTGCCGGCCCGCTGGGCGAAGATGTCCAGAATAAGCTGGGTGCGGTCCAGGATTTTGCGCTCGGTCAGGTCAGCCAGGTTGCGGGACTGGGCCGGGGAAAGCTCGGCATCAAAAATGATCAGCCCGGCCTGGCCTTGCAAGGCCAGCACTTCCAGTTCCGCCAGCTTGCCGCGCCCCAGAATGAACTTTGGATTGATCGCCTGAACACGCTGGGTAAGCGTGCCGGCCACGGTCAGGCCGGCGCTGCGGGCCAGGTCTTTAAGCTCCCCCAGGTCGGATTCCTGTTGGAGCCTGGATTTGGTGGACACACTGACCAGAAGAGCGCGCTGCTCCGGGCCGCCGGATTCGCGGGACTGCCCGGACAGGCGGGCCAGTTCTTCTTCCAGGGCCAGGGCCTGGGCGCTGAAATCAATGTCTGCCTTGTCCCAGTGGATCGGCTCGCGCACCAGGTAGGGATTTTTGCCGGAATCTCCCGGCAGCAGGTGGGCTTCCTGAAAAGTCCTGGGCTCGCCCCATTCATTTACGGTCAGAATGCTTATGGAATCCAGGCGTAGGAACAGCAGATCCATCAGATCTTCCTGCGAAAGCGGCTCCTCGTTCAGGTGGGTGTGCAAGTAGCGCAGGCCGCGCAAACGCCCGGCCGCTTCGCGGGCTCTTGGCAGTTCCGGAATGAGAATGGATGAAGGATCCCCCACCAGGATCATGAAGGGCCGGCCCTGGCGATCAATCAACAGCCCGATCTGGCGGCCCAGGCCGCGCGAAAGCCCGGCCAGTTCCCTGGCTTGTTCCAGGCTGTAGCCGCCCTGGTTGGGGTAGCGCCTGGTCAGCAGGCGGTTCAGGGCTTTAAGCTGGCTGGGCTTAAGGCCTTGCAGGTTGCCGTCCAGTTTAGCTATGGCTGTTTCTCCAGATGCTTGGCAATCATGGCGTCGTAGGACGCGGTAAGGGCGAAGGCGGCCTGGGAGCATTTGAGGCGCAAGGGGAGCGGGGCGCGCATGTTGTTCGCGGCCAGGGCGGCTTGCACTTCCGTGTAGAGATTAATGTTCGGCACCACCAGCACGGAGTGGAAGTTTTTGGCCGCCGCCCGGATCATGCAGGGGCCGCCGATGTCTATTTCTTCCACCAGGGCTTTCAGATCCGGATTTTTAGCCGCGGCGTCGGCAAAATTATACAAGTTGACGCAGACCAGGTCCACAGGGGTGATCTTGTGTTCCCTGAGCGTGGCCAGGTGGGACGGATCGTCTTTATCCGCCAGGATGCCGCCGTGAATGAGCGGATTCAGGGTTTTTACCCGGCCGCCGAGTATTTCAGGGAATCCGGTGACCGCGCTGACCTGGGTGACCGCCAGGCCGGCCTGGGTCAGGGCTTTATAGGTGCCGCCGGTGGAAACAAGCTCCACGCCGCCTTTGGCCAGAAAATCGGCGAACTCCGCCAGGCCGCTTTTATCCGTAACACTCAGAATGGCGCGTTTTATGGGAAGAAAATCCATTTAAGGGACGTCCTTGGTTCAGGTTCAGGCCTGGCCGGCCGGCGGCAAGCCGGCTTGCCGCGCGGTAAAAGCATGGTGACCGGCCGCTTCTGGACGAAAGTATCACAATCCGCGTAAGCCCGGCAATAGCGTGCGGAGCGTATTATTCAGGTCGGCTCCCCTGCATGGCCATCAGCCTGGCGATGCGCTCGGCGGTTGGCGGATGGGTGCTGAAGAGCGAGCTTATTCCGCCGCTGAAGGGGTTGACGATGAACAGGTGCGCGGTGGTGGGGCCGCCGCTGTGCATGGGCACCTGACGGCTTATGGATTCCAGCTTGCCCAGGGCCGAGGCCAGGGAAGCCGGGCTTCCGGAATAGCGCGCCCCGGCCGCGTCCGCCATAAACTCTCTGGAGCGGGAAATGGCCATCTGGATGAGCGAGGCGGCCAACGGGGCCAGCATGGCCAGAAGCAGGCCGCCGAGCATACCGGGCCCGGAGCCGTTCTCATCCCGGCGGCCCAGGCCGAAAATCGCCCCCCACTGCACCAGATTGGCCAGAAAGACGATTACCGAGGCCAGCACTCCGGCCACGCACTGGATTAAGGTATCGCGATGGGCGATGTGCCCTATTTCATGGGCCAGCACCCCGCGCAACTCATTCGCGTTCAGCAGGCGGAGCAGCCCGTTGGTAACGGCCACGGCCGCGTGTTCCGGGTTGCGTCCGGTGGCGAAGGCGTTTGGCGCTTCCTCCGGGGTGATGCAGACCTTGGGCTTGGGAATGCCGGCGGCTCTGGCCAGGTCTTCCACAATGCGGTGCAGCAGCGGGGCCTCGGTGGGGCTGATTTCCCTGGCCCTGTAGATTTTAAGGACCAGAGAATCCGAATACCAATAGCTGCCCAGGTTCATAAGCAGGGCGAAGCCAAGGGCGATGATCAGGCCGGTATTGCCGCCCATGGCCCGGCCCAGCACGATGATTATGCCGCTCAAAAGAGCCAGGAGCAGAAAAGTTTTTACCTGTCCGGTCATTTTTTTCCTCGCGGAAGCATGAAGCTGTTTACGTTGGGGTCTTCGCAGAAAAGTAAGTCCGGCTCGGAGGATTGGCAAGAGGGGAGCGCCAATCCGGCTTAGGCGGGGCGGTTGTCCTCATCCAGCCAATAGCGCAGGGTGGCGTAAAGGGTATCGCGGGAAATGGGCTTGGCCAGGTGGTCGTTCATGCCGCTTTCCAGGCAGAGTTTGCGCTCCTTAAGCAGGGCGCAGGCGGTCATGGCGATTATCGGAAGGCCGCGGAAGCGGCTGTCCGCGCGGATGCGCCGGGTGGCCTCGTAACCGTCCATAACCGGCATCTGCACGTCCATGAACACCAGATCGTAGGCCGTGGTCTCGGAGTTTAAAAGCCCCAGGGCTTCTTTGCCGTTTTCCGCCACTTCAACGATTAAGTTCAAGGGTTTGAGCATGGCAATGGTCACCCGTTGGTTCACCAGGTTGTCTTCCACCAGCAAAATGCGGCGCCCGCTGAGAAAAAGCGGCGGCGCGCCGGAAGAGGGGAGTTTTTCCGGTCCGCGCGGCTTGGACTCGGCCGCGGACGCTTCATCGGTTTCATCGGGGACGATTGGCGGAGCCGAAGGGTCCAGGGCAAAGGGGCAGCGGATGGTGAACACCGACCCCTTGCCCGCTTCGCTCTGCACGGAGATGTCCCCGCCCATAAGGTGCAACAACTGTTTACAGATGGGCAGCCCCAGGCCGGTTCCGCCGTAGAGCCTGGTGGGCGAGGAGTCCGCCTGGAAAAAGGCGTGGAACAGCGACGCCTTGTGCTCGTCCAAAATACCTATGCCCGTATCGCTGACCACGAAATTAAGCATCACGTAGTCCTCGCCCCTGTAGCTCAGGCTGCAGTCCAGGCGCACAGTGCCCTGGTGGGTAAACTTGACCGCGTTGCTCAAAATGTTGCTCAAGACCTGAAGCAGGCGGTGGCTGTCGCCCAGAAGAGCCCTCGGCACATCCGGGGTAACGTTGATTACAAAAGTCAGGCCCTTGTCCCGGCTGGGCCCGGAGTACATATTGGACAGTTCTTCCGTGATTTGCGGCAGACTGAAGGGGTGGGACTCTTCTTCCACCGCGCCGGACTCAATTTTGGAAAAATCCAGGATGTCGTTTACCACGCCCAGCAAAGATCTGGCCGCGGTGTTTATGGTGTCCGCATATTCGCGCTGGTCCTCATTCAGATTCGTTTCCCGGAGCAGAAAAGACATGCCCATAACGGCGTTCAGAGGAGTGCGGATTTCGTGGCTCATATTGGCCAGAAATTCGCTTTTGACCTGATTGGCCTGCTCGGCCCTGATGCGCAGGCTTTCAGATGCGGCCAGCGATGCCGCCAGGTGCTCGTGCAGCATGCCCGCCGCCCTGCGGTGTTCGGCCAGTTCGGTGTCGTCCCGCGCGAAAATGAGAAAGCGCCCGCCATCCAGGGGCTTTACGTCGCAAATCAGCACAAGCGGCCGCAAATCCCTGGTCCGGCCCAGGAATTCCCTGGCCTCAAAGCCGCCGGAGCCGATCTCTTCCGAGACGCGCGCCAAAGAAGGCTGACCGTCCGGCGGGAACAGATCGTCTATGTTCCGCCCGAGCAGTTCTTCTGCCGGATAGCCGAACAAGGCGCAGGCGGCCGGGTTGGCGTGGGCTATCCGGCCGGAGGAGAGCGTTTTGAACACGCAGTATGGCGCGTTGTGCACATAAAGTTCGCGGCGTTCGGCCAGGGCGGACAGGATTTTTGCGGAATAGGCCAGGTGCGCGTAACGGCCGGCGCGGAATACGGCCAAAGTGCCCAGAAGGCACAAGGAGGCAAGCACTCCGGCGGTAGCGGCCAGATCGTCAGCCGCTGCCCCGCTCTGGCGGAAAAAAAGCACCCAGCAACGTTCCGGCTCGTCCAGTCCGGCATCCAGCGGGGCGGCGGCAACGTCCCATTCTTCGCTTTCGTCGTACTCCACCCTGAAAATTCGGGGGAGATCGCTGATAAGGCTGGAAGCGATGTACTGGCCCTGGCCCAGGCAAGTCTTGTTCAGCCCTCTGACTGGCGGACCGCCGAGAAGACACTCCCCCTGATCGCTTATGATCTCCAGCCTCTCGTCGGGCTGCATTCTGGCAAAGGAATTCATCATGCCGCTATAGGCCGCCGCGCCTATGCCGCACAACACGGCGCCGATCAGGCGTTTTTTTTCATCCCGCACCGGAACGGCGGACAGAAGAAAAGCCGGGAGTTCATCAACCGGGTGAAGCCCACGCAAAGACATATGCCTGGCCGCGCCATTCAGGATTGCCCGCATGGAGGAATTTGCCGCCACATTCGCGCCGAGCAGGCCATCCCCCACGGAATCGGCGATAATCTGGCTGTGGCCTATGATTCTGCGCAGCCTTCCGGATTCCACAATTTGCAGGCGGGTGGGATCTTCCGGCAGATAAACGACCGCAACAAAGCCCAGATAGGGCTTTTGCGCCTGCAGATTCATGAGTGCCAGGCCAAGCCTGGTCCGGGCGCCATGGCCATCCGGGTTTTTAAGGTAGCCCACTACGGACTCGCTGGAGGCGATTGACGCGGAAAATTCAGAAAATCCGGCCAGCCAGATTCGCAGGGACTCGCTTACCTGCAGCGCGCTGTCCAGGCTTTCCCGTCCATGCGCCTCAAGTTTGTGCGTGTATAATTTATTATAGGAATAATAGCCTATTATGGAAAATATAAAAGCCGCGAAGGTCAGCACCGTCCACTGGACGTACCTTCCCTCCAGGGAAAAAAAGTTTTTAAAAAGATTGCCGGGCATAAAGCCTGCCGGTTGCCTGTTGATGGGGAATTATAATCGTGCCGCCCGCAAATGTACGACGGACTAAAATCAGCCGTTTGCCGGAACCTTATTGTAGGTTTCGAAAAAACGGAAGCGCCGGCAAGAACACAGCAACGGCACAGCAACGATGCGGCATAACGCGGGGACCGGACTGTTCAGGCTACCCCTCTATGTTGTATAATGTGCCAAGCGCATATGAGTGTCAATATTTTTTATTGCCAGTTGTTCAGAGCATACTGACATTGAAAATGTTTATTTGCCTTGGCGGCTGGAACCGCCGGCCGCCGCGCCGGCACCGGCTAAACTTGTTCCGCCGCTAAACGCCGAAGCGGGCGTTTCAAAGTTAATCCGCCACGGAGCATTCTTAACGTTGCTCAGCTCCAGGCGGCTCCGTCCGGCTGGTCCTCAAAAAAACTTGACTAAACGTTTTTTGGAAGCAAATGAAGAACTGGCGGGAGTGGCATAACGCCACAAAATACTGCGGCTGAAGGATGTGCTATGTTTGATCTGGCCAAGTCTGTGTGTGAGGCTCTGCGGGAGCAGGGCAGGATTGTTGCGGTGAGCATCTGTTCCAGCGCCGGCTCCGCGCCGCGCACCGCCGGGGCGCATATGCTGGTGGGGCCGGACGGGCGCGCCATTGGCACGGTGGGTGGAGGCAACTGCGAATGGCTGGCTGTCCGGAGTGCTCGGGAAATGCTCCTGAGCGGCGAAAGCGCCGGCCGGGTCCACAGTTATTCGCTGGCCGGGACCACGGATATGGACATGATCTGCGGCGGCAGCCTGACGCTTATTTTTGAGCCGCTCCAGGCGGACGCGGCCACCCTGGAGCTGTTTGACGGCGCGGCCGGGGCCGAGGCTGGGGGGATTCCCCACGCCATGATTCTGCGCATCCAGGGGTATGATCCCAAAGCGGCGGAAAGCCGGGTCAGGCTGCAGCGCTTTTTGATCCCTCTCGATCCCGGAGGGTGTGGCGAATCACCGCCCCTTCCGGCCGGACTCGCCCCCGGCGTGGCCGCCGCGCTTTCCGAAGCGGCCTGGGGCAAAATCCGTTTTTTTGAACTGGACGGCGCCTATTATTTTGCGGAGACAGGGGGTATTTGCCACACCCTGCATCTGTTCGGAGGCGGGCACGTTTCTCTGGCTCTGGCCCGGTTGGCCGATTTTGTGGGATTTCGCCACACTGTGGCGGACGACCGCCCGGAATTCGCCTCCCGGGAGCGCTTTCCCCAGGCTCAGCGTCTGGAGGTCACGGATATGGAGAAAGCCCTGGCCGGGCGTTCCCTCGGCCTCAGGGACGCCGTGATCATCCTGACCAGGGGCCATGCGCACGACCGGGAAGTCCTGGCCCAGGCCTTGCGCACCAGGGCCGGATACATCGGCATGATCGGCAGCCGGGGCAAGCGGGCCAAAGTTTACGGAGTCCTGCGCCAGGAAGGTTTTACGGAAGAAGACCTCGGACGCGTGCATTCCCCCATTGGCCTGGACATCCGCGCGGAAACTCCCGAGGAAATCGCCGTGAGCATCATGGCCGAACTGATCGCCTGGAAAAACGCCTGATGACGTCATGGAGGCGCCTGAAGCGGTTCACGCCTGAAATGTTCTAAAAAAGGCTTTTTCTGCGGCAGTAAGCGTGTCTGGCCATACCAAGGGTGAACAAGATTCCCGCCGCCACATGCAGCGGTTTGGCAACAACGGAGCCAAGCATGGACAGCCCAAGGGCCGCGCCAAGGATTCTGACCTCGGTCTTGCGGGAGATGCGCGGCAGGGTGAAACCCGCAGTCTGCCCGGCATCCCGCTGCCCGCCCCCGAAGCGCGCCTGAAGCATGGCAGCGGCCTGGCTCAGATCCTCGCGGGAAATACTGGCCGGATCGTATTCCACCAGCAGGCTCCCGGTGCGCTGGTTGGCTGTGGTGGAGAGCACGCCGGGCCTGGCTTTGACCAGCGCTTCCACCATGGCCAGGGTCCGCGTGTTTTTCAGGGCCGGATCCCGCAAGCGGACCCGACCGTCAATAAAGCTGGCAATCATCTTTTTTCCTTTATTCCACGGCTGTTTCGCCCGGCCCTTCCAGGGGGGCAAGCGGCCTGACGCTGCTCACAGCTATGGCCGCTGTGCCGGCATTATGCAAAAAGGCGGAAAGTCCCGGCCTTAACAGCCCCAGCAGCCCGCCTGTCAGGACCAGGCTGTTTAAAAGCAGGGAAATCCTGAAATTGCGTTTGACTCGTTCCAGAGCCAGGCGGGAAATGCTTCTGGCCAGCAGCAGGCCTTCCAGGTTGCCGTTAACCAGCACCACATCCGCCACCTCGCGGGCCATATCCGCGCCTCCGGCCATGGCAATGCCTACGTCCGCCGCGGAAAGGGCCGGGGAATCGTTTATGCCGTCGCCCACCATCATCACCGTATGGCCCCGCTTTTTGAGGCTGGCCACAAACGCGGCCTTGTCCGCCGGCAGGAGCCTGGATTTTACTTCCGTAATGCCGGCCTGGGCGGCAATGCTTTCCGCGGTGTGTTCGTTATCGCCGGTAAGCATGATGACGCGCCGGAGCCCGTCCGCCCGCAACGCTTCAATCACGGTCCGGGTGTTGTCGCGGATTTTGTCCTCAATAAGCAGAACCCCGGCCAGGCGGCCGCCTATGGCCAGAAACAGCGCGGAGCGTCCCAGGGATGTTTCGGCCCGCACGGCTTCATGCTGTTCCGGGGTTATGGGAATGTGCTCGTCCTCCAGCACAAAGTGTCGGCTGCCGATCAACACCCGCTCGCCGCGCCAGCGCGAGGCTATGCCATGGGCCACGGTGTATTCCACCTGGGCATGTTCTTCGCGGTGCCCCAACCCTTCCCGCTCGGCGGCGCGCACCACGGCCTGGCCCACCGGGTGCGCGAAGTGTTCTTCCAGACAGGCGGCCAGGCGCAACAGCTTTTCCCGGCCATGTCCGTCAAAGGGCAGCACTTTGGCAAGCGCCGGACGGGCTTCCGTAAGGGTGCCGGTTTTGTCAAAAACCAGCACATCCGCCCTGGCCAGCGCTTCCATGAACTTGCCGCCCTTGATCAGCACGCCTTGTTCCGCCGCCTCGCGCATGCCGGTAAAAATGCTCAGCGGGGTTCCCAGGCGGATGGCGCAGGAATAATCCACCAAAAGCACGGAGCCGGCCCGCATGGGGTCGCGGGTGGCCGCGTAGACCATGCCGCTCAAAAGAAAATTGTCGGGCACGATGGCGTCGGCAATGCGCTCGTAGCTGCCCTGGATTGAAGCTTTGACGTTTTCGGACTCCTCAATGGAGCGTAGTATGGCGTTGATGCGCGTTTCTCCGCCCACGCGGGAAGCCGTGATCGCCAGTTCGCCTTCTTCCAGCACGCTGCCCGCGTACACGCTGCCCCCGCCCTTGCGGTGCACGGGCAGGGATTCTCCGGTCATGGAAGCCTGGTTGACCATGCCGTCGCCTTCCAGAACCGTTCCGTCCACCGGAATGGCCGAACCGGCCCGCACAACCACGACGTCGCCCGGCTTTACCTCGCGCAGGGGGACTTTGCGCTCCAGCTCCCCTTCGCGCAGCCAGACCCCGTCAATATTCAGAGACAGGCTTTCCGTCAGGCTGGCCCGGGATTTGCGTCTGGTCCAGTCCGCCAGGTATTCGCCCAGGGCGAAGAAAAAGGTGATGGCTCCGGCGGCGCGGAAGTCGCGGCGCAACAAACAGACGGTCAGGGCGGCCCCGTCCAGCACTTCCATGTTCAGGCGGCCGCGCAAAAGATTTTTCAGGCCGGTAAGGATATAGGGGACGGCGCGCAGAACCGCCAGTCCGTACGCCACAATGCGCGGGTACACGGCGTTCATGAACCGGCCCGGCAGAGGGTTGCGCACCGGCGCGTCATCCGCGGCTCCGGCCGCCATGGCAAGGCTGCCGCCCGCGCTGGGGGAAGCGTGAATGGAGCGCTCCAGTCGGTGGGGCAGGCGCAGGATTTTATCCGGCAGGCCGAGACCGCGCAGAATCTCGTTGCGCCGGCCCGACTCCGCGTAACGGATCAAAATGCTCCCGGTAACGGCGGATACGGCCACTTCAGCGCCATCCAGGCTCTTCAGGCCGCAGAGCCTGGAATGCAACGCACCGGCGGCAGGAAAACGCATCCCGTTCGGGCGCAAACGCAAGCGGCCGGGAATGTCGTGCACCACCCGGTACCCGTCAAGCCGAAAAACGGCGGCGCTTTTCGGGGATTTAACCGGCGCAAGCGCCGCCGCCCCCCTCATGAAGGGTCTCCGGCCTTGCGCTCAGCCTGGGCCTGGCGCGCTTCCGCCGCCATGTCCTCTATGTTCTCCTTGGCTGTCTCCATAAAAGACGCGGCTTTGTCCTTTAAATCCATTCCGTGGCTGAGCAGGGTGGTGCAGGCCTTTTTGACGTTGCCGGAATTGCGCGACAGAAGCATCGCGCCGACCGCGCCCACAAACACGCCGGCTCCCAGAGCCAGCCCATATTTCCAATAGTTTCCGTTAAGCGCCATAATGTGCTCCTGTTTGTTGATGTTAAATTCAGCACGCCTGACCGAAGTGGATAAAAAAAATAATCTTGATTGTCAATTTCATTTTCAATTTATAATGACTTTCTTTTTCAGGCAGCAAGCGATAAAAGTGATGATATGCTTTTTCAGCGTCAGCATAATGCCGAAAGCTCCGGCTCTATCCGCGCCATTGCCATTTCAGGCTGGGGCGCGGATAGAGCCGGAGCTTTCATTTTAGAGACAGCCTCTATTCTTCCTTGGGCAAAACCCGCAGGTAAAGATCCCCCCTCCAGGATCCCAGTTTGCGGCCCAGGCCCTTCAGGCGCACCGGCCTGTCCGGTGTGTATTCCGGCGGCAGGGTGAGCTCTATGGTTTTTGTCTCGCCGGACAGCCCGTGCGAAATCTGCAGGCGGATTTTCGCGCCCGGCACCAGGTGCTGCCGGGGCAGGTACATGGTTTGCTCATCATCGATCTGGCGGGATACCCAGGTTTTAAACTTGTCCATAACGCCGCCGGCCAGACCGGCCACCTTACTCCCGGCCTTGGGAACGGCCGGGCTCCTGCATGGCGCGGCTCTGGCCGGCCGGGGCGGCGGCGTTCCCCGGCCTTTTCCGCGCCCGGCCTCATGGCGGATATGGCTGTAGATGTCTTCAAACACCCGCCGGGCAAAGGGATCGTTCAGCAGATCCCGCAAAACGTCGTGTTTGTCCTTACCGCCGCCAGGCGCGCCGGCCGGGCCGCCGTCAGCCCCTGGCGCATCGGCTTCCGGTTCCTTGGACTGTTTTTCAAAATTTTTCCTGGCCTTGGCATAGGCACGCTGGGCCTGCTCGCGAGTCTTGGAATCCGCCTGGCCTCCGGCTCTGGCCCCGGCCGCCCTGGCCGCCGCCCCGATGTTTTCCAGATCCTGGCTCAGCAGCACATAGGCTTCGTTAAGCGTCTGAAATTTTTTGGCCGCGCCGTCCAATTTGGGATTCAAATCCGGATGCCAGGCAAAAGCCAAACGGCGGTAGGCCTTTTTGACCTCCGCCAGATCCGCCCCTTCGGGCAGCCCCAGAGTTTCGTAACATTCCCTACGCGTCACGTTAACGCTCCTTGGCCGCCATCCCCATAATCATTTGTCGTTCAGAATGAGCGCCCTGGCTTCGCAATCCGGATTAACAGCCAGCAGATGGTTGTCGCTCAGGTATTTTTGTCCGGCGGACCGAAACTCGTCCGGCCGCACATCTTTTCGGATTCCAGCACAGTATTCTTTAGCCAGGGACAGGCTTTGCGCGTCCACCAGGTTGCCGCGAAAAAACGGCCAAGCCCTGCAGATGTCCGGCTTGGCCTCATGCACGCGGCAGCCGGAGCCGGAATCAAAAAACACGCAGCAGTCGTCCGCGCCAACCCGGATGTTCAACTTGCCGTTGCGCGTCTCGCCGTAACGCTCCGAAAAAGTTCGGGCGTCCACCTCCAGGTACAGGCAAAGCCTTTGCAGATCAGATGGCGAAACCACAATGCCGCCCCGGCCCTCGCAACACTGGCCGCATTTGCGGCACTCAAAAACCAGACTCACTATCGGAACCCATCAATCTTTTATGTTCAACCATAATGCAGGCGTCCTGCACGACCATCACCCCGGCTTCCCCCATCAGCCTGGCGGCTTCCGCATTCCTTATGCCGGACTGCATCCAGAAGGCCAGGGGCTTTTCCTTAAGTTCAAGGCATTCACGGGCATGCTCCACGCAGTATTCCGCCGCGCGGAACAGCACCACAATCCGCGGCGGCCGGGGCACGTCCGCCAGAGTGGGGTAGGCGTCCAGGCCCCAGACTGAATGCCGCGCCGGATGAACCGGGCTTATGTCAAAGCCCCTCTCCAGCAGATAGCGCCCCACCCGGTCCACCGGCTGGCCCGGCTTGTCCTTGGCCCCGACTATGGCTATATGTGGTTTTTCATTGAAAAGCCGTCGTATTTTCGCGTCATCAAGCAGCATACCATGCCTTTTGCGGCAACTTTGGCCACAACCTGGCGGCCGAGTTCTGTTGCCTTTGAAATTTTTTTAATTTATCAACCTGTTCAGCATCATAAGCCAATATAGACAAGCAGGCACAGCGTCAAGCCTGTCAAAACGGAGCAAATCGCTAATGATTGAAAGCTTTACCTCTGCGGAAACACTCCCGGCCGAAGAACTGGCCCCCAGGCAGGCCCGCTGCCGGGCTCTGCTGTCCCGCTTTTGTCCTGATGCCGGCGGGATGCTGTTTTTTTTCCGCCCCAACATCTACTACCTGAGCGGCACCTTTGGCAACGGGGTTTTGTGGATGCCCGTGGACGGCCAGCCCGTGCTGGCCCTGCGTAAAGGCGAGGAACGAGCGCGCCTGGAAAGCCCGCTGGAGCGCATAGTCCAGTACCGCTCTTACAGCGATCTGCCGGGCCTGTTCAAGGAGTGCGGCAGCCCGCTTACCCCGATTTTGGCCGTGGAGCGGAGCGGCCTGCCCTGGAGCATGGGGCTGAACCTGACCCAGCGCCTTAAAGACTATGCCCTGACACCCGGCGACGCCGTGGCCGAGCGGCTGCGCGCGGTCAAAACGCCCTGGGAAGTCAGCAAGCTGCGTCTGGCCGGCGCAAGGCACGATCTGGCC
The DNA here is from genome assembly GCA_031547305.1 of Desulfovibrionaceae bacterium. Taxonomy (GTDB): domain Bacteria; phylum Desulfobacterota; class Desulfovibrionia; order Desulfovibrionales; family Desulfovibrionaceae; genus JAVBSC01. The sequence goes on from JAVBSC010000016.1 coordinate 74,658, forward strand.
CTGCGCGAAATGCTGCCGCCCATGCTGCAAACCGGCCTCAGCGAATTGCGCGTCTCACACATACTCTGGGAAATTTTCTTTGAACTCGGGCACTGTGGCATACAGCGCATGCAGGGGGCTGGAGAAGAGGCGTTCCAGGGCGGCACGTCCATTGGCGACAACGCCAACTATCCGACCCATTTCAACGGCCCCATGGGCGTAAAGGGCGCGCATGCCACCGCCCCGTACATGGGCTACCACGGCACGACGCTCAAACCCGGCGACTTTCTGGCCATTGACGGCTGCTTTAACCTGGAAGGCTACCTCACGGACAAAAGCCAGCTTTATTTTAACGGCCGGCGGGCGAAAATACCGGATATCATGCTCCGCGCCCACAACTGCGCGGTGGAAATACAAACGCGCGCGGCGGAACAACTTAAGCCCGGCGTCACGCCGGAATCCTTGTATCTGCAATCCCTGGACATGGCGGACAGGCACGGGTTTTCCGAAGGCTACATGGGCCTGGGGCGGAACAAAGTGCCTTTTCTGGGGCACGGCATAGGCCTGTGCATGGACGAATGGCCGGCCTTGGCCAAACGTTTTACCGAGCCGCTGGAAGAAAATATGGTCATCGCCCTGGAGCCGAAAATAGGCCTGCCCGGCCTTGGCATGGCCGTTGTGGAAAACAACTTTCTGGTGACCCCGCGGGGTGGCGAGTGCCTGACCGGAGACGAGTGCGGCATTATCTGCCTGGAATGAAATAATAATGGATTCGGCATAGGAAATTTTATATCCGGCGGAACCGCGTGAATATGGCATTCGACTTTAAAATGCCGTGCCGGTGGCTTCCCCATCCTGGCCGCCGCGCGGCGTAAGCGAAACTTGTTTCGTTGTTAAGCGCCGAAGCGAGCGTCTCACAGTTAATCCGCTCTGGTTCCCAAGGAGGGCGTCATGCTTCGCATTCCTTTGCTGCCGCTGTTTTGCCTTGCCGCCGGGCTGTTCGCCTGGCTTCCGGCGGACCAGGCCTCCGCGCGGTCCGGCGAAGTGGCCGCCGCGACTTCGCCGCGGCCCGGCGAGACCTCTTCCAACGCGCCCCCGCACGCCGCGGCGGCCTCGCCGGACGCTTCCTTTCCGCCAAAAGCGCCGTCCGGGTCCGGCTTCACCCTGCTGGCCTATTTTGAAAACGATCTTTTTTACAACCAGGACCGCTATTACACCAACGCGGTGCAACTGCGCCTGATCAGCCCGGATCTGCGCACCTTGATGGACAACCCGCTCCTGCCGGAAGGGGTGAACGATTTGCTTGTGGACGTTCCCTTTCCCGGCAGCCGGAGCGCCACCCAGTACAACCTGTCCGTTGGGTTCGGCCAGCATATTTACACGCCGCAGGATACCCAGGCCAAAAATCCGGATCCGGACGACCGGCCGTATTCCGGCTACCTGTACGGCCTTATAGGCCTGCACGCCAAGCGCCACAACCGGCTGGACACTCTGGAAATGGCCCTGGGCATAGTCGGCCCCAGCGCCCTGGGGGAACAGGCGCAAAACGAGGTACACCGCATCAAGGGCGTGGATACGGCCAAAGGCTGGTCGCATCAGCTGCACGACGAGCCCACCCTGATGCTTACCTGGTCGCGCGTCTGGCGCCTGAACCCGGAAGCCAGCGGGGGCTGGGGAGCGGATTTCCTGCCGCGCGTCGGCCTGAGCGCGGGCACCCCGTTCACCTATGCCAGCCTGGGCGGCGAAGCGCGCTTTGGTTGGAATCTGCCGCCGGATTACGGATCGTCCACGATTCGTCCCGGCTCAGGCATTAACGCCCCGGCCGGAGACGAGGTCAAAGCCAGGCCGCCCAGAGGCGACGCCTTTTTTGATAATGTGAGCGGTTACCTTTTTGTCGGCTGCGAAGGCCGGGCCGTGGCCTACAATACCTTTCTGGACGGCAACCTCTGGCGGGACAGCCGCAGCGTGGACAAGTTCCCCCTGGTGGGCGAGGTGAGCGGCGGGATCGCCATGAACATCCACGAAGCGCGCCTGACCTACACGCACGTTTACCGCACGGACGAGTTCCACGGCCAGGACACCGGCCAGAATTTTGGTTCGATTACCTTGGGATACGATTTTTAGGCTAAGGCATTTAAACTTTGAAATGCCATGCCATGGCGGGCATCATCCCGCCATGGCCGTCGCGTGGGCGCAGCGAAACTTGTTTCGCGCCGCATCCACAGAGAGTGCACGCCGAGTCCTCCAGTTCGCGCGACGCGAACAGGAGGACTCGGCGTGCGGGGGCAAGGGGGCTATTCAGGCAGTTTCAGGCCCTTCTCTTTATAATACTTGGCGGCGCCGGGGTGCAGGGGCACGGTCAGGCCGGTCAGGGCCGTATCCAGGGTGATTTCTTTGGCCTTGGCGTGCGAGGCGTGCACAGTGTCCAGATTTTCAAACAGCGCTTTGGTGAATTTGTAGATTACGTCTTCCGAGACTTTATCGTGAGTGATCAGCAGGGCCATCATGGCCGGGGTATGCGTTTCCTTGTCCATGCCCCTGTAAGTGCCGGCCGGGATCACGCCGGGCACGAAATAAGGATGGGCCTTTATCAGATCGGCCATAAACTTGTCGTCAAAGTTCACCAGGGCCACATCCTTGGTGGTTGCCAGATCCATTATGGAAGCCGTGGGGTACCCGGCCACGACAAATCCGGCGTCGATCTGGTTGTCCTTGAAGCGGTTGGTGGTGGCCCCAAAGTCCAGAAAATCCACTTTCATGTCCGCGTACTTCAGGCCGGCTATCTGGAACAGGGCCTGCACGTCCGCTTCCACGCCGGAGCCGGGAGCGCCCACGCCCACTCTCTTGCCCTTAAGATCGGCCAGGGTTTTCACGTTCGCTTCCTTGGTCGCGATAAGCTGCACGTGCTCCGGGTAAAGGGAAGCGACCACGCGCAGGTTTTTGAGAGGCTGCTTGAACATCTGCTGGCCGTGGTAAGCCCAGTAGCAGGTGTCGTTCTGGGCGAAGGCCACGGCTATGTCGCCCTTGCCCACCAGGTTGATGTTGGCCACCGAAGCGTTGCCGGTTTCCGCCGTGGCCTGGATGCCGGTGCCGTTGCTCACCGCTTTGGCCATTGCTCCGCCTATGGGGTAATAGGTGCCGGAAGTGCCGCCCGTGGCTATGGAGAGGTATTCCTCGGCAAAGGCGGCCTGCGCCAGACCGAGAACGCCCAGGACAAGAACCGGGATAAGCGCTTTTTTCAATTTCATGTCTGATGCTCCCCTGCATGGTTGTGGTTTGGATGATCGTGCTTGTATTTTTTGTACTTCGCCTTGGCCGTTTGGACAAAATAAATGAAGATCAGGACGGCCAGGCCGGCCAGATCCGACTTCGTGCCAGGGGTGAGCAGCCCCAGGGCGCCGACCAGAGCCAGGATGCGTAACAGCCAGTGCACGGGCGACTTGTAAAAGCCTATGGTGAACATGGACAGCAAAAATACGCCCAGAATGGCCGTGAATACGGCCTGGATCAGCGGCATGGAGAAATGCCCGTCAAAGAGCAGAATAGGGTTGTACACATAAATATACGGCACCAGAAAACCGGCCAGGGCCAGGCGGAAGGCCGTAACCCCGGTGCGCATGGGGTCGGAGCCGGCAATGCCGGCCCCGGCATAGGCGGCCAGGGCCACTGGAGGCGTCAGGTCAGCGGCTATGCCGAAGTAGAACACAAACATGTACGCGGCCATGGGTGAAACCCCAAGCTTGAACAGAGCCGGGGCGGCCATGGTGCTGGTGACTATGAAATTGGCCGTGGTGGGCAGTCCGGTGCCCAGCAGAATGCTGGCGCACATGGTCAGAACCAAAGTGGGCAACAGCATGCCGCCGGCCAGATCCACTATGCCGCCGGCAATGCGCAGGGCCAGGCCGGTGAGCGTGCCCGTGCCCACAATCATGCCCACGCAGGCGCAGGCGCAGGCCACGCTCAGGGAAGACCGGGCCCCGGACTCAAAGGCTTCCGCCAGTTTCTTGGGAGTCAGGCGGGTTTCCCTGTTCAGCCAGGATAAAGGTATGCACACCAGGATGCCGTAAAACGCGGCTTTGAGCGGCGTGCTGCCGGAAATCAGAAAATAGATGATCGCCACCAGAGGGAGCAGCAGAAAGCCCTTGGCTTTGAGCAACGCCCAGACTTTGGGCAGCCGTTCCCTGGGGAGTCCCTTCAGGCCCAGGCGCTGGGCTTCAAAGTGCACCTGGACCATAACCGCCGCGTAATAAAGCAGGGCGGGAATAATGGCCGCCACCGCCACTTCCAGGTAAGGCCGCCCCAGCATCTGGGCCATGATGAAAGCCACCGCCCCCATAACCGGGGGCATGATCTGACCGCCGGTGGAAGCCACGGCCTCCACAGCGCCGGCGAAAGATCCCCGGTAGCCCACGCTTTTCATCAGGGGTATGGTGAACATGCCGGTGGTGCATACGTTTGCCACGGACGAACCGGACACAGTGCCCATCAGGCCGGAAGCCACCACAGCCACCTTGGCCGGGCCGCCGGAAGACCAGCCGGCCAGAGCCAGGGACAAATCTATGATGAATCGGCCTATGCCGGTGCGTTCCAGAACCGAACCGAACAATATGAACATGAACACGTAAGTGGAGGAAACCTCCAGCGGCGTGCCGAATATTCCCTCAGTGCCAAGGTACATGTGGTTTATTATCCGGCTCAGGCTGAATCCGCCGTGCCGGAACATCTGGGGCATGCTCCGGCCGAAGTAGCAGTAAAGCAGGGCCGCGATGGCCAGGCAGGAAAGGACCGGGTTGGAAATGCGGCGCGTGGCTTCCAGAATCATGACTATGAGCAGAAAACCCATAATCAGGTCCGCGGTGTTGGGGCTGCCGGAACGCTGGGCTATTTCCAGAAAATTTACCACCAGGTACAGGCAGGCGGATGCGGCCAGTCCGGCCAGGATAAAATCATACCAGGGCACGGATTTTTTTTTGAGCTTTCCCTTTTTGGGCGGAAAAAGCAGTATGGTCAGCACCAGACCAAAGGCCAGGTGCACCGCTCCCTGGGTCTGGGCCTGAAGCTGCCCGAAGCCGGAAGTGTACAGGTGAAAGCAGGACATGCCCACGGCCAGCACGGTAACCAGCCAGCCCTGCCAGCCGGTGAGCAGCCGGAAGCGCGACTCGGTGTCGTACTTGCGCAGCAGTTCGTCCAGGTCTATGGCGTTTTTTCCCGCGACTTCCGGGGAAGTGTTCAAGGTCATGTCCGCTCCAGTGCGGTTTATATGGACATCAATATGCCCGCGGATTCACGGCCGGTTTGAATGGTCATGCCGGAGTGGGCGCTGTGCCGCCTGGCCGTCGCGCTGGCGCGGGCGGAGTTCGTTTCGCCGTTAAACGCCGAAGCGGGCGTCTTAAGTTAATCTGCTCTGGATCAGTCAAGAGTTGTCGGGAAATCTTCAGCGCAGCGGAGGCTGTTCCCATTCCCGCTTGCGCGGCGGCTCAGCAAAACCGTAAGCGCTCCGGCGGCCACCGTAGATAATGCTTCGGCAAAAATTCAGATGCATATTAGGCGAAAAACAAGCCGAAAAGCCAGCTCGCCTGCGCATAACAGGTTTTCAGGTTACCCGAGGCCGAGTGCCGATGCAACATTTTTATTGCCGCCACAGGGGTGCCTTGGCCGGAAAAAACGACAGGCGCCGCCCGGCGAAGTCCGAATACAGGGAAAGCCATGGCGCGGAGGGCAAATGCAGTTCGTTGCGCCCCAGTTCTTTATCCCCCACCCGCAGATGTATGGCCGGCCAGCTTTGCCGGCCGCCCTCCACAATCATCCAGGGAGGATCCAGAATAAAGCGCCCCTGTTCCGGAGCGGCAAAGGGCAAACCCGCATTGTGGGATTGCACGCGTTCCCGCACGGACCAGATCCGGCCCCGGATTACCTTGTAATAATCTTCCACCGGCGTCTTCTGTACCGAATGGGCATATCTGGTTGCGTATTCCCGGCCCAGGGGAAGCGGAACCATAAAAAACTCCGTTCCATCCTCGCCGCGCACCACCAGACAGTCCAGGGGACGCCCGGCCAGGCTGGCAAGGCCCAGCAGCAAAAACAACGTTGCCCGCAAAAACTGGCTTCGCTTCGCCGCGCACTTGTCTGAACCGTTTGGGTTGAGCATCACTTCACCGCCGCCGCGACTAAAGCAATTAACATTTGAAACGCTCCACTCGTCGTCCACGGCGGGCTTCGCCCGCCTGCTCCTCGTGGGCGCGGAACCATACCGCGCATGTCTCCGCTAGAACCTTATCAAGTGTGAAATGCTCTAAAATGCGCTATTGGAAGACAGGGGCCAAATTGTTATGCTGCCCCGGACGCACCCAACGCAAGAGGCTGAACATGCTTGCATTCCCGCTCTCGCTTCTGTCCTATCTGGCTCTGATTCCGCTTCTGGCCGGTGGGCCGGAGATGTTCAAATTTCTGCGCGGCCGGCCAAGCATACTCTTATGCCTCTCCGGACCGCTGACAAGTTTTTTGTTTCTGCCCAACGACAGTCTGCCGCCTTTTCTGGATTTCGCCTGGTCCGCCCAGGCTTTCTGGGGCTGTCTGCTCCTGGGGCCGCTTTGTCTGCTGGCGTGCGACCGCCCGCTGAAACCGCGCTCATCCGATCCCGCGAAATCTCAGGATTACGGTCCGGAGTCCAGCCTTGAAATGCTATGCCAGTTGTCTTTGTTGATTTTGACCTGGTTTTTTTTGTGCTTTTACGCTTTTAAGCGCGGGTTGCCGGGGGATCTGCCGGGCCTGAGCGTCTTTGCCGCGTCCCCGCTCCTGCTCCAGGCAGGCCCGGCGACCCGGATCGGCCTGGTCTGCCTGTTCGCGGTCCTCAGTCCGCTGGCGGCCCGCCCGGATGCCGCCCGGCTCTGCCCTGTCCGAATTATAATCAGGTTTTCAATAAGCGCTTTTTTGATTATCGTGTTTTTTCCTTTTGGCCTGCCAGATGGTGGCTTGAACCATGGAACCGTCGGCTTGGCGTTGGATTTTTTTCTGTTCTGGGGCAAGGTCGTTTTATTGAACCGCGCTGTCGCTCCACGCCTGGCCGGAATAGGCCGGCCGTTAAAAGTCCTTCTCGCCGCGCCCGGCGTTCTGCTCCCGGCGCTGGAAATATTTTGTTGATTTTTGATTCTGTTTATTTGAAGCTGCCTTTCCCCATAGCTTTAACCATAGTCCGGAGTTTTGCGTGCAAAAGAAAGATGTGACGGTTCTGCTGGTCAGCCTGGCGATTCTGGCGGCCTTTATTCTGGTGCCGTTCCTGAACGACGCCTTTTTCAGCCTTACGGCCAACCACCCGTTTTTAATGAGCTTTGTGAAGTTCGCGGTCCTGGCCACCTTTGGCGAATGCATAGCCCTGCGCATGACCGCCGGGGTTTATAACCGGCCGGGATTCGGGGTTCTGCCCAGAGCTTTGGTCTGGGGCGTGCTCGGCATGATCATCCGTTGCTCGTTCGTCTGGTATTCCACCGGAGTGCCCCTGATTTTAAAGGATCTCGGTTTCACCCTGGACGCTTCTTTCCCCAGCCGGCTGCTGCTGTCTTTTTCCACCAGCGTCCTGATGAACCTGACCTTCGCGCCCTTTTTTATGACCGTGCACAAGGTCACGGACGCGCACATAATGGCTACCGGCGGCACCCTGCCCGGCCTGCTGAAGCCCCTGGACGTGGCGGCAACCCTGCACAACATAAACTGGCAGTCCCTCTGGGGCTTCGTGTTCAAAAAAACTCTGCCCCTGTTCTGGGTGCCCATGCACACCATAACTTTTTTATTGCCGCCCCACTTCCAGGTGCTTTTCGCCGCCGCCCTGGGCATAGCCCTGGGCGTGATCCTGGCCTTCGCCGCCCTGCGCTCCGCCGCGAAGCCGGCTTAGAAGCACCGGGAGACTCCATCCCAGCCCCCTGGCGGAGGAGTCTGGGGAGGAGGGCCTCCCCAGCACTCCTATGGAGCCATGGGCGCGAAATGGAGCCCGGCCCCCAGGGGCAGGCCGCACATGAGGTTGGCGTTGGCCAGGGCCTGCCCGGAGGCGCCCCGGCAGAGGTTGTCTATGGCGCTGACGATGATCAGCCTTCCGCTGCGCGGGTCCTTGACCAGGGCGATGTCGCAGAACATGCTGCCGCGCACGTCGCGCAGGGAGGGCAGGGAGCCCATGGGCAACACGCGCACGAACACGTCGTTGGCGTAATAGGAACTGTAGACCGCGTGGATGCCTTCCAGGCTGAGGTCTTTGGCCAGAGTGGTGTAGATGGTGGCCAGAATGCCCCTGTTTACCGGCAGAAGGTGCGGGTTGAAGGATACAGTGATGTCCCGGCCGCTTATTTTGCCAAGTTCCTGTTCTATTTCCGGGGTATGGCGGTGTTTTCCGCCGATGTTGTAAGCGCGGAAGCTGTCCTCCACCTCGCAGAACAAGTTGGGCACGGAAGCTCCGCGCCCGGCCCCGGAAGCTCCGGACTTGGCGTCGATGATGATGCCGTCGCTGTGGATGATTCCCTCTTTGAGGGCCGGGTAAAGTCCCAGAATGGAGGCTGTGGGATAGCAACCGGGATTGGCCACCAGGGAAGCTCCGGCTATTTTTCCCGCGTAGAGTTCCGGCAGGCCGTACACGGCTTCGGCCAGCAGGCCGGCCTGGGTGTGTTTGCCCCCGTACCACAGGTTGTATACTCCTTCGTCGTTGAGACGGAAATCCGCGGATAAGTCAATAACTTTCAGCCCCTTGGCTCTCAGGTTGGCTGCGGATTCCATGGCCACGCCGTGGGGCACGGCCAGAAAGACCACATCGCAGTGCGCGGCCAGATCCTTGGCCGTGGGTTCGCTGATGACCAGATCCGCCATGGCGAACGAGCGCAGGGAGGGGTAGAGATCCCCAAGTCTGCGGCCGGCTTCCGCCCGCGAAGTGGCCTGCATAAGCCTGAAGTTGGGGTGCCCGGCCAAAAGGCGGGCCAGTTCCATACCGGTATAGCCGCTTACGCCCACCAGCCCCGCCAGAAAGATTTTATCCGCCATAGCTCACCTTTTATTGTGATTTTATTACATATTTCATGCGTAATTCGTAAAGTACGCCTTCCAGAAGCCGTTCCTCTTCCTGGTCCAGCCCGCTTTTAACCTTGTCCCGCAACATGGTGAGCACATCTATGCTGTGCTTGGCCAATATGAGATTCTGCTCTTCCTTGCCGGTTTCCGGGTTGGGCACTTCGCCAAGCTGCACCAGGGCGCTGGAAGCGATGGACAGCACAAAGGTGGCGAAGTTCACCTGGGGCATGATCGGCGGAGTTTCTCCCGATTTAGCGGCGGCGGGTTCCCCCTGATTGTCGAATCTGTCCTTCCATTCGTCATGCTGTTCGGCCTCCGGCTTTTCCGGGGTGTTCTGATCAGACATGTTCCGCTCCTTTATTTTTTTAGGCTGACCTGAATAATAAATCCTCGAATTCGGCTGTCAAAGCGGCTATTCAGGGCAGCCCCCGTCGAGCGCCTGGTGATAAGCCGTCAGGGCTTGCTCCAGGTAGTCGCGGCAGCCAACGTGCCCGCCGCAGGCCGTAAAGGAACCGACCAGGGCGTGCAGCCCGGCGGCCAGATCCGCCCAGTCCACCCAGCCCATGTGCCCGACACGGATCATGGAGTCCTTAAGGGGCTCCTGTCCGGCGGCCATAATCACGCCGTAGCGTTCTTCCGCGATTTTCAGCATGGCCCCGGCGCTTACTCCCGGCGGGGGGGCAAGACTGGTTACGCCCCAGGCCGGGCACTCCCTGGCGAAAAGCTCGAACCCGGCCGCGCTTATGCCGGCCCTGGCCATGCTGGCGAGGGCGTACTGTTTGCGGTAAATGTTTTCCAGACCGGCTTCAAAAAACATGTCCATACTTTCGTTAAGGCCGATGAGCAAGCTGATGGCCGGGGTAAACAGGGTCTGCCCCTTGATCACGTTGGCCTTTTCTTTGAGCAGGTTAAAATAAAAGTTTTGCGGCGGAGTTTGTTCGGCCTTGGTCCAGGCCCGCTCGGAAAGCGCGATCAGGGCCAGGCCGGGCGGCAACATCAGGCCCTTTTGCGAGCCGGTCAAAAGGCAGTCCACACCCCAGGCGTCCATGGGGCAGGGGCAGATGCCCACGCCGGAAATGCCGTCCACAATCAGCAGGGCGTTGCTTTCACGCGTCACGGCGGCCAGCTCGCGCACCGGGTGCTGCACGCCGGTGGATGTTTCGCAAAGCTGCACGAACACGGCGCGGATTTTCGGGTCCGCGGCCAGGCGCTTGCGCAGTTCGGCCGGGTCCGCCGCCAGGCCCCAGTCTATTTTTACGGGCTCGGCCGGAACGCCGCTGACCTCGCAGATTCTGGTCCAGCGTTCCGCGAATTTTCCGGCTTCCAGCACCAGGACTTTTTCGCCTGGGGCGCACAGGTTCTGCACGGCCGCGGTCATGGCCCCGCTGCCGGAAGCGGCCAGGGGCAGAACCGGCTGGACCGTGCCAAAAAGCCGTTGCAGTTTTACCTGCAAGTCCAGCATGATATTCTTGAATACCGGCTTACGGTGATGAATCATGTCCTGGGCCATGACCAGGCGGACGCGCTCTGGAAGCTGCGTGGGGCCGGGAGTGAGCAGGCGGGGCTTGTTAAGCATGGGCAATCCTTTGGATTCAGTATAAGGCCGCATAGCACCGGCCGTGAATTTCCACAATGATGTTATGTTTAAAACTCTCTGTCCAGGGCCAGGTGCGAAAAATACCCCAGCAGGGCGGCCAGATAAAAGGGCAGGCTCCGCTGCCAGGGCGTGCCGTATAAAAACTGCGGCAGGATTATTATGGGCAGGGGGGCCAGAAGCATGGCCCACCAGGTGTGAGTCCAGCCCCGGTGCGGACCCAGTGCCGGAAACATGGAGCACAGGCCCAGCAGGGCGGCCCACTGGTATTCATGGCGCAAAATAAGGATGACGTCCAAAAGCGTCGCCCCGGTGTAAAAAATTTTGCGCCCCCGCGAGGCGGTATCCGTGTCCGGAAACAGCGCGGCCAGGGCGCACACGGCGGTGAGGCACAGGGCGAGCGGCAGGGGCGGGCGGTACAGTCCGCTGTAGGCGAGCCCGGAGAGCAGGGCGGCCGGCGCGATGCCGCCGGCCGCCAGATGAGCTTGGTAACCCGGCATGGGATCCTTATGTGTTTGAGCGGCTTTTATCGCAAAGGGAGCAGTCTAAATTTTTTGGCCGACCAAAGCAACAGCTTCACTTCGGTGGCATGCGCATGGGAATAAGGCAGGCGATTCCGGCCAGGGGGGCCACGGCCAGCACGGCCCAGGTCGCGCTGAATCCGCCGGTCAGGTCTATGCACAGCCCGGCCACCCAGGGGCCGATTATGGAGCCGGTCTGAAAAATGCAGCCCGTTACCCCGCTGGCCGTGCCCACGGTGCCTTTATCCGCGAACAAGGAGGTCAGGGCCGGCACAATGGGATTGGCCAGGCCGACCAGAAAACCGACCAGCCCGGAAAACACGGCCAGCCAAAGCAGGGTGGAACTTTGCCCAAAAAGCCAGACGCAGGGGATCAGCGCGGCGAGAAGGAAGCCGAAAAGCGGTTTCGGCGAACGGACTTTTTGCATTAATATGCCGCCCAGGGGCGAGGCCGCCATGCCTCCCACGCCAAAAAGCAGCATGACCAGACTGGCCTGCTCCAGTGAAAAATTCAGCTTTCTTACGTAACTGTTTCCCCAGGTCACAAAGCCGACCATCAGCCACATAAGCCAAAACCCGGACAAAGCGAGGAACACCAGGTTTTTCCGGCGCAGCACGGCTTTTAGCCCGTCAAAAAATCCGGTGGACGTGGAACGGGAAGGCGCGTCGCGCACAAAGATCAGGGCCACTACCCCTATAATAAGCACTAGGCCGCTGATGGCCTGAAAAGCCCCGCGCCAGCCCAGCAGGCCTTCCAGCCAGGGCATGAGCGCGTTGGATAAAATGACTCCGGCCCCTCCAGGAGCCATCATCATCAGTCCGAAAGCCAGCCCCAGCTCCCTGGGCGGGAACAGCCCGGATACGTATCGGATACAGGCGGAATAGACCATGCCCGCGCCCAGACCGGTCAGCACGCGGCAGGCAAAGCCAAGGGCAAAGGAAGGGGAAGCGCCAACGCCAAAGGTGCCGACAGCCTCCACCAGCAGGGCGATGCCCATGACCAGGCGCACCCCGAAGCGATCCCCCAGAATGCCCCCCGGAATATGGATGAACACGTAGCCAAGATAAAAGGCGCTCATATACAGCCCGGCGCTGGAACTGGTCATGCCAAGATCCGTCGCTGCAGCGGGAATGAGGGGCGGCCAGGCGAAGCGGACCATGAAACCCATGGTGAAGTACAAAATCGCCAGCATGTGCAGGCGCCAGCGATGCGGGTGGGGGGAGTTCTGGTAGTGCGGCATGTTGAGTCAAGGTTCTCCTGTAAACGGATTGCGTTCCCGCCGGGAACATTTTTTTTGCCATATCAGGCTTTTTTGCGTATCTTAAGGCAATTTGATTCTGAAACGCCCGCTTCGGCGCTTTACGGCGGCGGTGAACGCGGCCTGCTCGGCGGGCGGCGGCTCGGATTTTGAGAGCGTTTTCCGCCGCCGGGGCAAATCGGTTCTTCCAAAACTGGTTTGCCCTAAAAAATAGACTATATGAAGCTCCGAGGAGACAGCAATGATCCCGACCAGTGTAGATTTGAACGGCTCAATGGTCAACACGGCCATAGAGCATCTTGGCGAGGCCAAAATACCTTCCCCCCTGCCCCAGTACACCCTGCCCAACGATGCCGCCCTGTCCATGTTCCTGGACCGGGAATATCTGGACGAGATCAAGGCCGGCGAGCAGGTGGCCTTAAGCTTTGAGCCGGCCGGCCCCAGGCAGAAGCTTTATTTCGACACCTCCAAGGCCAAGTGCGCCATAGTCACCTGCGGCGGCCTCTGCCCCGGCATAAACGACGTCATCCGGGCCATCGTCATGGAAGCTTTCCACAACTACAACGTGCCGGCCGTTCTGGGCGTCCAGTACGGCCTGGAGGGGTTTATTCCCAAGTTCGGGCACGAAATCATGGAACTTACCCCGTCCACGGTTTCGGACATCCATCAGTTCGGCGGCACCATTCTGGGCTCCTCGCGCGGGCCGCAGTCCCCGGCGGAGATAGTGGACGCCCTGGAGCGCCTGAACATCAGCGCTCTGTTCATGATCGGCGGGGACGGCACCATGCGGGCCACGGCCCGGGTGCAGGAGGAAGTGAAATCACGCGGCCTGCGCATTTCCATAATCGGCATCCCCAAGACCATTGACAACGACGTCAACTTCATCAGCCAGTCCTTCGGCTTTGAGACAGCGGTGTTCAAGGCCACTGAAGCCATCCAGTGCGCGCATACCGAAGCCATGGGTTACAAGAACTGCGTGGGTATAGTCAAGCTAATGGGTCGGGAATCCGGCTTTATCGCCGCGCACGCCACCATGGCCCTGAAGGAAGTCAACTTCGTGCTTATTCCGGAAGTCAACTTCACCCTGGACGGCCCTGGCGGCCTTTTGCCAGCCCTGGCGGACCGCCTGAAAAAACGCAAGCACGCGGTCATTGTGGTGGCCGAAGGCGCCGGGCAGCATCTTTTGCCGGACAGCGGCGAAAAAGACGCCTCCGGCAACCCGGTGCTGGGCGACATAGCTTCCCTGCTGCGCGACGAGATCAAAAAATACATGGGCAAGCTGTCCATGTCCTTCACCATAAAATACATCGACCCCAGCTATATAATCCGCGCTGTTCCGGCCAACGCCAACGACCGCGTCTACTGCGGCATTCTGGGCCAGAACGCCGTGCATGCGGCCATGGCCGGCAAAACCGGCATGGTGGTGGCCAAAATGATGGACCGCTACATCCATTTGCCTCTGGACCTGGTCACCCGCAAGCGCCGGAAGCTGGACATCCACTCCGACTACTGGCGCTCCGTGCTGGAAGCCACCGGACAGAGCCAGTTGGCCGGCATGGTGCCGGAAATGGAAAAATGAAACAGCCGGGTAACCTGTTCGCCATTCCGGAGCTGGCCGGGCCAGCCGGGCCGGATGGTCCGGAACTTTTTGAACCTCTGCTGGGCGGGTCCGGCGGTCTGCTGGTGGAGCGCATCGTCTCCCACGGCCAGAGCACGCCGCCCGGTCAATGGTATGATCAGGAGCGCGATGAATGGGTCGTTGTGCTGGAGGGCGAAGCCGCGCTCCAGTTTGCGGACGGCTCGGAAATCCGGCTGCAACGCGGCGATCATGTCTTTTTGTCCAAACACCTCCGGCACCGGGTGAGCGAAACCAGTTCCCCCTGCGTTTGGCTGGCTGTGCACGGGGATTCATTGAGCCAGGAACGAGCATGAATCCGGACGGTCGCCCTGAACCTTCTGAAAAAAGAACTCCGGATTGCCTGGTCAGCGCCTGTTTGTGCGGGGTTCCCTGCCGCTACGACGGCCGGGCGGCCACGACTGAGCGCCTGGCGGAGCTGTACGGGAGCGGTCTGGCTCTGGCGGTCTGCCCGGAGGCGGACGGCGGCCTGCCTGTGCCGCGCCCGCCATGCGAGTTGCGGAACGGCCGCGCCGTGACCCGCGAAGGCCGCGATTTGACGCCGCAATTTGAAGCCGGCGCGGTTCACGCCCTTAATCTTGCCCTGACTAGCGGCATACGGCTGGCTATTCTTAAGGACGGCAGCCCGTCTTGCGGCTGTTCCGAGATTTACGACGGCACCTTCAGCCGGCGGCGCGTTCCGGGCCAGGGCCTGGCCGCCGCTCTGCTGCGCGCGCACGGCATTCTGGTGGTCAGCGAGAAGGAGTTTGATAAATGGCCAGAAGTTCGCTGGCCAGGCCGCGCTTGCCCGCGTCACGGCTGATGAAGCGCCGCGTTTGGAACATCTTTAAGGAGGCGCCGGCGTAAAGCGCGCGGCCGGCCGGGGTGTCGTGGTTGCTCAGAACGACCGGTATGCCGCGACTGGCGGTTTTTAGGGCCAGGGCGGCCAGTGCCGCCTGATCTTCTTCTCCGAAGGTTTTTCCGGCGTAAGCTGTAAAGTTGGCTGTTCTGGAAAGCGGCAGGTAGGGAGGGTCGCAGTAAACCACGTCTCCGGGCCGCAGCATGGCGAAAGCTTGCCGGAAGTCCGCCGCGACAAAGCTGGTTTCAGCGTTTTTCGTCCTGCGGTAAAAATCCAGCATTTCTTCCTGAGGGAAACGCGGTTTTTTGTACCTTCCAAAAGGCACATTGAAGACGCCTTTTAAATTGTAACGGATCAACCCGTTATAGGAATGCCTGTTCAGATACAACAGCAGTGCGGCCCGCAGCTTGGGATCCGCTGCGGCGTTGAATTGCCGGCGCAGTTCATAGTATCTGTCTTTGGCGTTGTTTTGCGGGATAAAGAACGTCCGGCACAAGGCGATAAAATCTTCTCCGTCCCCCTGGAGAGAGTTGTACAGACCGATCAGATCCTGATTGGCGTCGCAAACCAGAGCCCGCTCAAAGGGGGCGTTCAGATAGACCGCCGCGGACCCGGCAAAAGGCTCGACCAGGCGCCGGCCGGCCGGAAGCTCGGGCAGGATTTGCGCCAGAAGCCGGTATTTCCCGCCGGCCCACTTCAGGAACGGTTTTACACGCAAGCCTGACCTCCACAAGATTCCGGCTATACGCCATCCCTTCATACAGGTAAAGCGGCGGATGGTGGCCGGCGGGCGGCAATTTTACGGCCGGGGCCGCCGGCCGGAGCCCGCCTGAGGCGCGCCATTCCTCTTGCTGGAGTACGGCGCAGGCCGCCATATACAAATCAAAACGCTGGCCTGGCGGGGAATTTGCTGCTACAAGGCGGCAAAACGCGCAAGGAGCCTGTTATGAGCAATCCTGTTATTTTGTTGGAAACCACTTCCGGGGAGATGTTGCTGGAGCTTTTTCCGGATAAAGCGCCGCTGACCGTGGCGAATTTTTTAAGCTACGTGGACGACGGCTTTTACGCCAATACGATTTTTCACCGGGTGATCCGGGATTTCATGATCCAGGGCGGGGGCTACACCATGCGTCTGGAAGAAAAGCCAGCCAAAGCCCCTGTTAAAAACGAGGCCGCGAACGGGCTTAAAAATCTGCGCGGCACGCTGGCCATGGCCCGCACCGCGGAGCCGCACAGCGCCACGGCCCAGTTTTTCATTAATACAGCGGACAACCCGGACCTGGATTTCAGCGCGGAAACAGCGGAAGGCTACGGCTATTGCGTGTTCGGCAAAGTGATCGAGGGATTGAACGTGCTGGACAAAATAAACAAACTCAAGGTCAAGCCCCAGGGCATTCACGAATCCGTGCCCGTGGATTCCGTGCTCATTACCGGAGTTTCGCGTTTTGAGTGAGGCCTGGAGCAAATAGACATTTTTGCGGGGCGGCGGCCGCCCTGGCGCGGCATTTCAAAGCGGAAACGTCCTAAATCAGCCTGTCAAAGACCAGTTTGTAAATATTGCGCATGATCAGGGCGAGCTTAAGCTGAAGGCTGCGCTTGTCCTCGTTTTTCAGGGCCAGGGTTTCGGCCATGTACTGGGCGATCGGCCCGAAATCCGCGTCTTTTTTCAGCTTGAACAAATCCACGTAAATTTGGATGCGCTGGCGCAGTTTTTCCTGCCTTTTGCCGCCGGAGCAGAAGCTGGAGCGCTCCAGAAAGCGGCCGAAGATTCCCTCCGCCCGCTCCGGGAAGGAACGCTCCAAAGCCAGGCCCCACAGGCAGATGGTCATGGCCGTGAATTCCCGGCGGGCCGTCCGGAGGCGCGTGGAAAAAAATCCCTTCAGGCCCAGTTCCGCGAGTTCGGACGTAAAATCCAGGGACTCCAGCAAAGCCTGAAAATTCTGCAGCACCTCATCCGCTGAATACAAGTTTGGTTCGGCCGTGCTTTCCTCCGGGGATGCGTCCTGTTCCACGACGGGGGGGGGCAGTTGCGCGACTGGTGCGGCCGCTTCGGCCAGCGTGTCAGTCATGGGGCGCTCCCTTGGCCTGGCCGGATTCGGAGCCGCCTTGCCCGGAACGGCGGCGGTTTTTGGAACCGCCACGGCGGCGCGGCGTGTGTTCCGTGCTCGCGGGGGCGGCGGGTTGCGCGCCCTGGGGCACCGGCAGGCTGTGCAGGCTTTCCTGGTACGCTGAATCCAGGAGCATGTTCAGGAGCATGGCTGAATCTTCGTCCGCGGCCAGGCTGGCCACCAGAGGCGTGAAGCGTTTGAGGCGTTCGCGCTGCAGGCTGGTGAGCTTGCGCAGCCGGGCTTCCAGCAGGCTCGTCAGGCGTTCTCCCACCACCCCGGAGAGGTCTTCCTCGGCCGGGGCCGGGCGCTCCTTCAAATCTATCTTGTAATGTTTGGCAATGCGCGCCAGGTCAATTTTCTGCATGATGTCCACAAGGGAAATGACCGTGCCGCCGGCTCCAGCCCTGGCTGTGCGGCCGGCCCGGTGGATGTAGGATTCCTGATCTTCCGGCGGCTCGTAAAGCACCACGTGCGAGAGTTCCGGAATATCCAGGCCCCTTGCCGCCACGTCCGTGGCCACCAGAAAGCGCAATTCGCCGCGCCGCATTTTAAAAAGCACTTCCTCGCGGCGGGTCTGGGAAAGATCCGCGGAAAGCTCGTCCGCATTGTAGCCGAAGCCGCGCAGCAGAGCGGCCACGTAGTGCACGTTGGCCTTGGTGTTGCAAAAAATGATGGCTGCGGAGGGGCTTTCCATTTCCAGCACCCGGATGAGCATGCGGTCTTTTTCCATGGGTCTGGTCGCGTAAAAGATGTGCTCCATCTGGGAGATGTGCACTTCTTTGGAACTTAAGCTGAGCAGCTCCGGCCGGGGCATGAATTCCGAGGCCAGACGCAGCACGTGGCCGGGGAAGGTGGCGGAAAAAAAGTGCACGCTTGCCCCGGATTTGGGCAGGTAGCGCTGGATTTCCTTCATGTCCGGGTAAAAGCCGATGGAGAGCATGCGATCCGCTTCGTCAAAAACCAGCATGCGCAAATTGTCCAGGCTCAGGCTGCGGCGCAGCAGGTGATCCAGAAGCCGGCCCGGCGTGCCCACCACCAGGTGCGCGCCCTGGCGCAGGCCTTCCAGCTGGCGGCCGTAGCCGACCCCGCCGTAAGCGGCCACCACATTCAGGCCGCTGTCCGCAAACAGGGTCTTGGCGTCCGCCTCCACTTGCAGGGCCAGCTCGCGGGTGGGGGTAAGAATAAGGGCCTGGCAGGCCGCCCGTCTCGGGTCCAGGCGGGCCAGGGCGGGCAGGAGAAAAGCGCCGGTTTTGCCGCTTCCGGTGCGCGATTGGACCATAAGGTCACGGCCTTGCAGCAGGTATGGTAAGGCACTGGCCTGGACCGGCATCAGGCTGCGCCAGCCGGCTTTGGACGCCGCCTCTTTGAGCGCCCGGGGCAGGCCCTCCAGGTCTAGCGGGGGCAGTGGGTCGGTTGGCTCGGCAATGCCGGAAATTTCACCGGCCAGAAGCCGGGCCGGGTCTTCCTTGCAGGAAGCGAGCGCCTCGTCAATATGTTCAGAATTCGAGCTGTTGTGCATTGAAACCAAAATCCGTTAAAATTACTATCGCAATATAATGTCGATTCCGGGCTATTACCCGCTCCGCAAACATAAAGCAAGCGCGGACATCAACGCGAAGTCAGATTTTGCGGCGCTTTTTCCGTCCGTCCGGTTTGTTCGTTTATCTCCTGCCGGAGCGTTGATTCGTCTGCCGGATCCGCCTGGCTGTAGATGACCCGGCCGGAACTCATATCTATGGTCACCAGTTGCGGTTTGCCGTCCACATCAAGCACCGTGCTCACGGTTTTGCAGCATCCGGTGTCGTTTTTTACTTTGAAACGCAGTTTGTTCGTCATGTTTTGTCTGGAGCCTCCTAAAAAAATAAGATCCTATGCTTGCAGAATATATGCATCCGGTCGATAAAATCCAGATGTGTGGCGGGAATATTTTTCATTATTGATTCAAACGTTAAAATCTGCCAGGGTGCTGGCATGTCAATACGCCAGCGCCTGGGCTTGAGCCAGGATTCCTTGTACCTGATGGACGGCTCCGCGTTTGTATTCCGGGGCTTTTACGCTTTTCAGAACATGAGCCGTTCCGACGGCCTGCCCACCAACGCCCTGTATGTGGTGCTGCGCCTCTTGCTGCGCATTCTGCGCGAAGAGCGGCCCAGCCACTTCGCTTTTATTCTGGACGGCAAAGGGCCTAATTTTAGGCACCGGCTGTACGAGCCGTACAAAGCCCAGCGCCTGGCCACGCCGGAGCCGCTGATCCGCCAGATTGAGCCCTTGTGCCGCGCCGTGGAGCAACTGGGGCTTCGGGTGGAAGTCTCCAAAGACTGTGAGGCGGATGACTGCATCGCCTCTCTGGCGGAACGGAACCGTAGCGAGCGGGATGTGGTCATAATCGGCGCGGACAAGGATCTGAAGCAATGCCTGCACCCCCGTGTGTCCATATGGGACCCGGCCTTGAAAGATGAAAAGCTCACCACCTACCAGTCCTTTACCGAGGAAACCGGCCTGGCCCCGGACTCCTGGCCGGATTATCAGGCCCTGATCGGCGATTCCAGCGACAACATCCCCGGCGTGCCGGGCATAGGCCCCAAGGGCGCCATGGCCCTGATGCGCGATTTTCCCAAGCTGGAGGACATGGCCGCACGTTTTGCCGCCGTGCCGCCGGCGGCTCGCAAGAAGCTGGACGGGCATATGGACGAGGCTTTTTTGTACCGCCGACTGACCACCTTAAGCTGCGGGCTGTGCCAGGATTTGAGTCTGGAGGACTTGCGCGTCCGCCCGGTCAACCTGGGCGCGCTTATGGACGTGCTGGGGGAATTTGAGCTGCGTTCTCTGGCCAGAGAAGCGGAATCCATGCAGCGGGCCGGTTTTTTCCAGTCAGCCGCCTCGCTTCCGGATAATCCGGCGCCCGTGGCCGGGAAGGCTCAATCCGTCAAAAAAGACCGGGCCGCAGCCCAGCCTTTGATGCCCCTGTTGGATGCGGCTCCGGCCGGAGAAATCCTGAAGTCCGCAACCCGTGAGGAGGTTACGCCGCTCAGACCGTCCGGAGCCGTTCAGATGAACCTGCTCGGCTCCGGTGATTCCGAGTCCGACGCGTCTGACGCGCTGGACGGGCTGGAGCGCCTGGAAGACCTGTCCGGATTCGCCGATTCCCCGGAACTGATGCTTCTCCTTCCCTTGGCCGCGCTGGCCGGGCGGAATGCCGGCCCGGACCGCGCGCCGGGATTCATTCTGGCCCAGGCCGGCCGGGAAGGCCTTTACTCCGGAGAGCCGGCCAATTTGCTGGATTGCCTGAAAAAGCGGCCCGGCCGGGCGGCTGTGCCGGACCTGAAGGCCCTGGCCGCCGCAAACCCTGTCTGGCTGGGTCTGAATCCTGAACGTTGCCTGGATTGTTCCCTGGCCGCATATTTGCTCAGCCCGGAAGATCGCGACTATTCCTGGTCCCGCCTGCTGCGGCGCTGGGCCGAGGCGGCCTGCGCCCTGGACGGCGGCCCCGGTCTGAAAGGCCTGGCTCTGGCCGGGTTTTTAGCCGGCCAGGTGGAAAGCGCCGGCCTGGCTCCGGTACTGTACACCCTGGAGCAGCCCCTGGCCCATGTCCTGCTGGATATGGAAAAACAGGGCCTGGGTATAGACAGGGACGCTTTTGCCGGGTTTCTGAACGAGGTCCAGGCCCAGTTGGAGGATTTGAGCCGCAAAATCCAGTCCTTTGCCGGCGGGCCGTTCAACATCCGTTCCGCCCAGCAGCTCGGGGCTGTGCTCTTTGACGTGCTCAAGCTGCCCAAAGCCGGTAAGACCAAGGGCGGCCAGGCTTCCACATCCCAGGAGGCCCTAGAGAAACTTACCGGCAAGCATCCGATCATTGAGGCCATTCTGGAGTTCCGCAAGCTGGAAAAACTGCGCTCCACCTACCTGGAGCCCCTGCCCAGACTGGCCGGGGCGGAAGGGCGCATTCACACCACCTTCAACCAGAGCTCCACGGCCACCGGGCGGCTGTCCTCCAGCAATCCCAATTTGCAGAACATCCCGGTACGCGGACCGGAAGGCCGGCGCATGCGCTCCTGCTTTGTGTCCGGGCCGGGCAACCTGCTGGTTTCCGCCGACTATTCCCAGGTGGAACTGCGGGTGCTGGCCCATCTGTCGCAGGATCCCACGCTTTTGGACGCCTTCGCCCGGGGCGAGGACATCCACAGCCGCACGGCCGGGCTGCTTTTTGACGCGCCGGCCTCGGAAGTCACCCCGGATCAGCGGCGTAGCGCCAAAACCATCAACTTCGGACTGGTTTACGGCATGGGGCCGCAAAGTCTGGCCCAGGATCTGCGCATCAGCCTGAACGAGGCCAAAGCGTTCATCGCCCGTTACTTCGAGCGCCTGGGCAAACTGAAAATTTATTACGAGTCCGTGGAGGCCAGCGCCAAAGAGCATGGCTTTGTGGCCACCATGAGCGGCCGCCGCCGCCTGGTTCCGGAAATATCCTCGGCCAACGACCAGTTGCGCTCCCAGGCCCGGCGCCAGGCCATAAACACCTGCATTCAGGGCAGCGCGGCGGATATAATCAAGCTGGCCATGCTGGCCGTGGCCGGGGATGATCGCCTGAAGCGCCTGGGCGCGCGTTTGATCCTGCAAATCCACGACGAACTGCTTTTGGAAGCGCCGGAAGATAACGCAAAAGAGGCCGGGGCCCTGGTGGCCGAGCTTATGGCCGGAGTGCGGCCGGGCGGGGTTAAGCTGGACGCTCCCCTGGCCGTGGACTGGGGGGTGGGCCGCAGCTGGGATGACGCCCATTGATTGGGACTTTGAAACGCTGCCGCATCCATGGAATTTAGAGGATATGTTGCGAATTTCCATAACTGAGTATATGATAATGCTATGGATTGGATGATAAGAATATGCGTATATTGTTACTATAAGTTGTTGATTGCGGAGCACGGCGTTAAAGTGGATGATTCAAGTCATGTTTTAATGTTTTCAAGTGGATTTTTTCGAGTGCTGTAATAGGGTGATGCTGGAAGGTGGCGAGATTTCGCCACCTTTTTATATGCCTGCAAAATTCAACCAAGAGAGGATTCCATGCGCAAACTGCTGTTGTTGTGCCTGCTTATGTTTTCATTCGCCCTGCCTTTGCCGGCGGCGGCCGCGGAAAAGCCCGTGGAACTGGTCTTTTTGCAGTGGGCGGCCACGGAAAATACGATGAAGAGCATTTATGACGTCATCGCGGACTTTGAAAAGGAAAACCCGGACATCAAGATCGTCAACAAGCTTGTGGGCGTCGGCGAAATCCGCAACCAGCTCACGGTGATGATCATGGCCGGCAACGCGCCGGACGTGGCCCAACTGGATATCGGCGACGCCGTGACCGTATATTCCATGGGCGCTCTGCACCCGGTGGAAGACGTGTTTGACAAAGCCTTCATCGACAACATGAATCCCGTCTTTTACGACGAGGGCCGGGTGGGCGACAAGCACGCCGCGGTGAACTGGGCTCCCAACACCATCACCTTTTACACCAACAAAAAACTGCTGAAACAGCTCGGCTACGACGCGCCGCCAAAAACCATGGAAGAAATGGAAGCCATGATGAAAAAAGGCAAGGCGGAAATCCCCAACTTCATTGGTTTCCAGTTGGACTCCACTGTGCGCACGGTGGGCCTGCTCAACGTCTGGCCCCTGCTGAACAGCTTCGAATACAAGGTTATTGACGGCAAAGAGATTAAATTCAACAGCCGGAACATGGTCGCCTTTGGCGAATGGCTGCGCCGCGTGGTGAAAGAAGGCTACACCCTGCCCGGCAAAAGGTTTGGGGAATTCAGGCCCATGGCCGCCCAGGGGCGCGTGCTGTTCTGCATTGACGGCACCATATTCCGCGGGCACATGAAGGCCTTTAACAAGGAAATAGACGACAAAGTGTACGAGGACACCTGGGAGGCGGCGCCCATGCCCCTGGGGCCGGGAGGCAAGCATGTGGCCGGGCCGGACGACCATTCGCTCGTGGTGCTTAAAAGCACCACGCACAAAGAAGCCGCCGCCCGCTTTGTGCGCTACCTGACGGAAAGCAAATCCGCCCTGACCAAGTACCACGACCCCATCGGCTTCCTGCCGCCGGTAAAAAACTACAAAGAGATCGCCCCCGGCTGCTTTGAAGACGCCGGCCGCCAGGGCAGCCTGAAGTTCGCCGTGCCCAATATCGTGAACATGCCCTACGGCCCGAACTTTGTAAAAGCGGCCCTGCAGATTATGACCTGCGTGCAGGAAATAATCACCACGGACAAGCCGATCAAGGGCATTCTGGACGGGTACCAGCTTAAATTGGAAGGTATATTGCAGTAAAAGCGGCAAAAGCCTTATGAAAGTGAAAAGCCCGTTTCGGCCTTCAGACTGCTGACAAAGTCTTTTTGGGCGACAGCCCGCCGCGTAGGCGCAGGCGGCATTCATTGCCGCCGTGAAGCGCCGGAGTGGGCGTGCCTTTACAAACCCCTGCGGGGTTTGTCATCAATCTGAAAAGCCCGTTTCGGGCTTTTCTTATTTTTATTCAGTCTTGTCAGCAGCCTAAGGCTTTCAGAGTCCTTTCCCGTCCGTTCCGGCTCAGAGCGTAGCGCGCCTCCGGGGAATCACCCGGCGGAATTGTGAGTATGCCAACGGCTTTCAGGCTTTGCAGGCTGTCTTCAATATTGGCTGGCGTGCAGATTTTTTCGCCGGCATAGTTTTTTTGCAACAGGTCCAGGATTTCCGCCATCCCATGCGGAGCGCCGTCCAGAAAAGCGGCGGCCACGGCCAGGCGGAAAGGCGGTTTTACCTTGGCCATGGCTAATCCCCTTTCCTCAGATCCAGCATTTCCCCGGGATTTCCGATGACCAGGAGCATGCCGGCCAGAATCACCACGGCCCCGGCCACCAGGTTACGGGTTATCTCAACGTCCGTAAAGATGGAAGAAAAGAAGATTCCCCACAGGGCGTAGCTGATGTTCAGGGCCATGGCCCGGCTGACCCCGGTCATGTTCATGGCTCGGTACCAGCACAAATAGGAGAACGCGCCGATAAAACCGGCCAGGCAGACGAACAGGGTGCCCCGGCTCAGGGCGAATTGCGCCAGGGCTTCCAGGCCGCCGGTTGCGGGCAACAGGCCGAAGGCGACAACGGGCACGACGATCAGCGCATACAGGGAGGCGGAGACCAGGTAGTACATGTTCAGGGCCACGGCCGGATCGATGAAGTCCATTCCCGAGGTGGAGCAGACGCCCTGCGCGCCCCAGCCCAGCGCGGCCAGGCCGGCGCAGAGCAGGCCCCAGTAAAACATGTCTCCGGGCTGGGAGGCGGGCGGGGTATAGCCTATGATCACCGCGCCGATGATGCACAGGCCCAGGCCCAACCAGGCCCTGGGCGATATTTTCTCCCGCAGGATGAAAACGGCCATCACGGCGGCCACGGCCGGGTAGAGCGAGGTTATTGGCAGGACATAGGCCGGACCGGCCAGCCTTAAGGCGGCCATGTAGCCGCCCAGGCCCAGGGCCGCCCCCAGTAGCGAGCCGGCGACGACGGTGCGGCCGGGCCGGCTCAGGAAAGCGCGCCCCAGTTCCTTGATCCGTCCGGCGCGCCAGTTGAAGAAGGTGGCAAGGATGGCGGAGCACAAATCATGCGCCCCGGCGCAAAAGAAGGGGGCCAGCAGCCAGAATTCCGGATTCGTGAACGGCGCGTAGCCTTCAGACCGGGTTACCAGAAGCCCGTCCAGGCTCCAGACCATGCCGGAGATCAAGGCCAGGACCAGGCCTTTTTTGGCATAGGCCAGGGCTTTTTTTTCCTGCAAGCTATGAGTCTTTTGTTTTCCCCGCAAAGGGACTGCCGTTGCCTGGACGGTTTGCGCGCTGCCCATAATTTTTACCTACGCGCAGTCATGCTTGTCCCACGGCTCCCGGTTGTCGCGGGCCAGGGCGCCTTCCATGCGGGTAAGGGCTTCCTTGAGCTTGTTGATTTCGTCCAGCTTGAGGTTCGGGCTTTTGAGGGCCTGGTAGAGGATGGCCCCGGTGCAGGAGCCGGTGATCGGAATATCCGCGATAAAGGCCAGGGTGGGCAGAATGTCGCCGGCCCCGGCGGCCCGGTCCAGGGCGCCGGCCTTGGCGTTGACGCCCAGGCCGTAAAGTGCGGCTGCTCCTTTGGCTATGACCGCAAGCACGCTGCGACGGTCCAGGGCTTCCAGGGTTGTTTCCAGGGCGGCGTTCAGGGCGGCGGAGTCCGCGTCTTTCAGGTCAACCACCACCAGGGCCGCGCCGTTTTCCAGCACGGCGGCCAGCTCGGCCGGAGCCGCCTTTGCAATATTTTCCCCGGCCACGGAGCCGTCCAGGATGGTTCCGGCGCTGTATTTGTTAAAGACAGCGGCTTTTTTGAGCAATTTTTCAAACCCGGCCCCGGCGCCGGACAAAGCGGCGGATTCCGCCAGAATGATGACAGCTTTTTTTTCAGCCATGATGTGTCCCTTTATTGCGGAGCGAAAATCACCGCTACTCACAGTAATATTGAATGTTAAAGTGTGGATGCCGCCCGTAACCCGCGGCCGCTACCGCACCAGATTCGGGTCTTCCATAATCTGATACATAATGCCGCCTTCGGCGTCGTCCGGTATGGAGTTGCCGGTGGCGTAGCAGATGGTGGGCACAATGTCGGCCAGCCAGCGGGGGCGGGTGTATTTGTGGTTCTTTTTGATGTTGGGGCCTTTGAAGAGCAGGATGTTTTTAAGGCTGCCGCAGCCGGATTCGCCGGTGGGGAAGCCGTAGCCGTGTTCGGCCATGTATTCCGGCTTAAGGGCGTAGACCACATCGCCGGCCTGGGCGCCTCCCATGCCGAAGACCCGGGCGTCTTCCTTGCGCACGGCCAGGAGCACGGGGCGCTCGCCGGTCTGGGGGTGTTTGTAGTCCAGGAGGGCATCGATGATCTGGTCGCGCGCCTTTTCGTAGTCGGCGGCTTCCACAATGCCGCCCGGGTATTTGTCCTTGAGATTGACGTACACGAACATGTAGCGCTGGGGCACGGCCACGGATTTGGTCACATCCAGGACGTAGTTGAAGCCTTCGGTTTTCGCGTAAATTTCCCAGTAGTTGTCGCTGTTCTTTGCAGGCTCGTAATGACAGAGACCTTTGGCTTTAAGGGCTTCGGCGGTGTTCAGGATGGGGCCCATGGGGGTGGCGCCGTGGTCGGAGCACAGGCAGACCAGGGTGTCGTCGCCGAAGACTTCCATCATCTTGCCCAGCAGGCGGTCTTCGATCTGGTAAATGGCGCGCTCCATGGCATAGGCTTTGGAGCGGATTTTTTCGTCCTGGCTGTCCATTTGGCTGAGCCAGCCGTGGTAGAACCAGTCGATGGGATGGGAGTGCATATAAAAGAGATCCCAGTCCGGGTTGGCTCTGAGCAGGCTGACGGAGACATTGATCAGCCAGTCGGAATGGAACTGGGCGATTTCCGTCACCGTGTCCATATCCAGAACGCCGTGCATAAAACCCACCAGGCCGATGTCGTTGCAAATGACGTCTTTGGAAAAATCAATGGCCCTGCCGGCTTCCGGCGGGCTGATGAAGCCGCTGCGCCCGGAAATGCCGGTGACATAGAGCTTGAATTCCTCGGCGTCGTCGGAAAGTTCCAGCAGCTTGCAGCGGAAAGTGCCTTTTTCCGTGCGGCCGTCTTTTTTCACTTTGAAGTCGTGCTGGATCGGGGCGCTCCACTGACCTTTTGTGATGGTAAAAAAGGCGGTGGAATAATCTTTTTCCGGGCAGAGGGCGAAGGCGTCAAAGCCGTTGTCGCCGCTTTCCCAGGCCAGGCCGTGCCAGATCTGGTTTTCCAGCGGTTCCATGGATTCCTTGAAAGCCATGTTCACGGTAAAGGAAAGGGGCTCGTCGCAGTCCGGCAGGTTTGTCCAGCCCTTGGCGTTGTCAAAGCGGGCCTGCACCCCCAGGGGGAAGAAATCCGAGGAAATGACGCTTTCAGAAGCCATGAACTCGCGGTGCGCGTTGCCTTCCTCCATCCAGCGCCGTTCGGCCGGGGAAATCCCCTCGCCCATGACCATGATCCCGTTTTTCATTTTGCTGGGCCAGGCCATTGGGTAGTTGACCACCACGCACTTCTTGCCGTCCTTGTCCCAGCGGTCCCAGACGGTCTGGGCGGTCAGGATGTCGGAGCCGAAACCCTGCACGGTGTTTTTGTGCTCCAGGCCGCGGCCTTCCACGTAGTAATAGTAGTCTTCCACGCCGTGGGTGCGCGGGTAGGCGCCTGTGCATATGGTGGCCCAGGACGGCGGGGTGACCGTGGGCAGGTTGTAGCCTTCAGTCATATAGCTGCCGGACTCCATGAACTTTTTGAAGTTGGGCAGGGCGCCCTCGGCCATAAGGGCTTCCAGGCGTTTGGGTATGGCGCAGTCAAAGCCCAGAAGGGCGGCGCGTTTCGCTTTTACGGTCATAAAAAACTCCCGAAGTATAAGATGGATAGCCTCATTTTGCTGCCCCAGGCATTTCAAAAAACGGGCCATTGTGAAAAAATACTCAAATATGTGCTAACACCCGGTATTAGCATGCGAAATAATTTATTTAAACAAATATGCGCGCTATTTATGTCGCATTAGTAGTGTTCTTTTATAAAGTACGTCATTTTTAAGCTCATTTAGCGACAATTATGTCGTTTAACTTCCAGGAGTGTCGCTCTTGCCAAGGTCCGGAGGCAAAAAATACCCGCGGAATTGGTGGTCCCGCGGGCATTTTCAGATGTTCAGGAGCCGGACGCGGGTTTATTTCTTCCAGTCCGGAATGGGCAATTGGACCATCTCCATGAACTTGTTGTTGTTGACCTTGGCGTTCTTGTACTTTTCTATTTCCTGGGGGGTGAAGCGGCCGATTTTGGCAAAGAAGTCGCCCACGTCATACTGCCACTTTTCGGCTATGGATTCGCCTTTGGAGTTGTCGATCAGCGTCATGGTGTATTCATAGGACCAGCGCGGGTGGATTTCCAAATCCTTTTTGGCTTCCGCCGGGGTCATTTTGATGCCGGAAAATTCGTTCATGTACTGCTGATATTCTTTAACAATGCGGTCGCTCAGGCCTTCCTCGCGGATCATGTTGGAAGTGCGGAACCAGACGCGCATGAACTTTGCCACCAGTTCCGGGTTCTGGTCGCACCAGTCCTTGTCGCCAACGATGCAGGACACGGTCAGGCAGCCCATCTGTTCCATGGTGCCGCCGCTGGGCCAGCCGCGCGCTTCGGCGGCCAGGGTGAAGGGCGCCCAGGTGCACAGGGCGTCGCCGATGCCTTTTTCAAAGGCCGGAACCATGGACGAGCCGTCCATGCTCACCAGGGTCACGTCGTTTACGGTCAGGCCGAGGATTTCCAGCCATTTGCCGACCATGTAGTGCACGGTGGTTGACGCCGTGTACAATATCTTCATACCTTTGACTGTTTCCGGGCTGCCGTAGACGTCAGGATACTTTGGGTTGTAGCCCTTGACTTTGGTGGCCGGGTGTCCGGGGCGCAGGAAAAGGTCGTGCACCAGGCCTTCTGAGGAGACCGGGGCGACCACGTAAATTTTGTAGCGGATGCCGCCGACCAACTGGCCGGCCACGCCGGTGGAGCCGAGCACCCACTGCTTGGCGGGCAGAGCTTCCATCTGGGCCGGGCCGGTGCTGAAGAGCAGCATTTCGATATCCAGGCCTTCCTGTTTGTCCCAGCCCATTTTTTTTGCGTACCAGATGTTGAAGCCGGGGGATTCGTCCATCCAGCAGGTGGGGACTTTGACAAGTTTGTCAGCGGCAAAGGCGGGCGCGGAAAAAACTACCAGCAACAGGGCCGCCAGGGATAACAGAAACGTTTTTTTCATAGTGAGCGTCCTTTTTTCCGGCTTGCGCGCGGAGGTGTTATGGGGATTCTGAGAAGCTTTTGCCGACTATATGCGATCCTGATCCTTAAGCCGTCCCGCAAATGGCGCGCGGCTTTGTTTACAACGTAAGTTTTTGTTCCTCGGTGATGATCCGGCGCAACTCCAGAAAACGCACGTCCATGTTGTCGCGCGGGCGCGGCAGGGGCACGTCGTAAGTGTTTTTGACGTGTCCGGGCAGCTTGCCTTCCATGGTCACGATGCGGTCCGCCAAAAAGATGGCTTCGTCGATGTTGTTGGTCACAAAGAGCATGGTGCGTTTTTCCAACTGCCAGATGCGTTCGGTTTCCTGCTCCATGAACAGGCGGGTCTGGGCGTCCAGTTGGCCGAACGGCTCGTCCAGGAGCATGACCTGGGGCTTTAAGGCATAGGCCCTGGCAATGCCCACGCGTTGCTTCATGCCGCCGGAAAGCTGGTGCGGGTAGTAGTTTTCAAACCCTTTAAGGCCGACCATGGCCAGATAATGGTCCGCGGTTTCCCGGCACTCCTTGCCGGAAAGGCCGTTCAGCTTCAGGCCGGTTTCCACGTTTGCCAGGACGGTCTCCCAGGGGAAGAGCATATAGCTCTGGAAGACCAGGCCACGGTCCGGTCCCGGCCCTTCAATGGGCTTGCCGTTCAGGGTCACCGTGCCGGAGGTGGGCGTCTCCAGGCCGGCGATGATGCGCAAAAGCGTGCTTTTGCCGCACTGGCCGGGCCCCAGAATGACCAGAAACTCCTGATCCCGGACTTCCAGCGAGACGTCCTTGAGCACGGGTACGCGTTGGGTGCCCTTCTGGACAAAGGTTTTGCCGACATTTTCGCAATGTATTTTCACTTCAGGGCTGGACACGGGTAACTCCTTGCATTCGCGCGTCAGGGGCGGAGGTTTACAGATTCGTGATGTCCCGCTGCCAGGGGCTGAGTTTTCTCTTTATCCAGTCCATGCCCTGGGTGAAGATCAGCGCGGAGATGGTGATGACGATCATGCCGCCGATGATCATGCCGGGGTCCGACAATTTCATGCCCTTCATGATGATGAAGCCCAGCCCGGACTGGGAGTTGACCAGTTCGGCGGCCACAACGGCGGACCAGGCGCTGGACATGGAGATCTGCAGACCGGCGGTTATGGCCGGGAGCGCTCCGGGAATGCAGACCAGGCGGATTTCGTCCCAGCGCTTGCCGCCCATTACGCGCACCACGTCGTAAAGTTCCGGCTCGATAAGCTGCACGCAGCTGAAGGAGTTGAGCACGGCCGGCACAAAGGCGCCGATGACGATGATGAAGATCTTGGGGGCCTCGCCAATGCCGAACCAGAGAATGGCTATGGAAATCCAGGCCAGGGGCGGCATGGGCTTGAACATGTCGAACAGCGGCTTGACAATGGCCCGGAAGGTTTCGTTAAAGGCCATGAACAGGCCCAGGGGTATGCCCAGGCCGGCGGCGATGAGAAATCCGACGATGACGCGGTAGGTGCTTATCCAGGCGTGTTCCCATAGAGTTTTGCCGGCCAGGCTGTTTTGCGCCAGGTCCATCAGGCTTTCCAGCACCTGGAAGGGGGTGGCCAGGGCGCTGCTGGAGCCGAAGACGTGGGAGGCGGCCGCCCAGTGCCACAGGCTGAAAAAGGAAACCAGGGACACGCAGTACAAAAAGTATTCGCTGCGCAATACCCCGAGCAGGGTAATGTTTTTGTCGTTGGTCTGCCGGACTATTTCGTTGCAGACGTTGTCCCCGCCGCCGTCCGGCGCGTTTTCCACGGCCCTGACGGAGTTTTGCTGCATGATGTTGGAGGATATTTCGCTGCTCATGGCTTATTTCCTTATCCCGGCCAGAAGCCTGGATTCCACCTTGTCGATGATTACGCCGATAAAGGTGCCGGCCAGGCCGACGCTGACCATGCCCAGCACAACCACGTCCGTGCGGCCCAGCAGGCGGCCTGTGGAAATCAGGTAGCCCAGGCCCTGATCCGAGGCGAGCAGTTCGGCCGCCACCAGGGTGACCCAGCAGTAAGCCAGGGCGATCTGCAGGGCGCCGAAGACCATGGGCAGGGAGGACGGCACGCAGATGGAGGTGAAGATCTGCCAGTCCGAAGCCCCGTAAGTGCGGGCCATCTGAATGTGCACCGGGTTGGTCATGCACACGCCGGTGTAAGCGTTGATGACGCAGGGCACGATGCCGGAGATCCAGATGATGAATACCTTGCCGGACAGGCCGATGCCGAACCAGAAAATGGTCAGGGGAATCCAGGCCACGGGCGGAATGGGCCGGACCAGCTCGAAAATGGGGCGGAACAGGCCGCGCATGGTGGTGAACCAGCCCATGGCCATGCCCAGGGGCAGGCCGACCAGCAGGGCCAGGACATACCCGATAAAGGCCTCCTGCATGCTGACCCAGGTGTGGGTGAGCAGGGTGGCGCCGTCCGGGTTGACGTTGGTCAGTTTGTCGACCAGCAGTTTTAGAACGTCCCAGGGCGCGGAGAGGAGCGTGCTGGGAATGCGCCAGTCCTCCACATCCGGCGGGGCGACGCAGAACTGCCAGAGCAGCAGAAAACCGCCGACGCTGAGCACCGGCAGAACACGCAGGCGCAGGGGCTTTTTTATTTGGACTTCTTCGTAGGCCATGCTGGTCTCCTAAAGCAGTTTAATTTTAAAACGCCACTCTCGTCGTTCACGGCGGGCAAGCCCGCCCACCACATGGGCGCGGAACCACGCCGCGCATGTATCCGGCAGGGAATTTCAATCTTGAAACGC
The DNA here is from genome assembly GCA_031547305.1 of Desulfovibrionaceae bacterium. Classification (GTDB taxonomy): domain Bacteria; phylum Desulfobacterota; class Desulfovibrionia; order Desulfovibrionales; family Desulfovibrionaceae; genus JAVBSC01. The sequence continues at coordinate 106,255 of JAVBSC010000016.1, forward strand.
CTTACAAACTGTTTGGCGGTGAAACGCTCCATTGTCCGCTTGCGCGGGCGGGATGGCCGTGGCGCTGGAAGCGTGAAAAACGGCAAGCTTTAAGGGGCGATCACCACCAACGGATCAGATCCGTTACTTTGCGTCGGATTTCGATGAATTTCGGATCCAGGAAGTTCCGGGGGCGGGGCAGGTCCACCAGCACTTCCGCCCGGACTTTGGTGGGTTTGGGGCTGAGCACCAGAATGCGCTCCGCCACGTACACGGCTTCCTCAATGTTGTGGGTGACAAAGAGCACCGTGCTTTTAAGGGTCTGCCAGAGCTTGACCAACTCGTCTTCCAGGTAGAAGCGCAGCTTTACGTCCAACTGGCCGTAAGGCTCGTCCATGAGCAGCAGATCCGGGTTCACCGCAAAAGCGCGGGCCACGGCCACGCGTTGCATCATGCTGGCGGAAATCTGGTTCGGGTAAAGATTGGCTGTATCCGCCAGACCCACCAGATCCAGAATGTACTTGAGGCGTTCTTCCAGTTGCGCCTTGGGCGTTTTCTTGGTTCTCATGCCGTAGGCCACATTTTCCGCCACGGTCAGCCAGGGCAGGGCCGTGGGCTCCTGAAAGACGAAAGCGAGGTTGTGCTTTTGCGGGTTGGCCACTTCCCCGTCAATAAAGATGTTGCCGGCGGTCGTGTCCGTAAGCTTGGACATACAGTTTAAAAAGGTGGTTTTGCCGCAGCCCGTGGGGCCGACAATGCTGACCAGCTCCCCCTTTTTTATTTCAAAATTGATTTTATCCAGGACCGTGAGCTCCCCGAATTTCTTGGTCAGATCCCGCACGTGGATTTTTGCGCTCTGTTCCGCATGCTCCATTGTCTGTAAAGCCACTGGCGGCTCCTTGAGTTAGGAGTGTTCAAGTCGGATGGCCCGGGCTTGCCCGGATATGGGACGCTGAGTCGGCTGCCTAGATAAATGCACTTCCTGTGCCACTTTTCACAATCTTTTGTAGTACGAGTGAAAGGGAGTAATAATATGCTGTAACTTGCTTTTTTTTCAAGAAAATCAGGCTGGGGCATTTGGGCGAGGGTATTTTGAAATTCATTTTTGATCAATTATGATGGCAAAAACGCGACATGAATATCGCTTTTGCGACTTTTTGGACAAGGACTTTTGGAGCCGACACGACAATATTGCCGCCTGCGGCCAGCCGGCTAACGCCTGATGCCGTAACGCTTGGCCTTGCGCTGCAACGTGCGCATGGTTATGCCCAGGGCCGCGGCGGTAGCTCCCTTTTTCCAGTTGTGCCGTTCCAGCGCGTCGATGATGCGGAACTTTTCCAGTTCGTCCTTGGCCCGGCTCAGGGATTCGCCGCTCTGATTCAGCGCGTCGGCCGGCTGCGCGGCCGGAGGGGGGGGGTCCCGTTGCTGGCTGATAAAACCGGCTTCAACGGAGTCCAGCTCAATGCCGGTGTCCCCAAAAGCCCAGAAGCGGTCCAGGGCGTTTTGCAGCTCGCGCACGTTTCCCGGCCAGGAATATTGTTCCAGGGCCAGGCGCACCTGGGCCGGGATGGGCTTGGTGATGCCGCGATCTTTGGCATAGGCGTCTATGAGCAGGGGAATATCTCCATGGCGGAAGCGCAGGGGCGGCAGTTGGATGGCCAGCACGTGGATGCGGTAATAAAAGTCCGCCCGCATGGTCCGCTGCCGCACCATTTCCTGCAAATCCTGGTTGGTGGCGGAAATAAGCCGGAATTTCGAGTGTTTTACTTCGCTTGAGCCCACCGGGGTGTAGGTCTTGCTCTCCAGGGCGCGCAGGAGTTTGACCTGGAGCTTGAGAGGCAACTCGGATATTTCGTCCAGAAACAGAGTGCCGTCGTTAGCCGCGGACAGGTGTCCGGCATTGTTGGAAGTGGCCCCGGAAAACGCGCCCTTGACGTGGCCGAAGAACTCGCTTTCCAGAAGCTGTTCCGGTATGGCCGCGCAGTTTACCGGCACGTAGCGGCCCTTGACTCCGGAAAGCTCGTGGATGGTCCGGGCGGCCAGATCCTTGCCGGAACCGGTCTCTCCGTGCAGCAGGACATTCGTGTCGCTGCCGGCCGCCTTGAGCATCAGGCTGTAGACGTTCTGCATGGCCTCGCTTTTGCCGACTATCGCCCCCAGGCCGTAGGAATTCTTTATGGACGAGCGCAGGTGCTGGTTTTCCTCCCAAAGTCTCTGCTCTCTGGTTTTCAGTTCGGTCACGTCCATCATGATGCCTTCAATGTAAAGGCAGCGGCCTTCGGCATCGTACACTCCCTCGCCTTTGTCCCAAACCCACTTCATCTGCTGCCCCGGCGGGGTGATCCGGTAAAAAATGTCGTAAGGACGGCGCGCCATCAGGCATTCGAGCAGGGTGGCCCGCTCCAGGATCACGTCTTCTTCCGGCATCATGCGTTCAATGATGTTGGCCGGGTTTTGCAGGACCTCTTCCATGCTTATGCCAAAAAGCGGCTTGCAGCCCTGGCTTACGAACTCCAGAGTATATTCGTAATCCTCATCCACCGCACAGCGGTAGGCCATGCCGGGCAGGCGGTCCAGCAGCCGGGCCAGGCTGCCTTCCACGCTGCTGAAGCGGCTGTGCATTTGTTCCAGGATGGCGTTGGTCATGCGGGCTCCTGTGTGACGACAATGCGACATGTTTGTCGTATTTGTCCATATTTTCACTTGCCTTGTCAAGCGCAAAAGCGTGGCGGGACCGGAATTATAGTCTGGTATGGAATGTGCTTTTGTTGTAAATGCGACATGCGCCTTGTGAAATAAGAGATATACCGGCTCCTGCCGGGGTGGCGACAAAAATCGCGCCCGCGTCGCTGGCCTGGATCTGGAAGTCGCAGTGTTCATGGACGAGGAATTGTGAGTTCATTTTTGAACGGGTGAAGAAAATAACGCGGCATGGCTGCCTGATTACCGCTTCACTGGAAGCGGTTTTTTCGATAAAATCCGCCATGCGCTTTGAGAGCTGATCCGCCGGAAGGCCGGATCTTACCCGCCACTGTAAACTTGAAGGAGCGTTGCATGACCCGCATTATCGTTATCGGCGCCGGACCCGGCGGATACACCGCCGCTTTTGCCGCCGCCAAGGCAGGCGCTGAAGTGACTTTGGTGGAATCCTCCGCCCTGGGCGGAACCTGTCTGAATACCGGCTGTATCCCCACCAAGACGATGAAGTCTTCGGCTGAAGCTTTGGAAACCGCGCGCCGCCTTACGGAGTTTGGCATTGCCGGAGGCGGCGAGGCCAGAGTGGACATGGCCGCGGTGGTGGCCCGCAAGGAAAAGGTGGGTCAGGTGCTGCGCGGCGGGTTGGAAAAAACCTGCGCCGCCCTTAAGGTAAGGCTTTTGCGCGGCCGGGCGGAGCTTCAGGGCGGCGGCGCGGTGGAAGTAAGCCTGAGCGATGGCGGCAAGGAAACCATTCAGGGCGACTCCATCATCATCGCCACTGGCTCCAGCAGCCTGAACCTGCCGTCCTTGCCCGTGGACCACACGCATATTCTCAACAGCGACGACGCCCTTACCCTTAAAAGCGTTCCGGAGCGCCTGCTCATCGTGGGCGGCGGGGTCATCGGCTGCGAACTGGCCTTTATTTACAAAACTTTCGGTTCCAAGGTGACCATTGTGGAAGGTCAGGGCCGCCTGTTGCCCCTGCCCTCCGTGGACGAGGAAATGAGCAAGCTCCTGCTGCGCGAATCCAAAAAGCATGGCATCGCCATTGAGCTTGGCCGCACGGTCAAGAGCGTGGCCGTGCAGCCGGACGGCTCGGTCAAGGCCGTGCTCGGCCCTTCGCCTTTTGTGGATGCGGGCGCCGCTCCGCAGACGGAAAGCGAATGCCTGGCCGACGCCGTGCTTGTGACCATAGGCCGTGTGCCCAACACCAAGGGCCTGGGCCTGGAAAAAGCCGGCGTGGCCATGGATTCCAGAGGCTGGATTACCGTTGACGACCACATGCGCACTTCCGCCCCCGGCGTTTACGCGGTGGGCGACGTGCTCGGGCCGGCCAAGATCATGCTGGCCCACGTGGCCTCTGTGGAAGGCCTGGTTGCGATGAAAAACTGCCTGGGCAAGGACGCGGCCATGGATTATTCCGTGGTGCCCTCCGGCATTTTCACCTCGCCGGAAGTAGGCGACGTCGGCTTGGCGGAAGCCGAGGCCAAAGCCAAGGGCCTGAACGTGCGCACCGCGCTCTTCCAGTTCCGTGAACTGGGCAAGGCCCAGGCCATGGGCGAACTGGCCGGGGTGTTCAAGCTGATTTGCGATGCGGACAGCGGCAAGCTTCTTGGTGCGCACATCGCCGGCGCCCATGCCACGGATCTGATCGCCGAAGCCGGCCTGGCCATCCAGATGGGGGCCACGGTGGAGGATCTGGCCAAAACCATCCACGCTCACCCCACCCTGGCGGAAGGCGTGTACGAAGCCGCGCTGCATTTAACCAATTAACCCGCAGGAGTGTAAGCCCATGAGCGATTTGAAGTATCCCGAAAATCTCCAGTACTCCAAAGAACACACCTGGCTGCGTATGGAAGGCGACGGCGCCGGCTACGTGGGCATAAGCGACTTCGCCCAGGCCCAGCTTGAGGAAGTGGCTTATGTGGACCTCCCCTCCGTTGGCGCGGAATTCGCGGCCGGAGCGGAATTCGGCACCGTGGAATCCATCAAGGCGGTAAACGCCCTGTATATGCCCATTGCCGGCAAAATCCTGGAAGTTAACCCGGCCCTGGCCGATACCCCCACACTGGTCAACATGGGCCCGTACACGGACGGCTGGATGATCAAAATCAGCATCCCGGCCGGCGCGGACAAATCCCTGCTGCTCTCCGCCGCTGATTACCAGGCCGGGTTAGGGAAGTAATATGAGATGCGGGGAGGCCCAGCCTCCCCCAAACCCTCCGTCAAGGGGCGCCCCCTTGCAACTCTTTTACCGGGCGTCGGGGGGGGGCCGGCCGGGGCGGCCGCGGGGCCCCCCGGGGGTGGCTGGGGGGGGGAGCCGAC
>JAVBSC010000084.1:0-40892 GCA_031547305.1 Desulfovibrionaceae bacterium
CGAATACTGGATTTCCGTCCTGAGCCTCATGTGCTTCCTGATCTTCTGGGAATGCCTGTGCCGCTTCGATATAGTCGGCTCATACCAACTGGTGCCGCCTTCTGAAGTATTCACCGTATTTATCGACAAATTTTGGGACGCCTCGCCCGACGGCGCCACCCTGCAGGCCCACACGCTTACCAGCCTGGGCCTGGCCCTGGGCGCTTTCGGCATGGCCGCGTTGGTAGGCATACCCCTGGGGCTGTTTATGGGCTGGTACAGGCCCGTGCGCATACTGGTGCGCCCCATATTCGACGCCATGCGCCCCATACCGCCCATAGCCTGGATTTCCCTGGCCATTTTGTGGCTGGGCATAGGCTATACGGCCAAGGTGTTCATCATCTGGCTTTCCGCCTTTGTGCCCTGCGTCATTAACGCCTACATCGGCATTACTTTAACAAATCCGGTTCTGATCAGGGTTTCCAACATTTACGGGGCCAGCAACTGGGAAACTTTCTGCAAAATCGGCGCGCCTTCCGCCATCCCCATGATTTTTACCGGCCTGAAGCTTTCGCTCAACGCCGCCTGGACCACCCTGGTGGCCGCGGAACTGCTGGCCGCCAGCGAGGGCCTGGGCTTCCTTATTCAGATGGGCCGCCGCATCGCCCGGCCGGACATCATCATTGTGGGCATGATCGCCATAGGCCTTTCCGGCGCGCTTATGTCCGTGCTGCTTTCATACATTGAAAGCCGCTTTGCCTCATCAAGGAGCCTGTGATGCGACAATTTCTGGCAAAAAATTTTGAACGCATAGGCACGCTGGGCTCTTTCGCCATACTCCTGGCCATATGGCAGACTGTGGCCCTGCAGGTGGGCCCGGCTTATCTGCCCAGCCCCGGCCAGGTGCTGGTAAAAGCGGCGGAAATGTACACCACGCCCATCGGCGGAAAATCCATGTTCGCGCACATAGGGTATTCCCTGTTCCGCGTGATTGCCGCCTACTGTCTGGCCGGAGCCATAGGCATACCGCTGGGCATAGCCATGGGCTGGAACTTGACCGTGCGCAAGATAGTTTCTCCCGTTTTCGAGCTGCTGCGGCCCATCCCGCCCCTGGCCTGGATTCCCCTGGCTATTTTGTGGCTTGGCATTGAAGAGGGGCCGAAGATTTTCATCTGCTTCGTGGGCGCTTTTGTGGTTTTTGTGCTCAACGCCTACACGGGCATGCGCTACACGGACCGCCTGCTCATAGACGCGGCGCGCACCTTTGGGGCCACGCGCAAGCAGCAGCTTTTCAACGTGGCCATACCGGCCAGCATGCCGTCCGTTTTCGCCGGCGTGCAAAACGCCATGAGCATGGCCTGGATGTGCGTGGTGGCCGCGGAACTGGTGGGCGCGCGCGAAGGCGTGGGCTTTATTATCATCCAGGGCGGGGATTTGGGCGACGTGCCGATGATTCTGGTGGGCATGCTCACCATCGGGCTGATCGGCTTTTTCCTGGCCGTGTCTCTGCGTTTTCTTGAACAGGCGCTTTGCCCCTGGCGGCGCGATCTGCAACAGTAGCGGGAGTCCTTATGTCAGATTACAAAATAGAAGCGCGGGGCATCTCCAAAGGATTCTCTGTCAATGACGACCACATAGACGTGCTGCGCGACATTTCGCTGGGCGTCCGGCCCAATGAGTTTCTGGTCATTCTCGGGCCGGGGCAGTGCGGCAAGACCACGCTGATCAATTGTCTTTCCGGCATAGAGACCCCGGATTCCGGCGGCATTTATCTGAAAGGGGAACAGGTTACCGAACCGGGCCCGGCCAGGGGCGTGGTTTTCCAGCAGTACGCGCTGTTCCCGTGGAAAACGGTGCTGGAAAACGTGGCCTTCGGCCTGACCATCCGGTCTGTGGACAAAGCCCAACGTGAGGAAACCGCCAGGAAATATATAAACCTGGTCGGTTTGCAGGGCTTTGAAAAATCCTACCCGCACCAGCTGTCCGGCGGCATGCGCCAACGCGTGAGCATAGCCCGCTCCTACGCCAGCGACCCGGAAGTCATGTTCATGGACGAACCCTTCAGCGCCCTGGACGCCCAAACCCGCTACGCCATGGAGCAGGATATTCTGCGCATAACGGAGCGGGAAAAAAAGACCATCGTGTTCATAACCAACAACGTGGAGGAAGCCATCTATCTCGGCGACCGGATTGTGCTCATGACCAGCCTGCCCGGGCGGATCAAAATGGAATTCCCGGTGGACATGCCCAAACCGCGCGTGTACACGGACAGCCGCTTCCTGGAGTTGCGCCTGGCCATATCCGAACATACCGAATTGGTGCTGGACAGCTGATAATTGAAGCATTTTGTCATTGAAAATATCTTGCCGCAAAAATGCTCTGGCGTCCCGCTTCGAGCCGTCCGCCCCGTAGGCGTGGGCGGAGGTCCCCCCCGCCGTTAAGCGCCGGAGGGAGCGTCTCAAATACGAAATGCTTTAGGAGCGACAAAATGAAAAAAGCTTTGCATGCCTATAAAACCAGCAGAGAGCCGAAAGTTCACGTGGACAACCTTACCAAGCGCTTTGACGAACTCTTGGTGCTTGACGACATTACCTTTGAAATCTACAAGGGCGAATTTTTGTGCATAGTCGGACCGACCGGCTGCGGCAAAACAACCTTTCTCAACTGCCTGTCCTGCTTTTACCCGCCCACCCGCGGCACCATAAAGGTGGACGGCGAGCACGCCAGCCCGCGCAAGCACGACATGGCCTTTGTTTTTCAGGAGCCGTCGGCCATTCCCTGGCTTAGCGTGGAGGACAACATCCGCTTTGCCTTGAACATAAAAAGAGTGCCGGCGGAAGAACGCGAAGATCGGGTGGAAAAAATGCTCGACCTGGTGGGCTTGCGCAAGTTCCGCGCCTACCTGCCGAAGCAGCTTTCCGCCAGCATGGAGCAGCGGGTGGTCATAGCCCGCAACTTCGCCCTTAACCCGGACATACTGCTTATGGACGAACCCTACGGGCAACTGGACATAAAACTGCGCTTCTACCTGGAAGACGAGCTTATCCGCATATGGGAAGAAATAGGCTGCACCGTGCTCTTCATCACCCACAACACGGAAGAAGCCGTGTACCTGGCGGAACGCGTCCTGGTCCTGGATCAGAAGCCCACCAAAATCAAAGAGGAAATTCTGGTGGACCTGCCAAGGCCGCGCAATTTCGCGGACCCGAAGTTCGTGGAACTGCGCAACCATGTTACCGATTCCATCAAGTGGTGGTAAGACGGGCGTTAGCCATGAAAAAGCCCCGTACGCCGTTCAACCCGCGGCGTACGGGGCTTTGATTTTACGCCTTTGTTAACGGCATAGACTATTTCGCGCCTACTCTCTTTATGCCGAAATTCTCCGGGGAGACTTTCGCCCCGCCGGTATCGTAAAGCAACCAGGCGCTGACGGACTGGTTGTGCTCAATGTATGCCCTGGCTTCGTCGCCGGTCAGGCTCAGCTTTATACCCCCCAGCTTTTGCACAAAATCCGTGAACATCGGGTTTTCAGAAGCTTGCATAAAAGCTCTCCGCAGCTTTTCCAAGGCTTCGGCCGGGACGCCCTTTTTCACATACACTCCGTAAAACGGTCCCCATGGGAAGAACGAATCGTACTCGCCAGGGTAAATTTCCGTAACGGTCGGCACATCAGGAAAATTTTCCAGCCTGTCCCTGGATATTACGGCCAGACACTTGATTGCGCCGCTGGCCACGTAAGGGGCGGCCGCCATCAGCCCCACCGGCATGGCGTCAATATGGTTTCCCAGCAGGGCGGTGACGCCGGGGCCCTCGCCGTCGAACTGCACCAGGTTGAACTTGACGCCGTGCACCTTCTGGAACATGCAGGCCGCCATATAAGGCAGTCCGCCCGGGCCGGTGGATCCCATGTTCAGGCGTTTGCCGCCTTTTATCGCATCCATGAACTCCTTGAAGGAATTGTACGGAGAGTCTTTTGGCACAACCATCAGGGCCGGATTGGCCACCATAAGGAGAATCGGCTCAAAATCCGAATAGTCAATCCTGGACAGCCCGAGCACCTTGTATAAGTTGGGGTTTTCCGCCGTGAACAGCAGCGAGTAGCCGTCCGCCGGCAGGCCGGCCACGGTGGTCATCCCAATGGCTCCGGTGGCGCCGGGCTTGTTCTGCATGATGATGGTCTCTCCCAGAAGCGAGGCGGCTATGGGAGCTATGGCGCGCGAGCAGGTGTCCGTGCCGCCGCCGGCGCCCCAGGGGATATACCCGGTGATTGGCTTGTCCGGGTAGGCGGCAAGCGCCGCTCCGGCAAACAGGGAGACGATCAGCACTGCCGCTTGGGCTGACTTAAGGATCATATCAGGCTCCTTTTATATAGCGGTGAACATAGAATACTCCAACCAGGGCTTAGGCGAATCCGCGCAGCCTCCTGTAAGTCCTGGTCTGCGAGAAGAGCATGAAAAAAATGAACAGGAGCAGGAAAAGGCTCAAGGGTGAAGTGAAAAAACCGGCGATGAAATCCAGCGGGTTGTTATCCACCATCTGCATGGCCCGGCGGTAGTTCATGTCCAGAATGGGGCCGAGAATGATCCCCAGAACCATCGGCCCGGTGGCGTAGCCGTAAAGGCGCAGAAAATAACCAAAAGCGCCGAAGCCGAGCATGAAAAAGACGTCGGCCAGGCTGTTCTGGATGGCGTAGGTGCCGATGACGGACAGGATGATCACCGAGGGCATGACGATATTTTTGGGCACTTCAATAACCTTGGCGAACGGCCGCACGCTGAGCAGGCCAAGGATGAACATGGCGATCACGGAAACGAACATCATGCAGACGATCATCCAGAACAGGTGCGGCGTCTCGATCATCAGCATGGGGCCCGGCTTAAGGCCGTGGATAAACAACGCGCCGATCATGATGGCGGTCACGGCGTCCCCCGGAATGCCCAGGGTAAGCATGGGAATAAGCGCCCCGCCAATGGCCCCCTTGTTGGCGGCTTCCGGGGCCACAATGCCCTCGTAGGCGCCTTTCCCAAAGGGCACTTCCGGATTTTTTGTCGTTCTTCTGGCTTGGTCGTAGGCCAGAAGCGCCGCCACGTCGCCGCCTGTGCCGGGCAAAGCCCCGATAAGCACGCCTAAAAAAGAGGAACGCAGCCCCAGTGGCAAGTACTTTTTAAAAGTCTTCCAATCCGGGACAATCCGGGCAAGATTCTGCTTTACGCTCGGCGTATTCGGGCAGCGAAACTGGGTCAGGGCTTCGGATACCCCGAAAAGGCCGATCATGGCGATGACAAAATGCACGCCGCCCATAAGATCCACACTGCCGAAGGTGTAGCGCAGCTCCCCGGTCACCGGGTCCATGCCCACCATGCTGATCAGCACCCCTATGGCCCCCACGGTTATTCCTTTTATGGGATCCCCGCCGCCGATGCTGCCAATAAGCAGTATGCCCATGCAGCCCAGCAAAAAGAAGTCCCTGGGCGAAAATTTAAGGGCGAAACTGGCGATCAGCGGAGCTGCGGTCAAGAGAACAAGAATCCCGATCAGGCCGGAAAACAGCGAGATGGTGGTGCACAGGCCTATGGCCTTGCCGGCCTCGCCCTTCTGGCCGATGGGGTAGCCGTCCAATCCGGTGGCTATGGCGGCTGGAGCGCCTGGAATATTCAACAAGATCGCGGTGATTGCCCCGCCGTAAACAGCGCCCACAAAGGTGCCGCACATCAGGGCCAGAGCATTGTTCAGTTCCCAGGAAAAAGTAAAGGAAATCAGTAGGGAAACCGCCATGGTGCCGGAGAGGCCCGGAATAGCGCCCACCCAGATGCCGGCGAACACGCCGAGCCAGAGCAGGGCCATAACTTCCCAGTTGGTGAAGGGAATCAGAAAATGTTGCAAATATTCCATAATCGGCTCTCCTTCACGGCAGTATTACCAGCATGACGTAACGGAAAATCAGGATCAGACAGACAAGTATAAGCGCGGAATACAGGGAGGATCTGATTATGTGCTTGCCGCGATACAAAAGGGTCATGCCGGCGACCAAAAAAATATAGGAAGAAACAGGAAAATGCAGGTGGGGAAGAACCAGGCAGTAGGCAGACATCAGGGCCAGCATGCCCTGAACGTCTGACGGCATCAGGTATTGCCAGGCGGTTTCGCCGGACGGCGGGCGCTCGCGCCGGATTGCCCGCAGCAATGATATGACTCCGCCGCAAAAAATGACTGTCGAAGCTATTTTGGGGAACACGGAGGGGGCGGAAAGGCTGTCGCTGCTCAAATCCATGGCCAGATAATACCCCAGAACCCCTATGGCGGTGATCAGGCCGGCAAAGGCCGCTTCGCCGGGCTTTCGGATTTTTTCCGGAACATACACGGAAATATCACGCGTTACAGGCGTTTCCTCTTTGATTACTCGCACGGTGCAGTTATCGGTTTGGGGCGGGGTATTCGGCATGGCAAGATCTCCTTTTTTAAAGCCCGCGCGTCTTCCTCCTGGACTCTTGATTTTTCCTCTATAACTTACTCCCCAGCCTTCCTCCGGTTTGCACGCTGAAGAGCGCGGCAACGCCAACCTATGAATCTTTCTTTTTTAAATTCTCCCGGCAGTATAAACCACCACAACCGCCCCCCGCTACTTAAAAATACTTGTTTGACGCGGCCCTGCCGGTGCTCAGGCTATCCGGCGCCACTCCGCGGATGCGGAGCGGCTAAGGGGGAAACACCCGGAAGATCGGGCTGTCCCCCCCAGCATACCGCGGTTACTCGCTTTCGCCGCGCGGCGACATCACGCTCACGCCGAACCACTTCCGGTAGTTGGCCGCTAGCACCAGCATGAATACGGCACCCACGGCGGTCAGGCCCAGGTTCAGCAGCAGGCTGTAAATAATGGCCTGGCCTTCGTTGGTGCTGGCGGTCAGTTTGGACTGAATCACCGGCAACACGTAAGAGGCCGCGGCCATGAAAGTGTAGTAAATCCCGATGTTCCGTCCCTTATTGCCTGGGTTGAACTCCTGCATCAGGGCCACACCGCACTGGAGCGCCCCGCCGGCCGCGAAAAAGCCGATGGCCACGGCGGATATCTGCACGACCAGTTCGGACTTCACCAGGCAGACCAGGGCGTAGGCCAGGACCGAACCGATGGTGTCGATCAGCAGCACTTTAAGGGTACGCCAGCGGAACTTGCTCATGAACAAACCCCAGGTGAGCACCGCGGCCAGGGAGCCGGCGGTGTACAGGCTGGTGAGCGTGGCGGAGGCCATCTGGCTCATGCCCACAACCGTCAGGCCATAGCGCGTAAGCAACTGCTGCGCGGAAAACATGGCCGCCATGGCGATAAAGCCGTACAAGGCGCAGCAGATCGGGATTATCTTCGGGGGCTTTACCACAAAGCGGGCCAAGCCGCGCCGGGCGTCCTCGTCCAGCGTCTTCTCTTTTGACTTTTCCTTTGTTCCGGCCGCCTTACGCGCCTTCATTTCCTCATCATAGGAATAGGGGGCTATCAGAGCCACGGCCAGCACGATAAAAGCCATGACCAGGGGGATAATCACTCCCGCCTGCCAGGAGCCGGATTCCCGCAGGTAAACAATCAACGGCGGGTAGATCAGTCCGGAAATGGAAATGACGCCCTTTATCAGAATAACGGCCGTGCCGGGGGACTGCGGCCAGCTTTCCTGAGCGGCGGGGTAGCAGGCGCCGTCAAAGAAGGACGTGGCGGCCCCGGCCAGGAAGGCGGCGCAGGCGGCTATGGTGTAGTTGTGCGTGGTCAGCAGCGCGCCGAAGAAGAGCACGTACATGATGGCCCCGACGGCAATCATGAGCTTGCGGCCGATGCGGTCGGAGAGCTCGCCGCAGATCCAGATGAACAGGAATTTGCCAAGCCCGGTGTAGGCTATGGCGCTGTATACTCCGGCTTTGTCCGTACCCCACTGCGCCACGAACTGATCCAGGTTCTGCGAAATGATGATGGCCTGAATACCGTGCGTCAGATACACCAGATATACGCAGAGCAGGGTTAGCAAGTACTTGGAGCCTCTCACGACGTTGTCTCCTGAGTTGATTGTGTAAAGAGAACAGCGCTTCGGCGCGCCGCAATGAAATGTTGCCGGGATACCTTACATTCTTCTATTTCAACGCTTTTCTGCCCATCACAGCGCCTTCGGCCAGATATTCCGCTATGTTTTTTTCGCTGTAGCCAAGCTCTTTCATTACGGCGGAGGTGTCCGCCCCCTGGGCGGCGCTAACCTTGAATACGGGCTGGGCCGAATCGAAACGGACCGGGCAGGTGGCGATGTTGCGCCGCCCGGAGGGGCAATCAAGCTTGGTCATGATGCTGTTGGCCCAGACCTGCTCGTCGTCGTACATATCCACAGGCTCGTAGCAGGATTCGCAGGGCAGGTCGTTGTCCTTGAAAATGCGCAGAATTTCCGCACGGGTGAACTTTTTTATGGCCTCATCCATGATGCCGACGATTTCAGAATTCAGTTTTTGGGCGTTCATGCGGTCGCAGTTGCAGTAACGCTCGTCGTCCACCAGATCCGGACGTCCGATCAAGGTCATGATCTTGTTGTAGTCCCGATCGTATTGCGGGGCGCACAGGGCGATAAACTTTTCATCCTTGGTCCTGAAGACGTTATTGGTCGGGCAAACCACGGTCATGCGGCTCTTGGGGTAAGGGTTGCCGTACTGGGCGGAGACCACGGCGGTGCTGAGCATGAACACGGCCGCGTGGTGCAGGCTGACCGTGACTTTTTCCCCTTTGCCGGTGCGCTGACGGTTGAACAGGGCCGCGCAGATGCCGGAAGCCATGCACATGGCCACCTGGAAGTCCCCAAAGCCGTTGGTGGGGATCATCGGGGAGTCGCCCTTGTTCACCGTGGTGCCGAACACGCCGCCGCGCGCCATGTAGCAGGTCACGTCAAAGCCGGCGGTATCTTTTTCCGGACCGTTTTCCCCGTAGCCCAGGCAATGGGCGAAGACGAGCTTGGGGTATTTCTTTTGCAGGGCGTCGTAATCCAGGCCAAGCTTCACCAGGGACTTGGTGCGCACGTTGGTCACAAACACGTCCGCCTCGGCCAGGAGCTTGTGCATGACCTCCATGCCCTTTTCCTTTTTCAGGTCCAGGGTGACGAAACGCTTGTTCATGTTGGACATGTCAAAGCCCAGGTTTTCCTCGTCCGTGTACGGCATGCCGAACACGGCGCCCTGGGTCCGGCCGGGGTCCCCGCCGGGGGATTCCACTTTTATGCAGGAGGCGCCCCACTCGCCCAGGACGCGGACAGTGGTGGGGGCGGCCAAAAAGGTGGTCAAATCTACTACTTTTACCCCTTCAAGCGGTTTCATGCTGCACTCCTTAAAAAATATTCAGGCTGGTGAATTTATTTATAATTTTATTACAGAGCCTTTGGCCGCGGATTCCAAAAGCGCCATTAGCGCTTCCACGCTGCGGATAGCGTCCATGGGAGTGATTACCGGGTTTTCCTTGCCCCGGACCATTGCGCAAAAATGCTTGAGTTGCAGGGCGTAGGGAAGCTGGTACTTGACCGCCTGCTTTTCGCAGATCAGGGGTTCGAACCAACTTTTTAATCCGTTGGAACGCCAGAGTTTGAGTTGAGGCACGGTAAGGGAGCCTTCGGTGCCGGTTATGAAGAAGCAGTCTTCCGCTTCCGGAGCGTAGTTGGGGTTTTCCCGCGTGGTCGCTTCCCAGCTCCAGGGGCAGAGGGCGCTGTCGGAAGTGGTCACGCTGGCCAGCGTGCCTGTCTTGAAACGGATGTTAACCACGGCCGTGTCCTCCACCTCAAAGCCGCGCCCGAAGTTGTTGGTCATGGCTGAGATGGAATGGATATCGCCAAAGAAATAGCGGAGCAGATCCACATCATGCACCATATTTATAAGAATCGGACCGCCGCCTTTTTTAGTGCGCCATTCGGCGTCCTTGAAGTACTGATCCGGCTTGTAGACCAACCAGTTGCAGACCACGGCCGTGATTTTTCCCAGCTTGCCGGACTCGATTATTTCCTTGGCCTTGCGCACATAAGGATTGTGCCGGCGGTAATGGCCCACCAGAACGGGCACTTTGGCTTTTTCCGCCGTTTTAGCGAATTTTTTGGCCGCCGCCATGTCGTCGGAAATAGGCTTTTCAATGAGCATGGGAATACCCAGCTTCACCGCATCCAGAGCCTGGGGAACGTGCATTTTGTTGGGCGTGGAGATGATCACCGCGTCCGGCTTGGCCTCGGACATCATTTTCAGATGATCTTCGTAATAAGGAGCCCCGATCCGCCTGGCGAACTCTTTGGCCGCCGGAAAGGGATCCGCCACCGCGGCGATGGCGCATTCATCGTAGTCCAGGATGTATCCGGCGTGCTGTTTGCCCATCACGCCGCAGCCGATCAAGCCGATTTTAAGCTGTTTAGCCATTGATTGCTCCACAGTGGGTTAAATTATCACCCGGCCTTTTTACTTGAGTCTTTCGTCCGCATACTGGCGTCACTTCGCGGCGTTTTCTTCCAGACGTTTCCGGACGGCGTCCAGGGCTTCTTTGGGCAGATCCGCGCCGGTCCATATTTTGAACTGGTGATTGCCCTGGGCGAAGAACATGGCCTGCCCGCCGATGGTCTTCCAACCGGCCTGGGCCGCTTCGCGGACAAAGCGCGTTTGGGCCGGAGTGTAGACCACGTCATAGGCTATGCCCGGCTTTTTTTCCCTGAACGACTCCAGAGAGTAGGCCGCCTTGTCCTGATGCTTTCCGCTCATGCCCAGGGGAGTGACGTTGACGATGATGTCGGCCTCGATCTTCAGCCGGCCGTCCCAGGCCGCGCGCTTCAGGTTGAATTCCCCGGCCAGGGCGTCCGGCAGTTCATCCACAATGTCGGTAATGGTGATGTCTTTGAGACCTTTCATCTTAAGGCCGGCCACCACTGCACGGCCGGCTCCGCCGGCGCCCAGGATCAGGGCCTTGGCGTCTTCCGGCAGTTTTTCCGCCTCCAGAGCCGTAAGAAAACCCAGTACGTCCGTATTTTCGCCGCACAGCTTGTCGCCCTCCCAATAAAGGGTATTGCAGGCCCCGATTATCTTTACGCGTTCACTTTGCTTTTCCAGGAAGGGAATGATCCTGGTTTTGTGTGGAATGGTCACCGAGCAGCCGCGAATGTTCAAAACACGCATGGCCTTGACAAAAATTTCCAAATCCTTCGGCTCAATGCTCCAGGGCAGCATGACGCCGGGATGCCCGAGAGTCTGAAAGCCGGTGTTGTGCATAAGCGGGCTCATGGAATGCCCAAGGGGGAAGCCGATAATCCCGTACAATTCGCTGGGAACAAACGCGGCCATGATGTTCTCCTTTTGATGATCAAAGAAACCGATTATTGAATATCTTTGCCGCACCGCCTGGCCGGGTCGTTGCCGGGAATGCCCGGCCGGAGGAGGTTTTCGCTTTTAATCCGTTATAATTGGGTACCTATCGCGCTGGTGATCGTCAAACTAAAAAAAGAATGGCCAGCGACATTACTTATTTTGATTGGCATGCGCCAGCGTGATGTGAAATTGCTCGGAATGGTCCGCCGCAAGTGCATTTTTTATCAATCCAATGCATGGCGTATCGGCCGTTTAAGCGCGGTTTTTTCAAGGCCGGACGGCTGGATTGCCCTTTGAAACAGCGTTTTTCAGGCGTTTTAAGGAATGCGCCCGCCCACGGCCTAAAAACAGGCCAAGGTGTCGCGGCAACAGCAAGCCGGGCGCAGGCTGTAGCGGAGGCGTTCCCGTGCCTTAAAAGCATATTTAACTTAAAACGCCCACTCCGGCGTTTAACGGTCAAAGCGGGTTTCGCTTACGCCTGCGTGGCGCCCGGCCGCTTGTAAACGAGTTCCACAAGAGCGCCGTGATGAATGGCTTGCCGCCCCGAGCGTATTGTCAATCGGTCCGGCATGCCCTATAGTGCGCTCAACATATTTACGCATGTCTCCAGGAGCAGTTATGAGCGCACGCAAAAATTTTACAGTTGCCGTTGCCGGCGCCACCGGGGCTGTGGGCCGCACCATCCTCAATGTTCTGGCTTCCCGCGATTTTCCGGCGGATAAGGTGATCGCCCTGGCTTCCGAGCGTTCCACCGGCAGCAAGGTTCCTTTTAAGGACGGTGAGCTCACAGTCCGGGAACTCACGGAATCCTCTTTTGAAGGAGTGGATCTGGCCCTGTTTTCCGCCGGGGGAAGCACTTCGGAAAAATTCGCCCCTCTGGCCGTAAAATCCGGGGCTGTGGTGGTGGATAACTCCAGCGCCTGGCGCATGGACGATCGCTGCCCGCTGATCGTGCCGGAAGTGAACCCGGACGACGCCGCCGGCCACAAAGGCATTATCGCCAACCCCAACTGCTCCACCATCCAGATGGTTGTGGCTCTGAAGCCTCTGCACGACGCCGCCGGCATCAAACGGGTGGTCGTATCCACCTATCAGGCGGTGTCCGGCACCGGCCAGAAAGCAGTTGACGAGCTGACCAAGCAGGTCCAGCAACTTTACAACATGCAGGAGCCGGACATAAAGGTTTACCCTTACCGCATCGCCTTCAACTGCCTGCCGCAGATCGACGTGTTCATGCCCAACGGCTACACCAAGGAAGAAATGAAAATGGTGCACGAGACCGTCAAAATCATCGGCGATCCCAGCATAAAGGTTACGGCCACCACTGTGCGCGTGCCGGTGTTTTACGGGCATTCCGAATCCGTCAACATTGAAACCGTTAAAAAGCTCAGCGCCCGGGACGCGCGCGGCATTCTCAGCCAGGCGCCCGGCATCCAGGTTTACGATAACCCGGATCAGAAACTCTACCCCATGCCCATTGACGCGGCCGGGGAAAACGAGGTTTTTGTGGGCCGCATACGCGAGGACGAAACCATCCCCAACGGCCTGAATATGTGGGTGGTGGCGGATAACGTGCTCAAAGGCGCGGCCCTGAACGCCGTGCAGATAGCGGAACTTCTGGTGGAACGCGACCTGGTGCGCGTGACGGACCGTAACGCCTTCCTGTAATCCAACCCGAGCGCGGCCCCTGCAGGCAGGGGCCGCATTTTTTAAAAGGCGCGACCATGCCCACCCCCCTGCTCAATACCGGCCAGCACCTCGAACTCCTGCTGAAAACCCCCCGTCCGGGCGAAGAAGATATTCTGGCCTACTACGAGGAGCGCCTGGGCGGAATAGGCCTGAACCCCAGGCTCCTGCTGCTGCCTGTGGACGACCACCTGGCCCACCGGGGCGACGGCGTGTTCGAGACGATCAAATACCTGGAAGGCCGCCTGTACCAGTTGGACCACCACCTGGAGCGCATGAAGCGCTCCGCTTCCGGTATTTTTCTGGAAGCCCCGCTGCCCTGGGAAACAATCCGGGAACTGGTGCTGGAAGTGGCTGAGGCCGGCAAAGCCAGGGACGGCATGATGCGCCTGCTTCTGGGGCGCGGGCCGGGCGGATTCGGCATAGACCCGGCGGAATGCCCCAGATCCAGCCTGTACATAGTGGCCTACCGCTTTGTTTCCCCTTCGGAAAGCTGGTACGCCAAGGGCCTGACCGGCTTCCGCACCAGCATTCCGGCCAAACAGGGGTATATGGCGCACATTAAAAACGCCAATTACCTGCCCAATGTGCTGATGACCCGCGAAGCCAGGGAGAACGGCGCGGACGTGCCGTTCTGCTTCGACGAGCGCGGTTTTCTGGCGGAAAGCGCCGTTGCCAACATCTGCCTTGTGGATAAAAGCGGCCGGCTCCTGGCCCCCAAATTCACCAATGCCCTGCCCGGCACCACCATACTGCGGGCCATGGAACTTTTAAAAGGCAAGGTGGAATCGGAATTGCGGGAACTGAACGAGGCGGACCTGCTGGCCGCTTCGGAAGTGCTGCTCCTGGGCACAGGCCCGGATTGCGCGGCCGTAACCGGCTACCAGGGGCAGATCATCGGCAACGGCAAGCCGGGGCCGGTCTCCGAATTGCTGCGCCGGCTGATCCGCCAGGATATTCTGGAATACGGCGTGCCTGTTCCAGGCCTGGCCTGACTCCAATGCTGATTCTGATTCTGGACCTGGGCCGGGAGTTGCGCGGCGGCCAGCGACAGGTGCTTTACCTGGCCTCCGCCCTGGCCGGAAGCGCGGAATTTTCCCCTCTGCTGGCCTGCCCGGCCGGCAGTCCGCTGGCGTTGGCCGCCAGACAGGCCGGCTTGCCAGTGCTGCCGCTGGCCGGAGGCGGGGCATTCAACCCGTTGAATCTTTTTCGCCTGGGACGGGCTTTAGGGAAAAGCGGGCGGGATTGTCTGATCCACACCAACGACGCCAAGGCCGCCGGCTTGGGCGCTTTGTTGCTGCGCCTGAAAAAAGATTGCCTGCTTGTGCATTCACGCCGGGTCTCCTACCCGTTGCGGCCCGGCTGGCGCGGCGCCAAGTACCGCCTGGGTCACGCCGTGGTCGGAGTATCCGAGGAGATAGCCGACAACCTGCGCCGGGGCGGCATTGCGCCGGAACGGGTCGCGGTCATCCATTCCGGCATAGATCCGTCCAGGTACGAAGCAAAAAGAGAACGAAACGACGGCCGGCTCGTTTTTGTGTCCGTGGGCGCCCTGACCAGCCAGAAGGGCTATACCGGTTTGATCAGCGCCCTGCCGCATCTTGCGTCCCACAAAGAACTTCCGCCCTGGGAACTGCGTATCGTCGGCGAGGGCCCGCTTTTTGAAAGCCTGCTCGCCCTGGCCGAATCCCTGGGCGTGGCCGGGCATATTTCCCTTTTGGGGCGGCAGGACAGCCGGCAAATCCTGCCCGGCTGCGATGTCATGGTCTGCGCCTCCACCGCCGGCGAAGGCAGCAGCGCCACCATAAAGGAAGCCTGGGCCGTGGGTCTGCCCCTGGTCTGCTCGGATTTGCCGTCCAACCTGGAACTGGTGGATTGCGGCAAAAATGGTTTATGCTTCCCTGTGGGGCACGACTGGAACCTGGCCATGCAGATGATCCGGGCCGGGACAAATGCGGAATTATGCCGACAACTGGTGGCGGCCGGCCGGGAAAGCCTTAAAAACTTTACCCATACCAAAATGAGCGAAGCGTACCTGGCCTTGTACCGGAAGCTCTTTGCGGAGCGGGCCGCTTAACCCCGCGGATTTATGAAATTCCAAAACCTTCTGCACAGCCCGGACTTATCCGTACACAAAGATCTGGCTCTGTTCTTTACAGCCCTTGAGGCCGTCTCGCCCCTGGCCCCCAAGCACCGGCGCGCCATGCCCCCGGCCATACGGGATTTGTCGCGTCTGCTCACCGAGGAGCGTGACGGACTGACCTACCGCTATTGGGCGGACCCAGGGCTGACCTCCGCTTATCTGCGCTATTTTCTGCCCTGGAACCTTCAGCGTCTGGCCGCCTTTTTCCCCTGCCTGGACCTGGCGCTTAAAGACGGCGACGAGATCTTCGACCTGGGCAGCGGCCCGGCCACCCTGCCCTTGGCCCTTTGGGCCTCCAGGCCGGATTTGCGCGGTCTGCGGTTAAAATTCACCTGCGCGGATCTTTCACCGCATATCCTGGATTTGGGGCTGCGGCTGTTCCGGGCCTTTGCCGGGGATGCCGCGCCCTGGCGGCTGGAAGCGGTGCGCGCGCCGCTGGAAAAATCCTTGCGCCAGCACAAGGGCGGCCTGGGGCTGATCATGGGCGGCAATGTTCTCAACGAGCTGCCGGACACCCGTCGGGACAGCCTGGATGAGCGCTTTGAAAATCTGACGGCCATGGCCTGGGACAAGCTGCGGCCGGAAGGCGGCTTTCTGTCCGTGGAGCCGGGCACCCGGCTGGGCGGCAAGCTCATAACCCTTCTGCGCAGAAGCGCGCTGGAAACAGGCTTCACGCCGCTGGCCCCCTGCCCGCACGCCTGCGCCTGCCCCTTTTTGCCGGAGGAAGATGATTTGGACTTTGGAACCCCGGCCCCGCGACGGCGCGTGCGCAAACCCAGCGGCTGGTGCCACTTCAGCCGGTCGGTCCGGGACATTCCGGCGGATTTGTTCGCCCCCCTGCTGGAACTGACCGAGCAGGCCGGATTAGGCAAAGCTTCGCTGGCTTTGAGCTGCCTGCTGCTGCGCAAAACGCCGGACCAAGCGAAAGCGGCCTGCCCGCCCCCGAAGGCGGACCTGCGCGTGATTTCCGAGCCCATCCGGCTGCCCGGCTTGGAAGAGGCGGCCCGCTACGCCTGTTCGGCCAGAGGTATGGTGCTGCTGCGCAATGCGGTGCGCCTGCCCTCCGGCGCGGCCGTCAGCCTGGACTGGCCGACCGAGGATAGTCGAGATCCCAAAAGCGGCGCGCTGGAAATGGATTACCCGCCCAAAACGGTGGCGCCTGTGAAAAAACCGGCCGGTAAAGCGGGAACGGACAGAAGAACCGCGAGGCAAGCGGCTCCGGATGTAAAACCGGCCCGGACGCGGCCCGGCGGGAAGGATTATCGCTCCGGACGTCCGGCGGGAAATCGCCGGAAGGCCAAAAGCTGAAATAATTAAATCATCGCAAATATTCTTCAACAACAGACTTTATTTTATCCAGCACTTCCTCCCTGGAGCCGGAGGCATCAATCACGCGCAGGCGTTCGGGGAACCGGGCGGCCCAATCCAGGTAGCCCTGGCGGATTTTCAGGTGAAAATCCAAGGCCTCGGCTTCAAAACGTCCCTCGGTGACGGCCTTGCCGGTTCTGGCGTTGCGCCTTTGGGCGCGTTCCAGGCCGATTCGCGCGTCCAGGTCCAGAATCAGCGTCAGATCCGGCCACAGGCCGCTCACAGCCACATCGTTGAGCTGATGCAGCAAATCCGGCCCCAGGCCCCTGGCGTAGCCCTGATAGACTATGGTGGAGTCCGCGTAGCGGTCCGAAAGCACCAGTTCGCCGCGTTCCAGAGCCGGGCGGATGACTGTGCTCACATGCTGGGCGCGGTCCGCCAGGTAAAGAAAAAGTTCCGCCTGAGGCGACAGGTCTTTGTTGCGCGAATCCAGCAGGATGGAGCGCAGATCCCGGCCCAGGGCCGACCCGCCGGGTTCGCGGGTTTGCAGGACGCGGCGGCCGGAGCTTTGCAGCCAGGCGGCCAGGGAGCTCAGGACCGTGCCTTTGCCGGAGCCCTCTATGCCTTCGAAAGTAATGAACATTGCCGCTCCTGGGCTGTTGTTTTGCCGCGCCCGCGCTCCGGTCCGGCCTGAGGGGCGTGGGGGGCGCGGTATAAAAAGCGGTCCAGGCCGGGTACATAAGCGGACCATCCCGGGCCTTCGCCTTCCAATCTGCCTAGCGCGCCGGCGGTCTGGTTGAGCTTGGCGTCGAGGTTGTCCGCGTAGTGCAGGGCAAAGGCTTCCGCCGTGGCCGGCAGGACCGGGGCCCCGAATTCCCGCTGGCCGTGGTGGCTCAGGATCAGATGCCGCAGGTGGTCGGCCAGATCCGGTTCCAGGCCGGATTTGCGGATCAAAGGCTCCAGGCGCTCCAGGCCGATGCTGATATGCCCGATCAGCCGTCCTTCGGTGGTGTAGTCCACATTCAGGCCGGAGCTGAGCTCGCGCAATTTGCCCAAATCATGACAGAGCGCGCCGGCCAGCAGGATCTGCCGGTCCAGTTGGGGGTAAAGATCCGCCAGCGCAAGGCAAAGGCGGCACACGGACAGGGTGTGTTCCAAAAAACCGCCCGCATAGGCGTGATGCATGGATTTAGCCGCAGCGGCCCCTGGCAGGGCCTTGGCTATTTCCTCATCTTTCAGCACGGCCAGGGCCAGCTTGCGCAAGGGCGGATGGGCCAGGTTTTCCTTGAGCAGAACGGTCAACTCCCCCAGCATTTCAGCAGGATTGCGCGCGCTGGCCGGCATAAAATCCGCCAGATCCAGGCCGGCGGCCTCAGCTTCGCCAAGCACCTTCAACTGTTCCACGGCTATTTCCGGCCGATCCCGGTAGCTGGTCACCCGGCCGCGCACCTCCACCAGGCTGCCGGCGCTCAAATCCGGGTGGGCCTGGCTTTGCGGGCTCCAGATTTTCGCTTCCAGCGCGCCGCTGGCGTCCCGCAGCTCCAACCGCCAGTAAGGGCCGTTCCGGGCCTGCCCCTGCTGGGCCAGACCAAGCAGGAACACCCCGTCAATTTCCGCGCCCACGGACAGATCTTTTATGAATTGTCTTTTTTCCATGTATTCCAACTTTCCCTTCTCCTGCTGACCGCCAGTGCGAATTAACTTTGAAAATATCTATTGGCTTTTCTGAAAGATTCTTTTGACATACCGCCGGGGAAAAAAAAAGTGCCTGAAGTGATTGACATTGAAATTCATTTTCAATAAATAAATAAAAACGATCGTGAAAATAGGAACAAATTTTATCCAAGGAGTTGAACATGTGCGTGGGCATAATCGGCGGAGTATGCGGCAACAAGGCCAACTACAGACTGGAGGCCGGACGGCACGGCTTTGACGCCAAAACTTTTTCCGGACACGAGCGTAATTTTTCCAAAAATCTGGGGGAACTGGATTTGCTGCTCATTGTGACAAACTGCGTTTCGCATGCGGCCAAAACCCAGGCCCTGCGGCACGCGCAAAGCCGCAGCATTCCAGTGCGCATGGTCCATGCCAAGGGCGTTACGGCCATAGGCAAAAGCCTGGCGGATTTCAACACGGAAGCCAGGAGGGATTGAGCCGCATTGCCATTGTTATAAAAAAGCCGGAGCAGGCGCGCATTCGCATATTCTAGTTGCCTGAAACTGACAAGTTGCGGCAGAGTGTCAGGAAAAAGGAGGCGCGCCATGCTGATAGTCCGAGCCGCCATAACCGCCAAAGAAGGCAAGCGTAATGAACTGCTGGAGCATCTTCGCGACCTGGCGTATGAAAGCCGATGGGATCCGGGCTGCTTTTCCTACGTGCCGCTTGTTTCCGCGGAAAGTGAAAATATAGTGATCTTGCTGGAGGAATGGGCGGACAAGGCCGCTCTGGACGCGCACATGCGCACCGCGCATTTTATGGAATTCAGCAACAAGATTATCGGGCTGTTCAATGGAGTTCTGGACATCACGCTTTTTGAAGCCGTAAGGCTCAATTAAAAAAAACGTCTTGCTTTTTTGCCGGACCTTGGATAATAGCAATTCTCCTTGCGGAAATTTCCGCGCCAAGTTACATTCCACGGCTGTCCCACGGTCCGCCGCGATATACAGGAGGCTTAGCATCATGTCCAAAGAATGCGCCGTATGCGGCAAAAAACCCCAGTCCGGCCAATTGGTCAGCCACTCCAACATCAAGACCAAGCGCCGCTTCAACCCGAATCTTCAGAGCGTGCGGCACCAGAGCCCGGACGGCCGGGTCCAGACCCTGACCGTATGCACCCGCTGCATCCGCTCCGGCGCGGTTAACAAGCCGGCCACCCGCTAGCCGGTCCGTTTTTGCTTTTTCCAACGGCCTGGGATATGTTGTCCCAGGCCGTTTTCTATTCCCAAAAAAATTTGGGGGGGGTCCAGTGTCCGCAATCCCCACCGTAGCAGTAACCATGGTCGTTTACGAACGCCAGGCCCTGACTCTGCGCTGCCTTGAGGCGTTACGGCAGAACACCGCCCGGCCCTTCAGCCTTACCGTGGTGGACAACGGCAGTTCTCCGGCCCTGCGGGACAGCCTGCGCCGCCTCAAGTCCGATGGACTTATAGACAATCTTTTTTTCAACCGCCGCAATATGGGCGTGTGCGTGGCCGCAAATCTGGGCTGGTCCCTGTGCGAGTCCGATTATTACCTGAAGCTGGACAACGACGTGCTGGCGCGCTCCCCGCTCTGGCTGGACCGACTTGTGGATACGGCCGAGGAAGGCGGATTTGCCGTGACCGCCTTCCGCCTGTGCGCCTGGCACGGCGCGGACCAGGCCACCCTGCCTTCCGGCCGTGCCTATCTGGCCACCGGAGCGGTTGGGGGGGCCTGCGCGCTTATTCCACGCCGCATCCACGAAGAACTGGGCTTTTGGAACGAAGATTACAGCTATGGATGGGAAGATCTGGAGTACGGCAACCGCGCGGCGCTGGCCGGGCACAAGCTGGCCTACGCCCTGCCCGAGGACGCCGTGGAGCACCTGGGGCCGGAGGCGGACAACCGGCTCAGGGAATACCAGGCGGCCAAGGACAGCAAAGTCAAAGACACTTCCGGCCCCTTGGGGCTCTTCCTTTTGAATACCATGATGTTCGAGCTGAAGCTGCGTCCCCTCAGGGTGGAGCGCAAATTCCTGCCGGAATTTCTGCCGGACGGCGCGGTCAGCTACAAAATCAACCCGGACTACCAAAACATCCTGGTGCGGCAAAAGCTGTTCCGCGAGCGCTTTGTCAGCTCGGCCAACGGCAACGATATCTACCTGAAAAACCCGGCCTGAGCATACTTGCCGTTTTGCACGGATATTCCTATATTGTAACAGCCAACATTGTACTGAAAAGTCTATGTTCAAATCTCCCCGGAGTCCAGCCATGCGCAAGATTTGTCTTTTGCTGTGCATCCTGGCCGGCCTGCTTTCCACGGCCTGCGCCACCGCGCCATATACCGGCCGCAGCCAGCTTATGACCGTGAGCCGGGAAAAAGAGCTGGCCCTGGGCATGAGCGCTTCTCAGGAAATTTTGAATGCGGAAAAAGTGGAAGCCGGCACGGCCAGCGCCAAAATAGTGGAAAACGTTGGCCTGCGCATTGCCGCGGCCGCGGAAAGACCCGACTATGACTGGTCCTTCAAGGTTATCCAGAAGGACGAATTGAACGCCTTCTGCCTGCCCGGAGGCAAGGTCTTTGTATACACCAGGCTTCTCCAGCTCATCGGCAACAACCAGGACGAACTGGCCGCCGTCATGGGCCATGAGGTGGCCCACGCCCTGGCCCGGCACAGCGCGGAACGCATCAGCCAGACCAACATGGCGTCCATTGGCCAGGTAATCACCGGCGCGGCCGTAACCGTGGCCACCGGCTCATCCTCCGCCGGCCAGGCCAGCCAGGGCCTTTACTCCGGCGTGGCCCAGCTCGGGCTGCTCTTGCCCTATAACCGCCTTCAGGAAAGCGAGGCGGATAAAATCGGGCTGATCCTGGCCGCCAGGGCGGGGTTCAACCCGGAAGCCGCGGTCACCCTATGGGAAAAAATGGCCGCCCAGGAAGGCGGCAAAAACCCGCCCGCCTTCCTGTCCACCCACCCGCACTCCAAAGACCGCATCGCGGACATAAAAAAAGCCCTGCCGGAAGTGGAAGCCAAATACGGCAAGGGTGCGGCAGGCGGCAAGTGAATATGCGAGGCTAAGGCCATATTTGCCGGATCGCGCAGACAAAAATGGTCAAGCCCAGGGCCATTTTCACTATGATTCCAGCGAATTTGCCGGTCATCGCGCCCCAGGCGCTCCGGCGGGCTTCCGCTCCTTTGCGCCCGGTAAGCAGTTCCACAGCCAGGCAGCCGCAATAGGCCCCAATCAGCGCTCCGGGCAATGCTCCCAGACCAAAGAGAATCGGCGCGCCCAAAATCGCCCCGGCAAAAGCCCCGAGCATGCCGCCCGCATTGGCCTTGCCTGAAGATCCGTGCTTTTTCGCCCCCCGCGCCTGGAGCAAAAATTCCAAAACTTCGCCGGCGGCGGCCAGCAGAACCAGAAAAAGCAGGAACCACCCGCCCACAGCCCCGCCAGGCGCAAGCCAGCCCCACAGCGCGGCCAGAACCACCACCCCCCAGTTGCCCGGCAGGCTAAGAATGTTCAGCAGGACGGAGGCAAACATCAACGCCGCGCATAATACCGCGAAGAAATACAACATATTATTTTCTACAACCCGGCGGGATTTGAGGCGTTTTAACGCCATAAAATTTTTTGCCTCTGAAAGAAGCCGATAGGAGTGTACTCTTATCGTATATAACCAGAGGCTGAAGCGAAGTCTGACGCAGCCAGGGGCAAAAAATACACGGCGTTAAACCGCCCTAGCCGTAAATTTCTTTGTTGGCTACCCTAGCCGGCCTCTGCCCGTCAAGCAGGCTCTGCATGTCTTCGACTATAAAGAGCCCCACGCGCTCCTGGGCCTCTTTGGTATCCCCGCCGCTGTGCGGCAGGCAAACGGCCCTGGGGTGCCTGAACAGCGGGTGCCGGCGATCCGGCGGCTCGTTTTTGTAAGCGTCTATTATTGCCCCGCCCAGCTTGTTTGCGTAAAGCGCCCGGCTCAGGGCGTCCAAATCCACAAGTTCGCCCCTGGCCAGGTTCAGCAGGCAGGCCGTGGGCTTCATCAGCGCAAGCTGTTTCGGGCCGATCAGATCGCTGTTGCCCGGCCCGCCAAAGGCGTGCAGAGACACAAAATCCGAAGCTTTGAGCAGTTCGTCAATGCCGGTAATCTCAATGCCGTGCTTTTGCGCAAAAGCCAGGTCCGGGGCGATGTCGCTGGCCAGCACCCGCAGGCCCAGAGCCCTGGCTTTTTGCCCGAGCAGGCGCCCTATGGAGCCAAAGCCGATGACGCCCAGGGTCTTGCCCTCTATTTCCGTGCCCACATAACGCTGCCATCCGCCGCCCGCAACGCTCTGGTGACAGTTTATAATCTGGCGGCAAAAGGCGATCATCCCGCCGAGGACCAACTCGGCCACGGCATTGGAATTAGCCCCCGGCGTGTTCAGAACCGGAATTTTATAGGCGCTGGCCGCTACCATGTCTATGTTGTCAAGCCCAACGCCGTGCTTGAAAATACCTTTAAGCTTGCCGGCCCTGGCAATGAATTTGGCGTCCACCGGCGCAAGGCCGACAATGAGAAATTCGGCTTCGCCCGCTTTTTCCAGCATGCGGTCCTGGATGTCTTCAAAACTGAGAGCGCCCTGGCCGGGCGGCGGCACCAGGGCTTCCACTTGCCAGCCCTTTTGGGCCAGACGCTCCGGGACCGCGCCAACAGTGCCGAAAACCGGTGAAGTGCTGATAATATAAGGGCTGCTCATTGTATCTCCGCATTTTGTGGGTTGGTTGACACGTGCCTATTTTGTAATAACGATTTTTTGTTCCGTATTACGAATGCAAATTCATTTGTACGGGGTCGGGCATGAAAGTCAAGAGATTCGCGTTATTCAATAGCATGGCCAAGAAACGGAAGCGAGCCGCCGATTCCGATCTCCAGATTAATGATGCCGGTCCGTGGCTCGTCATTGTTTGATGATATTCCGCTTCTGGACATACGCGTCCATACGGGGGATAAATCCGTAAGAAAGGAGTTAGTGATGCCGGCAATAGCCAAAGAAAAGGCCGCGTGCAAACTGGACGGCCAGCGTCTTTTTGTGGCCGTGGACCCGCTTGCGGTTGTTGTCGCCCGACTTGAGGCGCTGAAAATAGAACTGCCCGGCCTTCGGCCGGCCCCCCCTGCGCAATCCTCACCTGACCCTGCGCTTTATCGGCGGAACGCCGGAACCACGGGTCGCGTTAATCAAAAAGGCGCTCCGGTCCGTCCGGGCCGGGAGTTTTTCCTTGCAGGTAAAAGGGCTGGGGCTTTTCGAGCGGCGCGGGAAAGCTGTCTTATGGGCCGGACTGGCGCCCTGCCCGGAATTACTCATTTTAAAACGCGCGGTTGACGAAGCGCTGGCGCGCTGGGCCGGCCTTGCGCCGGAGGCGGGCCGTTTTTTCCCGCACATCACCCTGAGCAGGCTTAAGACAGGCGCGCCGGACGGCTTGCGGCGCTTCATCAACACTTGCCGGGCGGAGATAGCAAACAGATTTCTCGTGACTTCCTTTACTCTCTTCAGTAGTAAGCTTTCGACCAATGGAGCGCTCCACTCCCCGGAAGAGGCTTACCCGCTGCAACAACATGTAATCATTAAAGATTTACCTTGATAACGCCAAAAAGGATTGGAATATTTTTTTTGTTTTGTGGACTGTGCTTTGCCGGCCAGGGCTTTGCCGCGCAAAATGACGTAGATTCAAGCGCAGCCTGGCGGAACAAGACGGAACTGGGAAGAATCTTTGAAGAAGCCGGGGTCGCCGGCGTTTTTGTCGTTTATGATCCAGAGAAAAATCTATACTCCGGCTGCAATCGCGAACGGGCGGAAACGCGTTTCCGGCCCGCCTCCACCTTTAAAATCCTCAACAGCCTGATTGCTTTTGAAACCGGCGTTGTCAAAGACACGCGGGAAATCCTGCCCTATGGCGGCGGGCCGCAGCCTGTCAAAGCCTGGGGACGCGACATGAGCATCCGGGAAGCCATGGCCGCCTCCAGTGTGCCGGTCTATCGGGGCGTGGCGCGGCGCATCGGGCTTGAGCGCATGCGGGACTTTGTGCAACGCGCCGGGTACGGCAATGCGGCTATCGGCAACAAGGTGGACGATTTCTGGCTGGAAGGCCCCCTGGCTGTTTCCGCCCTGGAGCAGGTCCGTTTTCTGGAGGCGCTGCTCCGGCGGCAGTTGCCGTTTTCCGGGCGCAGTTACGATCTGCTGCTGGAAATTATGCCGCGCGAAAAAACAGAGCAGGGCGGCGAACTGTTTTTTAAGACCGGACTGACCGGGCGAGCCACGCCTAACATCGGCTGGCTGGTGGGCTGGGTGCGCCTGGAGGGCCGGGATTACCCCTTTGCGCTTAACCTGGACTCCGCAAAAGATACCGACGCCGGGCTGCGCCTGCCCCTGGCCCGGCGGGCGCTGAAGCTGCTGGACCTGTATTGACGGCGAGCCCCGGCAGCGCCGCCCTGAGACGCCGGCAGCCCCGGCGTCATGAACAACCTGTTGAAACATCACATCTGGTACCAGGAGCGGGCCGTCTCAATGCCCTGGGCGGAAAAACGCCCGCCGTTCACGGTAACGGTCACGCCGGTAACGAACGAGGCTTTGTCCGAGGCCAGAAAAGCCGCCACAGCGGCGATTTCCTCGGCCTGGGCCGGCCGTCCCAGGGCGATGTCCCGGCTGATGGCCTCGCCGTTGGCCGCCAGATTGGCGTCGTTCCATGGGCTGTGCGTGGGGCCGGGGGCAAAGGCGACCATGCGTATGCCCAGAGGGGCCAGTTCGCAGGCCCAGGCGGCGGTATAGCTGTCCACCGCCGCCTTGCTGGCCGAGTACAGGGAATTGCCCACGGCCGGAATTTTGCCGGAAAACGATGAGGTATTCAGAATAACGCCGCTTTTTTTAAGGCGCATGTGCGCTGTGGCGGCCTGGGAACCCACCAGCAGGGAACGCTGGTTAACCGCGCAGCAACGGTCGAATTCCTCAACCGTGCACTCCAGCATGGGCTTGCGCACATCCGTGGCCGCGTTGTTAAGCCAGATGTCCAGGCGGCCCCAGCGTTTTACGGCGGCATCGGCCAGCTTGCGCATGTCCGCGGCCTCGGAGGCGTCCGCAGCCAGGCCAAACACTTCCGTGTATCCATGGCCGGCGAAAAAACTTAAAGCTTCTTCCACTGCGGAATTCCGGCGGCTGCAAATAGCAACCTTGCACCCCTCGGCCAGAAACGCGGCCGCGCAAGCCCGGCCTATGCCCGTGGCCCCGGCTGTGATTACGGCCACCCTGCCTTGCAATCCAAGATCCATAGTCTTCTCCTTCAATCGCTAAACAGTTTGCAATTTTTTCTGCATATATCTTTCTTCCGGCAAAATCCACCGCCGCTTTCCGGTTGACTCTCTCCGCCGGGCTGCGGCATAAAGCGGTATGCGTCCCGCCGGGGCGAAAGAATCATCGCCTGGGCGGGTGGGCCGGGATATATAACGTGAAACGCGATGTCCGCCTTTTTTCTGGAGCGCAATTATGAGAATAGTCAACAAAGAACAGGTTGTCCGCGTCAGCCGGGTGCTTCTGGTCCAGGCCCTGCTATTTGCCGGTATTCTGCTCGTGCTTTGGGGCAGCCAGCGGATTTACGCCCTGATCGACCCGGTGGTATTCCCCAAGGGCAATCAGGTCACGGCGGAAATGGCCAAGCTGGAAGACAAGGAAAAAGGCAAAATCCTGCTGGATTCCATAACCTTCCAATTGCGTCGGGAGTTGAATTCCTCCTTTGGCTGGAGCGGCAACGACCTGCTGTTCAATAAATATATCCTGGATAACCGGGCCTACCGGCAATACGGCGTTTATGTGGCCACCAAGACCCTGATCGACCATTACTCCATGGTCATCGCCAAACTGGGGAGCAACGATCGGGAAAGCGACGACCTGCACAAGGCCAGGCTGAACTATTTTTCCATCAACCCGCAGAAATTCTGGTTCCCCTCGGCCGAGGGCTCCTACGAGGCCGGGCTGAAGCTGCTGGATACCTACAAGGCCGGGCTGGATACAGGCAAAAGCGTCTATAACTGCCGGGCCGACGATGTGTATTCGGCGTTCAATCTTGTGCTGGGGGACAACATTATGGGCTATGCCCTGGGCCTGCTCCAGGACAGCCAGGAACTGCCGTTTTACACGCTGGACAACCGCATTTACGAAGCCCAGGGTATGGCCCTGGTCGTCCGGGACTATGTAAGCGCCCTGTATACGCTCTACCCGGAAATCTGCGGCAAGAACAACGCGGAAAACATGGACCGGGTCCTCTATTACCTGGATCGCATCGCGGACTACAACCCCATGTACATAACCTCGTCGTTCAACTCTGGCGAGCTGATCATCTCTTACCTTATGTTTGTGAAAAACCGGCTGGAGGATATCCGGGACAGCATCCGGATATGAAAATACTTCACCCGCCCGCGCAAAATAAAGGGAATCCGCCTTTCAGGGGATCCCCTTGAAAATTCAAGCTCGCGCGCCGGGCCGGGATCAGCTTTTGGCCGTGGCGCAGTAAATCGGGGCTGGTTCCATCTTCAGGTTATACTCTTTTTCCTGTAGTCGGTTGTGCAGCAGATCCATTATGGTGATCGAGTCCAGTTCTCGCTCCAGCGATCGCGAAACCTTCATCCAGGCTTTGCGGGTGGCGCAATGCGCCCGGCTGGGGCAGTTGGCGTTTTCTTCGGAACTGCACAGGGTGAGATTAATGCCGCCTTCCATAAGCCGCACCACCTCGCCAAGGGAAATGTTGTGCGGGGCTTTGGCCAAAGCGTGACCGCCGCTGGCTCCGCGCGTGCTCGTTGTAAGCCCGGCTTGCTTCAGCGGCTTTAAAATCTGCTCGATAAACTGCACCGACACGCCAGTGTGCTGCGACAATCTGGTGGCCGCAATGGGGCCAACCTTGCCATGCCTTGCCAGTTCAAGCAAAATACGGGCCGCATAGCGGGTTTTAGCGGATAGCTTCATGCCTGCTCCTTATAAAGAAATGCGCATCCTTAGCGGCGCATCAAATTATAATTAAAAAATTGCATACTTTACTTAGGATGTCAATTTGGCAACCTATAAAATACAGCAAATATTTACGGGATTTTTGCCTGAGCCGGAATCGCGCCTATCGGGCGCGGACCGGGGATATCGGCCAACATATGTCCATATCCACTATTCAATATAAAAATAACATATTTTTAATATAACTGCAAAGCCGCCCGCCCAGGCGCGAATACAGCCAATCTCCGACCCAGCCGAAGCAATTGTTTTTGAAGCGTGCCCTTCGTCGTTAGAGCAAATTACGCTTGAGTTTGTCGCTTATCAGCGGGCAAAGCCCGCCCGGATTGATGACAAATCCAGCAAAACCGGGGCTTGTAAAGGCGCGATCACCCCCTGTGGACGCGAAGCCATACCACGCATGTCTTTGTCGGAGCTTTTTTGAGTATGAAGTTCTCTGACCGGTCCAAGCTCCTCCATGGCCTGTTAGCCGAGTGCCGGATTTTTGCCGAGACGCGCCCCGGCGGTAAAAACAGGGATTGCATGTGCCGGACTTTTTACTTACAACCTCAACAACGGTTTCCGGCTGGGCAGGCAGCCGGCCGCAAACCTCTCAATCGAGGCAAAAACCGCAGATGCCCGCTGAAACTTCTTCCGCAAAAACTTTACGCCAAATCCTGGCGGATACAGCCGCCATTCACGGTTCCAAACCGGCCCTGTCCATGTTCGGCGGCGAGACCCTGAACTATTCGGACCTTCACGAATCCGCCGAAACGCTCGCGCAATGGCTGGCCGAGCAGGGCATCGGATTCAGGGACCGGGTCTGCATACTTTCCGAAAGTTGCCCGCACTGGGGAGTGGCCTATTTTGCCGTCACCAGCCTGGGGGCTGTGGCCGTGCCCGTGCTCACGGATTTTCATCAGGACGCCATCCAGCATATTATACGCCATTCGGAAGCCAAAGCGGTTTTTGTATCGGAAAAACTGTTCGCCAAGCTGGAATTCGCCCTTTTCGATCCGGCTCCGCTTTTTGTGAACTTGGAAACCTTCCAGCCTTTTGAAGCCGGCATTTCCAGAGTCGGCTTAAAAAGCCTCAAGGAAGCCGGACTGCGCGAATTCCGTAAACTGCGCGAGCAGGCCATGCGCCTGGCCAACAGGGCGCCCCGCGAGCCTGAGGAAAACGATCTTGCGGCCATAATTTATACTTCCGGCACTTCCGGCCACTCCAAAGGCGTAATGCTCACTCACCGCAATCTGCTTGCGGATGCAACAGCGGTGCGCACCCTTATAGACGTCCGCCCGGACGACTGTTTTTTGTCCATTCTGCCCCTGGCCCACGCCTATGAATGCACCCTTGGCCTTATTCTGCCCGTGATGCACGGAGCGCACGTGTACTATCTGGACAAGCCCCCCACCGCGCGGGCGCTCCTGCCGGCCCTGCAATCCGTGAAGCCCACGGCTGTGCTCTCCGTGCCCCTGGTCATAGAAAAAATATATAAAGTCAGCATTCTGCCCAAGCTGACCGGCTCCAGGCTGAAAAAATTCCTTTATTCCCTGCCGCCGGCCCGCCGCCTGCTGAACCGCCTGGCCGGAAAAAAACTTCTGGCCACCTTTGGCGGCCGCCTAAGGGTTTTCGCCATTGGCGGCGCGCCCCTGGCCCCGGATGTGGAGCTTTTTTTGCGCGAGGCTAATTTTCCCTACGCCATTGGCTACGGCCTGACCGAAACCTCGCCCCTGTCCGCCGGCATAGGACCGGAGGGCACCAAGCCAGGCTCCTGCGGCCGGCCGCTCCTGGGCCTGCAATTGCGCATTGAGGCCCCGGACCCGGCCACCGGCATCGGGGAAATAATGATCAAGGGCCCGAACGTGATGCAAGGCTATTACAAGGCCCCGGACCTGACAAAAGAAACCCTGACCGAGGACGGCTGGCTGCATACCGGCGATCTGGGCCGCATGGACAAAGACGGCTACGTGTACATAATGGGGCGCAGCAAAAACATGATCCTGGGCCCCAGCGGAGAAAACATCTACCCTGAAGAAGTGGAGTCCATACTCCTCCAAGCCCCCATGGTCCTGGAATGCCTGGTCTACCAGAGCGCCGGCCGCTTGTCGGCCAGGGTGCACCTGGACAGCCCCAGGATTGATGAAATGTTCGCCGGTCTGAGCGAGGAAAAAGCCCTGCAAAACCGCGCCGAACTCCTGGAACAAATCCGCAACTCCACCAACGAACGCGTCTCCTCCTTTGCCAAAATCCAAAAAATCCTCGAGCAGGCCGACCCATTTGAAAAAACCGCCACTCAAAAGATCAAAAGATATCTATACGTGGATAAAGCATAGCGGTAATTGACTGATTTATTTGGGGGTTCCGCCCCAAAACCCCGCCGGGGGCGATCGCCATCGGGCTCCCTTCCCGGACCGCGCTGCCTTTGGCTGTAACGATGCTTGAAGCA
This sequence comes from Desulfovibrionaceae bacterium, assembly GCA_031547305.1. Lineage (GTDB taxonomy): Bacteria > Desulfobacterota > Desulfovibrionia > Desulfovibrionales > Desulfovibrionaceae > JAVBSC01. Next base: position 29,584 of record JAVBSC010000084.1, read on the forward strand.
TTGCCGCCTCTGAGGGCAAAGTGAACGCGGCTCTGAATGCGGGCCCAGAGCCATCATGGCCTGGCAGGGAAGTTGGAGGGGACAGGGCGCTCCCAATAATTCCAACTGGCATTATTCACCTAAGGGATTTATATGATTGCTGTTTTGGATTATGAAGCCGGCAACCAAACCAGTGTGTTGCGGGCATTGCGCGGCCAGGGCATTCCGGCTGAGATTACGGCGGATCCGGTGGCTCTGGCCGAGGCAAAGGGGATTATTTTCCCCGGTGTGGGCGCGGCCGGCCAGGCCATGGGGCTGCTTGGCCGCACCGGCCTGGACAAGGTGCTGGGGTCTTTGATTGCGGCTGGCAAGCCGCTTCTGGGCGTGTGCCTGGGCTGCCAGATTCTGTTGGAGCACAGCGAAGAGAATGATCAGGACACTTTGGGAATTTTGCCCGGCCGCAGTTTGCGCTTTACTCCGGATTTTCGCGAAGAGGACGGCGCGGCTATCCGCATTCCGCACATGGGCTGGAACAGCTTAAGGAAAAAGCGCCCCTGCGTGTTGTTGGAGGGCATTTCCGAGGACGCGGAATTTTACTTTGTGCACAGTTATTATGTGCGGACCAGCCCGGAGTTGGTGATCGCCACAACGTATTACGGCCGGGAGTTTGGGTCCGTGCTGGGCCGTCCGGGCCTGTGGGCGGCGCAGTTCCACGTGGAAAAAAGCGGCCGGCCGGGCCTTAGGCTGCTGCATAACTTTTACCGTTACTGCCTGGCAATTCGCGAATAAAATGTGTTGATTGCCAGACAAGGATTCGCGTACGCGAATTCTTGTCGCGAAATGCCCGCGGGCTGGCTTTGTCAGCCGTTAAGCAAACATTTCAAGCGTAAACATCTCTATAGGGGGAGATACATGCTTAGCAAACGCATCATACCCTGCCTGGACGTGCGCAACGGCAAACTGACCAAGGGAATCAAATTCAAGGGCAATGTGGACATCGGCGACCCGGTGGAAAGCGCCAGGCGTTACTACAACGAGGGCGCTGACGAGATCGTTTTTTACGACATCACCGCATCGGCCGAGCAGCGCGGCATATTCCTGGACGTGGTGGAAAGAGTGGCTTCGGCCATTGCCATTCCCTTTTCCGTGGGCGGCGGCATATCCAGCCTGGAAGACATGCGGGCCGTGCTTCTGGCCGGAGCGGAGAAAGTTTCGATCAATTCCTCCGCCGTGCTCAACCCGGAGCTGATTCGCCAGGGCGCCAGGGCCTTTGGTTCTCAGGCCGTGGTTCTGGGCATGGATGTAAAATCCGTGCCCAAGAGCGAAAACATTCCTTCCGGCTACGAAATAGTCATTCAGGGAGGGCGCCGCTCCATGGGCCTGGACGCCATAGCCTGGGCCCAAAAGGCCCAGGAACTGGGCGCGGGTGAAATCTGCGTCAACTCCATTGACGCGGACGGCACCAAGGAAGGCTATGAACTGAACCTGACCCGGCTTGTGGCCGAGGCTGTGGACATACCGATCATCGCCTCCGGCGGAGCGGGGAATCCGGAGCATATGCTGGAAGCCCTGACCAGCGGCAAGGCTTCGGCCGCGCTCATCGCCTCCATAGTGCATTACGGCGAGTACAGCATCCCGCAAATCAAGGAATACCTGCACGCCAAGGGTTGCAAGGTGCGCTTGAGAGCGGATTGACATTGGAAATGTTCATTCGCTCCGCGAGGATTTGCCTGCAAATCCCCACCGCAAGGTTTGCGTGGAGTGAATAGGCTCTGACTGACCGGGCTTGACATACGGACGGGCGTGCCAATTATTTTACGTGGCGCGAGGCAAAGCCTTGCTGCAAAAAAAGCGGAGTAGCTATATATTATGGAAGCGCGATCCAGAGAAGCGCGAATACTGGGCACGATTGTGGAGGCCTACATCGCGGACGGCGAGCCCGTTTCTTCGCATGCTGTGGCCGATCGCAGCGCCCTTAAGCTTTCTTCGGCCAGCATGCGCAACAGCATGGCCGAACTTACGGATCTGGGGTATCTGGCCCAGCCGCATACTTCCGCCGGCCGGGTGCCCACGGCCCTGGCTTTTCAGTATTACGTGGACGTGCTTTTGCAGCCGCGCCCTCTGGGGGAGGCGGACAAGGCGGCCATTCTGGAGGCTCTGGACCGCCGGGACGAAGAACTGGGGGCCATTCTGCGCCGGGCCTGTTCCATGCTGTCCGCCCGTAGCGGCCGTCTGGGCCTGGCGGTTTCTCCAGGCCGGGACGAAGCCCGCTGGCTGTCCATAAATTTTTCCAGCCTGGATAAAAAACTGGTTCTGGCCGTGCTCAGCCTGGAAGGCGGCCTGACCAGCAGTCTGGCCGTGCCGATCAGCGAAATATTCGACCAGGATGAGCTAATCCGTTGCGCCAATTACCTGAACAGCCACTTCAAAGGCCTGCCCCTGTCCAAGGTCCGGCGCGGCATAGCGGACACCCTGCAGCGGGAAGGCGGAGAATTGAAAAATTTGTGCCACGACGCCAGAGCCGCCCTCAGCCTGGTCCGCCTGGCCGTGGAAAAAATGGACGACGGCCGCGAGTTGTTTGTGGACGGCGCCCGACAAGTGGTCATGCACAGCGAATTCGCGGATCTGGAACGCCTTAAGGAAATGCTTTTCCTGTTGGAAGAGCGCTCCAGGCTGCTGGATCTGCTTGGCCAAACCTTGGATCAGGGGCGGGAAGTCTCTGTGCTGCTTTGCCGTCCGGAAGGCGGTCTGGCCCTGCCCTGGGCCGTGATCAGCGCGCCGTATTCCAACCGGGACGGCCAGCCTCTGGGGGTGGTAAGCGTAATGGGGGCGCCGCGCATGGATTACGCCGCGGTCGTGCCTGTTGTCGGCCACATTTCGCGGGTCTTGAGCGATCTTTTACACGCGCGCTGAAATAAGCGGTTCCGTGATATCTATAGTTTAGGAGAACCATTTCAATCATGGACAAGAAACACCCTTACGGCTTTGCCCACGGAAAATTCGGCAAAGCGGAATCCCACCCGGAAGAACTTTTTGATGACGTGGATCTTTCCGGTCTGGGGGATTTGGCCGGGCAAATTAATGAGCAGGCGCCCGCCGGGCAGCAGGCGGAAACTCCACAAAACGAAAATTCACGCCCTGAATTTAGCCTGGAGAGTCTGGCGGCCCTGGCCAAGGCGCAAGTGTGCCCCAACTGCCCGGAGAAAAAAAACGCGGACGACATCCGCCTGCGCGCCCTGGCCGAAGTGGAAAACACCAAAAAACGCCTGAGCCGGGAAAAAGAGGAACAAACCCGTTTCGCCGCGGAATCCGTACTCTCTGACATTCTACCGGCCCTGGACAATCTGGATCTGGCCCTGGAGCACGCTCAGGGCATGGAGGCCTGTAAAAATTTCGTGATCGGCGTGGAGATGACCAAAAAGCTTCTGTTGGAATCCCTGAAACGCCATGGCCTGGAGGCGCTCGGCCAGGCCGGGGATCCGTTTGATCCGGCCGTGCATGAAGCAGTTAACCTGGAAGCGAATCCGGACTTTGAATCTGACCAAATTTGTCTTGTTATGTCCAAGGGTTATAAACTCAAAGATCGTCTGTTGCGCCCAGCCAGGGTTGTGGTATGTAAACGCTGATCCACCACCTCATAACCCGCTTCAGGCCTTTTAACTATGCGATTGATCCTGGCAGGCGTCCTGCTTGCGTTTTTTTGCGCCCCACAGGCCATGGCCGCCATAGAACCCGCTCCGGCGGGCAACGCCACTCCGCGCCCTTCGACAAATGCCACGCAATCCGGCGCTCCTGCAAGCCTGCCGGACGAGAGCGCCCAGGCCGTCTCCCCTGCCGGGACAGCGCCGCAAGCGCGGGACCAGGCCGGCGCGGCTGGCCAAAATCAGTATGCGGCATCTTTATTTTCGCCAGAGGATAAAGCCAGGGGCCTTTTGGCCTGGGGCAGATTTTTTGGTTCTCTGTATCTGGACGACAAGAGCCTGAATCTGATGTTGCCTGGCGGTATGCGCTACTCGCCGCTGGAGCTGGCGATAAACCGCTTTGCCTCAGCCTCCGCTCTGGATCCAGGTTCCCCGGCCATCTGGCGGGATTGGGCGGACGCGCAACTGGAACAAATCGAGCCAGGCGACCTTGAGCACAATTCGCAATACGCGGCCGAAGCCTCGGCTAAGCTGGAAAAAGCCGCCACACTGGATCCCAAGGATGCCAGAACCTGGTATTTGTGGGGGCTGGCCCTGGACAGGCAATCCACGTACCTTGGTTTAAGGGGGGATGCGAACCAGTCCAAAGCCAGGCTGGAGCAGGCTACGGATAAATTCGCCAAGGCCGTCAGTCTGAGTCCGGAGTGCGGCCTTTATCTGATCCTCCACGGGGAATCCCTGGCCAGATTGGCCGGCCTGCAGGCCGAGAGCAAGGATAAAAAAAATCTGCTGCTCAAGGCAGTGGAAGCGTTCGGCAATGCCCGGTCCGCCGGGCCGCGCGAAGGCGTCGCGCATTCCCTCACGCTTTCCGCCGAAGCTTTTCGGCAACTGGCCGCTCTCTCAGAGAGCGAGGAACAGCGCAATTACCTCAAACAACTTTGCTCCATTGATGAAGAATTATCCATGGCGCCGGATTTTCAGGGCAGCGGCGCCTGGCCCGGCTCTTGGATGGCGGATCTGACCCGTCTGGCTTCCGCCAGCCCCCTGGAAGAAAAAATCCCGCTGCTGGAAAAAGTCATTGCCGTAGGTGACGCAAATACCGGACAATTCAAGCAAAAACCGGATATTCCGGCCTACTACTCCATGGCCCTGGCCAATCTGGCTTCGCTCAGCCCGGAAGACAGGCAACGGGACTTGTTTGCCAAAGCACGGGAAGTTTACTGGGCCGGCCATACCTACACGGAAGAGTCAAACCGCCTGCAGAGCTGGCTGGAAACCTTGTGGCAGTTGGCGGAAAAAGCCCCGGACAAAAAAGCCAGGACAGTCATTTTCGCTCAAATGCGCTATGAGTGCGATTCGCTTGTGACCAACCCGGTCGGGCCAAGCATCTGGCTGTTGCGCGGCAACGTCCTGCTTTTGCTGGCCATGAACTCCGACGCGGCGGAAAGAGAAAAACTTTACCCCCTGGCCTTTGAAGCGCACCATAACGCCTTTGAAAAACGTAAGGAAGGGGGCTTTCTTGGCCAGGACAACCTGGACAAGGGATTAGCCCTTTACGCCGGCCTGGCCCGACAGGACTCCAAAAACCCGGAACTTCTGCGGGCCTGGGCGCGCTTTCAACTGGACAATCTCACGCAGCCGTACTCCGCCGTCCGGAATCCAAAAGAACAAATGGCCGAGGTCTACGACAAGCTGGACAAGGCGGCCAAACTCTCTCCGAATTCGCCGGCCGCTTATCTTGATTGGGGCGATGCAATGGCCTTGGACAAGTGGAGCTCCATGCCTTCTCCCAACGACAGGTACCGCAATATCCAGGCCAAATATCGGGAGGCCTTGAAACTCGACCCCAACTTCCAGCCAGCCCTGGAGGCGTTTTCCGCCTCCCTGCGTTCACAACTGGACAGTTGCGACGGCTGCAAGCACCCGGGCGAACTTGCGGAACTGGTCAGCGCCAGCGAAAAAATCCTCAAGACCAATTCTGATTCCGCCCTGGCCTGGTATAATCTTGGACTGGGGCACAGCGGCCTGGCCCAACTGGCCATGGGCTCCGAGGCCACGGCGCACGCCGGGGCGGCTCTGGACGCCTTTGGCAAAGCCGCCACGCGTGACGGGCGCTACGCCCATAGCGCCAAACCCTGGGCCAAAGCCCTGCTGGTGCTGGCCCTGAACTCGGACAACGCGAACGAGCAAAAAGCCCTGTTCGATGAAGCCGCCTTCCGCTACGGACCGCCAGACGTCAATACCGGGGAGTTGAACCGCGGTTGGACCAACGAGCTGTTCAACTATGCGGAGCGCTGGGAAGAATCCTACAACGACACCCTGTACCAGCGCATAATCTTTGAATGCGAATCTCTGAGCCAGGACCAGAAAAAAGCCGAGGATCACCACCTCTGGTTCATATGGGCCCAGTCGCTGGAAGCCAGGGCGGAACACCTGGAAAACGCCGGAAGCAAGCCCGAAGCCCTGGAGCTTTTTGAGCAGGCCGCCCAAAAAATGAGCCAGGCTTCCAACCTGGCTGTTGGCGACAATTTTTCCCACATCATCATGCTCTGGCAATGGGGGAATGTTTTGCAGAACAAAGCCGGGCTCCAGGAAGGCGCGGAGCGGGAAAAAGCCCTGCAGGACGCCTGCGCCAAATATGCCCAGTCCGTGGCACTGGATGAAAAGCAGCAGCATTTTGACAACTGGATAAACTGGGGCTGGACCCTGTTTTTGCAATATCAGGACATGAAAAAGGCCGGGCAGCCTGAGGCGGAACTCAAGGCCAAGCTGGAAGACGCGGAAGCCAAGTTCACCAAAGGCATGGACATTTACAAGCAGTTCGGCGATCCCGCCTGCTACGGGTACTATCTGGCCCAGATTTTGTCCGCCAATGGCGAAGAGGCCCGCATACGCACCCTGCTGGAAAGGTCCGTGGCCTGCGGCCGGATGCTGACCGGCTTTGAACTGGAAAACAATCCGAATTTCAGCGCCTTTAAAAACGCCAGGTGGTTCAGGGAGCTTGCGGAAAAGCTGAAGAAAAAGCCGGCCGTGCCGGAAGCGCCAGAAGCAAAAGGCAAGTGATCAACACTTAAGTTTTACTTGTAGCCAGATATAAATCCGCCGTCCCCCGGCCATGGTCAGCCCGACCGTGGCCGGGGCTTTTTTTGCGCGCTGCCGGGAGCTTTTTTACAGGGATGCCCCGCGTCTCGTTTTTCCGGACAAACCAACTATCACTCCAGGATTATTTTACATTTTTGTCGTCTCCAAAACCTGGACAAAAAACATGCTAAGCTATAATAAGCCGTATTATATATGTTTATTTATATTGGCATCTAAATTGCTTTACGATTTGCGTAACTAAAACAACAAACCAAATTTAAATAGATATCAGGAGCCAGTCATGAAGCGGAATCTTAACATACTCATCATCGCGGCGCTTATGTTTTGCGGTTTTTCCGCCCAGGCGCGGGCTTATGAATACAACCCGGAAAATTTTGACTTCAGCAAGCCGATCAACGAAAGCTTCAACGCTGTCTATGTGAAGGATTGGGTAAAGGCCCTGGGCGGCGGCGGTCAGGTTTATGCGGACGTGTACATTCTGGGCGGCGACCACTCCAAGACCATTAATTTTGGAACCGGCACCAACTCCAACCATTTCGGACAGATGTTCAGCAACACGCAGTTCTCCGAAGGCTGGGACTTTGACGGCACCGCGGTAGGCACCAACGTCAATGTGAAGGACTTGTCCTTTGAACTGACCGTGAAGAAGAACCCGCGTTTCTTCAAGCTGAATTCCGACAACAACACCAACGGCAATCAGCCGGTGGCCAAGGAAATCAGCTTCTGGCAGCTCACTGAAGACTTCATGTACAACGGCCACCTGCTGACCGCCGGCACGGTGCTCTTTGGCATAGGCAACGGCGGCAAGGGCGCCCAGACTTACACCCAGATGTTCGGCGTGTTCAAGCTGAGCGAAATCCGCACCAGCGCCACCCCCATCCCGGCCGCCGCATGGTTGCTCGGCACCGGCCTGGTCGGCTTGGTCAGCCTGCGCAAGCGCTTCAGCCTGGCCTAATCCCAGACAACATAAAAATAAGAAAAGCTCCCTCGGTCATCCGGGGAGCTTTTCTTATTGTCCGGAACATTTCTTTAACAGCCGGGGCTTCAAATTTTCCGGGAAAAACCTTAGGATGGCTCCGCTTGTCGACTAGACTCCAAAAGCATGGAGGAATCATGCTGCTCCCTGTCGCGGGAATAGATGTAAACCCCCTGGCGCCGCCCCTGGCGGCGCTGGTCGCGTCTTTTTTCTGCTCCATGGGCGGACTTTCCGGGGCGTTTTTACTTCTGCCCTTCCAGATGTCTTTTTTAGGCTACACCAGCCCGTCAGTCAGCGCCACAAACCAGTTTTACAACGTCGTGGCCATACCCAGCGGCGTTTACCGCTATGTCCGGGAAGGCCGGATGGTCTGGCCCCTGGTCTGGATCGTGGTGGCCGGCACTCTGCCGGGCGTGTTTCTGGGGGCCGTAATCCGGGTGCGCTGGCTGCCGGACCCGAGGCACTTCAAGCTCTTTGCCGGACTGGTGCTTTTATACATAGGCGGACGAATGATCCGGGATCTGCTGCGGAACAAAGGACAAAAAAACAGCGCCGAAGAGCGCTTTCATGTCAAAATAAAGGAACGTCCGGCCAAAGGCGGCTTAACGCCGGCAGCCCCATTGCCGTCAGTTATTGTCAGGGAATTCAGCCTGGCGCGCATCGCCTACGACTTTCAGGGCGAAAGCTTTTCCTGCTCCAGCCCGGGGATATTCGGCCTCAGTTTTGTGATCGGCATTGTGGGCGGGATTTACGGCATAGGCGGCGGAGCCATTCTGGCGCCATTTCTGGTGTCTTTTTTCGGCCTGCCCATCTATACCCTGGCCGGGGCCACCCTTATGGGCACCTTTACCACCTCCGTCGCCGGCGTGATCTTTTATCTGGCCCTGGCTCCTTTTTATCCGGAACAGTCCGTGGCCCCGGACTGGATCCTGGGCCTGCTCCTTGGCCTGGGCGGCATGGCCGGCATGTACCTGGGGGCGCGCTGCCAGAAGTTCGTCCCGGCCAGGGTCATCAAGTGGATGCTGGTTCTGGTCATCATAGGCACAGGCATAAAGTACGCGACAGAATTTTTCTAGGGGCTGTCTCCAAAGCGGGTTACCTTTGGGACGTTCGAGCAGGCCGTAGCGGCGAATCAAGTTTCGCCCGCGACGGCCAGGGCGGGACGCGCCCGCCCTGGCTCGGCATTTCAAAGCTGAAATACCGCGAGCCCGGCCCGGATCACTTTTCCAAATCACGAAAAGCCTTGGCAATCAGGGCATCCAGGGCCCGGCAGCTATCCTCGTCCGCGTTGGCGAAACGCAGCCCTATAAGGTAACGGCCGGCCACGGGCTTTATCCAGGCCACTTCGGCTATGGTTTGCAAAAACTGCTCCGCGTCGTTTTCATAAATCTTGAAAAAACTGGACGAAAACTTGTTCAGCAACGGAATGTGCACCTTGACCTGCAAAACCGTGCCCACGGCCAGAGCCGTCCTGGACTCCACGCACAGCCCCCCCCGGCTGATATCGCTGCAGGAACCCTCCAGAGCGACCTCGCGGGCGATGGGAAACTTAAGCTCCTTGGCCTCCACCCGGTAAGGCTTGGGCAAACGTGTATATTGGCGCATGTTAGGCTCTTTGCTGTTCATACATTCCTCCTGTTTAGGATCCCCCTGATATCCAGGCCTCTTCCCGCCGGCGTTGCAAAATCCGGCATTCTGAACATACATAAGATTAGCTGTTAAAGTATATTAGAATAAAAATTGTGTCACTACCGGCACCACAACTTAATATTTTACGCTTTAGTTTATTGATTCCTTATGCCTTGCGGCTTTTCCGCCGGCCTGCTAAAATCCTCCCCGGTTCTGGCGTCATGCCGCACCCCACCCGCCGGCTCGGTGTGAAGATCGGCGTTTTTGCTTCACTCCGGCCGCCAGCGCGGATTAACTTTTCGACGCCCGCAAGGGCGGGAACCACCTGACAGGATTTTAAAATTATGACGCAAGTGGCAATATTCATGGGCAGCCTGTCCGACGAGCCGACCGTACGGCCCTGCGCGGAAGTGCTGGACAAACTTGGCATTTCCTATCGCCTGACTGTCAGTTCCGCCCACCGTACGCCGGAACGCACGGAAGCCCTGACCGCGGAACTTGAGAGCCAGGGTTGCCAGGTGTTCATTTGCGCGGCCGGCCTGGCCGCCCACCTGGCCGGGGCGGTGGCGGCCCGCACGCTCAGGCCGGTCATAGGCATTCCAATTGCGGCCTCCGCCTTGGGCGGTATGGACGCCCTGCTGTCCACGGTCATGATGCCTCCGGGCTTTCCGGTGGCCACTGTGGCCCTGGACAAGGCCGGGGCGCGCAACGCCGCATGGCTGGCCGCCCAGATACTGGCCCTCGGCGACGCAAGCCTGTCCGCGAAGCTGGCCGCCGCGCGGCAGGGCTTTAAGGACGATGTGGAAAAGGCCGCCCTTGGCCTTGAGGGGAAATAAATTGCCGGCGCTACCACTCCCCCGGCGCGGCGCCTTCCGGCGGCTTGCGGTCTTGGCCCTGCTGGCTGCCCTGGCCGGCTGCTCCGCTCCGCAAAAGATCATGCCCGTGCCCTTGTACGCCCTGGACGGTCCACCCCTGGCCATTATCGCCGAATACGGCGGTGAACACTACGAAGGCAGCATGACCCGAACCGCCCTTGTCGGCTCCGGCAGCTTTGAACTGTTCGGGACTTTTTCCGGCCAGACCTGCCAGGGCGACGTGGACTCCCCCCCAAATGATCGCGGCCGGATCCACGCGGCTCTGAAATGCTCGGACGGCCGCATTATGCTCCTCAGCCTGCGCAACATCGGGCCGGACCAGGGTGTGGGTGTGGGACGCTTTGTAAAACCGGAAGAATTCAAGGAGCGGCAGGAAAAACAGGCCGGTGGGGAAAAAAACTCCCCGCTCCCGGTAGTGGAAGAGGATGGAAATTTTATGACCGTTTTCTACCACCCCTGGCTGGAGGAAGCCCGGCGGCGTTTTCCGGAGTTGCGCCGGGAAATGGAAGCCCTGGCCAAAAAGAACAAAGAGTCCGGCCAGTCTGAAGCAAAAGGCGGCGACAGCCTTGGACGAGATGATTGACATAGGGCTCTGGGACAATGACCACGCCCGCATCCAACGCGGCGCAGCGACTCTGGAAGCCGTGCTGCGCCGTATGCATCTGCGCGGCCGCATCACCTATAACTGCGAACCGCCGCAACTGAGCCGCCAGAACCTGGAAGGCCGCTACCCCAGCCTGGAAATCAACAACGAATTCTGGTGCCGCACCCCCGGCGAAGATCTCAAAGCCGAACACCTGGAGGAACTCTTCAGGATGCTGATCAAGTCCGGACGCCTTCAAGCGTCTGATAGCCGCTCCGCTCGCTGATTGAGTGGGGGCTGCCGCTCCCAACCCCACCGGGGTTGCATGACGCCCCCAGACCCACTAATTAGGCCGCGCCGGCGTTGGCCGTTAGCCCAAGCCGGCGCGGCCGGGATGTGGGTGGCGCCCTACGTCAACGGACGCCTGTGGGACACCGGACATCCGGGGTTCGCGGCGGTGAAGGGCGAGACGGTGACCCGTATCGACGGCTCGCCCGTCGTGGAGGACTACGGCAGCGGCACCG
>JAVBSC010000115.1:0-16572 GCA_031547305.1 Desulfovibrionaceae bacterium
AAAATACATATGGTGGGCATAGGCGGCTCCGGCATGAGCGGGATTGCGGAAATCCTGCATAACCTGGGCTATGCGGTCACGGGATCGGACATGTCGGAAAACGCGGCCGTGCTGCGCTTGCGCGAGTTGGGCATAGCCATCGCCAAAGGACACGCCGCCGCAAACCTTAAGGATGCCCACGTGCTGGTCAAGTCCACAGCCGTTGGCCCTGACAACCCGGAAGCGCTGGCCGCGCGGGAGCGGGGCATCCCTATCATTCCCAGGGCGGAGATGCTGGCCGAGCTGATGCGCCTGCGCACCGGCATAGCCATTGCCGGCACGCACGGCAAAACCACCACCACCTCGCTTCTGGCCACTATTTTTGAGGAGGCCGGCCTGGATCCCACAGTGATCATCGGCGGCCGCCTGAACGCTTACGGAGCCAACGCCCGCCTGGGTTCCGGGGAATACCTGCTGGCCGAGGCGGATGAATCCGACGGCTCCTTCCTGTGCCTTTTTTCCATAATGAACGTGGTGACCAACATTGATTTGGACCACCTGGATTTTTACCCCGGCCAGAAGGAAATAGACGAGGCTTTCCTGACGTTCATGAACCAGGTGCCCTTTTACGGCATCAACGTGGTCTGCGGCGATGACCCGGGCGTGCGGCGGCTTCTGCCGGACATAAACCGCCCGGTGCTCACTTACGGCTTTGCGCCGGGCAACGATTTGACGGCGGAAATTATTTCCTGCTCGGAAACCAGCCGCTTCACGCTGCGCCTTAAAGGCTGCCGCCTGGGCGAGGTGGAGCTTGCCCAACCGGGCAGGCACAACGTGCTGAACGCCCTGGCCGCCATTGGCATGGCCATGCAGGCGGAAGTGCCCGTGAGCACATGCGTCGCGGCTCTGGCCAAGTTTCGGGGCGTGGGGCGGCGTTTTGAGCGCAAAGGCGAAAAAAACGGCGTGCTGGTGGTGGATGACTACGGACATCACCCGGCGGAAATAGCCGCCACTCTGGCCACGGCCAAAACCTGCTTCCCCGGCCGCCGGCTGGTGGTGGCTTTTCAGCCGCACCGCTTCACCCGCACCCAGGCTTTATTCGGAGAATTCTGCAAGGTTTTCGAACCGGCGGACAAGCTGCTGCTCACGGAAATCTACCCGGCGTCTGAAGCGCCCATCCCCGGCGTGAGCGGCCAGAGCCTGGCCCAGGGCATCCGGCAGGTTTCCTCCACAGATGTCATATATTGCCAGAATTTTGAGGAACTCAAGGCGCAGTTGCCCGGCCTGCTTAAGCCGCACGATTTGTTCCTGACCATCGGAGCGGGCAACGTCTGGACCATCGGCCAGCACTGGCTGGAAAGCGAGGATTAAACATGCTTGCGCAAGGCCTGGATATTTTACCCGGACCGCTCCTGGCGGAACGCAGCACCCTGCGCCTGGGCGGTCGGGCCTGGGCGGAACTGCTCGTGCAAAACGAAGAGGGTTTCAACAACCTTGCCCTCAGTCTGCGCGACCTGGGCGGCCAGCCGGCCGTATTGGGGCGGGGCAGCAACATTCTGGCCAAGGACGGGCCCCTGCCCCTGGTGATCATCAGTTGCCACAAAGAGCTGTGCGGCGGACCGGCCCTGATCAAGGAATACGGCAACGAGGCCCTGGTGGGCTGCGGGGCGGGCCAGCCCCTGTCCACCCTGATCAACCGCCTGGCGGAAGCTGGCCTGGGCGGCCTGGAGGCCCTGGCCGGCATTCCCGGCAGCGTGGGCGGAGCCGTGGCCATGAACGCCGGATCTTTTGGCTCGGACATTGGTGAAAGCCTGCATTCCGCCTATATTTACACCCCGGAGCAAGGCCTGACGGAATATCCGGCCGAGCAACTCAAATTCGGCTATCGCCACTTTGCCCCCCCACGGCCCTGCGAATGGTTTGTGGTGGCCAAGGCGGTGTTCCGGCTGCAAAAGCAGAACAAAGACCGTGTGCTGAACAGGGTGCACGAAGTGCTGGAAGGCAAGCGCTCCACCCAGCCCCTGCAGGAAGCCAGCGCCGGCTCCACCTTTAAGAACCCGGCCGGCATGGCCGCTGGCAAGCTGCTGGAGGAAGCCGGATTCAAGGGCTATGCCCTGGGCGGCATGGCTTTTTCTGAAAAGCACGCCAACTTCCTGGTCAACAAGGGCAACGGCACCGCGACCCAGGCCCTGGAACTGCTCGACCGGGCCAGAAGCAAGGTGCTGGCCCTCACCGGCATAGCTCTGGAGATGGAAGTGAAAATATGGCCCTGAACGACTACCCCAGGACCAGGCCGGCTTCGCAGAAGCGCCTGTCCAGCCTGCCCGCCCGGACTTCCGTCCGCAGGCCGCAGGTGAAGGAAAAGACCAACAGCTACCGGAAAAAGGCGGCCAACAAATTCCGCCTGCCCGGCGTGCCCTGGCGCAAGCTGGGGCTGGCCCTGGGGTTTTCCGGTTCCGTGGCGGCCGGCCTGCTTATTTTCTTCAGCCTGGGGGTGGGGTTTCTGTATGCTTACAAATATTTTACCTCCAGCCCGTATTTTGCGGTAAAAACTATTGAAATAGAGGGGCTTTCCAGGTTAAAGTCTAGAGAAGTTTTAGAAACAATCCGATTAAGCGAAGGGATGAACTCTCTTGCCGTCTCAATTGATGAGATGGAACAGGAACTTGCGGCCAATCCATGGGTAAGCGAGTTGTCTATAAAACGCATCCTGCCGGATTTTTTTCAAATAAGCGTTAAAGAAAAAGAGCCGCGCTTCTGGGTGCGCCAGAACGGGGTTTTGTTTTACGCCGATATTTACGGCCGGCCCATAGCCCCGGTGGCGCCAGGCAACTTCACTTCCCTGCCCACTCTGGAAGTGGAGCCGGGGGCGGAGGAATACACCCGGCGGCTGCCGGATCTGGTGCGCAGCCTGGCGGAGGCCGCTCTGCCTGTGGAAATGGCCGCTGTGTCCTGGATCAGGCTTTCCGCCTCGCGCGGGGTGGACGTGCGCATGGAAAACAACCGGATCAGCCTGTCCATAGGGCTGGAGGAATGGAACGCCAACCTGGACCGGGTTTCCCGCACGTTGGCGGATTTGGGCAAACGCGGGGAACTTAAAAAAGTCCGGGGCATAAAAGCCCATGACAATAACGTCTGGGTTGAGGAATTGCCGGATCAGAGCTGAACCACGCGCTCCGGCGCGGTAAAGAGAATGTCGCTGAGCTGAAAGGAAGGATGGAAGATGGCTAAATCTGATTTGGTGGTGGGACTGGACATAGGCACCACCAAAATTTGCGCGGTAGTGGGCGAAGTAACCCCGGACGGCGTGGATATAGTGGGCATAGGGGCCAGCCCCTCCACCGGACTGCGCAAGGGGGTGGTCGTGCACATTGAAAAAACCGTGGAATCCATCCAGAAGGCTCTGCAGGAAGCCGAGCTGATGGCCGGATGCGAGATCCGCTCCGTGTACGCCGGCATTGCCGGCAGCCACATCAAGGGCTTCAACAGCCACGGGGTCATTGCGGTCAAGGGCGGCGAAGTCACGGCCCGCGACATTGAGCGCGCCATGGAAGCGGCCAAGGCCGTGGCTATCCCCCTGGACCGCGAAGTTATCCACACCCTGCCCCAGGAATTCATTGTGGACGACCAGCGCGGCATCGCCGATCCCCTGGGCATGGCCGGCGTACGCCTGGAAGTGAAGGTGCACATTGTGACCGGCGCGGTCACCAGCGCCCAGAATATCCTGCGTTCCTGCCACCGCAGCGGCCTGGACGTGGCTGACATAGTCATGGAAGCCATCGCCTCGGCACAGGCCGTGCTTACCGAGGAGGAGCGCGAGCTGGGCGTGGCCCTTGTGGATTTGGGCGGCGGCACCACGGATATAGCCATCCTGTCCAACGACTCCATAAAATACACCGGCGTTCTGGCCCTTGGCGGCCAGAACCTGACCAACGACATCGCTTACGGGCTGCGCACGCCCATGGCCAGCGCGGAAGAGATAAAAGTGCGCTACGGCTGCGCCATGACCGAGCTGGTGGGCACCGAAGAATATTTTGAAGTGCCCAGCGTGGGCGAACGCGAACCGCGCCGCCTCTCGCGCTCCATGCTGGCGGAAATCTGCCAGCCGCGTATGGAGGAAGTGCTGTCCCTGGTGGACCAGGAAATAACCCGCTCCGGCTGCAAGCACCTGATCGGGGCCGGAGTGGTCCTTACCGGCGGTTCCTCGCTTATCAGCGGCTGCCAGGAGCTCGGCGAGCAGATTTTCAACCTGCCCACGCGCATCGGCTACCCGCGCAACGTGGGCGGCCTCAAGGACGTTGTCAACAGCCCCAAGTTCGCCACGGCCGTGGGCCTGTTGTGCTATGGGGCCAACAAGGAAGGCGCGGAGCAAAAATTTCGCATTCGGGACGACAACATGTTCAACCGGGTGCTGTCACGCATGAAGAAATGGTTTGTGGACATAAAGTAATGTGGACATAAAGTAAACGGCGAATGAGACAACATCAATCGACAATAAAAGGTCATTCCAATGCAAGGAGAGAGGCAAATGGAATTCATGGAACTAGATAATTCCCCCAGCCAGGGGGCGGTGATAAAAGTCATAGGCGTGGGCGGCGGCGGCGGCAATGCCATTAACAACATGGTGGAGTCCGGCCTGAACGGCGTCACGTTTATAGCCGCCAACACGGACATGCAGGATTTGAAAAAATCCATGGCGGAGCTGAAAATCCAGATGGGCACCAAGCTGACCGCGGGACTAGGCGCCGGGGCCAACCCCAAGGTGGGCTGCGAATCCGCTCTGGAGAGCCAGGACGCCATCCGCGAGTACCTGAACGGCTCGGACCTGGTCTTTGTGACATGCGGCATGGGCGGCGGCACCGGCACCGGCGCGGCGCCGGTCATTGCCCAGATCGCCAAAGAACTGGGCATTCTGACCGTGGGCGTGGTGACCAAGCCTTTTCCCTTTGAAGGCAGAAAACGCATGAACGCGGCCGAAGCCGGCATAGCCGAACTGCACCGCCACGTGGACAGTCTGATCACCATACCCAACAGCCGCCTCAGCCACATAGCCCCCAAAAACGCCCGCTTTGAGGACATGCTCAAAAAAGCGGACGAGGTTCTGTACTTTGCCGTAAAAAGCATTTCAGACCTGATCACCACGCCGGGCATGATCAACCTGGACTTCGCGGATGTGAAAACCGCCATGGGCGAAGCCGGCCTGGCTCTCATGGGTTCCGGCCGGGCCACGGGCGAAGGACGGGCCAGGGAAGCGGCCACCAAGGCCATTACCAGCCCGCTGCTGGAAGACGTTTCCATAGACGGGGCCAAGGCGGTGCTCATCAACGTCACCGCATCCTCCGACATGACCATGGCGGAAGTGCAGGAAGCCGCGGATATCATCACCTCCGCCGTGCATGAGGACGCCAATATCATTTTCGGCACGGCCTGCGACGAAAGCCTGGGCGAGGAGCTGCGCATCACCGTCATCGCCACGGGCATCGAATCCAGCCAGAGCGCCAAGGAAATTCCGGGCCGGCAGGCTACGATCAGAACCATGCATCCGGCCCAGCCGGCGGCTCCGGCCCACAAGGCCGAGGCCCCGCGTCCCCGCTCTTTAGGCGGTTCGCCGGGAGGCAACCTGGATATCCCCACTATCCTGCGCCAAAAGGATCCGACCATCGGCATGAGCGCCAGAGCTCCGCGCCTGGGCGCGCATAACCCCGGCGAGGACGACTTCATCTTCGGCGATGACGACGAGTTCGAAATTCCGTCGTTCATCCGCAAACAGGCGAATTAACGGATTGCCCGCCGAGCGTTTTTACCGTGCCCGTCCTTGCGGCGGGCTTAACGGACGGAGCGGGCCTTCAGAAAAATAGCGCTGGGAAGGCGCAACGGCGGGCGCAAGCCCGCCGGCATAACTCCGCGGGGAAAGCCTCTCCCCCCGCGGAGTTTTTTTGCGGATATGTGAGCCTCTTGACTTTGCCTTCGTTTTCAGATTAGGTTTTTGTCCGCTTCACGGCGGCCGGCGTGCCCGGCCTTTTTCGCGCCATGCCGCGCGTCAGCATCGATTTGTTGATTAAAAGATTCTCTTCTGGCCGGTCCTTCCCCGCCATCTTTGGGAAGGTCATTCTCTTACCCGTTCCACAAGGAGTGCTCGATGTCACGCATTCGTCTTTTGTCCGGCATCCTCGCCGGCGCTCTGCTGACCATTTGCGCTTTGTCCGCCGTGCCCGCCCAGGCCGCCAGCATGCTGGAGAACGTCAAGGCCAAGGGCTTTCTGACCGTGGGCGTGGCAGGCACCGTGCCGGGCTTTTCCGCCCCGGATGAAAAAGGCGTCTGGCGCGGGCTGGACGTTGACTTCGGCCGGGCCGTGGCCTGCGCCATCTTCGGCTCTCCGGACAAAGTGAAATTTGTGCCCACCACCACCAAGGAACGCTTTACCGCCCTGCAAACCGGCGAAATCGACATCCTTTCCCGCAACACCACCTGGTCTTTGCAGCGCGATACCGAACAGGGCCTGGATTTTATCGGCGTGACCTTCTACGACGGCCAGGGATTCATGGTCAGCAAGTCTTTGGGCGTTAAAAGCGCCAAGGAACTGAACGGCGCGAGCATCTGCATCCAGATGGGCACCACCACGGAGAAAAACGTTTCCGAATACTTCGCCTCCAACGGCATGACCTTCAAGCCCGTGGCCTTTGAAAGCGCGGACGAAGCCACCGTGCTTTACGACAAGGGCCGTTGCGACGTGTACACCACGGACGTTTCCGGCCTGGCCGCGCGGCGCACCGCCCTTTCCAAGCCCGAAGACCACATTATCCTGCCGGAAGTGATTTCCAAAGAGCCTCTGGCTCCTTCCGTGCGCCAGGGCGACCAGCCCTGGGCGGACGTTAACCGTTGGGTGCTGGCCGCTCTGATCTCCGCCGAGGAACTGGGCGTTACCTCCAAAAACGTGGACGAAATGCTTAATTCCAAAAACATGGACATCCGCTACCTGCTCGGGCAGGAAGGCAAATGCGGCGAAATGCTCGGACTGCCCAAGGACTGGGCCTACCAGATCATCAAGCACGTGGGCAACTATGGCGAAATCTTCGAGCGCAACGTGGGCGTGAACACCCCGCTCAAGCTGGAGCGCGGCGAGAACGCCCTGTGGACCCGCGGCGGCCTGATGTACGGCCTGCCGGTTCGCTAAGAATGTCCGGCTCCGTTGATTGTTTTACTGTGAAGGGGAGCGGCCGCTCCCCTTCCAGCCCCCCGTGCCCCCGGCCGCTCGCGGCCCGGGCCTTTTCTTTTGTGCTGTGCCGCCGCCCGCGAGGAGCGGGCGGGCTTTGCCCGCCGCCGCGACAAACGCGGCCTTTGAAAATCAAATTGTTTTAGCCATGCAAGCCCCGTTTCAAGAGTCCCTCTGGCAGCGCCTGCTTTACGACCCGCGAGTCCGCGCCCTGGTCATCCAGGCCCTGGTGGTAAGCGCCCTGGTCTGGCTGGCCTGGACCGCCGTGAGCAACACGGCCCGCAACCTGGAGCAGGCCGGCATCGCCTCCGGTTTTGGTTTTTTGAACGAACAGGCCAAGTTTGACATTTCTCTGTCATTTATTGAGTACGATCGCACCAGCACTTATTTTCGCGCCTATCTTGTCGGGCTGGTCAACACCCTGGTCATGACCGGCATCTGCATCGTCACTTCCACAGCCGTGGGCTTCGCTTCCGCCGTGTTCCGGCTTTCCCCCAACTGGCTTATGTCCCGCCTGGCCGGGGCTTATATTGAAGTGGCCCGCAACATCCCCCTGCTCCTCTTGATTCTGTTCGTGTACCTGGCGCTTTTGAGCCCCCTGCCCGGCCCAAAGCAGGCCGTGGATTTCGGCGGAATAATCTTTTTGTGCAACCGGGGGCTGATTGTGCCGCAGCCGGTCTGGCAACCCCAGGCCTGGGCCAGCGGCCTGGCCCTTCTGGCCGGCCTGCTGGGAAGCTGGGCTCTGGCCCGTTTTGCCCGCCGACGCCAGCGCCTGACCGGCAAGCGCCTACCCGTGCTCTGGCCCGGCCTGCTGCTGATCTGCATTTTGCCCGCTCTGGCCGTGCCGCTTTTTGGCGTGCCGGCGCATTGGGATATTCCGCACCTGGCCGGCTTCAACTTTAAGGGCGGCATGACCCTGCTGCCGGAATTTCTGGCCCTGTGCGTGGCCCTTACCCTGTATATGGGCGCTTTCATCGGCGAAAACATCCGGGCCGGCATCCTGGCCGTGCCCTCAGGCCAGATCGAGGCCGCCGCCGCCCCGGGCCTGCGCCAGGGCAGAATCTTGCGCCTGGTGGTCATTCCCCAGGCCATGCGCGTGATCATCCCGCCCGTGGCCAGCCAGTACCTGACCCTGGCAAAAAATATTTCTCTGGGCGTGGTCATAGGCTACCCGGACATCATTTCCATTTTTGCCGGCACCACCCTGAACCAGACCGGCCAGGCCGTGGAAGTCGTGGCCATGACCATGGCCACCTACCTGGGCATCAGCCTGTTCATCTCCCTGCTCATGAACCTGTACAACGCCAAAATGGCCATCAGGGAGCGCTGAACATGTACGTACGCACCGAACGCCACCCCACCCTGCCGCCACCGGTCAACCAGACCGGCATTCTGGGCTGGATGCGCGCCAACTTGTTTTCTTCCGTCACCAACACCCTGCTCACTGTCCTGGGCCTCTGGCTCCTGTACCTGGTTGTGCCGCCCACCCTGCGCTGGGCGGTCATTGACGCCAACTGGGCCGGCTCCGCCCGCGAGGACTGCGTTAACTCCGTCGGGGCCTGCTGGGTGTTCATCAAGGTGCGCTTTCCCTTGCTCATGTACGGATTTTTTCCGGAATCCCAGCGCTGGCGCATCGACCTGGCCGGGCTGCTCCTTCTGGGCAACAGCGCCCCCCTGCTCCTGGCTCCTTTTCTGCCCTTCCCCAAGCATGTGAATAAAATCATCCTGCGCGGCATTCCGGCCGCTTGCGCCCTGGCCGCGCTTTTAAGCTGCGGCTTGCTCCCCGGCCTTACCGCCGCCGTCTTTCTGGCCGTTCCTTTTCTCATGGCCAGGCCCGGCGGTTTTAGCGCGGCGCCATTCCGCCGGTCCGGCTTCCGCCTGCTTCTCTCCGGCCTCATCGCCATTATCTGCGGCCTTATCCTGCATTTCTCCGGCTTTGGCGGCGCCTGGCCCCTGGGCCTGGCCGCCGGACTGTCCGCCCTGCCCGCGCTTAACCCGCGCCGGGCCAGCCCGGAACGCTGGCAGTTCTGGATGCTCTATCTGGTTCTGCCTTGCCTGGCCTGGGTGCTCCTTCTGGGCGGCGCGGCAGGACTGCCCCATGTGCCCACGGACCAGTGGGGCGGTCTGTTCCTAACCATCGTCATCGCCCTGGTGGGCATGGCCGCCTCCCTGCCCATAGGCATTCTGCTGGCCCTGGGCCGCACCAGCTCCATGCCGGTCCTACGCGTGCTCTGCGTCAGCTTCATCGAATTCGCGCGCGGCGTGCCGCTTATCTCCGTGCTCTTCATGGTCTCTGTCATGCTGCCCATGATGCTCTCGGACGGCGCGCACTTCAACAAACTCCTGCGCGCCCTCATCGGCGTGTCGCTCTTTTACGCCGCCTACATGGCGGAAGTGGTGCGCGGCGGACTCCAGGCCATACCAAAAGGGCAGTTTGAGGCCGCCCAGGCGCTGGGCCTGCGCTACTGGGCCCACATGCGCCTGATTATCCTGCCCCAGGCCCTGCGCCTGACCATACCGGCCATCACTAACACCTACCTGGGCCTGATGAAGGACACAACCCTGGTCGCGGTCATCAACCTCATGGATATACTCGGAATAATCAAAAGCGCCCTGGCGGACACCCGCTGGCTCGGATTCACCAAAGAAGCCTACTTCTTCGCCGGCCTGATCTTCTGGATGCTCTGCTTCATCGTCTCGCGCTACAGTCTGTATCTGGAACGGCGGCTGAACTGGAAAAGGAAGTGATTGAAGCGCCGGGGGAAAAACCACAAGGACTCGCCTCCTTGAGGTCCACCTCCCCGGACCCACCCCTCCTGAGCCCGTTTGAGGGTATGGTTGGAGGGTATTCAAAATGAGAGCTTACATGTCGCAAAGCAGCCAAGAAGAAACTCCACAGGCCGAGGCCGTCATCAGCCTGCGCCACGTGCACAAGTGGTACGGCGATTTCCACGTGCTCAAAGACGTCAACCTGACCGTGGCCAGGGGCGAAAAACTGGTCATCTGCGGGCCGTCCGGCTCCGGAAAATCCACGCTCATCCGCTGCATCAACCGCCTGGAAGCCCACCAGCGCGGCCGGATCATCGTGGACGGAGTGGAACTTTCCAGCGACCTCAAGCGCATTGACGCCGTGCGCCGCGAAGTGGGCATGCTTTTCCAGAACTTCAACCTTTTCCCGCACCTGACCATCATGGAAAACTGCATCCTGGCCCCGGTCTGGGTGCGCAAAATGCCGGAAAACGAGGCTCGGGCCATAGCCATGCGCTACCTGGAGCGCGTGCGCATACCGGAACAGGCGGACAAATACCCCGGCCAGCTCTCCGGCGGCCAGCAGCAGCGCGCGGCCATCGCCCGCTGCCTGTGCATGAACCCCATGATCATGCTCCTGGACGAACCCACCTCCGCCCTGGACCCGGACATGATCAAAGAAGTCCTGGACACCATCGTGGACCTGGCGGAAACCGGCATGACCATGCTCTGCGTCACCCACGAAATGGGCTTTGCCCGCACTGTGGCCGACCGCGTGGTTTTTATGGACGAAGGCGAAATAATCGAAGAAAATACTCCGGACGAATTCTTCAGCCGCCCCCAGTCCGACCGCGCCAAACTGTTCCTGGGCCAGATATTGTCGCACGGGCTTAATTAAAATTATAATTATAAATTTAAATTATAATTATAAAAATTTTATAGACATTTAATTGGGGGACTCCGTCCCCCATCCCCTGATGGGCGCGGCCATAACGGGATTTGGGGCGGAGCCCCGAATGCGATAACAGATATATTCATACAAATTAGGAGCTGATATGAAGATTTCCATACCAACGGAAATAAAGCCGCAGGAGGGCCGGGTGGCTTTATTGCCCAGGCAGGTGGCGGCCCTGGCGGCGGCCGGACATGAGGTGTTTGTACAGGCCGGGGCCGGCGCGCGGTCCGGGGCGGATGATAAGGCGTACCGGGAAGCCGGGGCCGTGGTGCTGCCGGACGCCAAGGCCACTTGGGGTGCCGGGGAGTTTGTGGTCAAAGTCAAGGAAGTATTGCCGGAAGAGTATAAATATTTGCGCGCGGGCATGATTCTGCTCACCAATATCCACGCGGCCCTGAACAGGGAGCAGACGGACGAGCTGCTCAAGTCCGGCGTCACCGGCATTTCGGCGGAGAACACGCATCCGTACGGTTCGCCCAACTGCCCGCTGGCGGGGGAGGTGGGGGCCTTTGAGGGCGTGCGGCTGTGCATGGCCCCGCAAGGCGGCACCGGCCGGCACTTCATGGCCCACTTTGGCGAAGAATCCTTGCAGGCTCTGGTCATCGGGCTGGGCAACGTGGGCCGGGGCGCGCTGCGCACCCTGTTCGGCCTGGGCATAAGGGTGGCTGGCCTGGATATTTCTCCGGCGGCGCGCAAGGCGGCCAAAATGGACTGGTACAAAGAAAAGCTGCTGGTGGACGATATCGGCGCTCTGGAAAAATATGTTTATGAGGCGGATCTTATTCTGAATTGCGTGCTTTGGCCCAAGGAGCGCAAGGATCATTTGATTCCCCGGTCCATGTTGCGCAAACTGAAGCCAGGCGCGGTCATTGTGGACATTTCCTGCGATACGGCGGGGGCTGTGGAAACCAGCCGGGCCACCACCTGGGCGGACCCGGTCTACGTGGAAGATGGAGTGCGTCACTTTGCCGTGGACAACATCCCCGGCGCTGTGCCGGTGACGGCTTCGGCCGGGTATGGGGAAGCTTTGCTGCCGCGCATTCTGGATATCGCGGCCAAGGGGGTGGCCAAGGCTTGCAGGGACGACGCCTGGATTGCCAGGGGCCTGACCTGCGTGAACGGAGAATTGATCCTGGAGGAAGCCGGCCGCTACCAGAACCGGCCGTATACGCCGCTCAAAGAGTGGCTGGAGCGGCATTGATTTAAAAAAATCGGGGAGACGCGAAGCCTCCCCGATTTTTTTTGTTATCTCTTGAACGTCTCGGCCGCCAGTTTTTCCACCTTGGCTATCCAGGCCTTGGGGTCTTTCACGCCGTTACGGCTGAGCATATCGGCCCAGTAGGCGTTGTTGGCTTCGGCCGCGGCGTCTTTAAAGACCTTTTGCTCTTCCAGGCTGAGCATATACACGGTGCAGCCGCTGGCCTTGTGCTTTTCCATGTCGCCGTCGGTAAGTTTGACAAGTTCCGTGCCGATGAATTCGCTCAGTTTCGGCCCGGTGGTTTCCTCCACCTGCTTCTGGACTTCCTTGGGCAGGGTCTTCCAGGAATCGTGGTTGATGGCCAGGATCATCGGCAGCGTGCGGGACGGGATCAAGGTGATGTTTTTAGCCACTTCGGAAAGCTTGTTGGATTCCACGGCCGGCGCGGGCACATAAGCCACTTCGCCCAAGCCGCGCTGCAGGCCCATGTAAGTTTCCGAAGAAGCGATCTGCACCGGCTGGCCGCCCCAGCTCTTGACCTCATCCATCTGGTAGGCCGCCCAGACCAGCACGCGCTTACCCTTTAAATCCGCCGGGGTTTTAATCAGCACGTTGTTGGAGGCAAAGGCGTAGCGGTCGCTGCCAAAGGCGGCGAGCAGCTTGAAGTTTTTGTTCACCTCGTCGCGCATTTCCGGGAAGGTTTCAAACATCTTGGCATACAGAACACAAGCCTCGCGCGCGTTCTGCACCAGGAAGGGCAAGCCAAGAACCTGGGAATGCGGCATCATGGAAACGGCGGTCTGCATCTGGATTCCGCCGGCGTCCAGGTTGCCGGCCTTGATGGCCGTGGCCACGCCGTCGGACTTCACCAGGGTGTTCAGGGAATAGTAGTGGAAAACCGCCTTGCCGCCGGATTTATCCGTCATGTCCTTGCACCAGGCTTCCCAGAACACCTTGTTCAGGTGGTGGGCCGAACCCCAGAAGGACTGCACGCTGTATTCCTCCGCGGCCAGGGCCGGGGACGCGCAAAAACATAGAACCGCCAGAATCAAAAGAACTTTTTTCATGCCTGTCACCTCTGTTTTTTGTGGTTCAACTTATATTTCCCTGTTCTACATCAACAAATTGGGCAGCCAGGTCGCAATGCCGGGGAATATTATAATCAGAGCCGTGCAAACCAGCATGGCCGCGAAAAACGGCAGCACCCCCTTGAATATTGCGGCCATGGGTATGTCCGGCGCCAGGCTGGACAGGGTGAAGACGTTCATGCCCACAGGCGGGGTGATCAGTCCCATTTCCATAAGGATGACCGTGATGACCCCGAACCAGATGCCGTCAAAGCCCAGGGCCTGGATGGTCGGGTAAATGGAAGGCAGGGTGAGCAGCATCATGGGAAGGATGTTCATGACGCAGCCAAGGAAGACGTACAGCAGAATCACTACAAAAAGCACCACATAGCGGTTCACGTCCAGCAGCATGATTGTGTCGGCCAGCAGGTTGGGCAGGCGCGAGGAAGCCAGAAAGGCCCCAAAGCAGTACACGCCGGCAAAGATGATGAAGATTTTGCCGCTCATGATCACCGTGGCGTTCAGAGAATTCTTGATCACGGCCCAGGTTATCTTGCCGCGTAGCAGAGAATATAAAAAAGCCCCCATGGCTCCAACGGCCCCTCCTTCTCCCGGCGTGAAGCTGCCGGCCAGAATGCCGCCCACCACCAGGGTGAACAGGGCCACCATGGGCAAAAGCAGCAACAGGGACCGCATTTTCTGACCAAAGGTATACACGTCGCCCTTGGGCGCCAGCGACGGGTTGCGCTTGACCTGGATAATGATGGTGATAATGAACAGGGCGGCAAGGAGCAGGCCGGGCAGGATGCCGGCAATGAACAGCTTGCCAACTGATTCTTCCGTGATGATGGAGTAAAAGATAAAGCCGATGCTGGGGGGGATCAAAATGCCCAGGGTGCCGCCGGCGGCCAGGGCGCCCGTGGCCAGGCCGGGGGCGTATTTTTTCTCCCGCATGGAGGGCAGGGCCACCGCGCTCATGGTTATGACTGTGGGCAGGGATTCCCCGCAGACCGCGCCAAAGCCGGCGCAGCCTCCCACCGTGGCCACGGCCAGGCCGCCCGGCAGGCGGCCCAGCCAGCGGTTGGCGCATTCAAACAAGTCCGCTGAAATGCCGGAATAAAAGGCCAGCTCGCCCATAAGCATGAACATGGGAATGGCCACGAACACAAAATCCGCCGTCTGGATGTAGGGCACTTCGCCCACGGCCGCAAAAGCGGACATGGCGCTGCGCTTTATGCAGAGCATGCCCATTACGCCCATGAAGGCCATGGCAAAAGCTATGGGCACGCGGATCAGCAGCAGGCTGAACAGGATGAGAAAGCCGATGCCGCCGATGGCCAGGCCGGAAAGCTTGAAGTCCGAAGCCCGGTAGAGGAACGGAACGGCCGTGATCAGGCAGACCGCCAGCAGGGGAAGGAGAATCCCCTTGTAATCCTTTATCCGCAACAGATCCTCAAGCACATGGACAATCTGGAAAAAAAATCCGATGCCCGCGCATAAGAACCCCGTTGTGGTAAAAAGCATAAAATATTTTACCGGAATATATAAAGAAGCGGTCAATTCGCTGTTGTCGACGGCCGCTTCAAAGGTCTGCCAGGTCATGATCACCGAGGCGGCCAGGCCGATCAGATTGGCCAGAAGAATGAGCCGGGTACGGTTTTTTACGGAAAACATATCAAAAAATATATCAATCTGGATATGCTGGCGGCTCACAGTCAAAAAACCGGTGGCGCAAAAGGCCATGGGCACCAGAGCCAGGGTTTCCACTTCAATGATGCCGTCAATGGAATAGCCGAAAAAAGTTCGGGATATTATGTCTATGCAGATGGGAAAAGCCAGCAGCCCGGTTATACAGGCGGAGATCATGAGCAAAAAACGCGTCAGGCTGTTAAAGGCGTTCTCAATCGCCGAAAGAGGAGGCAGAATGCCCCTGGATATGCACTTAAGCACCTTGCCGTCAAACACACACATTTCCGCATTGGCGGCAGGGTCTACTGTGGACATAAATTTTGCCTCCCGGTTGCTTTGTATCGATTATAATCAACTTGTAAATTAATAATTTCAATATTCTCCGGCGAGCAATCGCCGTCGCGGGCTTCTTCCACCCGGTCAATAGGCCGGAAAGCCAGCCAGGCTGGAGCATTTTAACCTTAAGAAGCTCGCTGCGGCGCTTAACCGCGAAACAAGTCGCGCCTACGCGGCGGCCATGGCGGGACGGTCCCGCTCTGGCGCGGCATTCCAAAATTGAAATGCGCAAAAAGATGAAAAAACCTGAACGACGAACGCGTACAAACCCGCTCCGACATATTCCGATGCCGATGCCCTCGCATCGTATTATAATTTTATAAAAATTCGCCACCTCAGACAAGAGCAAAATTGCACAACCGGGAGTGTGCCCTGGCCTCACGTCGTTAACAACTCCGCAACGCCGCCTGATATCCCCTTGCCAACAGGAAGTCCCAATAGTATAAAAGGCCGGCGCTCCGGGCGGATGTCCGCCCATGTACGGCGCGCCTCCTTTTATTTCTTAAGCGAAGGTTCCCCATGCCCAAAAGGACAGATTTGAAGCGGATCATGGTCATCGGGTCCGGTCCTATCGTCATAGGCCAGGCCTGCGAGTTCGATTATTCCGGCACTCAGGCGGTCAAAGCCCTAAAAGAGGAAGGCTACCAGGTGGTGCTGGTCAATTCCAATCCGGCCACCATTATGACCGACCCCGGCCTTGCGGACCGCACCTACATAGAACCCATAGAGCTGGACACCGTGGCCGCGATAATCCGCAAAGAACGGCCGGACGCCATCCTGCCCACCCTGGGCGGCCAGACAGCCCTTAACACCGCCCTGTCCCTGGCCCAGGCCGGGGTGCTCAAGGAATGCGGGGTGGAACTTCTGGGCGCGGATGAAGACGTCATAGCCAAGGCGGAAAGCCGGGAGCTTTTTGGCCGGGCCATGGCCAACATCGGCCTGAAAATGCCCGTCTCCGCCATTGCCCGGAACATGGACGAAGTGCGCAAGGCGGCCTCCGGCATGCCGTTCCCCCTGATCCTGCGCCCGGCCTTTACCCTGGGCGGCGCCGGCGGCGGGGTGGCCTACAACATGGAAGACCTGGAAGCCCTGGCCGCCACCGGCCTGGCCGCCAGCATGCGCAGCGAAATCCTGATCGAGCAGTCCGTGCTGGGCTGGAAGGAAATAGAGATCGAGATCATCCGCGATATTGCGGACAACAGCATCATTGTCTGCAGCATCGAGAACCTGGACCCCATGGGCGTGCACACCGGCGATTCCATCACCGTGGCCCCGGCCATGACCCTGACCCACAAGGAGCTGGGCATGGTCTGCAAGGTTTCCCGCGACATCATGCGGGAAATCGGCATGAAGGGCGGCGGGGCGAACATTCAATTCGCCATGAATC
>JAVBSC010000001.1:0-26945 GCA_031547305.1 Desulfovibrionaceae bacterium
AGAGCGGCGGGGCGGGACCGCCGGGGAACGGAGGGGCGGGCGGGGCTTGCGCGGCGCCGGCCCGATTTTACAGCAGTTTTTTCAACTCCCGGTAGTCGGTTTTGCCGCTGCCCAGAAGAGGGATGGCCTGAACCTTGACGATGCGCCGCACCGCGTACAGGGGCGAGAGCCCGGCTTTGCGCAGGCCCGCGTTTACCTCGGTCAGGTTCAGAGGCAGTGGGGTGAACAAGGCGATTTCCGGCGCGCTGTCGCCTGAAGACGCCTCCACGGCCAGGGCCGGACCTTCGGCCGGGGCGTCCGGATGGCTGCCGTAAAGCTCCAGCAGGGCGTTTTCAATCTGGGGCAGGGAGATCATTTCCCCGCCGATTTTCACGAAGCGCTTCAAACGGCCCCGGAAGGTCAGGCGGCCTGTTTCGTCCATGCTCAGCAGATCCCCTGTGCGGTACCAGGTCTGGCCCTCGAATTCCACAAATGGGTTGGGAGCGTCGCCCAGGTAGCCGTTAAAAATGCTCGGGCCGCGCGCCAGGAGCATGCCGGTCTCGCCGGTGGCCACCCGGCCGGTGATTTGCCCGTCCTCCTCGCGCACCAGGGCCAGGGTCAGGGAATCCAGGGCATGGCCGATCGTGCCGGGCAGGACGTTGCCCGGCCGGTTGACCGAGACCACGGGCGAGCATTCCGTGATGCCGTAGCCTTCGCACAGGGCGGCCTGGGGGCAGAGCCGCGCAAAGGCGCGGTAGACGTGGTCCGGGCATTTTTCCGCCCCGGCGAAGGCAAAACGCAGGCTGTCCAGGTGGCTGGTCCCTTTGGCCCGGTCCAGCATGGCCTCCAGAAAGGTCGGAGGCGCGGCCAGCAGGGTGAGCTTGAAGTCGCGCGTCAGATTGACCAGCGGGCCGGCTTCCGTTGGATTTGGGTGAAAGACCGCCCGGATGCCCGTGGACAGCGGCAGGACCAGCCCGGCCATGAGCCCGAAGGAATGGAAGGGCGGCAGCATGGCCAGGATGCTTTCCCCGGAAGTCAGGCGCAGGGCCGCGATAATGTCCACGGCGTTGGCCAGCAGGTTGGCGTGGGTGAGCGGCACGGCCTTGGGCAGGGACTCCGATCCGGAAGTGAAGAGCACGGCCGCGACGGCCGGAATTTTTTTGCCGCGCGCGCCAAGCCCGAAACGGGCGGCCAGAGCGCCGCGTATTTTTTGCCAGAGGCTCAGGCCGGCGGCCAGTTTTTCCAGGCGCACCCACTCCACGGGCAGGCCGTCCAGGGACAGTCCCTGGCGCTCCAAACGCTCCAGAAGCGCCCCGGCGCTGATAATATTGCTTACTCCGGTCAGGCTCAGGCAATGGCGCAAATTGGCTTCGCCCACGGTCCAGTTGAAGAAAACCGGCTCTTTTTCCGCCAGGAGCACGGCCAGCCAGACGGCCGGCACGGCCGGGGCGGCCGGCAGCATGATGCCCAGGCGTTTGCCCGGCAGCTTTTTGAATTCAGCGGCCAGGACCAGCGCTCCGGTCAGGATGTCCCGCCGGTTTTTCAGGCCGCCGCGATCCGCCAGCAGGACCTCTTTGGGCTCGCGGCGGGCCAGGGCCGCGAAAGCGTGCGGAATATTCCGGGTCCCGGCCGGTACGGCCAGCGGGGTGCTTGGCCTCTGGGCGAACCAGGCTTGCGGGGCCGGGCCTTCGGTCGCTTTTTCCGCCAGCAGGCCGGCGGCTGCGGCCAGGCAGTCGCCCACCGTGACAATGGCGTCCATATCGCTGATGGGCCGGCCGCTCTTCTCTTCCAGACCCAGGGCGAATTCCATCAGGGCCAGGCTGTCCAGGCCCAGATCCCCGTTCAAGGTCATGGAGTCGGCGATAGGATGATCCGGCGGCAGTTCGGCCGCCTGGCGCAGGGCCGCGTAAACTTCCGCGCGCAGGGAATCCGGCGCGCCGTCCGCGCCGTTCATAATCCCGCGCTCGCGCATTTCCGGCAGTTCCACGGGTTTCGCACCCTGCCAGAAAAAGCGGGGCACAGCCTGGGCGCGGCCTTCGGCCGGGCGGTAAAATTCGTCCAGCCAGGGGTTCAGGACGCGCTTGTCGCCGTCTCTGGGAAGATCCGCCGGGGCTTCCACAAATTCCAGATTGACCGTCCTGCGCGGGGTAAAAAAGACCAGATTGGCCAGGATCGCGCCCAGGCCGCGCAACAGCGTTCTGGCAAAATCCGGGGCTTTGCCGTTGGTTCCGGCATAGCTGAAGGCGCTGCCCCACAGCCCGGTGCTGCGCACCAGAACAACGCGCACGCCGGGCAGGTCTTTGAGCAGCAGGGCTGTGCCGGAATTGCCGCCCAGGCTTTCCTTGTCCGAGCGGTAGACCCGGCCGGCCGGGTAAAAGAGCACGGAATCGCCGGCCCGCAGGGCATCGGCCACGGCTTTCAGCCCGGCCTGCACGCCTTCCCGCCCGGCCGCGCCGTCCTTGCGCAGATCCGGAATCAACACCGCCCGGATTATTCTGGAGGCCAGGCCGCCCAAAAAGCCGCGCAACTGGCGCTCGTCCGCCAGGGGGCGCGGCTTCAGGCCGGCCAGCCGGGAATAAAGAATCACCGGGTCAATCAGGGCCGGGTGGTTGGGCAGAAAAAGCACCGGGCCCTGGGCCGGGATTTTGTCCAGGCCGCTGGCGGTCACCCGGTAGCGCAATCCCAGAATGCCGCGTAAAAGCAGTCCGAGCGGGCTCCATCCCTTGTCCGCCAGCGTGGCGCCCGGCAGGCGGCCGATGCGCCGGGCGGCCCAGGCCATGAACAGCAGTCCGGCCAGGCCGCTTAAAACAAGCAGTCTGGCCGGGCTGATCGCCCCGGCCCACTCCAGAACCAGGCCGGAAAGGATGATGGCGGAAAAACTGGCGAAGTTGGAGATGCCCAGGATTTTGCCTTTTTCCTGGGCCGCCGGCCGGATCTGGATGAAACTGACCAGTGGAATCAGAAAAAGGCCGCCGGCCAGGCCGGATAAAGCGTAAACGACAAACAGGCAGACCAGGGCCGGCCAGTGGGGCAGCAGCGGGGCCAGGCCGCTCAGGCCGAGGCCCAGGCACATGGCCGCGCCGGCCGGGATCATGCTCCGCCGCCAGCTTTCCGCGTCCTTGCGTCCGGCCTTCATCGCGCCGGCGCAGATGCCCAGCATCAGGGCCACGGAAAGCAGGCTGGCCACTGTTTTGGAAAAGCCGATCTGCTGGATGCCCATATTATTGATGCACAGGATGGCAAAGGAGGAAAACCCGTAAAAGAAAGCTTCTCCGGCCAATGTGACGTACAGCGCCGGATCTTTCCGGCGGCATTCCAGGGCGTGCCTGGCGGAATCCACCGGCCCCCAGAGCGGAAAGGGCGATTTTTCGCCCGCCGCCGCCGCCGGGGTTTTCCGTATGCCGAAGGCCGCCCCGAAACCCACCAGGGCCACCAGCAGGGAAAACACGCCCACCAGCAGCCGCCCGAACCCGCTGTCGCCGCCGGGAGTAATGCCGGCCAGAAAATCCGGCCCTGGCACGTCCAGGGCCACCCCGGCCATGGCTATGCCCAGCAGGATGGTCAGAGTGGTGGCCAGCTTCATAATCGCGTTCACCCTGGGCACCCGGTCGGACGGAAAGTTTTCCGGAATGGCCCCGTTCAGGGCCGGGCTGAAAAACGTGGTCTGCAGGCCCATGATGAAGACCACCAGGACCATGCCGTCCCAGTGCAGGGCTACCATGCTCCAGATGCAGGCGGCCATGGCCAGCACTTCCAGCCCCTTGGCCCCGACGGCCAGATCCTTTTTGGGAAAGCGATCCGCCAGCCATCCGGCCCAGACGGAAAACAGCACGATCGGCAGGGCGAACAAAACCGTGGCCCGGCCCTGAATATGCGTGAGCCCGGCGTCCGCCGCCAGCAAAATGGCCGCGTACTTGAAAAAATTGTCGTTAAAAGTGCCCATGGCGTAGGCAATGCCCATGCTCAGCAAAACGCCGCGCCCGTCCCGGGGATCTTTTGAGTCATTCATTTGTCTTTTCCCCCAAACAAAAATTGTATCACAACTCTTCAACAATATACAGGCGCAGCTTTTCCAGGGCGTCCAGGACCATAGCCGGCCGCAGGGAATACAGGGCCAGCTTGCCCTGGCGGCGCGCGGCCAGAACACCGGCCCGCTCCAGGGCGTTCAGGTGGTGCACGATGCTGCTGCGGCTGAATTCGAAACAGGCCGCGATGTCCTTGATCGACAGCTCTTCACCCGGATCAAAGAGAAGCAGGATCTTCTGACGCGTCTCATCGCCAAGGGCGGAGAACACCTCGGCCACGGGCCGCCAGTGCGGCGGCAGTTCTTTCAGGTATTGCGTTTTCATGACTATATAACTAATTTTTTAGTTATAAAAAGTCAAATAAAAAATTACCAGTTAAATTAGAATATTATCAAAATATTTTGGGAATGATAATTCTGATGGGATAATGCCGGCAGGTTGTCGTTAGAGCATTTCAACTTCAAGACGTTCGCGCGGGCTGTAACGGCGAAATAAGCGCGCCCGCGCGGCGGGCGGCGGTTTCCGCCGCCAGAGCGGAGGAACATTTCCAATGTCCATCCGCTCTAATACCTCGCCAACTCCCGCTCCAGATCCCGGTTCTCCGCGCTGCGCTTGAGGTCGTCGCGCTGGTCGTAAATTTTTTTGCCCCGGCAAAGCGCCAGTTCCGCCTTGATCCGGCCGTGTTTGAAATGCAGATTCACCGGCACCATGGTCAGGCCCTTTTGCTCCACCTTGACCATCAGGTTGTGGATTTCCCCGGCGTGCAACAGAAGCTTGCGGTCCCGGTCAGGTTCATGCTGGTCGTAGCCAGCGTTTTTATATGGCGCTATATGCAGGCCGATCAGGAAAGCCTCGCCGTTTCTGAAGGTCACGTAGGCGTCGTTAAAACTCACGTGCCCGGCGCGCAGGCTTTTGACCTCCGACCCGGTCAGAACCATGCCGGCTTCCATAAATTCCAGGAATTCATAGAGGTGCCGGGCTTTT
Source organism: Desulfovibrionaceae bacterium (assembly GCA_031547305.1). GTDB lineage: Bacteria > Desulfobacterota > Desulfovibrionia > Desulfovibrionales > Desulfovibrionaceae > JAVBSC01. Next base: position 4,989 of record JAVBSC010000001.1, read on the forward strand.
TTGTTCTGCGCCAGGGCCGCCGGGCCGTTTTTTTTATTCATATTCGTATATCCTGGTATATTCACGCCGGGAGCGCTTGCTGCATAAAACTCGTAGCGGAAACTACGACTTAAGCCATCGGTAAGTCAAGGGGGCGGCAACCTGGCGAACGCGTGCGTTTTTTCAAGCGCCTTGCAAATTGCTGAACCGTGTTGGGTTACTATTCATACAAATGCCTACGAAACGGAGTTTTCCACGTCTCAGCCGACAACCGTGCGGCGCAATGACGAAACCCTGAAAGGGGCGGATTTGATTGTCCGGGAGAACGGTTTTGAAGTTGCCGAAGCGGTCGTCATGCGCATTCTCAACGCGCCTGAGTTTCTTGCCTCTTCGCCAAGGGCCGGAAAGCCCGGCCGGGCGCGCCTTATGTGGCGTATACTTTTTTATAAATCGTGGCACGTTGACCGGAGCCGGGCGGTCTGCTAATCTTTCTTCACTATGCATATTTCCGAAGGCGTACTTTCTTGGCCCGTGCTGGCAGGCGGCTGGGCCGTTTCCGTTCCGCTCCTGGCCGTGGGGTTGCGCCGGCTGCCCTGGAACAAGGTGATGAACGTGGCTATTCTGTCCGCCGCTTTTTTCGCGGCCTCGCTTTTTCATTTGCCCCTGGGGCCGGGCAACGTGCATCTTGTCCTGAACGGGCTTATGGGCGTGATTCTGGGGTGGGCCGCCGTGCCGGCCATTTTTGCCGCGCTGTTTTTGCAGGCTCTGCTGTTTCAGTACGGCGGGCTTGCGGTCCTGGGCGTAAACACTTGCGTCATGGGCCTGCCGCCCATTTTGGCTTTTTTGATCTTCCGCCCTCTGTTGCTGCGTCCCACGGCCGGGTTTGCGGCCGCTTTTTGCTGCGGCGCTTTTTCCATTCTTCTCAGCGGCTTTCTAGCCGCACTGGCCCTGCATTTTTCCGGCGAGGACTTCAGCGGCCCGGCTCTGGCCCTGCTCACCGCCAATATCCCCCTGTCCATGGTGGAAGGCGTGGCCACGGCTTTCATTTTTAACTTCCTTAAAAGGGCCCGGCCGGAGTTTCTGGTCTGCTCCGCGGCCAAAAGCTGAGCCGTGGCCGGGCCAGGCTTTCCGGGCGTCCGGAAGATCGCCCCTGTCCTGCCCCTGGCGGACCTTGATCCGGCCCATAAGCTTGGGGCCTGCTTTTTTTACGCCTGCGCCGTCAGCCTGCTGCAAACCCTGCCCCTGGCCGCCTTGTCCATTGTTCCGGCTGCGGTCCTGGTCATGGCCGGCGGACAGCCGCTAAAGCCACTGCTGAAACGCCTGGCCCTGGCCAATCTGTTTTTCGCCTTTCTCTGGCTGTTCCTGCCCTGGGGGATGGCCGCTTCCGGCCAGGATCAGAACGTCCTGGCGCGTTTTGGCCCCTTTGTGCTGCAAAAATCCGGGTTGCGTCTGGCCGGCCTGATCACCCTTAAGGGCAACGCCATCCTGGCGGCCATTCTGGCCCTGGCCGGCAGCTCCAGCCCGGCGGCCAACGCCCAGGCCCTGCTGCGCCTGAAAGTCCCGGCCAAGCTGGTCACGCTTATCCTGCTCACCCAGCGCCATCTGGACATGCTGGCCGAGGAAGGCCGCCGGCTATACCAGGCCGCCCGGCTCCGGGGCTTTGCGCCAAAGACGGATTTGAAAACCTACCGCTGCTACGCCTGGTTTTGCGGCCTTATTCTGCTGCGGGCCTGGGACCGGGCGGAACGGGTGAACGCGGCCATGCGTCTGCGCGGCTTTTACGGCCGCTTTACCCCGCTTGCTCCGCCCGCGCCGCCAAACCCCGGCCTCAGCCGCCTTGTGGCCCTGGCCCTGGCCTGGGACGGAATCATCCTGGTGTTGCTGGACGTGCATTTTCGCTGAATATTGCGGGATACCTTATGAACGAAGCGTTACTCAGCCTCAGAGACATTCATTACCGCTATTCCCGGCGGCCGGAACCCGTGTTGCGCGGAGCCGGCTTTGACCTTTTTCCGGGCCGGAGCCTGGGCCTGCTGGGCGGCAACGGCTGCGGCAAAAGTACTTTGCTGCACCTGGCCGTTGGGCTGATTCGCCCGGATTCCGGACAGGTGATTTACAAGGGCAGGCCCAGGGAAAAAGAAGAGGATTTTGCCGACTTGCGCCTGGAAGTCGGTTATCTGCTCCAGCATTCCGAGGATCAGCTTTTTTGCCCCACCGTATTGGAAGACGTGGCCTTCGGCCCCCTGAACCAGGGGCTGTCCCCGGCCCAGGCGGAAAGCGCGGCCAGGGCGGCCCTGGACAGCCTGAATCAGGGGCATCTGGCCGGGCGCACCGGCGCCGATTTGTCCGGCGGAGAAAAGAAAATGGCCGCTCTGGCCACGATTCTGGCCATGCGGCCGCAAGTGCTGCTTCTGGACGAGCCCAGCAACGATCTGGACAAACAGGGCCGGGAAATATTTTTGCGCACTCTGCAAAACCTGCCTGCGGCCAAAATAGTCGTTTCCCACGATTGGGACTTTGTAAGCCGGGTCTGCACGGATTACCTGCTGTTGGAAGACGGCAGTCTGGGGCCGGCCGCGGTGGAGGCGCACAGCCACGTGCATATGCACCCGGCTGGAGGCGCCGAGCATGCGCACGACTGAGGCTGAATATTCCTAAAAAATCAAATATGGTGTTGCCTTTTGCAATTTTGTGTATAGGTAATTTAGTATAGAATGTTTATAACGTGGTTGTTCCCGGCAATAAATTAGTTTAATCAATAACAAACCACATCAGGGAGAGAGTGTCGTGAAAATGCGCGCTGTTTATCTATACGTATTTCTGAGTCTTCTTGTCGTGGGGCTGGCGGCGCTTCCGGCGCCCGTGATGGCGGCGGAGCAGGTAAGCTCATCCCAACTGGGGGCCATCAAGGTGGGGGACGAGCCCCTTATTCTGCTGCGTCATTGGCAGAACGCCGAAATACGCGAGCGTTACTCCTTTTTGATAGGCTTTATCACCATGCTGGAGATGGAAAAAAGCTGGCAGGGCGACAAGCCGTTGCCTCTTAAAAGCAGTCTGGTCAACTCCTGGTCAAAGGGGTTTGCCGAGCTTACCATAAAACAGATCAGCGACAGCCTTGACGAATACATCGCGGCCAACCCGAAGGATCTGGATCGGCCCCTGGTGGAAGTGATGTGGTTCAGATTCGCCCAACCGCATGTTAAGGAAACAATCAGGCCTGACGTTCCCACGGCGGCCAAGCCCGCGAAAAAGGCTCCGGCCAAAAAGGCCGGCTGAGCCGGATATATTAGAGCGAATTAACCTTGAAAACGTTTATTTGCTCTGGCGGCGGCAACAGCCGCCCCCGCGCAGGCGCGGCGAAACTTGCTTTCGCCTTAAATGCCGAAGCGGGCGTCCTAAAGTTAAAGCTCTAGCGAGGATTGAGCCATGAAAAAACGTACTTTGATTCTTTTGTTGGCGGTTTTGATGGCCGCGCCGTCATTTTCCTGCACAAACCTGAACAAGACGGAACAGGGCGGCCTTAGCGGCGCTGCCATAGGCGCGCTGGGCGGCGCGGGAATCGCCGCGATCGCCGGCGGCAGCGGCACCACCGGCGCGGTCATCGGCGGCGTCCTGGGCGGTGTGACCGGAGCGATTTACGGCCATAATAAGGAAAAATAGCCGGACGTCACGCCAGAAGCCGCCAGCTCTGAAAAGCTGTCCGCTTTGGCCGCGGAAAGCTTGACGCATAAACATAGCCCCGCATTACTCCTGCACTCCGGAGTAATGCGGGGTTGATTTTTCCCGCTGGCTGGCCTTACATTTTTATTTGCCGGCCACGGCCCGCTTAACCGCGTCCATAAACTCCCGACGTTCCGCCCTAAGGGGTTGCTCCGTGGCTTTAGGCCAGGCGCTGAGCGAGACTATGACCAGGTTCAGCTTCGGATCCACATTGATCATCTGCCCGAATATGCCGCTGGCCTGGTAGCCTCCGCCCTGGGTCGCCCACCACAGATAGCCGTAAGGTTGGCCCTGCGCCAGGGAAGCTTTGCCGGGCGTGGTTGACAGTTTCATCCAGCCCGGCGGCAGCACCCTGCGCCCGTTAATCTTTCCGTTCCCCAGCGTGAACAGTCCGATGCGCCCGTAATCGCGCAGGGTGGCGCTGAAGCAGGCGGAGGTCACTTCATTGCCTGTGGGGTCAGTAACCCAGATGGCGTCTTTTTCCATGGGCAGGCGGGACCAGATTTTTTCCGACAGGTAATCGGCCAGGCTTTTGCCGGTGGCTCTGCGCACCAGTTCACCAACGAGCAGAGTCTCCCCGCTGCTGTAATTAAAGACGGTGCCAGGCGGCGCAACGCGGTGAAGCCTGGACATATATTCAACCAGCGGAGCCTTGGGATCGTTTATCAGGTTTGAGAGGTGCCCCACGTCCGAATTTTTATCCTGATAATTTTCATTCCAGCCCACGCCTGAGGTCATGCTGATGAGCTGGCGCACGGAGACCTGGGCATAGGCGCTTGCGCCAAGTTCCGGTATATAGCGGCTTACCGGGGCGTCCAGCGATATCAGGCCGTCCTCCTCCGCCGCGCCCACCAAGAGCGAAGCGATGGATTTCGCCATGGAAAACGAGGTCCAGCGCTGAGCCGGCTCAAAGCCGCCCCGGTATTTTTCCAGGACTATTTTGCCGTTGTGCAGCACCAGCAGGCCGAACACATGGTTGCGTTCCATATATTCATCAACGCCGCCATTGGCGTAAGTCACCTTTAAGGGTTTGCCGGTGGGCAGAGGAAGCGCGCGGCCGGATTTTCCGGCGGAAATCGTATGGTACGGAAAAATCCGTTCCATGTGCCTATAAGCGTAGAATTGTTCTTCCGGGGTCCAGAACAGAATTTTTTCAGGATCCGGCGGATGGTCGCCGTCGGGCATGGACGCGGCGAACGCCGCGGATGCGGCCATCAGCATGGCCAAGCTCACACAGACGGTCCAATACAAAATCGGGGATGGCTTTTTCCCATCCATAAATAAATCCTTTAGCTTTTTTGAAGACTTTCTTCGCGTTACATCGCTCCGCCGGCGTCCAGCTTGTTGATCTGGTCGTCCATGGCCTGCTGGAGTTCAGCGGGCAGTCCCATAATGTCCACATTCAGGAAGCCGCGCACGATGGTGGAGGTGGCTTCCGCCTCGTCCAGGCCCCTGGCCATGAGGTATTCTATTTCTTCCTGGGCTATTTTGCCGACGGCCGCTTCGTGGGAAAGCTCTACTCCGTCCGTGGTCCCGTCCAGTTCCGGGATGGCGTGAATTATTCCCCGCCCCACAATCAGGCCCTTGCATTCCAGGTGCCCTTTGGCCGGGGCCGCGTAGCCGCCAATGAAGCCCCGGTTGATGATTTTGCCGCCCGTGGTAAGGGTGCGGGCGATTATTTCCCCGCGCGTGCCCGGCGCGTTCAGCAGGATGCGGTTGCCCGTGTCCACCAGGGAATGTTCCGGCGCCACAATAACCGAGTTGAAGCGGGCCACGGAGTTTTTGCCGTCCAGGGAGATGGCCGGGTACATCTGTAAATCCTTGACCCGGTCCAACAGGATGTAGTTGCTGACAAAGCTGGCTTCATCGGCCAGAATACCGGCCGAACGCGGCCGCACTGCCACGTCCTCGCCCCAGTTGTGGATCATGGTGAAGGTCAGCTTGCCGCCGCGTTCCACGTAAAATTCGGAAATGCCCAGATGCGCGGCGCTTTTGGTATCCCCTGAAGTGGCGCAGCCGGAAATAATGTGCATTTCCGCGCCCTCCTCCACAATGACGACGTTGTGCACGTTCTGGCCCACGTTCTCGCCCTTGATGAACAGGCAGGACTGCACCGGCTCCGTCACCTTCACACCTTTTTTCGCCCGGATGAAATAACCTCCGTGCAGGGTTTGCGCGGCCGCCCGGGTAATTTCGTCCTTGTCCGCGTCCAGGGCCTTCCAGTAATAGTCTTTCAGTCCGTCAAAGCGCCGCAGCGCCTCTTTTATATCCATGAGCTCCAGGCCTGCCTGGGTGCTTTGGCAGTGCACGCCGGAATGGTTCATGTGCATGAAGGTGCCGCTGCGGCCAACACCGCTTACATCTATGCCCGCGTACAACAGCCGGTTCTTGTCCGGTTGGTCAAGATTCCGCAAATCCGGCAGAGCTTCCGCTCGGGCATTGGCAAAATCATAACGCTTCAGATCCAGAGTCATATTTTACTCCGATATTTATTAGGAAACCAACCCCCTTGCCAAGGGGCGCGGCCCCTTGGAGCCCATTTACGCCGCCGCTGTTCCCAAAGCGAAACAGCGGCGGCGCTAACGCGGGTCCAGGGAGAAGGGGTTTGGGGAGGCTCCGCCTCACCATTAAATTAGATATTCACCTCAATCCGGGGTATTTCAAAGGAAGCTCCGGAAAAACAGTTCAGGCATTCCTGGTAGCCGTGGGTGCGCACGTGTTCCAGGATTTCGCGCGGCCTGGCCTCGCAGCACAGTTTGCCTTCGTACATGACCTGGCCGCGATCCGCGTTCACGTATTCCAGAATATACCCGGTATGGGTGATGATCAGGCCGGATTTTGCGCAGCCCCGGCGGCGGCGCAGGCCGGTGCAGGCCGCATCGTCGCCGGTTTCGCCGTCCAGAAGGCGGCGGGCCGTGTTGCCTATAAGGGCCATATTTTCAAGGTCCACGCCGGATTCCGGCTCGTCAAAGAGCAGAAAGTCCGGCTGCTGGGCCATAAGTTGCAGGAGTTCGGATCTTTTTATCTCGCCGCCGGAAAAGCCGGCGTTGACGTCCCGGTCCAGGAAACGGTCAAAATTGACCTGGCGGGCCAACTTATCCACATCCAGGGCATGGCCGCGTCCGCACATGTTCACCAGGGTGCGGGTGGGCAGGCCGTGGATGGTGGGCGGACGTTGAAAGGACATGCCCAGGCCTATCCTGGCCCGCTCGTACATGGGCGCATGGGTGATGTCCCGGCCTTTGAACAGGATTTGCCCTTGGGTGACCTTGTATTCGGCAAAGCCCATCAGGGTCATGAGCAGGGTGGTTTTGCCGGAGCCGTTGGGGCCGAACAATATGAACGTCTCACCCTCGGCGATGCTGAGGTCAACGCCCCGGAGCACTTCGTTGTCTCCGATGTTGACGTGCAGATCTTTTATTTCCAGCATGGAGGCCTCCAGCTTGAAGCTATTTTCGCGCAACATTCCAGATCGGATTGCAAAAGTCCAGAAAGTATTCTCTTGAATCCGCCATATAAGCGAAAAGTCCCGAACGCTCACCGGTTCAGGACCTTTTGCCGTGAAAGTTTGCTCCACGGAATATAAACAATCCCAATATAACGCGGAGGAATGGGTTTGGGGGTCTGGGGGCGTGGACCGCAAGTGACTCAGCCCATTGTGGTCCCGCCCCCAAAGCTCTCATAAACTAATCCATTTTACGGAAAGACTGGGCCGCGGCTTTACAGATGGGGCATGGGCCGTCGTGCGGTCCTTCGTGGGTGTAGCCGCACACGGAGCAGACGTAGTAGTCCACGGTTTCGGTTTTGCCCTGGGCGTCAATGGCCTTCTGGTACAGTTTGGCATGCACTTTTTCCACCTCGTTGGCGTAGTTGAAGTACATGGCCGGGGTTTTCTGGCCTTCTTCCTCGGCTTCCTTGAGCATTTGCGGGTACATGTGGGTGGATTCGTGCACTTCCCCGGACTTGGCGGTCTTAAGGTTTTCCAGGGTGCTCTTCACCTTGCCGGCGTTGCGGAAATGGGCCAGGGCGTGAATTGTTTCCGCTTCGGCCACGGCCCGGAACAGCTTGGCCACCTGGGGGAAGCCTTCTTTATCGGCGGCCAGGGCATAGGCCAGATAGGAACGGTTGGCCTGGGATTCCCCGGCAAAAGCATCCATCATATTTTTTTGGGTTTTTTCAGACATGTTTCATCTCCTTGTAATTTGGTTAAACTTATCAGGAACAATTCCTATTTAATGCCATAGAAAGTTTTTGTAAAGTGAAATTTGCGCCCATCCTAATTGTTTGTACGGAAAAATGCCACCTCAAAATAAAAAAGCCGGGGATGCGGCCTTTTTAGGCAAAATAAAAACCGGGGCACAGTTCCCCGGTTTTTGTAAGTCTGAAATATTGTGCAAAATCAATATGATTTGATGTATTCGTCCAGACTTTCGGCAGAGCAGTTGCGGCTTACCCAAAAAGCGGCGGACCAGACCATCAGGGCGGTGGCCTGAGTGTCGTCCAGGCGCTTCAACTTGGCTTCCAGGCTGGCTTTGCTGGCCCCGTGCTTGGTGTGCAGCAGGTTCACATCGCAGGAGTCCAGAACGCGGAGCAGCAGATAGGAAAGCCTGGTGTGGTCCGGCAGCAGGCGTACTTCCTTGTGGGATTCCACGATGGTTTTGAGTTCGCCGGCGGTGAAGCTGCTTTTGATTTGGGCGATCGCCCGAAAAAAGGTATCCACAGCCCAGGGCAGGATGAATTCCGCGCCGGCGCTTTTGGTGCGGAAATAATCCTTCAGCCATTTTTCCTGGTCGGATGAAATCCTGGCGGCAACCTGAGGCATGCTTCCCCCTGTTAAGACGCAAATATTGGAAAAACTATATTATACTCCCTTTTGGAGAGTAATATCTGGGTTCAAAAAAATCAAGATAAAATCTAGAGATTGTTGCGAGAGCCGCGCAATTATGTTATTTTTTCTGTGAACAGGGCATTTTGCGGCGATTTATGGCTGGACAGCGGAATTGTTCAGTCCGCATTTTTCGGGCGAACAGCGGCGCTAAAGCTGGAATCCGGCGCTGGAATCCAAAGCTGCGCCAACCTTAAAGAGCAAGATACGAGGCGGCTTGAAGAGCTATGAACCTTATCGCAGCCAGGGGGAGAGATGCCGTTGGCGCCGCAGACCAGCATTGTCATACCGGTTTACAACAAGTGGGAGCTTACCCGGGACTGCCTGGAATCCCTGGCCCAAACCCTGCCGCCGGACCGCTGCGAAGTCATCGTTGTTGACAACGCCTCCACGGACGACACCTTTGAAGCCTGCCCGGTTATGGGGGCAAAGCTGTTCGGCGGGAACTTTGTTTACCGCCGGGCGGAAAACAACCTGAATTTCGGCCCGGCTTCCAATCTGGGCGCCAAGCTGGGGCGTGGCGAGTACGTCCTGCTCCTGAACAACGATACAGTGGCGCTGCCGGGCTGGTACGAGCCGCTGATCCGGGATTTCGCGGATTATAACGGCATCGCGGCCACCGGCCCGGTGCTCATGTATCCGTCCGGCAGCCCGCTGGGGGATACGGTCCAGCACCTGGGCGTGTTTGTCAACCCGACGTTGAAAGTGGGGCACCTTTACGACGGCATTCCGGCGCAAAGCACGCTGGCGAACAAACGGCGTTTTTTTCAGATTATAACCGCGGCCTGCCTGCTCATGCCCAGGGCGCTTTTCTTGCGGCATAACGGATTCGACGAAGCCTACGTCAACGGGTTTGAGGACGTGGACCTGTGCTGCCGCCTGTGGGCGGAGGGCTGGCGCATGACTGTGAACCCGGATTCCCGCCTGTACCACCTGACCAGCCAGACGCCGGGGCGGCACAGCCATGAGCTGGAGAATTCGCTGCATTTTGCGGCCACGTCCATGCGGCATCTGGCCCCGGACTGGCATATCCATTTAAATAATGACGGCTTGGAATTGCAAATTACGCCCTGGCAGACCATATCACCGGGTATGTCTGAAGCGCTGGCCGGGCGCCTGGCTCCGCTCCTGAAGGAAACCGTCCCCTCGGCCCTGGTAACGGCCCTGGTCCGCAATCCCTTGTGGTACGCCGGATACGATCGCTTGGCGCAACTGCTTGAAGACAGCGGCGATACGGCGGCGGCGCACTCCGTCCGGCTGTCCCACTCCAAGCTCAGCCCCTTGCCGGAGCAGTTGTTCGCCGTTCTGGATTCGAGCATGCGGCTGAAAGATTCGCAGTCAGTCAACCACGCCCTGGACAACCTTTTTCAGTATTGCTTCGCTTTTGAACGATATGAAGCTTCCGCCATAGCCATGCGTGAGTGGGCCGAGGATCTCGGATTTTCCGCGCTCGCCGGGAGTTACCGGCAATGGAGCGCCGGCGCGGAAGTCTTCCGCGGTGAGCTTTTTCATCCTTTTTTGCGGAAGATGCGCGAGATCATGCGCGGCAACCGTCCGCCCACGCTTACCAACTGGGCCTACACCTTATGGCGGGAACTGCTTGATCTGCCGCGCCGGTCGGCCGCCAAGCCGTTGTCTTTGCCGGCCGGGAGCGAGCCTCCGCGTTTTTCCGTGCTTATGCCCGTATATAACCCCAAGCCGGAGCATTTGCGCGCGGCGGTGGAGTCTCTGCGGAAGCAGAGCTGGCCGCACTGGGAACTCTGCCTGGCGGACGACGCCTCGCCGGATCCGTGGATCCGGCCGCTTCTGGAAGAGCTTGCGGCTTCGGACCCGCGCGTTCGGGTGGAACGCCGCCCGGTGAACGGCCACATCGCGGCCGCGACGAATACCGCCCTGGCCATGGCCCGCTTTGATTACGTCGCTTTGATGGACCAGGACGACCTGCTCACCCCGGATGCTCTGGAGGCCATGGCCGGAGCGATCCTGAAACACCCGGACGCCGCGCTGCTGTATTCCGACGAAGACAAGCTGTTTGAGGACGGCAATATCTCTTACCCCTATTTCAAGGGGCAGTGGGATCGGGAGCTTTTGACCGGCCAGAACATGGTGAACCACCTTGGGGTATACCGCACCGCCAGGCTGCGCGGCATAGGCGGTTTTCGCGAAGGTTTCGCCGGGGCGCAGGATTACGACATGCTCCTGCGTTTTACAAAGGATCTGCCGGACAGCGCCGTGGTCCGCGTTCCCAAGGTTCTCTACCACTGGCGATCCCATGCCGGCAGCACCGCTTCAAATATTCAGGAAAAATCCTACGTGCTGGAGAGCAGCGTCAAGGCGCTTCAAGAACACCTGGACGCGACTGCCCCGGGCGCCAAGGCGGTCATGGTGCCAGGCACTCAGTTTTTGCGCGCGGTTTACCCTTTGCCCCGGCCGCGGCCTCTTGTAAGCCTGGTTATCGATTTGGGCGCGGAGCCGCCCCTGGGGCCGTCCCTGGTCCAGGCTCTGATTGCCAAAGCGAATTACGCCAAGCTGGAGTTTCTTTTGCTTTGCCACACGGATGCGGAGCCCGGCGCCAGGGCCAAACTTGCCCGTTGGGCTGAGGAGTCGCGTCTGGCGCGTCTGTTGCCGCCGGACGCCGGGATCAGCCCGGCGGAACGGGCCAATGCGGCGGCAAATGCGGCGCGCGGCGTCCTGATCGGCTTCATCGGCAAGGGAGTCATCCCGCTTACCAAAGATTGGCTTGGGGAGATTGTTTCCCGGCTGCTTCGGCCCGGTATGGGCTGCCTGGGCGGCAAGCTGCTGGACGGCCGCAACCGCGTGCGGCACGCCGGACATGCCGTTTCCGCTGATGGTAAACTGTTCTCCCTGTTCCGGGGCATGCCGGGTGAGGAATCAGGATACTTCGCCTGGGCGAAGCTGGCCCGGACCGTGCCTTCCGTGGATCCGCGCTGCCTGTTCACCCACAAGAAATATGTCGAGGAAGCCGGCGGCTTTGACCCGGCCATGGGGCTGGCCTGCCTGCCGGACTATTGCCTGCGCCTGGGAGAAAAGGGGCTGCGCACGGTAACCACGCCGTTCGCCGAGTTTGTGCTGAGCCTTGGCGCGGAGGTCCCTTGGGAAAACGATGGCGCTGTGGCGGAAGCGGGATTTCTGGAACGCTGGGGCGGGCGGCTTCAGCCCTGTAACCCCAATATCGCGGCCGGCGATACCGATTGGACGGCGTACTGGGATTAACCGTAAACTTCATGCCGCAAATTGAAAAAACATATTGTGGAGTACCGTTGTGAAGCACCAGAACCGCGCATACTATGATGCCGTCATTCACCCGACAACTTGCGCGCCTGACGATTTTTGGGGACAGGTGCGGCGTACGGTAAAGGGCAAGCCGATAGGGCAGGATCAGATTGATCTTATTGTCAGGCAGGCGCGCGAAGTTTTGGGTTTTCAGCCGAGGGATGTCCTGTTGGATTTGTGTTGCGGCAACGGGGCTCTGTCACGCTATTTTTTTGAGGACTGCTCAGAGTTTCTGGGGGTGGATCAATCTCCGCCGCTAATTGACGTAGCCAAGCGCAATTTTGAAAATCCGCCGCGGTTTTTATTTTTACAATCAGACCTTCTGGAATATTTGCGCCAGGAAGATAACCCTGGGCGTTTTACAAAGGCGCTGTGGTACGGGGCGTTTTCCTATTTTTCCCGCGAGGGAGCGGCCGAAGCCCTGGAATTGTTGTTCAGACGCTTCACCGGGGCGCGGACGATCTATATCGCCCCGATACCGGACCTGGACAGGGCCGCCGAGTTTTACCCGGCCGGCAAGGACTATGAGGGCGAGCTGACGGATCACACGACTTCAATCGGGCGGTGGTGGACCAGGGACGAGGTTTGCGGACTTTCAACCAAGGCCGGTTGGCGGGTGGAAGTTTCTTTCTTCCAAAAAGAATATTATCAGGCGCATTACCGGTTTTATGCCAAGTTATGGCGATAGGAGGCGCGGATTATGAAGTGTGTGGTCTCTGATTTGGCCATCTTCGGCGGTGTCCCGCTATTTGCTTCAGTCAGGTCGACATCAAACCTGCAGTCTCCATGTCCGGAAAAATTTTTCTCTTATGCGGGCAAGATTTTTTGTTCCCGTCGCCTTACCAACAACGGTCCGTTGGTGCAGCTCCTTGAGGAGCGCCTTGCCGCTTTGCACGGTGTGCGGCATTGCATCGCCGTGTGCAGCGGGTTCATGGGGCTGTTGATAGCTGTACACGCTTTGGCCAGGCCTGGGCTCAAAAGAGTGTTGTTGCCTACAATGACTTACCGCCGCCTGGATGATGCGGTGCGATGGGCCGGGCTGGTTCCTGATTTTTGTGATGCCGGCATGGACACGCTGGCGGTCGATCCCGCTGACATGCGCGGGCGGATCGGAGCGGAAACGGCGTTGTTGCTTCCAGTTCACCCGATTTCCAATTTGTGCGATATTGAGAGCTTCGTGGAGTTGGGGCGTGAATATGACCTGCCCGTTCTTTTCGATTCAGTTGAAGCTTCCTATGCTTCACACAAAGGAAATATGGTTGGCTCATTCGGCGATGCGGAAGTATTTTCGCTGCACGCCAGCAAGCTTATCAACGGGTTCGAGGGCGGGTACGTCACAACGCATAATGCCGGATTGGCGGAGCGCCTGCGCCGGATCAGAGCTTTTGGGTTCCAGGGGCAGGATAACGTTGTCGAGCTTGGACTGAACGCCAAGCTTAACGAGGTGCATGCCGCCATGGCCCTGGCCTGCCTGGACGGGCTTGAGGAGCAGGTGGAACTCAACATGCGGAAACACCTGCTGTACCAACGCCTTTTGGCCGACATGCCGGGTCTTTCCATCGTTTCTTACGCCAAGGACGAGCGCAGAGGATGGAAAAACGTGCTGCTGCGTCTTGGTCCCGGGTGGCCTGTTTCACGGGCGTCGACTATCCGCGTGATGCACGCGGAAAATATGTTGGCGCGTCCGTATTACGCGGATCTTTTGCACAAAAAATATGGTGCTCCGGGGGAGTCCGCTTTTCCGGTGGCGGAGCGGTTGTGCCGGGAATACTTGCTCATGCCCAGTGGGGCTTTTGTGTTAATGGAAGATATAGAGCGCATAGCCGAGTTTATGCATTTCTTGCAAGACCATGGCGCGGATATTGATAAAAGGCTTGCCGGAGGCGCAACAGCATGAAACGCTTGACATCAGACCTGGCTGTTTTCGGCGGACCAGTAGAATTTGCGGACGTTCTGCATGTCGGGCAGATCAACATTCCGGAAAAAGAGCGCTTTGAAGCGATATTCAGCGGCATATTCAGCAGGCGTTATTATACGAATCACGGTCCATTGCAGCAAGAGCTGGAAGTCCGGCTGGAAGATTTGTTCCGGGTGCGCAACGCCATTGCCGTTACAAACGCCACCATAGGGCTTATGCTGGCGTGCAAGGCTTTGGGGTTGCGTGAAGGCGGCAGGGTGATCGTGCCCGCCTTTACGTTCGCCGCTTCCGTGCAAGCGCTTTCCTGGGCGGGACTCATGCCTTTGTTCTGCGATGTCGATCCGGATACGCATGTCCTGTCCGTGGAGAGCGTGCGCGCGGCCCTGGAGGAGCCCGGGGTATGCGCCATCCTGGGCGTGCACTTGTGGGGAACGCCATGCGGGGTGGAAGAGTTGCGGCGGCTGGCGGATGAACGCGGAATAAAGGTTTTCTATGACGCCGCCCACGCGATAGGCAATACCATAAACGGGCTGAGCGTCGGCAATTTTGGAGATCTGGAAGTCTTTTCCTTCCATGCCACAAAGATTTTCAGCAGCGGCGAGGGTGGGTGCGTGACCACCAACGACGACGAACTGGCCGAGCGGTTGCGCAACCTCCGCAGCAGTTACGGCAGGCGAATGGATGTGCCCGTGCCGATCGGCGGTTACGGAAGATTTTCCGAAGCCCAGGCCGCTCTGGGGTTACTGAGTCTGGAAGATTTTGCCGCCAATTGTGAAATGAATGGAAGGCGGTTCGGCCGTTACCGTGAACGCCTGGCTGATGTGCCGGGGCTGCGGTTTATTTTGCCTCCGGCTGGAGAGCGCAGCAACAGCCAATACGTTGTTCTGGAAGTTGACGAAGCGTTATTCGGCCTATCGCGTGACGCAATAGTGAAGTGCCTTCAGCGTGAAAACATACTCTGCCGTCGCTATTTCACGCCTGGCATGCACCGTTGCCTGCCATACAGCTCTGAATTGCCGCAATATGTAGAATCTCTGCCGGTAACTGATTTTTTGTGTTCCCGCGTCATGCAACTTCCTTCAGGGCAGCAAATGGATGATAATAAAATTGACGCTGTCTGTGATTTAATTATTTTTCTGCATGAGAATGCTGAAAATATAGCCGGCAGGTTGTGTGAGCAACAATGAAACTTGGTATCATGCAGCCTTATTTTTTTCCATATATTGGATATTACGAGCTTATCGCGGCCACGGAAAAATGGGTTGTTTTTGATATCGCGCAATTTACCCCTAAGAGTTGGATGACACGCAACCGTATTTTGCACCCCGGAAGTGGCTGGCAGTATATAAGCGTGGAGTGCTCCAGGGCCTCTCAAAATAAAAAAATTTATGAAATCCGCCTGTTAAATCCGGCAGGCAGCCGTGATAAATTGCTTGGGCAGCTTGCCCACTATAAAAAACGCGCTCCCCACTTTAAGCCGGTCTGCGAACTCGTGCGCGAGGCTTTTGACCGCCTTAAGACTGATTCGCTGACTGAACTGAACATATGCGGGTTGAGCGCCGTGTGCGCTTATCTGGACATTCCCTTTTCCCCTTTGCGCTGTTCGGAGATGCGCTTGCCGTTGCCGGCAATCGAGCATCCAGGGCAATGGGCTCTTGAGATATGCTCCGCTTTGGGGGCTTCGCACTATATCAATCCTCCAGGCGGCAGGGAGCTTTTTAAACCGGACGAATTCGCGTCCAGAAATATCAGATTGTCCTTCACGGAACTTCGTACCTTTGCTTATGAGTGTTCCCCGTATGTTTTTGAGCCGCATCTTTCCATATTGGATGCGTTGATGTGGAATGCGCCGGACATAGTACGCGGATATCTTGAGACGGCGGTTATTCAGGATGTTGCTTAAACTGGCCGCCGCGAATGCCGCTTTCATTGTCTTAAGGAGTATTTGAACATGCCGAATCGGACACCCACGGTTTCCGTCATTCTGACATCTTATAATCATGGCCGATATATTGGCGAAACGATCGAAAATGTCCTTCGGCAGTCTTTTACAGACTACGAGCTGATTATCGCGGATGATGCTTCCACGGATTCATCGTGGGAAGTTATTCAGAGTTATAAGGACCCCCGCATCCTGGCCAGGCAAGGCAAGGTCAACAGGCTCACCGGGAATTTTTTTGAAGCTTTGGGCAGCGCCAGGGGCAGGTATCTGGCCGTTCATCATTCCGGCGATCTCTGGGCGCCGGATAAGCTTCAAAAGCAGGTGGACTGGCTGGAGGCGCACCCGGAGCATGTGGCTGTGTTCACCCATGCGCAAGGCATTTCTGAGGACGGCGCGCCAGTCGAAGACGAATTGATCAGAAAATTCCGTCAGCCAAACCGTACGCGCCAGGAATGGTTGAATTATTTTTTTTACAATTGGAACGCCATGTGCCATCCATCCGTGCTTATGCGCATGGAACACGCCCGGAATATATATACGCTTTACGGGCCGACCTCGATCAACGATTGGGGGGTGTGGATACGCACCTGCTGCGAACATGAGATCCATATATTGCAGGAACCGCTGACCATTTTCCGGCGTATGTCAGGCGACGCTTCGGCCGGAGGGGCCGCTGAGGCCAACAGGGACAGGGCGCAACTGGAGGCCTTGCGCATTCTCCATTACTTCAGGGGCGTCGGCACGGTGGAGGACTGGCTGGCCGCTTTTCCGGAAACGCGCGAGTACTATGTGGACGGAGAGTTTGTCTCTGATTATGCGCTGGCCAGAATCAGCCTTGCCCCACATCCGCTTGGCGGGGCCTGTTTTCCGCTTTTTGGCATTTTGCTGCTTTTTGAGTTGCTGGCAAAGGAAGAAAGCCGCCTGAAGCTGGAGCGTCTGTACCGGTTCGGCCCCAAGGAGATGCGGGAGATTACAGGCGGTTGGCGTCTGGGTATGACCGCGCGTGGCACGGGCGTTGGCGGCGCCGCCCATGCGCGGCTGATTTTCGCGGACGGTACGCAGTCGCGGTTAATTTCCGCCGCCTACACGGCCGGGGCGGACGGCCGCTACGAGGCCTTTTTTGATTTTCGCGACGAGCTGCATAAAAAGCCGAAAATGCCGGTTGTTCAATTCAATTTGCTGCCGCTGTACGGGCAACCGTGCCGGCATACCGTTATCTCCTGCACTGTCGACGGTACCCCGGTAACCCTGGAGGCGTTGAATAGACAAGGCGTGACGCGGGAAGGGGAAGACGCCTTTTCTGTGACCACTCCGGTCTACCTTGGCGTTCCGCCCTTGCCGCGCATGCTCGCTCTCAGGCTTGAGGGACGGTTGCGCCTGTTCTCGCATGATGAGCTGCTTAACATATATGCCGCTCTGGAGCGGGAAAACCAGAGCCTGCGCGAGCAACTGGGGCGGTGAGAGGCAAAATGATTTCAGGTGTTATTGATCCGGGGGTAGGCTATGTCTGGCGACGTTTACTACTCAGACTATAATAAGGCCGAATATGACGAGCCACTATTTGAGGGAAGGCCGAAATGTGTTCTCGTTATGGCAAGTACGCCCAGAGTCGGCAGTACGCTTCTTATGCGCGGACTGATGAGCACAGGTGCTATAGCAGCTACAACTCCATAGTTTTCAGCTTTCTCTATGAAGAAATTCAGAGTGGCAAGATACCGCGCAAATCATACGAATTTTTTTTGAATCTAAGACATCGCCTGAAAGAAAGCGGTATTTCATATGAGTACAACGATGCTCTATTTCCTGTGATATACCAGGAGCATATTGAAAATGGCATTATCCCGGAAATGCTTGTCCGGCCGGATGGCTGAACCGGTTCTTTGCGGTCGGGGGGCTGGAAGTCGGCGCCAATCGATTGCCGGAGGGGCAAATGTTTGCATTGTTGAATAGAATTGATTTTTCCGGCGGCCTGGCCGCGTCCGCGCTGCAATCATATTGCCCGGTCTGCCAAAGCAGGAACAAGTTTTTCGCGCCGCTTCCGGCCATGTACGCGGAAAACGCCGCCAGGCACGGATATTCCCTTTTCGGCACCGGTGAAATGACGTCCCATGAAGCATATTCCTGTAATGTTTGCGGAGCTTCGGACCGGGACAGGCTTTGCGCCTGGTGGATTAATCTGGCCGCTAAAGCCGGGATTTTCACCGCCGCCCAGGGCATGATTCATTTTGCTCCGGAAGCTGTGCTTTCCCAATGGATTCGGCGGGAAAAATTTTTCCGCAGATACGTCACGGCGGACTTATCAATGGCCGGGGTTGATCATAAAGTGGATCTCACGCATATGCCGTTCGGGGATTCCTCCTTTGACTTTTTCATCTGCAACCATGTGCTGGAGCACGTTCCGGACGATCGCGCCGCGCTTGGCGAACTTTTCCGCATTTTGAAAAAAGGCGGCTGCGGCATACTGCTGACTCCTGTAAGCGTCGGTCTGCTGAAAACCCGGGAGGACTCTTCAATAACGGATGAAGCCGGGCGGTGGCGGCATTTCGGGCAGAATGATCATGTGCGTTTATATGCGCATGATGATTATGTCCGCCGCGTAACCGGGGCCGGGTTCCAGTTGCGGCAGTTTTCCATTGCTGATTTCGGTTCAACGGCATTTATCTATATGGGGCTGAAGCCGACATCAATTTTTTATGTGGTCGGCCGTCCGGAATAGTTCCAGGGGAATAAAGAGGTCATTGTCTTCAATAGCGCCGGCATGGAGGCGCTGTATTGTCCGTCTTTTTTCCTTGACATCCTTCCGCCGCAAGGTTATCTCACCCCTGTTCATTTGGGATAGGGCCGTTTCCCTTTAATTTTTCAGCCTTCTTTCTCTCCGGCTCTTCCCGCATCCTGGTGGTTGCATAAACCTATTGGGGTGGCCTTGCAAGGCCCCCTTTTTTTTTGATTAGCCGCTGATTCCGGCCGGATTTTTGACCTGCCGGAGCCTTTTATCCTGGTGTGCCGCATATGTCTGAAACCGATTTTAGCGAAAGCATAAAAAAACTGGCCGGGCCCCTGCTTGAGTCCCTTGGACTGGAGCTTTGGGGGCTGGAGGTTGGCATAAGCGGCCGTTCTCTGGTGCGCATTTATGTGGAATCACCCACCGGCGCGACCATAGATGACTGTTCCGAGGCGTCGCGGGTGATCGGCCTGGCCCTGGACGTGGAAGACATCATGACCGGCCCCTATGTGCTGGAGGTTTCCACCCCCGGCCTGACGCGCCTTTATTTCAAGCCGGAACAGCTCGCCAAGGCCGTTGGCGAAAGGGTGGAGGCGCACTTTACGCACCCCAGGCCGGAATATCCCGGCCGGCGCAAGTTCGCCGGCCAGTTGCAAAAGGCCGCCGGAGACTCCTTTGTCCTGCTGCCGGAAGACGGCCCGGAACCGGGCGCGGAGCCGTTGCCGTTGTCCTTTGCCTGGGCGGATCTGAAAAAGGTTCGCCTGTCGCCGT
Source organism: Desulfovibrionaceae bacterium (assembly GCA_031547305.1). Taxonomy (GTDB): domain Bacteria; phylum Desulfobacterota; class Desulfovibrionia; order Desulfovibrionales; family Desulfovibrionaceae; genus JAVBSC01. The sequence continues at coordinate 24,220 of JAVBSC010000001.1, forward strand.
TTTTTGAGTCCGAAGCGCCGCAAAAGCCGGGCAAAAGCAAAGATAAGGACAAGCCTGGCGCTGGCGGCAAAAAGAAGAAGGACAGCCGGGAGGATGATGAAGCGCGTTCAGGCGTGGATCACTCTGAAGCTGATGAATCTGAAATTTAAGATCACATCTGGTTAGCTATTATTTTTTAAGGAGCGCGGCATGAGCATGGAGCTTAAAAAAGCCATTGAGCAGATCAGCAAGGACAAGGGCCTGGACCGCAACATGCTGATCGAAACCCTGGAAGAAGCTGTGCGTACTTCCGTAATGCGCAAATACGGAGAGGATATAGATCTGGAAGTCAGCTTCAATGATGAAACCGGCGAAATGGACGTGTTCCAGTTCAAGGTCGTCACGGACGATCCGGACGGCACCGGCAACCAGATTGATATTGAGGAAGCCCGCAAGCATGATCCCAGCGTGCAGATGGACGATGAAATAGGCTTTCGCCTGCGCATGACCGACTTGGGCCACATTGCCGCGCAGTCCGCCAAGCAGGTGATTATCCAGCGTATGCGCGACGCGGAGCAGGAAATCATCTTTGAGGAATACAAGGACCGCAAGAACGAAATCGTCTCCGGAATTATCCAGCGCCGCGACAAAGCGGGCTGGATCATCAACCTGGGCCGTACCGAGGCCCTGTTGCCAAAGGAAGAGCAGATCCCGCGCGAACACTACAAGCGCGGGGATCGCGTCCAGGCCCTGCTCATTGACGTGCGCCGGGAAGGCCGGGGGCCGCAGGTCATCGTTTCCCGTTCGCACCGCGATTACATGGCCGCCCTGTTCCGCCGCGAAGTGCCGGAAGTGGACGATGCCACCGTGCAGATCATGGGCGTGGCCCGGGATCCGGGCAGCCGCGCCAAGGTGGCGGTAATGAGCCGGGACCGCGACGTGGACCCGGTGGGCGCCTGCGTGGGCATACGCGGCTCGCGCATTCAGAACCTCGTGCAGGACTTGCGCGGCGAACGCATCGACATCGTCGTCTGGAGCCAGGACATCGCCACCTATGCCAGGAACGCCCTGGCCCCGGCCATGCTTTCCCGGATTATCGTGGACGACGACGCCGGCCTGCTGGAAGTTATCGTGCCGGACGATCAGCTTACCAACGCCATCGGCCGCAAGGGCCAGAACGTCAAGCTGGCGGCAAAGCTGCTGGGCTGGAAAATCGATATTTACACGGAAAGCCGCTACAACGAGGCCAACGCCATCGGACGCGGCCTGGAGCAGTTGGCCAGCGTGGCGGAAGTTTCTGTGGAAACTTTCCTTTCCGCCGGTATTTCCACGGTCGAAGGCATAATTCAGGCTGACGACGCGGCCCTGCTGGACATTCCCGGCCTCACGGCCGCTAAGATCGCGGATATCCGTTCCGCCGTGTCCATGTTGCGCCTGTCCGACGAATCGGACTCCGGCGAGGCTGGAGCCGGGGCTGAGCGGGCTCCCCAGGCGGAATCCGCCCCTAAGGCGACAAAAAGCCGGAAGGACGACTCCGCCGAGGCTGAGAAGATCGAGGAATAAAAAAACGCATGAACGCGGCAAAAGGACCGGAACCTTCGCGCATGTGCGTGGTCTGCCGGGCGCGGTTGCCCAAAAGGCGGCTTCTGCGCCATGTCAGGTTGGAAGACAGTTTTTGCGAGGATCAAGCGCAGAAGCTTCCCGGACGCGGCGTTTACGTGTGCGGCGCGGAAAAATGCCGCAAAATTTTTGCGGCAAGGTTTTTGCGCAGGAAATAACATAGGGGTCGAAAGGCATGAGCGACAGTAAAGTCAAAGTAAGGGATCTGGCCTTGGAACTTGGCATGCAGGGCAAGGACATGCTCGGCATCATCAAGGAATTGGGCATTCAGGCCAGAGCGGCCACAAGCGTGCTGGCCGATGAAGAGATCGCCCGCATTCGTGCCCGCGTGAACGCCGGCGTCCCGGAAAAGCGCGAACCGCAAAACGATATCATCGTGCGCCGCCGCAAAAGAGTGGAAGCGCCGGAAGAGCAGACGCCGGTTCAGGCCGAAGCCGCTCCGCAGGAAAAGGCCGAGCCGGCTCCCGAGGCCGCGCCCGCCCGGATCTCCCCAAAAGAAGAGCCGGCCGCGCTAGCGGCGGCTCCGGATGTTGTGGAAAAAGAAGAGCCGGCCAAGGTCGCGGAAGAGCCCAAAGCTAAGGAGTCCAGGGTCGTCAAGGAAGTCGGCGCGCGGATCATCCGTCGTCCGGAGCCTGAAAAAACGCCCGCTCCGGCGGAAAGCGCTTCTCCCGCTAAAGAGGATAAACCCGCTCCCCCGCCGGAAGATAAAGCCCGGCCTTCCCGCCAGGCTGCCTTTGCCCCTAATCTTTCTGCCGAGCCGGAACGCGGCGCGGATGGCTCGGCCGTGTCCTCGGCCCCGGCGCCTCGCCCGGAACGTGATGAGTCCACCCCCAGGTTTGAGGGGGATTCCGCTGACGATACCGAAGATGATTCCGGCAGAAAGCGCAAAAAGCGACGGGAAGATCCGGCTCCCGCAAGCCAGGTTCGGGTAATTTCCCGGCCGGATCCCGCCCAGCAAAGGCCGGCCGCTCCGGCCCGGCGTGATGATTTTACACCCGGTGCCGGTCGCCCCGGCGGGCCGCGCCCGGACGGACCCCGCCAGCCCAGGCCGTTCACGCCCGGCGGCCCCAGGCCGTCCGCTCCTGGCGGCCCCAGGCCGTTCACGCCCGGCGGCCCCAGGCCGTTCA
>JAVBSC010000033.1:0-70769 GCA_031547305.1 Desulfovibrionaceae bacterium
CGGTCCGCTCAGCCTGGAAGGCCCGAAGAGCTTTGATCTGGTTATGAAGGACAAGACCGCCCGCCTCGTGCTCAAGGCCAAGGCCGGCCCGGCCGCCGGCCTGGCCACCCTGACCCTGAACGCCAAAATCAAGGATCTTAAGGAAGATCCCTTCAGCCAGAAGCAGGAAATAGACGTCCGGCCGCCCTTCCCGCGCGTTTCCCTGAGCGGCGGAGGCATCGTCAAGGGCGGATCGGAAGCGGACATCGCCCTGGCCCCCTCTTCCTTCACCAAAGGCACCCTGGACTTGTCCATTTCCTTGGCCGACACCCCGGCCGTGGATGTGAACAAGGCCCTGAGCTACCTGAACGGCTACCCCTATGGCTGCCTGGAGCAGACCATTTCCCGCGCCTGGCCTTACCTGGCCATGCCTGACATGCTCAAGGCCCTGGACAACACCCTGGCCGGAGACCAGAGTTTTAACCAGGCTCTGGGCGACAGCCTGAAACGCGTGGCGGCCATGCAGAACCTGGACGGCAGCTTCGCTTACTGGCCTGGCGGCTGGGGCCGTTACGACTGGGGCACGGTCTATGCCGCGCACCTGCTTACCGAGAGCAAAAACCAGGACTTCGTGCCGCCCGCCGTGCTGGAAAGCGCCCTGCGCTACCTGCAAAACTACGTGTCCACTCCAATCCACCGCGAGGATCAGTCAACCCCCTGGCTCCTCAGCACCAAAGCCTACGCCTGCTACGTGCTGGCCCTGAACCAGCGCGCCCCCCTGGGCTGGATGCAGTTCCTCAAGGATCAGTCCGAGCGCATGGCTCCTTCCGGGCGCATCCTGCTGGCCGGAGCCTATGCCCTGGATTCCGGCTCTTCCGGGCCGCTCAAGGAACTGGGCAACGCTCCCCTCAACTCCGCCAGCGACGGAGGCTACAGCCTGGAAAGCCCGGCCCGCAACGAAGCCTTGCGCCTGCTCATGTGGGTGGGCGTGGACCCCATGTCCGGCGAATGCGCGGAACTGGCCGCCCGGGTCATTGACAACGGCGACAAGAAGCTCTGGACCACCACCCAGGAAAACGGCCTGGCAGCTCTGGCCCTGGGCCGCTATATGGAAAAAACCGGGGCCGGGCAAAAGCCCTTCTCCGCTTCCTTAAGCCAGCAAGGTAAGGAAATCGCCTCCTTTGACAACAAAACGCCCTTCTCCCTGGCCTGGTCGGAACGCCGCGACGCGCCCAAAGACTACAGCTCCCCCCTGCATCTGGCCGTCAGCGGCGAAGGCTCGGCCCACTATTCCTGGGTGCTCTCCGGCGTGCCCAAAGCCGCGCCCGCGCCCTATGCCAAGGGTCTGGCCCTTACCCAGGAATGGCTGCTGGACAGGACCGCCCTGCAATTGCCGGACGATAAAAACCCGGATCGCGCCGTGCGCATTCCGGCCGGAGCCAAGATTACCGTGACCCTCACCCTTAAGCCGCAAACGCCGCTGGGCGACGTTATCGCCGCCTTTGTTCTGCCCGGCGGCCTGGAGCTGGAGAATCCCCGCCTTATCCCCGCCGAAGCCGCCAAACGCGAACGCGACGGCAATGGCGAGGGTTCCGATGACGACGACTACAGCGAAAACGGCCCCCAGCCCTACGGCCGTGGCAAAACCGCGATAATCCGCCGCGAAATCCGCGACGACCGCTTGCTCCTGTTCATCGACAAACTGGCCAAGGAAGAAAAAATCAGCTTCACCCTGCGCGCCGTCACCAAAGGCCGCTTCGCCCTGCCTCCGGCCTCCGCCGAAGGCATGTACGTTCCGTCCGTGAGGGCGTTGACCAGGAGTGGTGTGGTGGTTGTGGAATAAGAGACTGGGGGGCGGAATCATAAGGGCTCGCGCCCTTGAGGTTCCGCCCCCCAGTCCCCCCCCACCTCCTTAACCCGCTTATGGGGAGTATGTTTTTTATTACATAGATTTGTCAATCCACCTGGAAATTATCCATAAGTCATCCCATGTTTTCTCAGTCATTATCCGGCAAGCTTAACTCCCCCCGCATGGCCAAACTATTACTGGCTGCAAGGGGCCTGGCCCTCACGAAGGCCGCGCCTCCTTTCCGGGGGAGTATGAGGGGGCGGATGACCCTCATTATAATATCAATATTTTCCTTGATGCTTTTGCTTTGGCTTGGCTTTCGTCTAACGCCGGCGCCGCTCAGGGAGGCGCGGGAGTGGGCGGTTTCGCCGGCATTGCTGGATGGAGAGGGGCGCCTGTTCCATGTGCGGCTGTCCGTGGATGAGGAGTATTGCCTGCCGGTGCCGCTGGAGCGGATGGGCAGGTGGCTGCCGCTGGTGCTGGTGGAAGTGGAGGACAAGAGGTTTTATACGCATGGGGGAGTGGACTGGCTGGCATTGGGACGGGCCGCCTGGCAGAATGTGAGCGCGTGGAGAGTGCGGTCCGGGGCGTCCACAATAAGCAGCCAGCTGATCCGTCTGGCTGTGCCCAGGTCCAGGACTTTGTGGTCCAAGGCCAGGGAGTTCGCCCAAGCCATGGCCCTGGAGCGGGACATGGGCAAGGCGGAAATTCTGGAGCTGTACCTGAACCGCGCGCCGTTCGGCGGCCCTGTGCGCGGGGCGGAAGCGGCCGCCCTGACCTATTTTAGCAAAAGGGCGGAGGAACTGTCTCTGGCCGAGTCGGCCATGCTGGTGGCCCTGCTCAAGGGGCCGTCGTATTACAGGCCGGACCGGAACCCGAAAGGTTTGAAAGAACGGCGCGACTATATTTTAAATCAGCTGGCCGAGCGCGGGAAAATCAGCGGGGAATTGCTGCGGAATTCGCTGAAGGAGCCGATCCCGCCGCACCGGGCCTCTATGCCGTTACGGAACATGCACTATGCGGAGCAGTGCCTGCGGCGCATCCCGGCGGATAAATGGCTGAAGGGCCAGGGGCCGGTGCAAACAGGACTTGACCGGGAGAGCCAGGCCTTGCTTGCCGGCGCGCTGGCCGGAGCTTTGCGGGATTTTCCGCAGGAAGTCAGCGCGGCCGGGGTGCTTATTCGCAACAACAGCGGCCGGGTGCTGGCCTATGTGGGCAACCAGCGCTTTGAGGACGGAGCGCCGGGCAGCCCGGCCAACAGCTTTAAAGGGCGCTGGGTGGATTGCGCGGATTCTTTGCGCTCGCCGGGTTCCATTTTAAAACCTTTCGCCTACCTGGACGCTTTTGAACGCGGACTGCTCAATTCCGGCTCCCTGCTGGCGGATACGCCGCTGTCTTTTGCCGGGCGAGCTCCAAAGAACTTTGACCACTTGTACCGGGGACCGGTGGATGCGCACAGCGCCCTGGCGGATTCCCTGAACGCCCCGGCCGTGCGCGTGCTGCGCCTGATCGGCGGGGATTCCCTGCGCCAGGGGCTGCGGGATTTCGGATTCCGGAGCATTGTGCGAAAAGCCGGCTACTACGGGGACTCCCTGGTCCTGGGCGGTTGCGAAGTCTCCCTGCTGGAAGTGGCCCAGGCTTACGAGACCCTGGCCAACCTGGGGCTGCGGCGCCCAGCGCTGTTCATCAACCCGGACAGCCCGGGCCGGAAGCTTATGGAGCAAAGGGCGACCAGCCAGGCCGGCGCCTACCTGATTGCGGACATTCTGCGCGACACCAGCCGTCTGTTGCCGCTGACCCGCGAAATAATGGAAGAGAATTTCCAGGCCGTGGCCTTTAAGACCGGCACGTCCTACGGACTGCGCGACGCCTGGACCGCCGCCTACACGCCGGATTACACCGTGGCGATCTGGCTCGGCAATCCGGACGGCAGCCCGCGGGACGGGCTGGTTGGGCTTTCCGCCGCCGCGCCTTCCGCCTTGCATATTTTGCGGGCGCTCACGGAAAAAGCCCGGCGCCGGGGCGGGGCCGGGCAGCGGTGGTACACGGCCCCGGCGGAGATCGAGTACCGGCGGAGCTGCGCCCTGTCCGGCATGCCGGCCGGGCCGCACTGCCCTATTCTGCTTACCAGGCCGTTCATCCGCGATGTAAGCCGCCCGCATCCCTGCTCCATGCACGTGCTGCGCCAGGGTGAGCTTACGGTGCTCTGGCCCAGGGAGCTGGCGGATTACGCCGCCGCGGAGGGCATGCCGCCCACGCCCGGCCCCAGGGTGAACATCAGTTCCCCAAGGCCGGATTCCCGCATCCTGCTGGTGCCGGGAGCACAGAACATGAAGCTGCCCCTGGCCTGCGAAGGAGCGCGCGGCACGGTCTACTGGTATGTGGACAAAGAGTTCTTCGGGGAGCAGAAGGCCGGCGAAACTTTGTTCTGGCCGCTCAAGGCCGGACGGCACGTGGTTTCCGCACTGGATTCCACCGGCCAGAGCTCCAAAAATTCCTTCGTGGTCCTGGACCCTTCCCTGCCCCAGCCAGCCTGGCTGCAGCCAGCTCCGGAATCAGCCCCCCTCCTGATGATTCCGGAAAAATAATCCCGCGGCCGCGAAACACAGACCCGTCATTATAACAGCATAATAAGCTGAAATATTATTTTTAGCTGGCCTTTTTCTAAAAACAAGAATATATGGCTGGCTGGAATTCATACAGAAAGAATCTTCATTAAAACAAAACCGGCGCATCTTTTTTGCAACGCGGGAGACGCGGAAATGAGCTGCGAAAATTACTCGGATCTCCAGTCTGTGCTGGCCGAAACCGGAATCCTTATAGGCCTGTTCGATCTTTCGCGCATTGTGGACGCCGAGCAAGGCGTGGTCATGGAGTTGGAAAAAGGCGTCCTGGTGCAGACAAAGGTCTCCTGCAACAACGTGCTCGGCACGGATGCGCGCTGCAAAAATTGCAGCTCCATCCGGGCGCATTACTCCAAAGACGCAATCGTCAAGCTTGAATACGTCAACAACTCCGTGCTGCTGATATTTTCCGTGCCCATCCACCTCTACGGACGCCACCTGGTGGTCGAGCTGGTCAAAGACATCACCAAAAGCATGACTGTGGACATAAAGGACACGAAATTCCAGAATGAAATCCCGTCCATCATCAACCAGCTCAACAGGGTTTCCACCTCGGACGCGTTAACCGGCCTGCAGAACCGCAGATACCTTGACGAAAACCTGCACCAGTCCATAAACAGCTGCTCCGGCATGGGCAAACCTTTGTCCATAGCCATGCTGGACATAGATTATTTCAAAAAGGTCAACGACACTTATGGGCATCAGTCCGGGGATGTCATTCTGAAATCAGTGGCCGACATAGTGAAGTCCTTTATCCGGCGGGAGTCCGACTTTGCCGTGCGCTATGGCGGCGAGGAGATGCTCCTCTGCCTGCCAGGCGCGCCGCTGAATGACTGTCTGCACGTTTGCGAGCGCATTCACCGCCATATTGCGGAGTCCATATTCACGGCTAACGGCCAGACTATCCGGGTTACCGTGAGCATCGGCCTGGCGGAAAGCTCCCCCCAGGCCCCCATGGACCGGGAGGCCCTGATCGCTCTGGCGGACAAGCGCCTGTACCGGGCCAAGGACGAAGGCCGGAACAGGATCGTCTGGACGGGCTGAAAAGTGGGCCTTGACAGCTGTGGAGTCGAAAGATAAACAGATGGTCCCTGTTAAAGACAGGGGCGAGGAGCCGGACGGCGGTAACGCCGCCAACCCCGTCAGGTCCGAAAGGAAGCAGCGGTAACGGTAGTGCCGGGTGCCCGGCTCCTAAAAGGCGCGAACCATGGTTCGCGCCTTTCCTTTATGGAGTGTCCACGCACTCCGGCGTATTTTTATTTTACTTCCGGTATTTGCCGTCCGGGCGCAGACAAGATATACGCGTTGATCATGACCGATATACCCGCGCAAGAGCAACAGATCCAGGCCCGCCTGGCCTTCCCCCGCGGGCTTGACCAACCGGCCGGCTCTTTCCGTTTTTCCCTGGACGCCTTGCTGCTGGCCTCTTTTGGCCTGCTCCGCCTTAAGCGGAAGGGGCTTGCGGCGGAGCGGCCACGCCTTCTGGATTTGGGCTGCGGCTGCGGGGTGGTTGCCTTTGGCCTGCTTCTGGGCGCGCCGAACGCTCTGGCCCAGGGCGTGGACGCGCAAGAAACACTGACGCTGGCCGCCCAGGCCAATGCCTGCCGACTTGGGTTTGAAGCGCGCTTTTTTGCCCGCTGCCATGATTTGCGCGGAGAGCGGGATTCCCTGCTGCCAAAGCGCGTCCCGCCCGGCCAGCCGGACTGGACCGCCGGCTGGGCCGGTAAAACGGATCTGGTCGCGGCCAACCCGCCGTATCGGCTGCCGGGCCGGGGGCGCCTTCCGGCCGGCGAATCCCGACGCGCCGCACTGTTCGCGGAACCGGGCCTTCTACAGCATTTTACGGATTGCGCGGCCTTGGCCCTGAAGCGTGACGGCGGATTCTGTCTGATTTTCCCGGCGGAGCGCCTGGACGATTTGCTGGAGGCGCTGCGCCGGTCCGGCCTCAGGGCCGGGCGCATCCTGCCGGTGCATAATAAAAAAGGCCAAGGAGCCGCCCTTTTTCTGGTTGAAGCTGAAAAAAGCGCCCAGGGACCAGTTTTTGAAGAACCTTTGTATCTTTACCAGGGCCAGGGTAAAAATTCCCGCCTGACCGCAGAAGCGCTGCGCTTTTGCCCGCACCTGTCCTGCAACGCCAAAGCCTCGGGCTCAGCCCGCATGCCGGAGTGAACATGCCGTCCAATAAATTGTCCGTAGTGCCAGCGCAATTCGCAGATATTTTATATGCGGAATTTTCCAAGAACACCCTGTCCGAATACCTTGGCGCGCTTATAGCCGCCGTGCTCGGCATCGGCGTGCTTCTGGCCATAAATAAATTTATCGGCAAAAAACTCCAGCAATGGTCTGAAAAGGCCGACCTCAAACAAGGCAAGCTGGACAGGGATCTCACCAGAGAAGTGGTTTCATCCTTCATGCTGCTGCAATTTTTAATGCCAGCCTATATGGCTCTTAATTCCCTGACCTTTTCCCCCGGTCTGACCAAGTTCATCTATTTTGTATTTCTTATTCTCTTTACCTGGCGGACAGTCCGTTTTCTGGCCAATCTGGCTTCCCTGCTCACAGATCTCTATTTGCGCGGCAACAAGCACGGCGGCGACCAGACCGTCGGAAAGGCGGTCATGCCCATAGTGCGCACTATAATCTGGGCTCTGGGACTGACCATTCTGCTGGACAACATGGGATTTCAGGTTTCCAGCATCATAGCCGGCCTGGGCATTGTGGGCGTGGCCGTCGGTCTGGCCGGCCAGGCCATCCTGGCGGACTTTTTCAGCTACCTGGCCATCCTTATAGATCGGCCCTTCTCCATTGGCGACGCCGTGGCCTGGGACAACATCTCCGGAACCGTGGAATCCATCGGCATGAAAACCACCCGCATCCGCAGCATCTCCGGTGAAATGATCGTCTGCCCCAATGGCGACCTGACCAAAAAATATCTGTCCAACTACGCCAGGCTGCGGGAGCGTTCCCGGACCTTCCGCTTTGGCGTGGCCTACGAAACCCCGGTGGCCCAGGTCAAAGCCATCCCAGCTATGGTCGACGAGGCCGTAAGCTCGGCCAATGCCTCCATGACCAGAGCGCACTTTATAAACTTCGGCGAATCCAGCCTGGACTTCGAAGTGGTTTTCAAGGCCAGAGTCAAAGACCTGGCAGCCCTGCTGGCCGTGCAGGAAAAAATATTCCTCAGCCTCATGGAACGCTTTGAGCGGGAAGGCATAACCTTCGCTTACCCCACCCGCACCCTGTATGTGAATAAATGAGCGGGAATCGGCCCGTTCCGCCACAGGCGCCGCTCTGGATTGCTGGCGGGAAAAATTGCGCATCCTTATATTAGGATCGATCCTAATATAAGGATGGCATTACCAGAGCTCCTTCAAATTCTTTTGCCTGGCGGCCGGCAAAGACCGATCCAGGTGCTCCACGCGAATTGTGATGGCGGTTCCTCCACGCACATTGAAAAAACCTTCCACGGTCAGGCGACGGGGAGCGAGAACATTGACGAGATCGTCGGCTATTTTATTGGTCAGGCTTTCCATAAAGGAGCCGTGGTTGCGAAAGGCGGCCATATAAAGTTTGAAGGATTTCGATTCCACGCAACGCTCGCCGGCCACGTAGCGCACCCGGATGGTCGCGAAATCCGGCTGGCCGGTCATGGGGCAGAGACTCGTGACTTCCGGGTGTTCAAACTGAATCACGTAGTCGCGTTCCGGGTAGCGGTTGGGAAAAGCCTCCAGAATATCCGGGCCGGGATTGTCAAAACGGTAGGACGCGGCCTTGCCGAGTTTTGTCAATCCGGCGGTTTCACTTATTTTTCTGTTCGCCTGCTGTTTGGGCATACAAATTTCCTGTTGTCTGGGCTGCGTTTAAGGTCTTTACCTTTAGCAGTGGTTTAGATACACAAAATCCCTGTTTAAGAACATTCTTAAGATTGAGGGTTCAGACCGTGTGGTATGTTGCTTTATATGTGTTCAGCGTGGTTCTGGTCAACGTGGCGTTCAGCGTTGTGCCGTTGCTTTCCCTGCCTGGTGGTGAATTGTGGTCGCCGGTGGCTCTGGTCGTGGGCTTTACCTTTGTAATCCGTGACTACGCCCAGCGGGCCGTGGGTCATCTGGTGCTGCCGGCCATGCTTGTGGGCGGCGCGATCAGCTGGCTCATGGCGGATCCGGCCGTGGCCCTGGCCAGCATGTGCGCCTTTTTAAGCGGAGAGTTTCTGGACTGGGCCGTATACACATACACGGGCCGGCCTTTTTCCCAGAGGATTCTGCTCTCCAGCGCCATAAGCACGCCGGTGGACAGTGCGGTGTTTTTGTACCTGGTGGGCATATTCTCTGTATCTTCCGTACTGATCATGACCATAAGCAAAATGATCGGCGCCCTGGCCGTATTTTTGCTCGCCCGGCGCAGGGAAGTCGATTTTTCGCGCGCCTGAGCCGCCACACGCGGACACCTTACGGATTTTACAGTGTTTGCTCCGCAAACAAACAGCAGAAACAATAAACAACAAACGCCTCTTATCCGGCAGCGGAGCATTCCGACCGGAAAGAGGCGTCTTGTTTCGGCACAATATTGTAGCGTTGGGCTATTTAGTCGCGGAACTATCCCTTCTGCGTTCCCACAGCTTCATATCTTTCATTTTTTTGCGGCGCTCGCGCTGTAAATTCTTGCATACCAGCGGCATATTTTTCTTGTAGCCGCAACGCTCCCGATATTCATCCGAAGTAAGACCATGCGTCGCCAGGTGTTTTTTAGTCAAAAGCTTAAAAGAACGACCACACTCCACACACGTTATTGACTTTTCTTTTATGGCTTTAGTCGGATCTATGGCGGACTCTCCAGCACTTTCAGCGCTTTCCTGCTTTATTTCGCCTATGGATCTGATACCTTCTGTAAGCTTATATACCATCGAAATAATTTCTTCTTCAGTCATTGTCCTCACGCTGGCCTGCGCTTTGACAATTTCCAGTGCATCCTTAATGTGATTTTCCACCGTTCTCTCCTTCCGTCAAAGTATAAAAAACGCATAGCGAAGTTACATGCCTTTCAATATAGCAACGCGACGCGTTTGGCAATCTTTTTTTGTAAAGGAAAATTTTTTAGAAGAGACTAACGGGCATCTCAAAATCACCATATGCAGCGGACAAGCAGAATTGACGGCGGCCCCAAGGAGTCGATAAAAAAATGGCCGCTGTGCAACTGCCCACGCACGGAAGGAGCGCGATGTGCTCCACGCAGGGCCTGACTTTGCGGCGGGACAGTGCGAGATGCTTTTTCCGCGGATGACATAGCCTATTTTTACAACCCAAAATGGCTTGCAAGAAATTCCATTGCCAGGAGCCCTAATATGCTTGAACTGCAGTAAAATGACACAACAATTTAATTGCAATAATAAAAAGCGTGATAATGAAAAACTCATTTCCCGCTCCCCCCAAACGCCAACAGGCAAGAGTCATCCAGGCTCCCGCGGCGGCGGAGCCGGCCAGGCGTGACCCGGCATCAAAGCTTGATTTTAAAACGGCTTTTAGTATCATCCACTGGACAATCCAACGGAGTTGCAGATGAAGTATATCATATTCCAGGATTTTTCCGGCAAGGCCGTTCCGTTCATTTTTCCTGAACGCGTGGAGCACATGGACATGCGCGAACAAATGCCCTATGCCAGGGTTCTTTCAGCCGGCTATGTGAGCCTGGTGGACGGCGGTTTCGTATGCAGCGGGGCGGATGCGGAGCTGGGCGTCGGCGCCTCCGGCGACGATGCCGCCATCATAAGCTCTTTTTTCACACGCGAGCGGGAATAGCCTGAAGAACCATATAACAGTCCCGGAATAGCCATGAATCGCCGCAAACTGGATCGGGTGCCGCTGGATACCCCCTGCTTCGCAACCTTGCATGTTTTGGGAAAAGGCGAAATCCGCATCATGATCTCCGACCTTAGCCTGGGCGGGGCGCGCCTTGCCTTGCCATCCGGATGCGGTCCGCTGGACGCTCCGAGTTTTTCCGAAGTGTATTTGTCCAGCCTGACGCAGGGGCTGCTGATGCTGGAAGGAAAACGCGGCCGGATCAGCTGGGTTGGCGACGGTTGCTGCGGGATACAGTTTGAAAACCACCTGCATCTGAGCCAGCAGGAGTTTCAGATTATGCTGGACAAGCTTTAAAACCCGGAATAATCCAGCACGTTGTTCAGGCTGGCCGAAGCCGTTTCCACCAATCCCAGGCTGATGGTATGGCGAATCATCCGCCAGGCTTCCAGATCCAGGTAATCCAGCCTGCCGGAAGCCCCTCTCGCCGAGCAGGCCAGCAAAATTTCCAACGCTTCTTCCAGGGGAAAATACCTCCCCTCGTAGCCAAGATTCAGCAGGCCCCGCTCCAGAGTAACGGACCTCTCCGCCTCATCGCGCCCGATGAACGGGCCGAGCGCTTCGTGCAGGGCCTGGGCGCACGGCAAATCCGCGGGAAAGAGCGACGCGTAAACTTTTACTAAAATTCCGGGCATGACCGCGATCCCATACCGTTTCATTCCCCCGGGCAGCCTTTTTCGGGCATGGAGGTGCCGGCCCCGACCTTATACCCCATCGCCCCGCCAATTTTCAAGCCGCCGGTCCCCCTTGACTCATCCCCCTGCCAGCACTAAAAACAACAGGTTAAAACATCTTCCCGACATCCGGAGTTTACTTGGCAACGCCCGAACGTCTTCCCGCCCTTTCCGCTCCCTTCCGGCGTTGTTCCATACCGCGACGCCGGCTGCCCCAGGGCTCCATGACGGTCTTGGCAAGGCCGCCACGTCTCGCTTCCTATTCTGAAAAAAGCGCGTAGCGCGCTCTTGGAGCCATCCTGTGCCACAAACTGATAAAAAACGCTGTATCGTCATACCAGCTATAAAAAAGAGCGCGGTTATTCCGGATCAGCTGGTCAAAAAACTGGCCGGAGCAACGCTTATACAACGGGCTTTGAACACGGCGCTCAGAATCGCGCCAAGCCGGGACGTGCACGTGATCACGGACAGCGAGGAAATTTCGCTGATCTGCGCGCGCAACGGCGTCAGGTTCACGCGGGATCCAAAACTTACAATAAACTCCCTGGACATTGTCAAATCCCTGCTTGCCCAGTTGGAACTTTTGTCCGATGAGTACACGGATCTGATAATATACCGGGCCTCAGCCCCGCTGATCACCGCCGAAGACCTGGAAGACGCCTGGACGCATTTTTGCGCCAAGGACGCGGACGGACTGGTTTCCGTCAAAAGCGTGCGGCAGCGCGTCTGGAAGTCCGTGGACCGCCTGGACACACTGCTTTTTGACGACGGCGCGAAGAACGCTTACGTCGAGACGAAATCCATAATCATCCTGAAAAGTTCCGCCCTCAAGCAGGGCGGCCCGGCCAAAATAGTACCCTACTTCATGAACGACCGGGCCGTTGAGATAAACAGCTATCAGGACTGGTGGATATGCGAAAAACTGCTCCAGCGCCGCCATATCGTCTTTGTGGTGGCCGGGTATGCGGCAATAGGCATGGGGCACATTTTCCGGGCGCTCATGCTGGCCCATGAAATCGCGGACCATCGCATCAGCTTTTTGTGCACCCGGCGAAGCGAGCTGGCCGCCGCCCAGATTACCGAGCGCGATTACCGCACCAAGGTCCAGCAAAGCGACGACCTGGCCGCCGAAGTGCTGTCCCTGCGGCCGGACCTGGTGATCAACGATATTCTGGACACGGACGCCGCCTACCTGCGCGCCCTGAAAAGCGCCGGCATCCCGGCCGTCAATTTTGAGGACGAAGGCCCGGGCGCGGCCCTGGCCGACCTGGTGGTGAACGCCCTGTATGAACAAGGCCGCAACGGCGATCCGCGCCATCTGTACGGCTACAAAAACTTCTGCCTGAGGGACGAATTTCTGGCCGCCCGGCAGAATGAATTCCGGTCCGACCTCAAGCGGATTATCCTGAGCTTCGGCGGCACGGACGATTCGGACTTCACCCGCCGGTCTCTGGACGCCCTGCTGCCCCTGATCCGGGAGCGCGGCCTGACTGTGGATATTGTGGCCGGGCCGGGCTACGCGCATAAGGAATCCCTGCAAAACCACCTGGATTACCTGAACATGCCTGGCATAAATTTTACCTACGCCACCAACGTCATGTCCAAGGTTATGGAAAACGCGGATCTGGCGGTGTGCTCGGCCGGCCGCACGGTTTACGAACTGGCGCACATGCGCGTTCCGGCCATCATTCTGGCCCATCACCCGCGCGAAAGCCTGCACAAGTTCGCCCGGCCGCGCAACGGCTTCGAATACCTGGGGGTCATGCATCCATTCAGGCCGCGAGTCCTGCAAAAAGCTTTTCAAAAGCTCCTTGACCCAGAATACCGCGAGTTGCTCCACCAGCGTCAAAGCCGCTTTGACTTTCGTTCCAACAAGGCCGGAGTCATCCGGCGCATAACCGCCTTGCTTAACTAGGATTTTTAAAGATGCCGCAACAAAATATCGTCGCCCTTATCCAGGCCCGCATGGGGTCCAAGCGTCTGCCCTGCAAAATGATGCTCTGCCTTAAAGGTCTGCCGGTGATCGACTGGGTGGCCAGACGGGTGGGCCGCGCCAAACTGCTGGACGCCCTGGTGGTGGCCACCACGGAGAAACCCGAGGATGACGCGCTGGCGGATCATCTGGAATCCCAGGGCGTCAATGTTTTCCGGGGATCTGAAGACGACGTGCTCGGCCGCTTCGCCCAGGCCGGGCGCAAGCATGAGGCCACGCATATCGTCAGGATCTGCGCGGACAATCCAATCATCTGGGGCGAGGAAATAGACAACCTGATCCGCTTTTACTTCGATAAACAACAAATCGGTTGCGACTACGCCTACAACCATATCCCGCGCCATAACCTCTACCCGGACGGCCTGGGCGCGGAAATGATCTCCTTCCCTCTGCTTGAGTCTCTCAACGCCAAAGCCGTAAAGCCGGAACACCGCGAACACTGCCTTTCCTACATCTGGGATAATCCGACCGCCTACAAAATACTGACTTTCGATCCGCCCGACCCCCGGCTTCACCGGCCGGATGTTAAGCTGGACCTGGATACCCCGGCCGACTATCGCAAGCTCGCCCTCATGCCCATCCACCCCGGCATGCCCCCGGCCGAAGTCATTATGCGGCATATGGCGGAATAGGTTTTATGCGGGGTGACTCCGTCCCCAACTAAAAAAACGAAAAAACGCATTTTAACAAAAAAGGATTTTGATATGCCGGAGCTGCCGGAGGTTGAAACGGTTATTCGCACTTTGGCGCCGCAGGTGCTGGGATGCGGGATTTTGGGCGCGAAGCTGTATAATGAGCGCACTCTGGCGGCCGGCCGTGACTGGCTGGACAGGCTGGAGGGCGCGCGGATAAGCGCGGCCTGGCGCCGGGCCAAGCTGGCCGTGCTGGAACTGTCTTTGCCGGGAAAAGGCGAAGAGGAGGAGCCGCTGCTGGCGGTTTTTCATTTGAAGATGACCGGCAGGCTTTTTGTGCACCCGCTGGATTTTGAGCCGCACAAGCACACCAAGCTGACTTTTGATTTGAGCGCGCCCGGCGCGGCGGGAGGAGAGCCGGATCGCCGTCTGTTTTTTGACGACATGCGCGGCTTTGGCTACTGCCGCCTGGCCAGGCAGGAAGAACTGCCTGACTGGAAGTTCTGGGCGGAGTTGGGTCCGGAGCCGCTGCTCAGCAAACCCAAAGCGCTGGCCAAGCGCTTCGCCGGACGGCGCGGGCGCGTCAAGGCGCTGCTGCTGGACCAGAGCGTCATTGTGGGCATAGGCAATATCTATGCGGACGAGGCGCTGTTCCGGGCCGGCATAAGGCCGGATGCCCTCACCCAGAATATTGAGGTCAAGAAGCTGGAAAAACTTTGTTCCGAGGTCCAGAGCATTCTTAAGGAAGCCATCGCCCAGTGCGGCAGCTCCATCCGGGATTACCGGGACGCCAACGGCAATGCCGGGGCTTTTCAGAACAGCTTCAACGTTTACGGCAGAAAAGGCGAGGACTGCAAAACCTGCGGCCAGCCCCTGGAAGCGACCCGCGTGGCCGGCCGGGGAACGGTGTTCTGCCCGCATTGCCAGGAGTAACTAAGAGCCGGACTTAGATAAATAATTCTCTTGCCAAAGCTATCGATATTAACATCCATACTGAGTCCGTTGCCGGTTGCGGCCAGCTTCGCGCGGCGGATGAATGGCTCTTTCAGCAAAAAATCGGCATGCTGTCCGCAGCCGGCATGGACAGCCTGAGCGGAGGAACGCGGATTATTCTTGGCCCGGGATGATGCCGGGTTCGCGTCAATCCGCCACAACAAAGGCCTGGCCGAATTCTCCGCTCAAACCGTCCGCCGCGTTTTCCGCCGTTGCCAGGCTGGGGTACGGCCCCACCTGCACGCGCCACATGTTAACCTGGTCCGCGTACACGGTTCTGACTCCGCCGCGCCGGCTCATGCGGGCTTTAAGCGCCTCCGCGTTGGATTTGACGGAAAAGGCCCCGATCTGCACGTAGAAGGAGCCCTTCAGGTCGCCGTCCTGCAAACCCTTGACCGCGCCGATGCTTTCCAGGCGCACCCTGGCCGTGCCCGCGCCGATCATGCCCAGGCGTTCGGCCCCGGCCTTGGTCAAATCTATGACCCTGTTGGCAACAAAGGGACCCCGGTCGTTTACCCGCACTTCTATGGATTTGCCGTTGTTCAGGTTGGTCACCCGCAGTCTGGTTTCAAAAGGCAGAATTTTGTGGGCCGCGGTCATGCCGTACATGTCGTAGCGCTCGCCGTTGGCCGTCTGCTTGCCGTGAAAGTTCGGGCCGTACCAGGAGGCCACGCCCTCCTCGCTGTAGCCGTGGGCGGAGAGCAAAGGATAATAGGTCTTGCCGCCGATGGTGTACGGCTTGGTGCCGCGTTGGGTTTTGGCCCCGGTCCTGCCGGAGCCGGAGGACTCGCCGCCACCGAAAAGGCCGAATTTGCCGCAACCGTGCAGGCCGAGAAGCAACAAGAAAAACAACACCGCATATAACGTTCCATACCTGCGCAAAGCCGGCCTCCTTCAGAAACAGCCACGGTTTTAATCCCGCATATTAGCGCCAGCAAAGGCAAAAGCACAAGCACGATCTGGCCGTGGGGCCCAGCGCCCCTCAGGTCCGTCATTTTTTTGATCCGGCGCTCCCGGCATGGGATACAAACTAAATTATTACAATATATTATCCTGATGGCAAAAAGATTGCATATGGGAAAGCGACACTTGCCTTCAAGCAAAAATTTGTAATACGTATAACTCGGGAGGCCTTATGCTCTTTTTACTCGGCGGGCGTGAAAAAAACAAAAAACCGGCCACAGCCAAAGTGGAAAATCTGGACAGGGTAAAAGAACTCTTTACCACCGGCCGGTTTCCGGTTGTCACAACATCCTGCCTGGATGACGAGCGCAAGGTGGGCAAAGTGCTGGGCCTGGTGGTTTGCCGGGGGTTCGACTCCGAGGACGCCTTTTTCGGCATGGCCGCCAGAGCCGTGAACAAGGGCGCGCAGGCCATAGTTTCTTACCAGGAAAACGTGGCCTTTCACCCGGACGGCAGCAAATTCTTCACCTGTTACGGCACGGCCGTGCAGTTCGAGCAAGCGCCAGGCCAGCAGCCTCTGCGCCTGTCCATGCGCACTTAGAGCAAATTACGCCTGCGAAAAACTCGCGGGCGCTGCAACGCTCCGTACCGCCAAAGAATTGTGTCGGATGGAAAATCTCAAAGTTGAAAAGCTTCAATGCCGCGTCAAGCGGCACTGGACATATCGCAAACGCTTTCATTTCTGGACGCCATACCTGGATTTGCCGATAAATCCCGGTATGGCGTTTTCCTTTTACCCCAAACATCCGATGCCGGCCCCGCAAAGACCTAAACGCAACCAGGCAAAACTATGGACAAACCGCTCCCCAGGGGGTAAATAGTCTTGGCTATGCATTGCTGGTGGTTGTATATCATCGTAACTATACCACAGGTTTATCTTAACAACAGTGCGTTTTTTGGAAAAAATGACGCGATCGGATTAATATATGCGTAATATATTCAAATACCTTTTGCCATTTGTCACCACCGGCGGGCATACCTTGCCCCGAAAGGAATTTTGCCTCGCCCGCGCCGGTTCGCTGGTCCTTCTGGCTCTTCTGATCCATGCCGCGGCGGGCTGCGCCGCCGGCCCCAAGCCGGCCGCGCCGTCCGGCGCCCAGCCCCACCAGCCCGCGGGAAGCCTCACGCCTGGCCAGACCGTAACAGCGCGCGACTCCGGCCGCCAGGTGGAAGTCAGCGCCGGCAAGCCGTATCTGTCCGCTCTGGGCGAAACCTGCTATGAAGCTCTCCAGCGGGAAGGCAGGCCGGGGCAGTTGCGCGCCATGTGCCTGCGCGACGGAGCCTGGGTGCTTATACCAGCGATATTTATGGATATTCCGGACGCAGACAAAGGCTTATGAACGGATCGTTCTTGCAGGCCCTGCACACCCAGGGCCGGGTCTTGTGGGCTCTGTCCCTGCGGGAACTCGGCGACATGCGCGGCAAATCCCGCCTTGGCTACCTGTGGAACATCATCAAAACCGGTTTCGGGCTCGCCGTGTTCTGGGCTCTGCGCGCCGCCACCGGCATGCATACGCCCGGCAACCTGCCCATGCCCGTCTTTCTGCTGCTCGGTTTCATCACTTGGTTCATGTTCGAAGGCACCTTGAGCAAAATCATGGTGGCGGTGCAGTCCAACCGCAGCCTGCTGTCTTTTTCCCGCGTGCAGACGCTGGACCTGGCCCTCAGCGGGGCCCTGGTGAACATCGGCACGGAGCTGATCATCATGCTCCTGTATTTCTGCGTCTTCCGCTATGCCGGTTATTCGCTCCAACTGCTTAATATCCCCGGCTTCATAGTCGTAATGCTGTCTCTGGCGGCCTTCTCCATAGGCATTGGGCTCATCCTGGCCTCACTGGCCGCCTATGTGCCGGCGGTGGAGCAACTCATGCCCATTGTCCTGCGCATCTTGTTCCTTACCTCCGGCATCTTTTTTTCCGTAAGGGGCACCATGCGCGGCCCCATGGCGGAACTGCTCCTGCTCAATCCCATTATGATACATATTGAACTCACCCGCAGCTGTTTCAGCAGCCTGGCCCTGCCAAGGGAGTTTCACCCCGAAATCTTCTTCTGTGTTTCAGCGGTCATGCTGGCCCTTGGGTTTCTTATGGAACGCGGCACCAGAAACAAAGTGTTGTCCTCATGATCGCCCTGCGTGAAGTGAGCAAAGCCTATAAAACCCACGGCGGCAAGCGGATTGTTCTGGACGACGTTTCCCAGGATTTTCCGCCCGGGGTGAACACCGGCATTCTGGGACGCAATGGAGCCGGCAAATCCACGCTGATCCGGCTGATCAACGGCGGTGAGATTCCGGATTCCGGAGAAATTGTAAGAAAAGCGCGCGTCTCCTGGCCGCTTGGCTTTTCCGGGGGGTTCAACTACAAACTGACCGGGCGGGAAAACCTGCGCTTCGTCTGCCGCCTGTACGACGAGCCGTATAAGGAAGTCGTGCGCTTTGTGGAAGAATTTTCCGAACTGGGCGACTATCTGGACATGCCGGTGCGTACCTATTCTTCCGGCATGAACGCCAAGCTGCTCTTCGGCCTGAGCATGGCCTTCCGCTTTGACTACTACCTGATTGACGAACTGACCGCGGTGGGCGACGCCGTGTTTCGCAAAAAAAGCGAGGCCTATTTCAACGAACGCAGCAAGGAAGCCACGTTGCTGGTGGTTTCCCACAGCCCGGACACCATTCGCAAGCACTGCCGGAGAGCCCTGGTTCTGCATGAGGGAAAACTGCTGAGCTTTCCTTCCCTGGAAGAATCGGAGGAATACTATCTGCGGGTATGCTGCGGATTTACCAAAGAGCAGGCAAAGGCTTAAAAATGCAAGCTACTCAGAATATAGGCGGACTCTCCGCCCCCAAAAAAACCGGCGGATCATTCAGGAACTTCACGGCCGGATTTTTCAGAAAATCCGGCCGGACCGGCCGCCTGATGAAATTTTTCGTTTTCGTTCCCACGGTGCTTCTGGCCGTATACCTGGCCTTCATCCACTCGCCCATGTACATATCCGAAGCCCATTTCGCCGTGCGCAACAACGAGCCGGACGTAGGCGCGGCCATGCGCATGCTCACCCCGGGCGGAGCCATAGCCGACGCCTACATTGTGCAGAACTACATATTGTCGCCGGACATGCTGGGTAAAGTTGCCCAGGCCGTTGACCTGCGCGGGCACTTTGCCGACAAGTCCAAAGATGTCTATTCCCGGCTCTGGGCCAGCCCCACCCGAGAGGAACTCCTGGCCTACTGGCAGCGCCTGGTCGCCGTGGCCTACGATCTGGACAAGGGCTACCTGAGCGTGGAGGTAAAGGCCTATACCCCGGAGATGGCGCGAAAAATCAATGAAACCATCATGCACTACAGCGAGGAGCTGATCAACGATATGAACCGCCGGGCCAACCAGGACTCCATGCGCCTGGCCCGGGAGGAAGTGCGCCTGGCGGAAAAACGGCTCATGGAAGCGCGGGCCGCCATTCAGAAGTTTAGGGATTCCCACTCCATGCTGGATCCGCAAATAACCGCCAAAGGCCTGGAAGATGTCATCGGCAGACTGGAGGCCGAGGCCGCCGGCACCGAGGCGGAATTAAACGCTACTCTGCAACTGATGCAGAAAAACAGCCCCAGGGTGCTGGACATCCAGGTCCGGCTGAGTTCCCTGAAGGAACAAATCGTCCGTGAAAAAAACCGTCTGGCTGGACTGCACTCCGCCCGGAACTCCATAAGCTCCCTGGTTGGCGACTATTCAAACCTGCTCACAGAGGAAGAGTTCGCCAACCAGCAATTGGTCACCTCCATGTCCATGTACGAGGTGGCCAGGGTCAAAGCCGCGGCGCAGTCGCGCTATCTGGTGCCGTTCCAGCCGCCCACCCTGCCGCAGGAGTCCTTGTACCCCAGGCCGGTTTTGTTCACGCTTCTGGGGTTTGTGGCCTTTGTCGTGATTTTTGGCATTATCTCTCTTACCATAGCTTCCATCCGCGATCATATGGGGGTTTAGATGCTGCGCAGATTGATTTTCATTTTCGCCGGAGTTCTGGCGCTTCTTTGTCCCCTGGCCGCTCTGGCCGCGAATATGGAGACAACCCCGAGCGGCGTGCCGCTCCAGGGTGGCGCGCCGCTTCAGGGGGGAACGCCCGCCTCGGCCATGCCTTATCAAACCGCCGTTCCCTCCGGCCTGCCCTCCGGCCAGGGCATGCAGAGTCCCCTGCCGGGCTCAGCCCAGCCCCTGTACGTGCCCGGGGACAATCCCCGGCAGGCCAAGAATTTTATTGGCGGGCCGGCCTGGTCCCAGCAAAGCTACGTGGCCAAACCGGATATCTTCCCGCCATTCGGGGCCAACCTGTTCCAGGGCCGCTTCGCCGGCACCTACCAGGAGGGCACGAACAGTTCCTACACCATCATGCCCGGGGATCGCATCCTCATTCACATCTGGGGGTCCAGAAGCTACACGGACACCCTTATGGTGGACCAGCAGGGCAACATCTTCGTGCCGGAAATCGGCCCGGTGCCGGTGGCCGGGCTTAACCAGAAAGGGCTTAAGGATGCGGTGCGCAACTATTTGTCATCGGTGTTCCGGGCCAACGTGGAGGCCTACGTCAACCTGCTGACAGCCCAGCCCGTGGCTGTGTACGTAACCGGTTTTGTGACCAGTCCGGGCCGTTACGCCGGCGGCATGAACGACTCCGTGCTCTATTACCTGGACAGGGCCGGCGGCATAGTCGCGGAACGCGGCAGTTACCGGGATATCGTGGTGCAGCGCGGCGGCAAAGTCATCTCCCGGACCGATCTGTATCCATTTATCCTGAGCGGCCGGATAGCTTCCCCGCCCATGCAGGATGGCGACGTAATAGTCGTGGGCCCTAAAAAAGGCAGCATCGCGGCTTTTGGCATGATTCCGCAGCACGCCTGTTACGAAAGCGCCGGCAAGACCATGTCCGGGGATGAGCTGACCCGCCTGGCTTCCCCGGAGCCCTCGGTCTCCCACGTCAGCGTGACCGGCTCCCGCGACGCCAACCTGTTCAACGTGTACATGAGCCTGGATGAATTCCGTAAATTCACCCTGGCGGCCAACGACACTGTGGAGTTTCTGGCGGATAAGCCGAGCGAATCCATCATGGTTTCAGTAAGCGGCTCCATTCTTGGCTCTTCCCGCTATCCGGTGAAGCGCCCCACCACGCTGCGCCAGCTTCTGGCCCACGTACCGGTGGACAACGGCATGGCCAACCTGGACGGCATTTATATCAAGCGCAAAAGCACCGTGGCCCAGCAGAAGAAGGCCATTGACGACTCCATGCGCCGCCTGGAATCCGCGGTGCTCATGACGCCCTCGGCCTCGGCGGAAACAGCGGCCATCCGCGTGCAGGAAGCAAATCTGGTCCAGAACTTCGTGCAGCGCGTGGGCATGGTCCAGCCGGACGGGGTCGTTGTGGTCACCCAAAGGGGCCACACGGCGGACATTCTGCTGGAAGACGGCGACGAAGTGGTCATACCCCAGCGCTCGGACGTGGTGCATATCACCGGCGAAATCATGGTGCCGAAATCCGTGGTTTACAACCCAAACATGAAGATGAAGGACTACGTGGCCGCATCCGGCGGCTTCACCGACCGGGCGGACAAGGGCTATGTATTGGCCGTGCACCCCAACGGGGAGATAGTGGACGCCACCGCCCAGCCGGTCCAGCCGGGGGATCTGATCATGGTCATGCCGTACGCGGATCCCAAAGGATTCCAGATCCTCAAGGATATCATGCAGGTGCTTTATCAGATTGCCGTGGCCACCAAGGTGGTTGTGTCCATATGATTGTGCCGCCGGCGCCGGTTAATTATCACGTGCGATTCCGCTTTTTAGCGTTGCCTATAGCATTTTATAAGTGTAGACTATATGATTGTGTAGATATATAGTAGCACATAGAATAAAAAATTTTCTGTAAAAGTAATTCATACCCTTGTAGAAATATGGCTGACACCAACAAAGCGGATCGCTGCAATCAATTGGAACCTCTGGCTATTGTCGGGGCGGCCTGCCGCTTTCCCGGCAATGTGACGGACTTGGCGAGCTTTTGGCGCCTTCTGGCCAACGGCGAAGACGCTATTACGGAACTACCGCCGGAACGCTGCTCTCTGGAACGCTTTTTCAGCAATGCCGCCGACATGCCCGGGCACGCCTACACCAGGGCGGCCGGCGTGATCTATTTCATAAAAAGTTTCGACCCTGGATTCTTCGGTTTTTCCCGCAAGGAAGCCATGGATATGGAGCCGCAACAGCGGCTGATTCTGGAAACCGCCTGGGAAGCCATTGAAGCGGCCGGACTGCGGGCATCCGCCCTGCGCGGCTCGCGCGCCGGGGTGTTCGTCGGCGCTTCCAACATGGACTATACAGCCAGGGGCGCCGCGGATACCGGCGGACTCGGACCGTATTCCATGACCGGATCCAGCCTGAGCATCATCGCCAACCGGGTTTCCTACACCTTTGATCTGCACGGACCGAGCCTGGTGGTGGACACGGCCTGCTCTTCCTCCATGGTGGCTCTGCACAGCGCCTGCGAAGCGCTGCGCCGCGGGGAGATCCCCCTGGCCCTGGTGGGCGGGGTGAACGTGTTGCTCAGCCCCTTGCCGTTTATCGGGTTTTCCAAGGCCCACATGCTGTCCCCGGACGGTCGCTGCAAGGTCTTTGACGCTTCGGGCAACGGCTACGTGCGCTCCGAAGGCGCCGGAATGATCGTTATCAAACCCCTGCGCCAGGCAAAAAAGGACAAGGATAACATCCTGGCCCTGATCGCCGGCACCGGGGTCAATTCCGACGGTCGCACCACCGGCCTGGCCCTGCCCAACCAGAAAGCCCAGGCCGCCCTGCTGCGGGAAATTTACGAGCGCTTTGAGCTGGACAAGGGCAAACTGGCCTATGTTGAGGCCCACGGAACAGGCACGGCGGCCGGAGATCCTCTGGAGGCCGGGGCTGTCGGCGAAGTGCTGGGCAAACCCCTGCGCGAAACGCGCTCCCTGCACATCGGCTCGGTCAAAAGCAACATCGGGCACCTGGAGCCGGCCTCGGGCATGGCCGGGATCATCAAGGCGCTCCTGGTGCTGCAAAACGGGCAGATCCCCCCGAACCTGCATTTCAACACCCCCAACCCGGCCATTGATTTTGCCGGGCTGAACCTGACAGTGCCCACAAAGCTGACGCCCCTGCCCCAGTGCGGCAAAGACGCCCTGGTCAGCGTGAACTCCTTCGGCTTTGGCGGCACCAACGCGCATGTGGTCCTGCAAAAGGCCCCGGCCGCCCATATTGCCGCCAAAACGGCTTCTGAATCCATTCCACCGCTGTTTTTATCCGCCAGAAGCGAAAAAAGCCTGCGCGGGCAGGCCCTGGACCTGGCTGAACACCTGAAGGGCGCGGACGCCGCGACCTGCCGAGACGCGGCCGCCACCCTGGCCTGCTGCCGGGATCACCTGCGCTTCCGCGCTATTGTGGCGGACGTCAAGGCTGAAACCCTGTCCGGCCGGCTTCACAAACTCGGCAGTCTTGGCGAAGACGGGGCGAAGAACCCGCCCGTGCTGGAAGGCGTTGGCGAAAATTGCCGCGGCGCATTCGTGTTTTCCGGCAACGGCGGGCAATGGTCCGGCATGGGGGCGGCGCTTCTGAAAAGCAACCGTGACTTCGCCCAGGCAATCCGGGAAGTGGACGGCTGCCTTACCCCGTTACGGCAGCGCCCCCTGCTGGCCATTATGGAAAATCCGGAACAATATCCCACGGCGCACGCTTACACCGAAGACAGTCAGCCTCTGCTCTTCGCCCTGCAGGTGGGGCTGGTGCGGGCGCTCGCGGCCAAAGGCATAACGCCGGACGCAGTGTTCGGGCACAGCGTTGGCGAAGTGGCGGCCGCCTGGGCCTGCGGGGCGCTCAGCCTTAAAGACGCCTGTACGGTCATTCACTTCCGCAGCCTTCTGCAGGCCCGCCTGCGCGGGGTCGGGGGCATGGCTGTGGCCAACATAAGCCGGAAAGAAGCGGAGAAACTCCTGGAGCCTTACGAAGGGCGTGTGGAAATAGCCGCTGTCAACACGGCGCAATCCCTGACTCTGAGCGGAGAAACCGAGCCTCTGGCCCAATGCGTGCAGGCCTGGAAAAAGCGCCGCATCAGCGCTAAAATGCTGGACTTGCCCTATCCGTTCCACACGCGCCTCCTGGATTACCTCCAAGGGGAACTTCTGGAAGCGCTCAAGGGCATAAAGCCGCAAAAACCGGCGGTGCCGTATTTTTCCACGGTTGACTCCATAGGCGAAAAACCCTTTCTGCCGGATGCCGCCTACTGGTGGCGCAATCTGCGCAAGCCGGTGCAGTTTTATCCGGCCGCGAATAAAGCCCTTGAACAGGACTGCCGCATTTTTCTGGAAATAGGGCCGCACCGGGTGCTGCACGGCTACCTGCAGGAAATCGTGAAGCAAAGCGGCGTTTCAGCGTCCGTGCTCTCAACTCTGCATCGGAACGGCAACGATGCGGAACGCTTTGAAACCGCCTGGAAGGAAGCCTGGCAGCGCGGCTGGACATTAAATACAAAGGCTTTCGTGCGCGCCCCCTTCAAGCGCCGGGTTCTGCCGCCCTACGCCTGGAACAGGGAACACCTGTGGACTCCGGACAGCCCGGAATGCCGGGAATTCCTCGGCACCCCACGCCTGCATCCCCTGCTTGGCTGGCGCCTGCCCCTGGCGGCTCCGGCTTTTGAAAATGTGTTTTCCCTGCCGGACTATCCATGGCTGGCCGACCACAAGGCTGGAGAAGGCATTCCCTTCCCGGCCGCCGGATTTTTGGAAATGATGCTGGCGGCCGGGGGCGCGCTGCACCCTGACGAGCAAGTGGAGCTGGAGCGGGTGGCCATTTTCCGGCCCATGCGCCTGAGCGTCGCTTCCGCGCAAAGCGTGCGCCTGCTCGCGGATCAGGAAGACGGCGGTTTGCGCCTGGAAGGCCGCGCCTATATGAGCCGTGAAGATTGGACCCAGTACTGCCGGGCCCGTCTGGCGCCCGCGACCCACCCAACTCCGTCCGCCTCCACGCTGGTTCAGGATCCGGAACAGTTCGGAGCGCCGGTGGAGCGCGACTCCCTTTACGCCACCGCGGAACAGTATTTTCTGCATTACGGCCCGGCCTTCCGCACGGTGGAAAAGGCCTGGCTGCGCCAGGGAAAAGACGGTCCGGAAGTCCTGGCCAAATTCGGCGAAGCCGCGCCGGAATCCGCCAGCGGCATGCTTGTGCCGCCCACCCTGGTGGATGGGGCCTTCCACACCTTGTTCCTGCTCCTGCGCTCCCAGCAGGGCGGCGTACGCGGACAGGCTTTTCTGCCGGCGGCCTTTGGCCGGGTAATCCTGTATGAGCGTGGGACTCCGGTCTTCGCGCACGCCCGGCTGCGCCGGATCGGGCCGCGTTCCGTAGTGGCGGATTTCGATCTGCTGGATTCTTCCGGAAAACCTCTGCTCAGCCTCAGGCAATGCCGCTTCCGCAGGGCTTTCTGGCTGGAAGGCGAAATGCTCAGGCCTTCGGCCTATGTATTTAAAAACGTGCCCCTGCCCGGCCCGGATCCGGACCAGGCTTCGCCATTCCAAGGCAGCCTGGCCTCGCTCTGCCAGTCAGCGCACAAAGCCATGGCGCTGAATCTGCCGGAAAACGGACAGCAGCACGAAATCCACCCGCGCCTGCTGCTGCGCTTCGCCGCGCTCACCCATGCCCACGAAACCATGCTCGCCCTGGCCAAAAAGGCGCCCACGCCTGGCCGGTTCACTTGTGATGAGCTTGTTGCGTCCGGCATTGTGGCCGCCCGGCACAAGAATTGGGTCCGCCAGATGCTGCTGCGGCTTTCCCAAGCCGATCTGGCTCGCCAGGAGGACGATTGCTGGATTATTTCGCCTCCAAACGATCGTCCGTCGGCCGTGACCCTCTGGCGCACGGTTATCGGCAACGCGCCCGGATGCCTGCCGGGAGCGGCCTTGCTTTCCCACGTCATGGAAAGAACCCCGGCCATTCTGGCCTGCGGCGAAGATTCGGAAAACCCCCTTACGGGGCGGGCTCTTTTTACGGAATATTTTTCCAGTTCCCCAGCCCTGCAACCGTTTACCAGGGGTCTGGCCGAATGCCTGCTGGCCGTGCTTAACTCCCGGCGAACCGGACAAACTGTTCGCGTGCTGCAGACGGCCGTGGATTCCCGCAGGCTGGCCGGACATTTGCTGCACTTTGTCGCTGGTACAAGCTGCCGCTACGATGTGGCGGAAAAAGACGCTTCGGAAGCCAAATCCCTGGATCTGGCCTTTGCTTCCACCCCGGAAGCACGCGCCCTGCATCTGGATCTGGGGCAGCCCCCCCAGGAGCTCGCCGGCGGGTACCATCTGATCCTGGCGGATTTCTCCCTGCACGGCCTGGACAACGCCCAGGCCGTACTGGCCAACTGCCACGCCCTGCTTGCCCCTGGCGGCATACTCTGCCTGCTGGAGCACCAGCCGGACACCTTCACGGATCTGACTTTCGGAGCGGATCCGGCCTGGTGGCTGAACGCTGATGACGCCGCGCCTGACTCGCGCTTTTACCCGCGTGAAGCCTGGCTGCGGGCTCTGGAACAAGCCGGGTTCGCCGAAACAATGGAAGCGAAAAATCCGGAAGGCAACCTTACGCCGGCCTTCCTCCTGCTGGCCCGCAAAGCGGCCGGGGGGGAAGCCGTCCCTCCGGCCCCGCCGGAGCAGCGGACCTTCCCGGAAGAACCGGAAACCGGCTCAGTCTGGCTGCTGATCGCGCGGGAAAAAGACTCCCGATCCGGAGTACTGGCCAGGAATCTGGAGAAGGAGCTGAAAAGCAACGGTCGGGAAGTCCGTCTTATCTACGCCGGAGTCCCCCTTCACAGGGGCGGGCGGGATTTCGACCCGCTGTCAACGGCGCATTGGCGCGACCTTTTTGGCGCGGCCCCAAAAGATGAACAGTGGGAACTGGTGGATCTTCTGGGCTATGACTGCCGGGAAGCTCCGGAACCGGCTGAATTCGCCAGCCTGATGAACTATGGCGCGAGCAGCGCGGCCGCCCTGGCCTCGGCCTGGGATTCCCACCGCTGCAAGGCCAGGCTCTGGCTGCTTTGCAGCGGGGCCCAGCCGGCCGGAACGGACGACCTTCCGTTGGCCCCGCACCAGGGAGCGCTCTGGGGATTCGGCCGCGTGCTCATGAACGAAATGCCGGCCTTGCGGACGACTTTGCTGGATATTCACGGACCAACCCCGGACGCCGCGCGGATCATCCGTGAAATGCTCAACCCAACGGAGAACCGGGAAATCATCCTGGCCGGCGGACGGAGTTTCACACCGCGCCTGGTCCGGGCCGACAACGCGGAACCGCGGCGGGCTGGCGCGGGCAACAACGCCGCCCGCCTGACTTTCGACTCGCCCGGACGGCTCCAGAATCTTTACTGGCAGCGCGCCGCCACGCCGACGCCCGAACCAGACCAGGTGCGCATAGCGGTGAAAGCGGTGGGGCTGAACTTCCGCGACGTGATGTGGAGCATGGGCCTGCTTCTTGACGAGGCCTTGGAAAACGGCTTCTCCGGGCCGGGCATGGGCATAGAGTGCTCCGGAATCATTGAAGCAGTGGGAGAAAACGTTGCCGGCCTGGAGGTGGGCGACGCCGTGCTGGCTTTCGCCCCGTCCTGCTTCAGCACCCACGTTGTCACCAGCGCCGCCGCGGTGCTGCGCAAGCCGAAAAACCTCACCTTCGCCGAAGCGGCCACCATACCCGTGGCCTTCATGACCGCCTGGTACAGCATAAAGCACCTGGCCGCAATGCAGCCTGGCGAGCGCATTCTCATTCACGGAGCGGCCGGCGGGGTGGGCCTGGCGGCCATTCAGACCGCGGCTCTGCTGGGGCTGGAAATTTACGCCACAGCCGGTTCTCCGGCCAAGCACGACTTTCTGCGCCAGTTGGGGGTAAAACACCTCTTCTCTTCCCGTTCTTTGGCCTTTGCCCAGCAGGTCATGGACGCCACAAACGGCCAGGGTGTGGACGTGGTGCTGAATTCTCTGGCCGGGGAAGCCATTCCGGCCGGCATTTCAGTGCTCAAGCCTTTCGGGCGCTTTCTGGAACTCGGCAAGCGTGACTTTTACGCTGACTCGCCCCTGCGCCTGCAGCCGTTCAGCAACAATATCTCCTTCTTCGGCATCGACGTGGACCAATTGCTCTGCTGGCGGCCGCAATTCACCATGCACCTGTTCCAGGAACTCATGGAGCAGTTCGCCAAGGGCCGTCTGCGCCCACTGCCGCACGCCTGCTACTCCAGAGTCCAGACCGTGGAAGCCTTCCAGACCATGCAGCAGTCCAGCCACATCGGCAAGCTTGTGGTGCTTATGGACGACAAGGAAAGCGACGTGCGGCCCCTGCCCAGGCCCAAGGCCAAGCTGCGGCTTCGCGCGGACGCGACTTATCTGGTCACCGGAGGCACGGACGGCTTCGGGCTGGCCACGGCTGACCGCCTGGCCCTGCGCGGCGCCCGGCATCTGGTTCTCCTGAGCCGGAGCGGGGTAAAAACCCAGCAGGCCGCCTCCAACATTGAATCCATGCGCGAAGCCGGGGTAAAAGTCACTGTGGCCAAGGCTAACGTGGCTGACGCCAAAGCCCTTAAAAACGCGTTAAAAGCAGCGCTTAAGGACGCCCCGCCTCTGGCCGGAATCGTCCATGCGGCGGCGGTATTGGACGACGGAGTCATAACCGGCCTTACGCCGGAGCGCCTGGAGCGGGTTCTGGCGGCCAAGGCCCTTGGGGCCTGGAACCTGCACATGGCGACGCAAACCGCGCCCCTGGACTTTTTCGTGCTTTATTCGTCCGTTTCCGCGGCCTTTGGCAATCCAGGCCAGGCCAATTACGTGGCGGCCAACTGCGTGCTGGAAAACCTGGCCGCCGCAAGGCGGCAAAAAGGCCTGCCGGCCACGGTCATCGGCTGGGGCCCTGTTGCGGATACCGGCATGCTTCAAGGCAACCTGAAGGTCCAGGCCATGCTCAAAAGCGTGCTGGGCGTGGGCAGCCTGACAGCCGGCGAAGCCCTGGACTGGCTTGAGCAGTGCCTGGTGTACAAGCTTGACGCCAGTCACTACTTCGGCATGGACTGGCAGAAGCAATCCCCCCTGGCGTCCCTTTCCTCCTCCCGCTTCGAGCTGCTGCTGCACAACCGGGGCAAAAAAGCCGGCGCGGATCTGCCGCCCCTGGAGTTGATCCGCTCCCGCCCGCCGGAAGAAGCTTTAAGTCTGCTCACGGAAATACTGCGCGCCGAAATAGCCGATATTCTCTGCCTGCCGGCGGAGCGTCTGGCCGTGGACGCCTCCATTGCCGCGGAAGGCATGGATTCGCTTATGGCCATGGAACTCGGCATGGCCATTGATCAGAAATTTTCTTTGGACGGATACACCATACCGTTGTCGGACAAGACCACCACAATGGAACTGGCGAAAGCTCTTTACCCCGTAATCATGAGCCACGGCGGAGCCGGAGAGGAAAGCGAGGCCAGCGCTTCATCGCGGGCCATAGAAGCCATGTCCAGGCAGCATGCCGTGCGGTTGCCGGACGATGTTAAAAAGGAACTTGAGTCAATCATTACAAGGGGGACACCTTGAGCGCGCTTAATGATTCTTTTTTCGGGCTCCCCCCGGACGCCCAGGCCAAGCTCCGCAATCTGATGCCGGAAGAAGCCGCGCCCGGGGGGGACAGCGGCTCCACGATTTCTTCCCGGCCGGCCATTCCAGAGCATCTTGCCCTGTTCAGCGAAATGCCCGCCTACAAGCAGCTGCAGGTGCACAACGCCGTGGCCATGAAAATGGGGATTTACAATCCCTTTTTCGCCTGCCACGATGGCATGGCCAAAAGCAGCACCGTTATTGACGGGGAGGAGTTCCTTAATTTCTCCACCTATGACTACCTGGGGCTGAACGGCCATCCGGCGGTGAACAAGGCCGCCATGGAAGCTGTGGAGAAATTCGGCACGTCGGCCGGCGCAAGCCGCCTGGTTTCCGGCGAACGTCCGCCGCACCGCGAACTGGAAAGAAACCTGGCCGCCATATATAGTGCGGAATCCGCCCTGGTCTTTGTGAGCGGGCATGCCACCAACGTCTCCACCCTGGCCACTCTGCTCACGCCAAAAGATGCCGTGTACCACGACTCCCTGGCCCACAACTCCATCGTCCAGGGAGCCATGCTCTCCGGAGCGCACCGCTATTCTTACGCGCACAACGACTGCGCCGCCCTGGAACGGATGCTCGTTCAGACCAGAATGCGGCATCAACGGGCGATCATCGTGACCGAGGGTCTGTTCAGCATGGACGGCAGCATTGCCAGGTTGCCCCGCCTGATTGAACTGAAGAAGGAATTCAAAGCTTTCCTGATGCTGGACGAAGCCCATTCCCTGGGCGTGCTCGGAGCCACCGGCAAAGGCTGCGCCGAGCACTTCGGCCTGCCCGCGGCCGAAGTGGACATCTGGATGGGCACACTATCCAAGACCATGTGCGGCTGCGGCGGCTTTATCGCCGGCCGGGAAGCCCTGATCGAGCTTTTGCGCTTCAGGGCGCCGGGTTTTGTTTACAGCGTGGGCATGCCGCCACCGATAGCCGCCGCCTGCAACGCCGCGCTTACGATCATGCTGGCCGAGCCGGAACGGGTGAAGCGCCTGGCTGAACGCAGCGCTTTTTTTCTGCGCGAAGCCAAGCTGCGCGGCCTGGACACCGGCTATGCCGAAGGCTACGGCATAGTGCCGGTTCTCGTAGGCAGCTCCCTGGTGGCCGGGCTGCTGGGCAGCGCCATGTTCAAACGCAAAATAAACGTACTCCCAATCATCTACCCGGTTGTGGAAGAAGGCGCGGCCCGCCTGCGCTTTTTCCTCTCCTCGGCGCAGGAAGAAAAAAACATTCTAACGGCCCTGGACATAGTGGCCGAGGAACTGCGCGAAGCCCGCAAAAAAGCCGGCGTTGTGCTGGAAACCGACAAGGAACAGCAGGCATGACCATCCATGAACGCTCTCCTATGGCTGATGAAGCGGAAGTCGTCGCTTCCATAATAGACTCCACCAGTAAGGGCGTGGCATCGTACCTGCTGGAAGACCTGGTCAGCGGCTTCAGCCCGCAGGCACTGCTGGCCGCGGCCATGCTTCAGGGCGACGGAGCGTACAGTCTGGACAACATCCTTTTGCTTGAACAAGACAACCAGATTGCGGGTTTGCTTTTTTCCTACCCGGCCACGCTGCATAAAGTGATGCCCCTGATGCGCTCCTTTGTGCCGGCGAGCAGAATCGAAGCCGTGCTGCCTATTCTGGAGCGGGCCGTGCCGGACAGCTTGTACATCAACACCATCTGGGTGGCCGAGAACATGCGCGGCCAGAAAACAACATCCACGCATGGCCAGAAAATGTCCGACCTGCTGATGCAAAAAGCGACGGCCCGCGCTAAAAGCCTGGGGCTGTCCAGGGTCAGCCTGTTCTGCTGGAACGACAACCATCGGGCTTTGTCATTTTACACCCGCCACGGCTTCAGCATTGCGGAGCATTTTCCGCCCGAGGCGCTCCGCCTGCACGGCTGCGTGGAAGGCGGCTCCCTGCTGTGCAAAACCCTGGCCCTGGAGTGAGTGTGCCGGAAGCGTCCCCGCCTTTTCCGCGCCACGTTTTAATCACCGGAGCCGGCGGCGGGCTGGGGGTTGCTCTGGCCTCCCTTTACGCGGCCAAAGGACGTACCATGTCCTTGTGGGGCCGGGACACGGCCCGCCTGGAACGGGCGGAACAAGCCTGCCTGCGCCGGGAAAGCTCCGTCATCATCACCAGCCACGATTTGCGCGACCGGGAAAACATGCGCCTGCGCCTCCTGGAGCTTGACGAGCGCCTGCCGGTGGATCTGGCCTTTCTAAACGCCGGAGTGTCTTCCGGCATTTTGCCGGACGGCCGCATGGAGTCTCCGGAGGATGCCCTGCGGGTTATGGAAGTCAATGCCGCGTCCTCCATCTACGCGGCCGCGATTCTGCTGGAACGGATGCGCGCCCGCGGCGGGGGCCGCGTGATTCTGACCAGTTCCCTGGCCGCGCTCTCCCCCTTGCCGTCATCCCCGGCTTACTGCGCCTCCAAGGCCGCTCTGCTCAGCTACGGCCGCGCCATGAACATGGCCCTGGCCGGCACTGGCGTCCGGATCTGCGTGATCTGCCCGGGCTATGTTGATACCCCCATGAGCCGAAGGCTGGCCGGAGCGAAGCCCTGGGTCTGGAGCGCGGAAAAAACCGCCGCCCACATCCGCAAGCGCTTGGAATCCGGCAAGGACGTAATAGCCTTTCCATGGCTGCTTGCTCTGGGCACGCGCGGCCTGAACCTGCTTCCCACTCCCCTGGCCGCCTTTTTCGCCAGGCGCTTTTCCTTTACCGTGCGGCCGGACGCCGAATCGCCGGATTCCAGCCAGGGGGACGGGCCTTGATTGATTCAGCCGCGCCGCTCCTTTGTCCGGCTATTTCCGGTCTGGCCTTCGCCTTCGCCCAACGCCGCGCCGTGCGCCGGACGGTCAATCCGAAAGCGTTGCCCGCCTCGTCCGGAAAAAGCATTCCCCTGGGCAGCGATATTTTTGCGGCGCTCACCGGGCTGTATTTATTCTGCCTGTTCTTTACGCTGGTCGGCCGCCCCGCGGCTTCAGTTTTTCTGGCCCTGAGCGTGCTCCTGCTGTTGCTGTTCGTCAATCAGGCCAAGGAAAAAGTGCTCCATGAACCCCTGGTGCTGGCGGATGCCTGCCTGCTGGGCCAGGTCTTTCGTTTTCCGCACCTGTATTTTCCCTTTCTGCCAACCCGTTTAATTATCGCTGTGGCCATATCGTCTTGTGTTTTGCTTGCCCTTTTATTATGCTTTGAGAATTCCTTCGGATATGCCGCGCGGGCGGCGCTCTTGCCCACAGCGTTACTGCCGCCGGCGTTATTTTACGCGATGAACCGCGGGTGGATGGCCTGGCTTGCGGATTGGCTGCTCCGGCTTTTTCCGCTCAGTTGCGACGCGACTGTTGACGCCGGCCGCCTGGGACCATTGAGCGCCGCTCTGCTGCATCCGGTGCTGGCCGGCCGGATGCGGAGGCAAAAACCGGATTTTCTGAGCCGGTGCGGCCGTGCTGCCATGGACAGCCGCTGGCCCATTGATTTGAGCGCCGCGCTCAGCGCGCCTGAACGGCCGCATGCGCTGCTGGTCCAGGCGGAATCGTTCTGTGACGTACGGGAACAGCTCCCTGAGGAATCACGCGCGGCCCTGCGGGAATTGCTGCCCAACTGGGAGCGCCTGAAGGCCCTTGGCCGGGCTTTTGAACCGCCAGCCGAAGCCTACGGCGCCTATACCATGCGCCGGGAGTTCCAGGTGCTCACCGGACTTGGCGCGGAGGCACTCGGCCCCTGGGGCCTGAATCCCTATCTGCTGGCGGCACGGCAGCCTCTGTGGTCCCTGGCCAGGCAGTTCCGGGCCAAAGGCTACGCCGCCTGGTGCGTACACCCCTACTCCAAAGATTTTTTCCGGCGCGACCTGGTCATGCCCAACCTGGGCTTTGAACGCTTCGTCGGATTGGAAGAATTGGGACATCTGCCGAAGTTCGGCCCCTACGTGAGCGATTTAGCCTTAGCCGACTGGGTGCTGGAAGAACTGAAAAAGAGCGGTAATCCGGTCTTCTGCTTCATCATCACCATGGAAGCCCACGGGCCTTGGTTGCCTGGCAGGCTTACTGAAGAACGGATTGCGGAGACGTTGCGGGGCGCGGACGTGGAACGGGAAAACGTGGCCTTAAGGCAGTACCTGTGCCACCTGAAACGCATGGACGATATGTTTGGGATGCTGGATGGCGGGGACGGCCGGATGGTCTGGGCGTATGGGGATCATAGGCCGGGGGTGCCTGGAATCAGTCTCTGATGAACCCCCGGGCCGATATCCATTGCGCTCGAAATTGCGGATACAATAAAAAAAACAGCTTCGCCGGAACAGCGTAAGTTGCCCCCTGGCGCGCTCATGCGAAAGTATGGAGCCTGAATTATCAAACCTGGCCCATATCTTCAAAGCCATGTGGGGTGTGGCCTCCAGTAGCGAAGCTGCTTACGGCATATCTGTAAATTTTCATATGCTTTTTAGCCACCGGCAATCAGATTCTGTTATAATCATTTTGCCCGGAGTACGATTCCCAGTAAGCGACTATATCTAATGTAAACAACATTACAATAATTGAGAGAATCTTATGATTGTCTGGCTGGCTTCTTTTCCTCGCTCCGGAAATACTTTTATGCGAGTGTTGCTTCACCAGTGTTTTGGCAAGGAAACATATTCAATTCACAATGACAAGTATGATATAGAAAAAACAAAAAGCCTATCGGATATTACCGGGCATACGCATTTTGACGAAAATGCGCTTGCGGCAATGCGTACTGATGATAAGACATACTTTATAAAAACACACAGACTAAATATCTCTGATTATATAAATGATAAAGTAATTTACCTCATAAGGGATGGTCGTGATGCGACAGTATCTCTCGCGATATATACTAAAAATTTTGCTCCAGGTTATTTTTCTCCAATACAAATAATTGATGGGGAATTTGCTTTCGGGAGCTGGCATGAGCATGTGGCCGCCTGGTCGAGAAAATCAGATAATATTCAGATCGTAAAATTTGAAAATCTTGTGGCAAATCCGCTTCGGATTACTGACAAACTCGCTGATGATTTCGGGCTAACTTACATTAACAGGAGCGCTCCGGTTTTTTCAGAATTGCATGCGTTGAACGGCTCGTTTTTTAATTCGGGACAATCGTTGACCTATCTGCAAAAGATGAATGAAATCGAGCATAATTATTTTTGGTTTAAATCTCATGAACAAATGCTTGCAAATGGGTACACGGAAAATATCCCCGCCATATTCACGGATGAAAAGCATTCTTTATTTTTAAAATCCATAGCGTACCAGCTTGAAAACAGCAGAAATGACCAAAACGGAAATAAAGAAGGCCTGAAAAATGAAATAGCGACGCTCAACGAGCGGCAACTTCAGCTTAAAAATAAAAATGCCGAGCTTGAAGAACAAAAAAAAGAACTGGAAGCGCGCAAGGCCAGGGAAATCAATGAACTTAGGACGAATGTCGTTGCTCTTCAGGCAAACATTGATAACCTTAGGAAAAAGGAGAGTGAGCAACAAAAAATAACCGCCGACATACAACTCAGACTGGAATTGAGCCAGGGTGAAGTCGGCCGCCTTCAAACCTTGGCCGGCGCCGACCAGCGGTTGATCCACGAGCTTGACGAGAAGGCGCGCGGCCTTGCCATGAGCATGCACGCCCGCGAGGCGGTTCTGCGCGCCTCCTGGTGGCGTCGCCGCTTTCTGCCGAAGATGCCGTTGCCGCGGATTGAGGCGCCCATTAGTCTGGCGTCTCAGCCAATATCAAACGCCGCCCGGCCAATCGACGAGAGGGCGCCGGACATAACGCTCAAGCCGTCGGCCTCCCCGCGCCAGGCAATCCCGACGCCCCCGCCGCCCGCATCATCCACTTCCGCAACGCCGGATGGTAAACGGCCCGGCTCTTTTGAACGGTATCCGGATCGCACCGGCCAACGCATTGCCGAGGGCGGACGACGGTTGAATGGGGAAAAGCGCGCCTCCAGGCCAGGCGAACCGCTCGTCACCATCATCACCACAGTTCGTAATGGGGAAAAGCATCTTGCGCAGGCCATGGAATCAGTATTCGCGCAGACCTACCCGAATGTCGAATACATTATCGTCGACGGCGCATCCACTGACGGCACTCTTGATTTGATTCGCCGGTACGAAGAGAAAGTTGATTATTACGTTTCCGAGCCTGATATCGGTATCTACGCGGGCATGAACAAAGGCATTGAACTCGCGAAAGGCGATTATATACTTATCCTCAACGCTGATGACCATTATGTCCATACGGCTGTGGAAAAACTGGTTCGCGTTGCCGAGGCGGCCGAGGCTGATTTGGTTGCCGCTGATTCTCATAACGTCGATGCTGAGGGCCGGGGCGTACCACCTGCCGCTGGTTCAGGCCTGTCACGCTCATCCTGGACCCCATTGGCCTATATCGTCTGCCCACTGAAGCATGAGAGCACGCTTGTTCACAAAAACGTCTATGCGCACAATGGACTCTACGACGAAACTTTGAAAGTGTGTGCCGATTGGAAATGGATGGCGGAACTATACGATGGCGGACGTTGCCGGGTTGAGCTTCTCGGCGAACCGCTTCTTGTTTTCCGGAAGGTGGACGGCGCCAGCGCCAATTCGAATGCAGCCAGCGCGAGACAACACTGGCAGGAACGGATTGATGTGGCGGCCGCATTTTTTCCGGAAGTGGATATCCAGGACTTGCCTGGCATTTTGAAGCTGGACTCGCCGAAAATGCACGAGGAGGCCCAACGATTAAAGTCAAAGTATCCGGCCAGCGGCAAACTGCATCGAATCCTGGACCTTCGCCGCCAGGGGTGGCGTTTCGCCACGCGCGTCTCTAATGAAGACTTCGACCCGCTGCAGCCGCCATTCATCTCCGCGTTGCCCACGCCACGCGCCGAGCCCCTGCGCTCCGGCGGAATCCGTTCAACCAGCCGCCCAGGCCGCTGGTTGCGCTATCCCGATCGTACCGGTCAACGCCTGGCCGAAGGGGGGCGCCGCCTGCGTAGCGAGTACCCCTTCCCGAGTTCAGACGCCCCGCTCGTCACCGTCGTCACCACTGTCCGCAACGGAGAAAAACATCTTGCGCAGGCCATGGAATCGGTATTCGCCCAGGCCTACCCAAACATCGAATACATCATAGTCGACAGCGCATCCACCGACAGAACCCTTGATTTGATACGGCAATACGAAGAAAAAATTGATTATTATATTTCCGAGCCTGATGCCGGCATCTACGCCGGAATGAATAAAGGAATCGAGCTCGCGCGCGGCGATTACATCATTGTTCTAAATTCAGATGATTACTTTGATGGTCCAGAGGCGGTGGCTAAACTGGCGACTCCAGCCAGAGACGGCGGCTATGAAGTCGTAATGGGCGCCAACCGTATTCTGGACACGCGTGATGGCCGTCAAAAAATATTGGTTCCCTCTCTGGACGCCCGCTTATTCCTGCGTTGCACAATCGCCCAAGAAGCCATGCTTGTTCATAAGAACGTCTATGCCGGCTTTGGATTATACGACGAATCGTACCGCGTTATCTCTGACTGGTGTTGGATACGCAAAAATCTGAAGCGGACGCGGAACCTGATCCTGGACGACAGCATCGTCTGCTTTCGCCCCGGCGGCGCGAGCGGTCAGGACACTGTCAGCACGGCTCAAGAAAAATACCACATGTTACGCCGGGAAATTCCCGGCCTGACCTGGGAAGATTATTATCCCATGCGCTATCCCCACAATCTGACGCGGGAAAACGCCCTTCAGTTGATGGACAAATACTCGCACTGCCAGGAACTGCGCGCCGCGCTGGAATTGTTTTTGGAGCACGATATTGCCGGAGGCAACCCCTCAGCCATACATTCCGTTGAAAAACACGCCACATCCCCCATCGTTACGGAAGCCGAAGCATTGGTAGCGCCACCTTCCGGCAAGGAAACTTTTGACCCCACACAATTCAATCAATGGCTCGCCGATTTTTTGCGGAAAACTTTTCCGCCAATAACGGGGCGCGCGCGGCGAGCTTTGGATGTCGGCTGCGGCACTGGCATGAATGCCCAAGCGTTTCAGAAAGCTGGCTGGGAATACCACGGCGTGGACATATCGGATACAGCGATAGAACAGGCGCGCGGACGCGCGCCCGCTGGCACATATAAGCTCCATGATTTTTCATCTTCACCTCTGCCAGAATGGGAAAATAGTTTTGATTGCGTGTTCATCAGCACAGTACTCATCCATGTGGTCGACGATGAGCGGTGGCGCACCATCCTCCGCCATGCGGCGAAACAACTCTCTGACAGCGGCAAGCTGGTGATTGTTGACGCCGTGCCCGCGCAACGCCAAACGCCAGCCGAGCATGTGGTTGTGCGGTCATTGGACGAGTACAAAGATGTTGCGGAATCATTGCGCATGACACTGGAATTTCACGCCAAAGAACAAGGCGAGGCTGCATGTCTTATAATCAGCAAGCCTGCAAAAATGGAAGATGGAGCCGTCTAATGAAGGGTACAATCGCGATTTGCGGTCACTCATTGACAAACGGCGGTTTGCAGAAGGTCGCCGGCCTGGCGTCGCTCGCATTAGCCGAGTTGGGATTTGACATTGTTCATCTTCTTGAAAAAACAGACCCCGTGGCTTTTGACCACGCCGGATCGATTTTGCCCGCAAACATCAATCTGCCCGAGGTACGGCAAGCGGTGGCGGGAGCGCGGCTGGTGTTCGATTACGGCTATCGAGATGAGGGAGTCACGCCATTTTTGCGCTACCTTGCCGAACACGCCGCCGGCAAAGTGATGCCTACAGCGCATAATACCCTTACGGTCGGAAACTATCTTGATGTCTACCGCGATTTGAAGATTTTACAGCGGGCGCCGGCGGTGCTGTGCGTTTCTCAGGCGGTGCGCGCCGCCGCTGAACAGCGCTACGGCCCATTACCAAACGCCCGTGTCATGTACTGCGCGATTGATCCGCGGTTCTCGCCCGGCCCGGCTCCTGCCAAAGACCCGCTCCACCCACGGCCTTATTTCATTTTCGTAGGTCGGCCAAGCATACACCATAAAGGTCTTGACCATCTGCTCGCCGCCTGGTCTCAATCCGGCCTGGCTTCGTCCCATGATCTGCTTTTACTTGGCGCAGACCCGCCGCCGGATAAACTCTCAACTTTGATCGCGGCCAGTGGCGTGGGCGCTTCCA
Organism: Desulfovibrionaceae bacterium; assembly: GCA_031547305.1. Taxonomy (GTDB): domain Bacteria; phylum Desulfobacterota; class Desulfovibrionia; order Desulfovibrionales; family Desulfovibrionaceae; genus JAVBSC01. Next base: position 38,391 of record JAVBSC010000033.1, read on the forward strand.
TTCATTGCCTGCCTTTCACCGACAACGTCGCTCCCTGGATAGCGCAGGCCATGGCGCTTGTGCTTGCCAGCCGCCATGAGGGCCTGGGGCTGGTGCTGCCTGAAGCTTTGCATTGCGGCACGCCGTGCATCGCCACACGCTGCGGCGGCCCGGAAGAAGTAATCCAGGACGGAGTCAACGGCTTTTTACTGGATGTTGGCGATACAGCGGGATTTGCGGCGGCGATGAACCGCATCGCGGGTGAACCGGGGTTGCGCGCCCGCCTGGCGGCGGCCGCGCCCGCCTCTGTCGAACGTTTCCTCTATCCCGCCCATGTTCGGGCGTGGGAAGGACTGTTGACGGATTTAGGCGTTTATCAATCTTCTCCTTCCGCCACTCCCCTTGCCCGCGTCGCGCCCTCCGTTCCCCTTTCCAATATCAGCGCTCCGCCAGCGGTGTCCGTGCAGCTGCCGGTCTATAACAAAGCCCGCTATCTGCGTGAATGCCTGGATTCAATTACCGCGCAGACATTCACCGATTTTGAGGTAATCTGCGTCGACGACGCCAGTACCGACGGGTCCTGGGACATCCTGCGGGAATATGCGGCGCGCGACCCGCGCTTTCGCCTGTTCCGCCATGAGACCAATCTGGGAACGCTTGCCGCCCGTAAGCGTTGCTTTATTGAAGCGCGCGGCGATTACATGGCCTTTATCGACGCCGACGACCTGGCCGATCCGAATATGCTTGCCCATCTGCATTCCCTGACTGAAGGGCGTATCGACCTTGTGCAATGCGCGGCCCAAATCCATGATCCGGAAAAAATTCTTTCAGATAAACTATGCGAGCAGTACGAACGCCATTATGGCAAAGTGGCTCCTGTTCAGCTCAATGGGGCGGATGTCTGGAATAACCTGCTACGGTCAATAAAAACAAACCTGTGGCTGTCGCTGGCAAGCCGCAAGGTATACCAGGCCATCCTGCCGCACATCCCCGCCGAGCGGCTCCAGCACGGCAACGACAATTTGCTGGTGCTGATGCTGGCTTTCTTCTCCAAGAGCTTTCGCAGCACGGATCAGGTGCTTTATCGCTTCCGTGCCAATCACACTAGTTCCAACTTCATTTCAATCGCCCCAGACAAGGCTCTGGCACATATCGAAAGTCGAGCTCGCGTTATGCAGTGCGCCAAAAATTTTCTGAAACAAGTAACGCCGGATTCCGACTGGAGCCAGCCGCCCTACGCAAAGTATTTCGACGCATTGGCAGGCTATCCCGCACAACTCATCACCCGCTGCGTAGAGTACCACCCTGAAAGCCTGGACAGTCTGGTTGCCGCTTATCAACACTCTTTTGGAGATTGGTCTAAAAATCATATTTCGCAAATCCTGGCGAACGCCGCGACCAAACAGCCGTCAGCCCTCCCCGCACCGCCGAAACAAACTTTTCTGAAACTCCTGCGCGCTGTTGCCAAATACTGGCGTGTCGCCAGGCATATACGGCATTCAGGGCTGTTTTTTCCCTCCTGGTATCTCGCTCGCAACCCTGATGTGAGGGCGGCGGGGTGGTATCCGCTTATGCACTATCTCGCATACGGCGCTCTGGAAGGCCGCGACCCCAATCCGCTGTTCGATACCGCCTGGTATCTGCGCGCCAATCCTGACGCGGCGTCTTGCGGCAACCCTCTGTTGCACTACATTCTTTACGGTTGGCGCGAGAATCGCTCGCCGTCGCCACGTTTCAACGTCGCCGACTATCTGCGGGCGTACCCAAAGGTGGCGGAAAATGGCGTCGAACCGTTGAAGCACTATTTCTTGCGTGGGATTGTTGAGGGGGTGCGACTTCCTGCTTCAAAGCCTCCAGATCAGAAGTCCTCCGAACCGAAAGCTCCGGATACCCAGGCTGGAGCAACGCCACCAGCCGCGCCCCCGGCATCGGAAGACCCTATCCCGCCATCTTTCGGGGGATCCGCCTCAGAGCCGAAAATGTCCGCTCCAGCGCCGGATTCGACAATAAAGCCCTTTATGCCGGTTTTGAAGCTGTCCACAGTGCTGGAATTAGACAACTGGTATAGCCTTTACCCAGAGTTTGTGACGCTACGGGAGAAGATGCAGGGGATATCCGAAAAAGATTATCGCAACACAAATTTGAAGCTGATCCAGGATTTAGCTCTTGTCGATTTCATGTCCAGGAATCTTCGCCCCGGCGCCAAGATTTTGGAAATCGGCGGCGGCTATTCGAGAGTTCTTACATATTTTAAAGATCGTTTTGAAGGCTGGAACCTGGACAAGTTCGAGGGGATCGGCAACGGTCCTAAAAGAATCCCCACGGGTATGCCCTATAAAATTGTGCCCGACTATATCGGCGCCTTCTCCAAAGACTTGCCGGACGGATATTTTGATTTCGTTTTTTCGAACTCGGTATTTGAACATATCCGGGGCGACGCCGCGGCTATGAACGCCATCACCGATGATATCGATCGACTCTTGAAACCGGACGGCCTGCAGGTCCATTGCATGGACTGCCGCTTCTCGCCGGCCAGGCCGCTTGACTTGCCGAAACAGCGTCCACTGATCAATCATGTTATTGAACGGGACGGTTTCAAGGCGCAATATATCTACGATCACTACCGCGACCCGGAAGTGTTCACCATGTCCGGCCAAGCCTATGACCGTTTCTGGAAAAAGGCTTGCAACGACCGTCCTCACGAACTCGACGGCCTGCCGTTCAACATCTTTCTAGCCGCCGGCCGCTCCCCGCGGCCATCCGCCTCAGCGCCGATGGCAAAAATGGAAGAAAGGCGCCCCACCTCACCGGGGTCTGAATCGACAGCACCTAGTAATGCCGTCAAAACGGCGTCAGCAGGCGCAACCATAAGACCAGTTGACCATATTCCGCCATCTTCCAGGTTACTTAACCTTGAGCAAAAGATTGCCAGGCCCACGCCGAATTCGCCCAACGCATCGACAATGGACCCTTTCGTGCCGGTTATGAAGCTGTCGACCATGCGGGAATTAGCCGACTGGCATCGCCTTTATCCAGACTTCGTAGCGCTGTACGAAAACAAAACCAAGGTATCGGTAGAGGACTACCGTAATTCAAATTTGAAATTGATCCAGGATTTAGCGATAGTTGATTTCATATCCAACAATCTCCACCCCGGCGCTAAAATTTTGGAGATCGGCGGGGGGTATTCGAGAGTTCTTGTGTACTTCAAAGATCGCTTTGAAGGTTGGAATCTGGACAAGTTCGAGGGAATCGGCAACGGCCCGAAGAAAATCCCGACGGATATGCCCTATAAAATCGTGCCCGACTATATCGGCGCCTTCTCCAAGGACTTGCCGAACGGCTATTTCGACTTAATTTTTTCGATCTCAGTGTTCGAACATGTCGAAGGCGACGCAGCGGCTATGAGCGCCATCACCGACGATATCGACCGTCTATTGAAACCGGACGGCCTGCAGGTCCATTGCATGGATTGCCGCTTTCCGCCGCCAGAGCCTATTGATCTGCCAAAGCAGAGGCCACTCATCAATCACGTTATCGAACGGAACGGTTTCAAGGCGCAATATATCTACGATCACTACCGCGACCCGGAAGTGTTCACCATGTCCGCCCAAGCCTATGACCGTTTCTGGAAAAAAACTCTAAACGGCCGCCCCCATGAACTCCACGGCCTGCCGTGCAATATCTTTCTTGCCGCCGGCCGCTCTTCTCAGCTATACGCCACATCGCCGCCGGGAGAAAGTCGCCCCACCTCACCGGGGTCTGAATCGACATATGATTTGCAAGCGACAGAAACTTCAACCATAAACGAACGGCCTTGCAACATCTGCGGCTCCACCTCTTTCAAAGCCGCCTGGCGGGGCCGCCTGAACAACGGCGTCCCGCCGCGTTGTGCTCAGTGCCTTTCCTGCGAACGCCACCGCGTCATCCGCCGCGCCTTTGACGACATGCCCCCCACCTGGTTCAACGATGCGGGACTGTTGCAATTTTCCGACGATCCCTCAGTACCGGCTGAGCGATTCGGCAAGACTGAAACCAGTATTTTTAACGGAAAAAACCACCTCGATCTCCAGGCTATCGACCGCCCGGATGCATCCTATGATTGGGTGATTTGCAATCATGTTCTTGAGCATGTCGCTGACGATCGAAAAGCCATACGCGAAATGTTGCGAATCGTGAAACCAAAGGGAGTGCTCCTGTTCTCCTACCCCCAACCCATCTCCCGCGAAAAAACAACGGACTGGGGGTATCCCGACGAGAAGCTCGACTACCATTACCGCACCTATGGCCGTGACGCCATTGCAACACGCTTTGCGGATGCTTTTACAGGATGGTATATATTGTCATATCAAAATGATGATCCGGTGACCAACACCACGGACATATGTTATTTCGCTACCCGCGATCCGCTGAAATTTTCCGAACTCCGGGATCGCCAGAATTGGGAAGTCATAATATCGCAAGACTCAAATCCGCAGGATCTTCAATGCAATGCTAACGTTAAAGAGACGACTAAATGCAAATTGTGGGGCCCAAGCAAAGAAGTTATCTATCTCCCTTCTACAACAGCTGACTTACGCGCCCAAAATGTATATTACGATGGCAAAATAAATGACCGTGAATACACTCTACATCCTGGCGATCCTGTTATCGTGGTTTTGACATATGGTAAAGTTGCCAGCTCCGCTGTTACTGCCAGTCTTAATAGTCATTATAAACGTAAAACACCTGTATACCAGATACATGTATTTGACGATGAAATCCCAAACAATCCAACAACACCGATTGTAAACCACCTACTTGCTGGACAGGCATTATATAAAATATATAAGCAGTATAAGAATATTTTGAATTGGAAATTTATAACCGGAATTCGTGAACCGGTTGCTCTCGGCATTTCAGGCTATTTTCAAAACATATTTCTGAAGTGCGGATACAATAGGGATGAGCTTCTAAAGACAATAATTTTCAATAGAAATAGAGATAATTTTTTAGATAGATATTTCAATAAAAATACCATTGGCTTTGATTGGATAGATACTCATTTTAATAGCCAGAATGGCTATGCAATAGCATCAAAAGACAATATATCATTATTAATCTATCGATACGACAAACTAGAAAATATTTTTACCACAGCCATGCATAAACTCCTCGGCGTTCCAAATATTGCATTGCAGAAAACCAATGAATCTTCCAAAAAATTAACAAAATATAATGGTGTCACTATAGCAGATGGCTATGCCAAGGCAACAAAAGAGTTCACAATCCCCATCGATATATGCAAAAAACTATATAACCATAAAAGTATAACACATTTTTACACTCCATATGAGATCAATGAGTTTATAATGCGATGGACTAAATCACCAAAGTAGAGAGTCTTACCAACTGAATACTATTGGTGTATTCATATGTCTCTGCGCAAACTTTAACACAGTCTGATAGCATTATCGATATTTATATCTTTACATTGCTATTCAAACAATGCATGGCCTTCTGAGCTCTATGCCCATGGCAAACATAACTGCCCCACTCGAAAGACAGTCCATCAAGGTGGAATCGCTGTAGCGAGGAGCGCTCTCATGACAAATCCTTATATAGGACTGCCGCCGGAAAATTACTGGCGTACAGCGGTTGCCCAGTCCACTACGCCAGTGCCGAAAAAACTGTACTCCAAAAAATGGGAAATTAAACACGACGACAAGATAGCCACAGCCGGAAGCTGCTTTGCTCAACATATCGGCCAAAGATTGAAGCAAAGCGGTTTTTCCCTGCTGGATGCTGAGCCGGCGCCAGCTCCACACGTGCTTGATGTTAATGTTCAGAAACGTTTTGGGTATTCTACCTATTCAGCTAGGTATGGCAATATATATACAACAAGACAACTTCTCCAGCTTGCTCGCGAAACATTCGGAGAATTTATTCCGCATGATATAGTCTGGCAAGGACAGAATTGCAATTATTACGATGCCCTGAGACCAAATGTTGAACCAGACGGCCTGGAGTCTCCTGAGGAAGTCGCCGCGCACCGTAAGTATCACCTTAGTCGCGTGCGTGAACTATTTGAGCGTATGGATGTATTCATTTTCACCATGGGATTGACAGAAGCATGGGAACACGGTTCGAAAGGCACTGTATATCCCACAGCCCCGGGGGTCATTGCGGGAGAGTATAATCCACAAGAATATATATTCAAAAATTATACCGCGGATGAAGTATACGCGGATTTCCTCGCTTTCCGCAATTTAATCCTCAAAACGCGCGCAAACGGAAATATGCCAAAATTTTTGTTGACGGTGTCGCCTGTTCCCCTCACAGCCACCGCCAGCGACAAACATGTTCTTGTGGCCACAATGCATTCGAAGAGTATTTTGCGTGCCGTCGCGGGAACACTGGCGAATTTGTTCCCAGACATTGATTATTTTCCTTCATTTGAGATTATTTGCAACCCTTGGGGACATGAATTGTTTTATGAAAAAAATCTGCGTTCAGTGACAAAACAAGGCGTCGATGCTGTCATGTGTGAATTTTTTAAAGAACACGCGCTCAAAAATGGCGCTCCTCCCCAATCTCTGAAATTGGCATCACAAGAAATGATTGAAGATAATGTCATTTGCGAAGAAGCTATCCTGGAAGCCTTTGCCGATGAGGGAGGAAAGCGGTGAAAGTGCTTTTTGCCGGTAATTCACAGATGTCTTGCATAAAATTGGCATTTGACGCTTTTCCTGAAGTAATGAAAGATAGCTGCGTGTCTTTTTATATTGTTCCAGGCGGCCAGGGACCTCCATTTATCATTGAAAATAAAAAATTGAAAATTATCAGCCGTCATGTAAATATAAAATTTCCCCCTAGAGTAACCCCTGAAACCGCCAAAGATGCTCAAATTGATAGCTACGATGCTATTATTGTAGGTGCGCTTGGGCACTATGACGGAGGATTCTGCTTTGGAAACCCTGTATTGCATTGTGGTATTTTACAAAAATATTTGCCTAAGCACAATGAGCACAGCAATACTCCTATTTCTACTGTTCTATACAAAGAAATACTATATGCATACTTCTCCAAACAGCCAGGTTTTATCTTCTTGCGCGCCCTCAGAGAAAGTTTTACAGGAGTAATTATTGTCCACCCCTTTCCTGTGCCGTCTGAGGTCATGAAAACGCACCCGGAGTGGGCACTAAATAAAATGTACAACGACCCGCTGGGTGCTCATGCTTTTTTTATGCAGTTGCGGGATGATTTTCTTGAAAAGGAATGCCGCGCAAACGAGGCAATTCTATTGCCGTATCCGCGGCCTGACTATCGAAAAAATCTTTTTGCTCCGGCTGATATAATGCATTCAAGCGACGGATTGCATCCTAAACCAGAATATGGCTTGATGGTCTTGCGGCAAATCGCTGAAACGCTGGCGGCATGCGATAGGACACCAGTAGCTGTGTCGACATATGAAACTGCTCGGAGGGAGGCATGCACCATCTGTGGTTCCACCTCTTTCAAGTCCGCCTGGAATGGCCGCCTGAACAACGGCGTCCCGCCGCGTTGCGCTCAGTGCCTTTCCTGCGAACGCCACCGCGTCTTCAGGCGCGCCTTTGACGACATGCCCCCCGCTTGGTTCAGCGACAAGAATCTGTTGCAATTCTTCAATGATCCATCAGTGCCGGCCGAGCGCTTCGGAAAGACTGAAACCAGTATTTTCAATGGAACAAACCACCTCGATCTCCAGGCTATCGACCGCCCGGACGCGTTCTACGACTGGGTGGTCTGCAATTATGTTCTTGAGCTCGTCGCTGACGATCAAAAAGCCATGCGCGAACTGCTGCGAATCATCAGGCCCGGAGGAGTGCTCTTGTTCTCTTATCCCAGCCCCATCTACCGCGAAAAAACAAATGATTGGGGGTATCCTGACGAAAATCGCGCCCACCATTACCGCACATATGGCCGCGACGCCATCGCAACGCGCTTTGCGGATGCTTTTGCCGGCTGGTATGTATTGTCTTATCAAAACGATGACCCAGTGACCAACACCCCGGACATATGCTATTTCGCCACCCGCGATCCGCTGAAATTCGCCGAACTCCGGGATCGCCAGAATTGGGAAGTCATAATATCGCAAGACTCAACTCCGCAGGCGCCAGCAAGTGACCACCTCTGACGTGGCCGTGGCCAAGGCCGGCGTGTCCGCTCTGGGTAAGTAGCCATACTTTGGGACAACCCGTAACCTGATTGCGAACGAAACCCGGATCCGGCTGGCGCCGGATCCGGGTTTCGCGTTTGTCAGAGCGTGGCAACTTTAAGACGCCCGGTTCAGCCTTTCTAATTGAGCCTCTCACATTTTCCATTATGCTTAAATAGAGTGACGCATACCCCATAATGCATAACCCCATATTCCAAGGGCGAAACCATGCGGAACCATACATTCATTGCGGGCGTCATGCTCTTTGCGTTTCTCTCGAACGCGCCGGACGCGTTTGCGGAAACCCCTTCAGGCCATGCATATTATGCGGAAATCCCCGGCGTAACGCGGGAAGAGGCGGAAGGCGTTGAGCGCCTGAAACGCGTGCGTCCTCAGGGGCTCACCTACGCAATGCTTTACTCCGACTCCTCGTTTATTGAGGTTAACGGCGAAATCGGCGGCGTCACCCGGCTCTTCTGCAAGGAACTGAGCAAACTGTTCGGCATACCGGTTACGCCCAGGCTGGTTGAATGGAACACTCTGATAACCGGGCTGGACAATTACGATTTCGATTTGAGCGGAGAGCTGACGGCCACCCCGCAACGACGCGAGAAATACAGAATGAGCGCCCCGATGATGGAGAGGGTGTTTACGGTGTTTCACAGCACGGACCGGGAGGACCTGGACCTCATCAACAGCAAGATAACGTTGCGCTACGGCTTTTTCAAGGACAGCGTCACCTTTGAGCGGGTATCCGCCACTTCGGCCGTGCCGTTCGTATCCGTTTTTGTGGAAAATATCCGGGAAGCGGCGGAGGCTCTGCAAGACAACGCCATCGACGCCTTTATCAGCGAAGGCGAAATGGATTCCCTTTTTGAGGATTACGACGGCATTACCTACCAGGAATACTACCCTTTGCTCTACACCTCGGTCTCGCTGGCCTCGGCCAATCCAGACGTTTATCCGCTGATAGACGTTTTCCAGAAATATCTTGACCACGGCGGCATGAGCAGGGTGTCCGCAATGCATGCGGAAGGCAAAGCCGAATATTTGCGGCACAAGTTTCTCCGGCAATTGAGCGAGGAAGAAAGGAAATATGTGGAGGAACACCTTGCGCCGGGCAGGGCAATCAAGTTGGCCGCGGAACACGACAATTACCCGGCCAGCTTTTACAACAAGCAGGAGCGGCGCTGGCAGGGGATCGCCCATGACATCATAGCGGCAATCACGCACCTGACAGGCTTGCAGTTTGAAATAGTCAACACGCCGGATACGCCCTGGCTTTCGCTTCGGGAAACCCTGGAAAACGGCAAGGCGGCCATGGTTACGGAACTGATGCCTACAAGAAAAAGGCAGGGGCGCTTCCTGTGGCCCAGGGCTCCCTATATGACGGATAATTACGCGCTGCTCTCCCTCACAACCACGCCCGACATCACTGTTCAGCAGGTTTTCGTGTCAAGGGTGGGGCTGATACGCGGAAGCTCCCATGAAGAGGCCTTTCACCAGATTTTTCCGGATCACGCCAATACAGTGGACTACGCCACATCTAGGGAGGCCTTCAACGCGATGGAAAACGGGGATGTGGACCTGGTCATGATGACCAAAAATCTGCTGCTCAGCGTAACGCATTACAGTGAGCGTCCGGGATTCAAGGTGAATTTATCCCTGAACCTTCCCAGCGACTCCTATTTCGGGTTCAACGCCAAGGAATCCCTCTTGCGCGGCATAATGGACAAAGCGCAGAACATCGTGGACTGCGAGGCCATTGCCGAACAATGGCAAAGGAAAACCTTTGATTATGAAAAAAAGATCGCCCGGGCTAGAGTGTTTTATTTTATCAGCATATTCATACTGTTGCTGGCGGTGCTGGTACTGCTGCTGGCGCTTTCCCGCAAAAAAGAACGCCGGTCCAGCCGCCTCAGCAGGCTGGACCATCTTACACGGCTCCCGAACCGGCGGCATTTTGACGAACAAATGCACACGGAATGGAACAGGGCGATGAAAGAGCGCCTGAATCTGAGCCTGCTGACTGTTGACATTGATAACTTCAAACAGTTCAACGACACTTACGGGCATCAGCAGGGGGACGCCGTGCTGCACGCTGTGGCCAGGGTATTCGAGGGCATGATGGTGCGCCGCTCAGACCTTGTGGCGCGTACTGGCGGGGAGGAATTCTCCGCGCTGCTGCCCAACACGGACCGTGACGGAGCCCTGCTGGTGGCGGAAAAAATGCGGACCGCCGTGGAGGCTGCCACAGTGAAAAACATTGAGGACGGGAAACCGCTTGCCGTTACTGTAAGCATCGGCCTGGCCAGCCTTAAGCCTGGTCCCGGCGACAGCATTGAGGGGCTGACGGCCTGTTCCGACCAGGCCTTGTACGCGGCGAAACAGAGCGGCCGCAACCGCGTGTGCGCGTGGCCCGCATGCCCAGCCGCCAGAGCGGGATAAACATTTTCAATGTCAATTTGTTCTGACGACGTGACTTTTCCCTTGCTCGCCATCGCTCCGCCAAAATCAAACGGGTTGCGTGTAAAAACGCAACCCGTCGGATTGATGGCAAACCCCGCAAGGCCGGGTTTTGCAAGGCACGTCCGCTGTTTAGATTCCGCTTCAGCGCGGCTGGCTTTTACGCCGCGCGCGCCCGTGGATGGATGGCGGGCGCGCGGTCGTCCATATTACTGCAGCGCGAGCGCGTCTACTATTTTGGGCTGGTAGGAATCCAGAATCTGCTTGATCGGCCTGTCGGAGGAAATAATCTCCTGAATGGCGGTAGTGACGATCGTGCCCAGTTTCGCATAGTTCGGGCCGTAGCAGGGAGCCAGGGTATACGGCACCGCGTACCGCATGGTGCCCTGGCGACCTTTGTCCTCAAAGCAGCCCGGAGCCAGTTCCTTGTAGTTGCTCACAGGGGGCAAAAAGCCAGCCGGGTCCAGGTACTTGGTCAGGGCGGACTGGCTGGCGGTGAGATATTCCACAAACTTCGCCGCGGCTTCCTTGTGCTTGGTGGCCCGGAGCACCACAAGAGTATGGGCGTGCGGCGACGAGACGCGCTTGCCGGAGGGACCGAGAGGCATGGGGGCCACGCCCCAGGTTTCCTCATATTCCTGGTCGGTCATGGTCTTGTTGAAGGCCTTCATAAAGCCGCGATGCTGGACGTTGTCAACGGCGAAAAGCAGCCGGCCCTGGGCGGCCATGGGGCGGAATTCGCCGTATCTTTTGCCGGGCAGGGTGTAGCCCTCCTTGATCATCCGGCGTTCCCACTCCCCAAACTGCGCCATGGCCGGGCTGTTGAACTTGGATGTCTTGCCGTCCAGCACTTTATATTCAAACAAGTTCATAAAGTTCCACTGATGGTCGAAGCCCACGGAGCGGATCGTTGTGTCCAACTGGAATCCTATAAGATCCTTGATCTCCGCCTTGCCCTTTTTCATCATGGCTTCCATTTCCTCAAGCGTCTTGGGAGGGGCGTCATAGCCGAGCTGCTTGAGCAGCTTTTTGTTGTAGAAGAAGGTGATGGAGTTGGGGGCAAAGACAATCCCGGCGTGTTTTCCATTATAGAGAACCAGATCGTAAAACTCCTTGACCAGGCTGTCGGTGAACTTCTTGTCGAATATTTCCTCGGCCGAGTATACGGCGCCTGTGGATTGCAGCACCACGGCGTCGCCGTCCTGCACCTGGGCCACGTCCGGCGCGTTGCTGGCCAGGTTGGCCATGACCAGCTGGTTGCGGATGTTATCCACCGACATGCCGATATTTTTGATTTTAATGCCGGGATTGTCCTTTTCAAAGTCTTCTATGACTTTGTAAATGGACTTCATGGATTCGTCGGTCGTGGAAAAGTTCAGGAAGCTGAGTTCAATGGGGGCGTCAGCCGCCAAAGCCCGAACGCTCATGCCGCAGACCATGAACAAGGCCAGAACCAGAGAGAACAATTTACGCATGGTGTTTCCTCACAAATTGTTGACTTGATGGATTTGCTGATAAATCGGGCCATTTTGACAATACAAGACAAAAATATCTCACTTGGTCCAGACATCCGGCGCCAGGATCTTCTTGCCAACAAGCGCGCAAGAGCAAACCGGACCATAGGGGACATGCCCGGCCAGGCGGTTTTTCTCCGTAAGCTCACCGGTATGCCGCACCACAGGCCCCACGGGCATAAGGGTCCCCTCGCGCACGTAAACGGGCATGCGATCCAGCGGCACAGTCTCTTCAACGGTCACGCCGCCATCGCGGGGCGCGCCGGTCCAGAAATCGCGCCACAGCCCAAGCGGCAGGCGGTAGCGGACCCGCCCGCCGGGCCGCAGCACCGGGGCCGCGAATATCGAGTCCCCCAGCATGTACTGCGTTTCAAAGCTCCACAAGGCGGCTTCGCCGGGAAAGGCCAGAGCCATGGAACGCATCACCGGCAGGCCGCTTTGGGCAGCGGCGGCGCAGCATTCCTGAAGGTATGGAATGAGGCGGTAGCGCAAGCCTATCATGGCCCGGCAGACTTTTTCCGCTTCCGGCCCGTAAGCCCACGGCTCGCGCGGGCCGATGCCGTGATAGCGCATATGCGAGCAAAACACCGCCGCCTGGGTCCAGCGGCTGAACAGCTCCGGATCCGGCTGGTCGCCGTAAAATCCGCCTATGTCAGTTGAATAATACGGGCAACCGCTCATACCCCAAGACAGGCCGCCCAGAATCGCGGCCGTAAGGGCGTGCCAGGTGGAGCCGGTGTCGCCGGCCCACTGCATGGGCGCGCGCTGGCTGCCCGCCCAGCCGGAGCGCGACCAGTTCAGGGCGTTAGCGCCGTGGTACTCGCGCGAGGCCTCATAAACGCACAGGTTGTATAACAGGGAGTAGATGTTGTGCAGGCGCCCGCCGTCGTCGCCGTTAAAGGCGCGCATATCCTCAAGCACCTGCTCGCCGAAGTCGGATTTTATGGCGTCCACGCCCTGCTCAAAAATCCGGCGGTGCTCATTTTTCCAAAACTCGTAGGCTTCCGGATTGGTAAAGTCGATCAGGCCGCTGGGCGGCAATTGGGTGAGCACTTCGCCAAAGGGGGTCGGATCGAACTCGTAGCGGTAGGGTTTGCCAGCCGCATCAAGCAAAAAATATCCTTTATCCGCGTATTCCTGATAACGCGGGTGGTTGACCGAAACCAGCGGGTATTCCCAGACGCAGATTTTGTAACCCAAGGCCTTGAGCTTGGCGCAAAAGGCCTTGGGGTCGGCATAGCGAGAGGGATCCCAGTAGAAATGAAAACGGGTGTCCGTATCCTGCCAGGCCCGGCCGTCAATGGTGATCACATCGCAGGGAATGTCCTTTTCGCGCATGATTGAAGCCGCGGCCAGCGTTTCGTCCGGGGTGCGGTAATAGGCCTTGGAAAGCCACAGGCCCAGGCTCCAGAGCGGAGCCGGCTCCGAACGGCCGGTAAGCGCGGTGTAGCGTTCCAGTATGCCGGCCGGGGATTCCGCCGCAATAAAGAAAATATCCAGCTTTTTATCCGGCACGTCCAGACACAGGCTGTGGTTGGACCATTCAGGATAACCCACGCCAACGCGCAGGCGGGACGAGGTGTTTACAAACACCCCCCAGCCGCCCGGGCTCCAGAGGAAGGGGCAGTTCTTATAGGCCGCCGCGCTGTTCGCGCCCAAGGCGTCCTCATTCCACAAGTCCATGAGCAGGCCGCGCCGGTTCAACTGGCCGAATTTTTCGCCGCCGCCGTAAACCGGGTGGTCAAAAGGAAGCCCCAGGGTCACAAACCAACCCTGCTTCGTTCTGGCCAGCGGGGGCAACCGAAAGCGCCGCACAAAATGAGCATCCTGGGTCACCGGCAAAACCTCTCCGCCCGGTCCGGACAGGCTGAAGGTCATATGCTCTCCCCTGCCAACGGCCAGACTGTATTCCCCGGCCCGGCAAATATAAGCGGCGGCGGTTTCTCCCACAGCGATCGCGGAGCATTCTTCCCGGCCGACCACCATCGGATAATCCGGCAGGGAAAAATCCCCCAGGGTCGCCCGGAAAACCCCCGGACCATGGGCGATTATTTGTACTTCACCAGCATCGCCTTCAAAAACAGCCCTGTTGCCTGAAACGCTTTTAAGCCTGGCGCCTCCCAGGCCGGCCAGCTTGTCCGGAAAAAACATATCCACTCCCAGCGTTAAAACGTGATACTCAAAACCAGCTTATGGTGGTACAAAAAAGACGCGCTTCAGGCAAAGCAATAATTTCCATGCCGTATGCAAATTATTGTTGGCCTGTACTTCCGGCGGCGGTAAGGCTACAAGGGACTAAGCATGGTCATGGCTCCTAAAGAGTTCAGCGGCGATTTTTTGCAGTGGCTGCGCGGTTTTTATCACCTGGCCCGCACTCGCTCGTTTTCCAGGGCGGCGCAGGCGATGTGCCGCAACCAGGGCACCCTTACCTACCAGATAAAACGCCTGGAGGATGATCTTGGCGTTACCCTGGTGGACAGGAAGGTCGCCCCGGTCCGGCTTACTGAAAAAGGACTGCTGCTTTATGAAATCGCGCTCGAAATATTCGGCCTGCTGCGGAAAATCCAGACCGAGGTGGCCTCGGACGGCATCTTGTCCGGCAATGTGCTGATCATGTGCAACTACGGCATTTCCGCCCGGTATATTCCGCGCCGCCTGCACGCTTTTAAGGAGCTCTACCCGGAGATATCCGTAACGGTAATGCCGGAAAGAAGCGCCGAACTGATTCACGGCCTTATTGAGCCGGACATTGACTTCATCATCACACGGGACGATTTTCTGGTTGAGCCATGCCAGTTTACCCCGCTTTTCGAATCCAGCCTGGCGCTTGTGGTGCATGAGAGCATCCGCTTCCCCGGCGGGGAGCCGGCGGTGGAGGATCTTGCCGGCCTGTCATACATAGCCACGCCGGAAGGAACGATCGACAAGAGCGTGAGCGACCTTTTGCGCCAGTCCGGGCATGAGGTGCGCATAGCGCGGAGCGAAAGCTACTTTTTATCTTCCCTCCAGTATGTCGCCTTGAACATGGGGGCCACGGTAATGGACGGCTTTTTGGCCGGAACCCCAGGTTTTGCCGTAAACGTCCATGACTTGAGCCGCCTGGTGCCCAAACAGGCCTACGGCATAGCCATTAGGCAAAACCAGTACGTTTCGCCGCAGGCGCGGAAACTGATCGAGTTTTTGCGCACGGAAGACGCGGACGGCAACATGCTGTAAAAGCGGCCTGATGAGGGAAAAGACTAGCTAAGAAAACGCTGTTTCCTGTCCGAACATTGTGGACCACCTCTGTCTAACAGCCGGAGAATTGAAATAACTCGCGCGACGGGTAATGCAAAGCGCCCTCCGCCATCATCGGCGAAAGGCGCTTTGCATTACTTAGTTGAAAAACATGCATTGGATAATTTCCTTGCGGCTGATGGCGCCGAAATAGTGTTCTATTGGAAACCGCTTTAGTATGTCGCCAATAATCCGTGGTGAATACGGCGCGCCACGCAGAGCGGCTATTATCGGAGATATTTCCCGTACAGCCATAAAATCACCGTAGATGGCGCAGTCTTCTATCCTGCCGCCTCTGACATTAAAGCGCACATCCAGAATACCGCCCGGAAATTTTCGCCGATTCCCAAAGACAAAAGCCGGATTTTCTCCGTAGATCCAGTCCAATGAGGCATATTTCCGATCCCGCAAGGCGAGAATCTGTTCCTTTTCATCCGACGACAGATTGACGGGAGCCGGACTGCGGTCTGGCGCTAACCGGCGCATCAGCATGTCCATAAAACTGGTCACGCTGGTGCCTTTAGGAAGAAAATTTTTCAGACCTGCAACATGGGAACGCACAGATCGCGCCCCTTTGGACCGGTATTTCTCCGGATCGACATTGAGCGCACGCCCAAGAAGGGAACCATTCACATCAAACAGCAGTGTCCCATGATGCAG
Source organism: Desulfovibrionaceae bacterium (assembly GCA_031547305.1). Classification (GTDB taxonomy): domain Bacteria; phylum Desulfobacterota; class Desulfovibrionia; order Desulfovibrionales; family Desulfovibrionaceae; genus JAVBSC01. The sequence goes on from JAVBSC010000033.1 coordinate 54,462, forward strand.
GATCCTGTCTCTTATGATCGCTTGCGCATTGCCGGAAACCTTACGGCCCTCAACAAGAATATCGTTGCGGCCGCTGCTCTCGGCGGGAATTCCCATGGAGATGAGGGCTTCCACGACAGGCCGTGTAAAGCGGTCCATGGTGATTTCACTCGGGTTGCCCAAAGCGGTCATAAATGAAAAATTTACGTTGTTAAGATCGTGGTATACAGCGCCTCCGCCTGACATACGGCGCACAACATGAATATTTTGTTTCTGAGCGAAACGGATGTTCACTTCTTCAAATGTATTCTGATTGCGTCCGACAACGATTGCGTTGTCATTTCTCCATAACAAAATGACATCAGACCGCCTTGTATTAAGCAGGAACTCTTCAGTGGCAAGATTGAGATAAGGATCAGTGCTTTCAAACATGTACAGTGGCGTCATTGTATCATACCGTCACGCTGGCCAGAGGACTATAAAATGTGTACCGCCTTTCCCATTGCCTTCATAAAAGCTTCAGGTACGGCCTCGCTGACGGTAGGGTGCGGATGAACAGTCCGGATAATCTCTTCCGGAGTTGCTTCCAAGGTCATGGCCGTGGCTATTTCCGCGATCATGTCGGTAACGCGTTTCCCGTACATATGCACGCCAAGGACCTCCCCCAATTCCGCGTCCACGATCACCTTGATCAGGCCGTCCGTGTCGCCTTCCACCAGCGATTTGCCGTTTGCCGCCAGGGGGAATATTCCGACAGCGATGTTTTTGCCCCTCTCTCTGCCCTTATCCTCGGTCATGCCGATACCGGCGATCTCCGGATCAAGATAAATGCAGGCGGGAATTCTGTCATACCGCATCTTTTCAGGCTGACCGCAAATATTGCCCACCGCCACCACAGCTTCATGCGAGGCGGTATGGGCCAGCATGCTCTTCCCGTTGACATCGCCTACGGCATAGATATGCGGGATATTCGTGCGCAGGTGGGCATCCGTTTTGATGGCCTTGCCGTCAAAGGCAATGCCGATTCCCTCCGCGTTCAATCCAACGGCGCATGGAACTCTGCCGACCGCCATGAGCACGGCTTCCGTATGCACAAACCGTTCTTGCCCGTCTTTTTCATACAGCACGGTATTGTCACGGACGGTCTTTACCTTAGCGCCCAAATGAAAGACAATTCCATCCCGTTCCATTCTCCGCCGCGCCGCCCGCGATACATCACTGTCCACCATGGGCAGGATCTCCTCAAGCAGTTCCAGTACAGTCACTTTGCAGCCCAGCATATGCAGCAGATAAGCGAACTCCACCCCGATGACGCCCCCGCCAATGACGGCCATGCTTGCGGGAACATGAGCCAGATCCAACGCTTCGCGGCTGGTCAGCAGCGTATTTTCGCCTTCCAGTTTGATGAACGGCGGCATAAACGCCTCGGAGCCAGCGGCGATGATGAAAGCGTCCGCGCTGACGGAACGGCCGCTTATATCCACAGTGTGCGGATCCGTAAACATAGCCCGCCCTTTAATGAGTGTCGCGCCGTTGGCCTTCAAAAGCCCTTCCACTCCCCCCGAGAGCTGCCGGATCACTTCCAGCTTGCGCGACTGGAGCGCCGGCATTGATATGCTCGCCGTGGATGGGTCAAGACCGACAATGCCGTACTTCGCCGCCTCCCTGATTTCACCAAGCAGCGCGGCGCTGCGGAGCAACGTCTTGGTTGGAATGCATCCTTCGTTCAGGCAGACCCCACCGCACACTCCGGACTCGATGATACAGGTCCGCTTGCCGGCCTGGGCGGCTTTGATGGCCGCCACGTAGCCTCCGGGGCCGGCGCCGATGACAGCGACTTCATATGTATGATGGTTCATGGCGAGCCCTACAAAAGTATGCGTACCGGATGTTCCAGCAACATTTTCAGATGCCCGACAAATTGCGCGGCCAGCAGCCCGTCAATGACGCGATGGTCCACGGAAAGCTGAATGCGCATCATTGGCCGGATGGCCACGTAATCTTCGCCGTTTTCACTGGTCACCGCGATCGGCGTATTGCGTATGGCGCTCACAGCCAGTATGCCCACTTCCGGCGGATTCAGAATGGCGGTGAAGTTCTCGATGCCGAACATCCCCAGATTGGAAATCGTAAAAGTTCCTCCCTTATATTCATTGGAAGCGAGTGTTCCACTCCGGGCGCGTTCCACCAGTTCGCGACTTTCCTTTGCGATGGCGGACAGGGTTTTCATTTGCGTATTTTTTACCACCGGAACAATAAGGCCGTTACTGCCGCCGCCCACGGCCAACCCCACGTTTATGCTTTCATAAAGGACGATCCGGTCGCCAAGAAGGGCGGCGTTCATGTCCGGAAACTCTCGCAGGGTATTGCTTACGGCTTTGATCAGCAGATCGGAAACCGTCACCTTCGGCCCGGAGCCTTCATTGATCCGTTTACGGAGCGCCAGCAGTTCCGTGGTATCAACGGAATCGGTAAAATATAGGTGCGGCGCGGTAAATTTGCTCTGAGCCAGACGCTCCCCGATGATTTTACGGACACCTTCATACGGTGCGCTGGAAGCCACAAGCACGTCCGACGCTTCACTTATGGGGCCAGCGGCGGTGCGCGAAATTCTAGCCGCCAACACCACATCATCTTTCATGATTTTGTCGCGAGGGCCGGTCCCCTCTACGGAAGCGAGCTCGACGCCCGCCTTGTCAGCCAGCCTGCCGGCCAGAGGCGATGCCTTGATGTCCTTCAGCCCGCGGGCTAGCGATGCCGCCTTAATGTCCTTCGCGGTAATGCCGCCCTCAAAACCGGTTCCGACAATACCCGTGATAAAGTCCAGATCTATGGCCTCATCGTGAATCAACTTTCTGGCCTTTGGCGTGAGCTTGAGTTTCTTGATCTCTTTCGAGGCGTCCGGGACTTCCGCCGTGGATGGCGATTTTGCCACGGCCGGGGTTTCCTGCACGGGGACAGAGCTTTGCTGAGTCGAAGCGTTCCGGAAAGCCGCTAGCGCATCATCTGGGTTTTCGCCCGGATTACCCAAAACCGCGATAGGCGTGAATACAGGCGCAACCGCCCCTTCCTCCAGAAGCGTCTTGAGCAGGACGCCGTCCCTGGTCGCCTCCAGTCCCATGGCTGTCTTGTCCGTGAGTATCTCAAAGAGGATCTCCCCTCTGTGGACAGATTCCCCCGCTTTTTTGCACCATTTGACAAGCTGGCCCTCATCCATGCTCATTCCCAGCTTTGGCATAATGATGACTTCCACCATTGTCTTTCTCCTTTTGGGAAATACTTATGAACCATTTCAGGAGTCGCGAGAATTTTTGCAACCCCAAATCCGCGCCTTCACAGCGCAAGCGGGGAAAGCCTCTAGGAAACCATCTCTCTGATTCTGGTCGCGATGCTTTTTTCATCCGGAATAAGGGGATATTCAAGGCAAGGACTGAAGGGAACGGGCACGCTCGCGAGCCCCATGCGTTCCACCGGCGCCTCAAGATCATAAAAAACGTCACGCATCATGCGCAGAGCGATTTCCCCACTGATGCCGAAATGCTCGTACCCTTCGTCCAGGATCAGCAACCTGCCCGTCTTCTTGACTGAACGGATGATGCTTTCACTGTCAAGCGGAACAACCGTTCGCAGATCCAGCACTTCCACGGAAATGCCGTCAGCAAGCAAGGTCTTGGCGACTTTCTCCGCTTTATTGACCATATTGGAAATCGCCACCACGGAAACGTCCGTTCCTTCCGTGACCAGGCGGGCTTTGCCAAACGGTATGCATACATCGTCACCTTCATCCGGGACGTCATCAAATGTCGTGGCGTAGATCATCTTGTGTTCGAAGAACATAACCGGATTGTCATCACGAATGGCGGTCTTGAGCAGGCCTTTGGCTTCGCCAGCTGTGGACGGCGAAACAACCTTAATCCCAGGACAATGCGCTATCCAGGCATGCAGGCTCTGGGAATGCTGAGCCGCAGAGGAACGCCCCGCGCCAAAAGCGGTTCTTATGACAATAGGCACTCGTACCTGCCCGCCGGACATATAAGGAATTTTAGCGGCCTGATTGCAAATCTGATCCATGCACGTCGCCAGGAAGTCACAAAACATGATCTCGACCACAGGTCGCAACCCAACAGTGGCCGCTCCCACGCCAAGACCAACGATGCCTGATTCGCAAATGGGGGAATCCTTGCAGCGAAGGTCGCCGTATTTATCCCGCAAGCCTTTCGTGCACTTAAACAGACCACCGTCTTTCCCGACATCTTCGCCAATCACAAAGACTCTTTCGTCGCGGGCCATTTCCTCGTCAATCGCTTCCCAGATTGCTTCTCTATATTGTAATTTTCGCATAATGGACCTCATGTATATATGGCCGATCCGGCCGGCATCCCGATTCTAAAGCCATGCCAACGCTTAGGGCGCAGGACCGCTAATTGACGAAAACATCCTCGAATGCTTCCGAAGGATCCGGGTATTCACTTTCAAGCGCGAACTTACACGCTTCGGCTATGGCTTCTTCCACTCTGCCGCGGATTTTCTTGAGCTCTTTGGAGGAGAGAATCTGTCTCTTTTCCAGCTCAAGAATCGGATCTTTGGCCTTCCACTCCGCAACCTCCGCCTCCGGACGATAAAGCCCCGGGTCGCCGACATTATGCCCCTGCCAACGGTAGCTCATGCATTCCAAAATAGAAGGCCCATAGCCGCTTCTGGCGTGCTCCACGGCTTTGCGCGTTGCTTCATACACAGCGAACACATCGTTCCCATAGACCGTTTCGCCAGGAATGCCGTAAGCAAGCGCCCGCTTGGAAAGCTGATGTTCTTTTGTCACACGGCGGGTATCCACTGAAATGCCATACAAATTATTTTCAATGACGTAGACGATCGGCAAATCCCATGCCGCGGCCATATTGACGCTTTCATGAAAAGTGCCGTGATTGGACGCGCCGTCCCCAAAAAACACCACGGCTACGCGAGGCTCCCGCCGGTATTTAAAGGCGTACGCCGCACCTGTGGCTATTGGGATCTCCCCTCCCACAATGCCGTTGGCTCCAAGAATGCCCCGATCCAAGGCCATAATGTGCATGGATCCGCCTTTCCCTTTGGAATACCCGGTTTTTTTCCCAAGAATTTCAGCCATCATCCGATTGAGATCCGCGCTTTGGGCCACAAGGTGCCCGTGGCCGCGATGGGTGCTGCCGACCACATCCTTTTCTGACAAGGCGGCGCAAACACCAGTGGCGATGGCTTCCTCGCCAAGATACAGATGCGCCATACCGGGCATGTGGCCGCTTTTGTAAAACTCAAATACTTCTTCCTCAAAGCGTCTCACTCGCAACATGGTTTCGTAAAATCTGCCTGCTAATGTTTTTCTTTTTACATCACCCATTGTGTATCCCCTTATGACGAAATTACCCTGCCATTAAAAAGATGCTTTAGCAGTATTAGTACTGTATATTGTACATAATTTAAATATATTAATCTTTAAATTTTGCAATGATATACAACTATTAAAGATTTGACACCACGGTTTATAGGAATAATTTTTCGAAACTTAATTCATAATTACGCTCCAAGACGAGCGCACCAAAGTTAATTCACGCTAGTCGAAGAATAATGCTCATGCTGGTCGTGGCTAAAGATAGCGACAGCAGAGAAAGAGAAAGATTATCGCTCTTGAGCGTACATTCATATTTCACATCAGTTCTACGATCAAAGATAACAAGACGAGTTTTTCAGCTTTTTTGCACCAATGATGCAATCCATGTGCCAGCGCAAGAGAACAGTCCGCACGCGGATTCGGACGTGCTTTTCGCCGCGGGCTGGAGGGCTCACGCGTTTCGAAAAACAACCGGATCCGCGCGTGTCGGGAGCGTCTTAGAGCAAGTTACGCTTCAGTTTTTCGCTTAACAGCAGGCAAAGCCCGCCTACGACAAAATCGCGGGCAGTGCTGCGTTCGCTCCGCACCGGCGGAGCATTTTTTCGGATAGAAAAACTAAAAGTTAAAATGCCCTGTTGGCAGTCAGGTGCCTGCTATGGCCCGAGAAGGGAAAGAGACGTGACAGTGTCTCATCCGGCATTATGATGAAACACTATGAGACATGTATAGATTTACATAAAAGAGACGCGCTGGCTTACGCCATTCGCCGGATTTTCTCATTGTCGATCCCGCATTGGAGCATCTTTCTATACATCGTGCAGCGACTTACGCCGAGCAGGCCGGAAGCCTTACGCACATTACCGCCTGTGGCGGCAAGGGCGTGCTCTATGTCTTCCTTGCTAATCCGTTGCGGCAGTGAAGGCGCGGCAGGCAGGCCAAGGCGATCGTCGCCTGGATGGCAAAACGCATTTGCATCAAAATGCAAAACAGATCGCGTCGAAGCGGCCTGAAATTCTGAACCGGCAAACGTATCCGCACTATGTATGTTTAGTTGCTTTACATCAATGACACCAGTATCTGTAAGATAAACAGCGCGCTCCACAGTATTTTCCAGCTCCCGCACATTGCCTGGCCAATCGTGCAATTCTAAAGCCCTGTATGCGTTCTCGGAAAATCCTGAGACATTCTTCATCGCATTTTTCGAGTATTTTTTGAGAAAATACAAAGCAAGCTGACGAATATCTTTCGTACGCTCTCGCAAAGGAGGAATATAAATGTTGAAGACATTTAGGCGGTAGTAAAGATCGTGGCGAAAAGCTCCTTCTTCCACCGCCGCAAGAAGGTTTTTATTAGTGGCCGAAATGATGCGCACGTCAACATCTATTTCTTGGTTGCTGCCAACGCGACTCACGCGCTTGTTTTGGAGCACCCTCAGCAGCATCGTCTGGACCTCAAAAGGCATTTCGCCTATTTCATCCAGAAAAAGCGTCCCCCCTTCAGCGAGCTCAAACTTGCCTGTATGCCCTTCACGGCGCGCTCCCGTGAAAGCCCCGCCTTCATAGCCGAATAGTTCGCTTTCCACGAGGCTTTTAGGCAGCGCGCCGCAATTGATAGCCACAAAAGGACCTTTTTTTCTGTCGCTCGCGTTGTGAATGGCCTGAGCAAACAGCTCCTTGCCGGTACCGCTTTCTCCTGTGAGCAGGACCATGGCATTGTTACTTGACGCAACTTTGGCGAGAGTAATGGTATTATTGATGCTTGATGAATTTCCAACGATATCCTCAAAGGAAAAATACGCCTCAGAACCAATTATTCGGCGTATTTTCTTATGCACCTTCTCTATTTTTTCAAAAGTGATAATATATTCTTTTGTTGGAGTTGGACGTATGCTAACTGAAAAATTCAATTTTTTTGCATCATATGTACTTGTGGTCCGTTTTTCTTCAATACCCCTTTTAAGATATTCAATGGTAAAAAATTCATAGTCAAATATTTCTCCAATGTTATTTCCTATAATATCTTCTTCTGGTCGTTCCAGAAGTTGCATGGCTGTTTTATTCATATGAAAGACATTGAGAAAATTGTCGGCCAGCATAATGCCCGAGGCCAAATTTTCAAGAATGATCTTCATTCTGTTCTGTTCAATTTCTCTTCTTATATTGACTTCCTGTGTGCTTAACTGTCTTGATATTGCCGCCGCTGTGGCGGCCACCATACCAAATGTATGAGACGAAACATTCTCATCCAGGCCGGTTAGGCAAAACACGCCGACAACATTGTGCTCGGAATCGAAAATAGGCGCGCCGCAACACATCCATCTCTGATCCAGATAAAAATAGTGTTCCCATGCTCTGACAGTAACGGGCCGTTTTAAATAAATCGATGTCCCAATGGCATTTGTCCCGATCGTCTTTTCATTGCGGCTACACCCAACTCGAAAGCCTTTATCTTTTTCTATATCCTTGATTAAATATTCTTCACCTACAACAGACAGTACATATCCTTCCTCGTCGCTAAATGAGAAAACAAATCCACTATCAACTGACAAAGCATAAATTTGTTTCATGAAATCATTTGCTATATCAAAAACTGTTTTTCTTTTCTCAATGCGCTGCTGCAGGTCTTCAGTTACAAAATCCCAATGTTTTGAAAAACTAAACTCTAGTCCATATGAGCGGCAGCGCTGCCATGATTCGAGAATTTCAAGGCGCACTTCACCATGATTCAGATGTTCACCGCGCTTAAACTTTTCTCTGATATAAAAATTTTTATTCAGGCTATGCATCGATATACCTCTTCAACAAGAAGTGAATACATGTAGCATGCGAGGACCACACGCCTGCCTAGCGACAGAAAATAATCTGTCTTGCCAAGCATGCTTATCCTATACAAAGCTCGTGCGTTTTCCAGCACACCTTAAGTGAAGTACCCACGCTGTGGCACTGCGCACGACAACCTGGCCAGGTTAACGGCATGACATATGATACATGTAATACGCATGTATCATAAAACGGTATGCCAGGCTACATTTTTTGTTCTCATCTCACCCAGGCCAAAGTAAGCCCGAGTCCGACCGCGCCTTTATAAAGTGGACCATACGCCCCGCCCTTATTGTTCTAATGAAGTGATTGTTTACAACATATTATAATTTCACATAATACTCCATATGTGACGCTGGTACGAGAGAGAGCCATGCATGTTCCCGCCGCGACTGTCATTATGGCATCTAACTTGCAATCTTAAAATTGCGCCCCGGCAATTCCAGCTAAACAGCCTTAAGAAATGTGCTGGTGTTTTTTCTAGTCTTCGTACAGACTATTGTGACAGCGCTTTACAGTTACTTCTTTTTCATTTTCTTTCTGCCAGTTCTGACATTTGTTTGTCCATATATCTCATAGTTTTTATTCTGATTTTGAATAATATATTGAACTTATCATTTTTATTAAATGATAAGCAACAATTGAATACCTAATTGCTATAGCATGTTATATATTATTGCATCATTTTATATGTGTGTATATAAAACTCATAACATATTTTGAAAATATACTCGCGTGAATAAAAAAGTAATTATCAATATTTACAGATGATCCACACCACAGACATTCTTATGTAACATAAATAACCAAACGAGGAGAAAGACTATGCGTAACAAGATTTTGTTTCTCGCCTTGGTATTTGGTTTTCTGCTTATGGGAGGTGTGCCTGCGGAAGTTTCCGCTGCGGACAAAATCGTCATCCGCCTGAGTCATAGTAACCAGCCGGATACTACGCATCCGTTTCACAATGCCGCGTTAAAAATCAAAGATCAACTCGAAGCGCGCCTCGGCAAAGACCGTGTTGAAGTACAGATTTATCCCGCCGGTCAGTTGGGCGGGGAAGAGCGCGGCGTGCAGGATTTGCAGCAGGGCATCATTCAGTTGACGATTCTTTCGATCAACAACGCCTCTGTTTTTGCTACTTCCATGATGGCGTTCGATCTGCCGTACATTTTCAAATCAGAGGACGAGTTTTTTAAATGCGTACGCAAGGACAGAAGCCTCTTAAACGAATACTTTGAAAAAGAAAGCGGCACCTATGCCGTGCTGTGGATGGCCCTGGGCTTCCGAACCCTGATCAACAGCAAGCATCCGGTCACCAACCTTGGGGAGCTAGCCGACATCAAGGTCCGCGTTCCCAACAACCCGATTATGATCGCCGCCTACAAATCCTGGGGCAACCAGGCCGTACCGATCGCATATGACGAGACCTTCAACGCCGTTCAGCAAAAAGTTGTCGACGGCCTGGACAATGCGACAACGGCTCACGCAAGCCAGCGCTACTATGAAATGTGCAAATATTTTACAGATATACACTACAAACTAACCATCTGCCCCATTCTGACCAGCGCCGCCTGGCTCAAGTCCTTACCGGAAGACGTCCGCACAGCGCTTTTGGAAGTGTGCCTTGATATCGAACAACAAATGATTGATGAATTCGAGGCGACCGACCAGAAAGCCCGCAAGATCCTCCGGGAAAACGGTGTGCGGTTTGGCGGAGCGCCGACTGATGAAGACCAGTGGATGGCTCGGGCCATGGCGGTATGGCCCCAGTTTTACCCCAAAATGAAAAGCCCCACTATTCTTGAAGCCATTATGAAGACTGTGGGCCGAGACATTCCCAAATAAAGATGAAGAAACTGGCCTGTGCGGCTTTCTTGAGCCGCACAGGCCCCTTACCTTTTCGGGGAGAGAAATAATGAAAAAGCTCTTTCTCTGGCTTGATGCAAATTTTGAGGATGTTCTGTGCGCATTCTTCCTTGTGGGAATTATGATACTGTTGATGATGCAGGTTATTGTACGGTCGACAACCGGTCAGGGCGTAACTTTTTCTGAAGATCTCTGCAGATTCTTTTTTCTGTACCTCACATATTTTGCTTCTAGTCTTGCTGCCCATAGAGGCGCTCATATCCGGGTAACAGCCCATATCCGTCTCATGCCGCCACGTATCCAGTTATTCCTTATTACGCTTGCCGATATAATCTGGCTACTGTTCAATGCCATTGTCATTTTTCAAGGTTTTAAACTTATCCGGAGCATGGCGATAAACCCCATGGTTTCAGGCGGCATCATGCTTGACATGCGTTATATATTCATTGCCGTGCCGATAGGCTTCATCCTTATGGAATATCGCATACTGGTGATGTGCTGGCGTCGCTTCAAACGCGATGTCGATGGTCTCGCGGTTGATGAACAAGGAGAGCATCAATGAACGCCGAATCGATTCTTTGGGTGGGCATGGCCTGCTGCCTGCTGATCGGCTGCCCGATATTCGTATCCCTTGGCATTGCTTCCGTCCTTGCTCTTATGCTGTCCAATATCCCCATGAGCATTGTCGCTCTTGATATGCTGAAGGTCATGGACATGTTCCCGCTGCTGGCCGTCGCCGGCTTCATCTTTGCCGGCGCGCTTATGGAAAAAGGCGGCATGGCAAAGCAAATAGTGGATGTCGCCTCGATTTTTATGCGCAATATTCCAGGCAGCCTGGGGATTACCACTATTTTGGGCTGTCTGTTCTTTGCGGCCATGATCGGTTCCGGTCCCGGAACAGTGGCGGCAATGGGCAGCATCATGATCCCCACCATGGTCAAACGCGGCTACTCGCCTGAGTACGCCAGCGGCGTCTGCGCAACCGGGGGGACTCTGGGCATCCTCATTCCTCCCAGCAATCCCATGATTATCTATGGCATAATCGGCAACACCTCAATATCCGCGCTGTTCATGGCCGGATTCCTGCCGGGCTTTATCCTGGCGTTCTTTATGATGGCGATGGCATACTGGCTGGCTAGACGCGGTGGCTTCACAGATATTTCCAGCCAGGACGCGCGAAGCCCTCTTCGGATGCTGCTCAGGAAAAACTTTTTCTCGCTGATGGCGCCGTTTATCATTCTTGGAAGCATTTACTCCGGAATATGCACTCCGGTCGAAGCCTCGGTTGTAGCCCTGTTTTATGCGTTCTTCGTCGGCGCATTCATCACTCGTGAATTAACCCTGGTGAAACTTTGGCAGGCCATTAAAGGAACCAATGTCGCGGCTGGCATGCTGTTCGTTATCCTGGCCGTTTCCACGCTGTTCGGCCGGATCATCACCATGCAGCTGATTCCGCACATGCTTGCGGAATCCATGTTGCAGATGACCGACAGTCCGCTGCTGATTCTTATGCTGATCGGTCTGCTGTTGCTTTTTTTGGGCATGTTTATGGAAACACTGGCCACCATCGTTATCCTTGCCCCCATCTTTTTGCCGTTGGTGCTCAAGGTGGGCATAGACCCAGTATTCTTCGGTATCTTTTGGGTAATTACCAACGAAGTCGCTTTGCTTTCCCCCCCGCTGGGCGTCAATCTGTTTATTGCGCAGAACCTTTCCGGGATCAGTTTTGAACGGGTTGCCAAGGGCGCATTCCCTTACATGTTTCTGATAATCTGTTTTGTATTTTTCCTGGCCTTTTTCCAGGATATTCCGCTTATCCTGCCCAGACTCGCGGGCTTAGCCAAATAGAGGCAATTCCATAATTCATTCACCAATCTCATGGCGAGGATTTGCAGGCAAACCCTTGCAGCGTGAATGAACATTTTCAATGTTAATCCGCTCTAACGCCGGAGTGCGCGTTTCAAAGTTAATCCTTAGGAGGACTTAGATGCTGCTGGAGAATAGGATCGCTGTTGTCACCGGAGGGAGTCAGGGGTTAGGGAAAAGCATTGCCGAAATGCTGATTAAGGAAGGCGCCTCCGTTATTTCCGGAGACATCCAGATAGCGGCCGGAGAACATTTTCAGGCGACAGATGGCGAGAGGTTTTTTGAAAGCCATCTGAACATCACGAATCGCGCGGAAGTGCGTGAACTGTTCGCGGCGGTCCATAAGCGCTTCGGCCGCCTGGACATCCTGGTGAATAATGCCGGAATTTGCCGCCCGATCACGCCTTTTGCCGAAACTGAGGATGATGTGTGGCTGTCCGTCATGAACACAAATGTGATGGGTATGGTCAACTGCACTCGTGAAGCGATCCCATACATGAAAGCACAACGCTACGGCCGGATCATCAGCCTTGGATCTGTTGCCGGGCAGTTTGGAGGTTACAATACCAGCGCCTCCTATTCCGCCTCAAAGGCGAGCATACACTGCATCACAAAAGTGCTCGCGCGAGAATTGGGGCCGTTTGATATCACCGTCAACTCGGTAGCGCCGGGATTCATGATTTCGGAAATGACCAAGGACCACAAGCACGATACCTCAGCCATACCGTTACGCAGGCTTGGAGAAGCCTGTGAGGTGGCCGGGTCGGTACTTTTTCTGGCCAGTGAACTGGCTTCATATGTGACGGGAGTGACTCTGGATGTGAACGGCGGTGTACTTATGCGTTAAACGGCGCGCGATATGTCAACGTACGGTATGCTGGCAGGAGAACTATGGAAGCGTTAATGAAAATGTGTAGAGGAGACAGCAACCTCTACTACATGACCGATGTTCCTGAGCCAGTCCCCGGCCCTCATGATTTAAAAATCCGTGTGCATGCATGCGGTATATGCGGCACAGACTTGCACATTCGCCACGATGATTATCTGGTATATCCGCCTGTCATTATTGGGCACGAATATAGCGGAGTGGTCGCCGCAACGGGGGCGGAGGTCAAAAACTTCGCGGTTGGCGATCCTGTGGTTTCATTGACGACCGCGCGGACCTGTGAAGAATGCGATTTTTGCCTGCAGGGGCGGCGAATGCTTTGTCCCGGGCGCCGCAGCATCGGCAGCGGAGTCAACGGCGCGTTCGCCTCATACGTTATCGTACCGGCGGCGTTGGCCTTTCATGTTCCAGCCTCGGTGTCCCTGGACGCCGCTGTCCTGTGTGAGCCTCTGGCCTGCGTGGTGCGCGCCGTCATCGAGCGGACAAACGTCCGCGCTGGCGATCGGGTTTTTGTTTCCGGTGCCGGGGCGATCGGCCTACTCGCCGCATTGGCGGCCATAGCCTGCGGCGGCGTTGTCACTATGAGCGGGCTTTCCTCGGATGTTGATCGCCTTGCCTTTGCGCGGCAAATGGGAGTCCATGCCGTTGTCGATGTTCAGAAAGAACTCCCGGAAGCAATTGTAGCCCGCCTCACGGACAAAAAGGGATTTGACGTCGCGTTTGAATGTTCCGGAGCGGCCGCTTCGGCGGACAACTGCCTCACGGTGCTGCGCAAAACCGGGCAGTATACGCAGATTGGTCTTTTCGGAAAAGCGGTTCCCTTCAATTTCGATTTGGCGCTGACGAAAGAGATCCATATCGTATGCAGCTTCGCTTCTGAACGCGCCTCCTGGCAGAAAACGCTCCGCCTTCTTGAATATGGAATGCCGCAAGTTGAAGCGCTGATAACCCATAAAATCCCGTTAAGAAACTGGGGAGAAGCTTTCGCACTCTATGAAAGCAGACAAGGGTTCAAAATATTGCTTATTCCTGATCCCGGGACGGATTAACTTTGAGGCGCCAGCCTCGGCGTTTAACGGCGAAACAAGTTTGACTCGGGCCATCAGCCCTCGCCTGCGGTAGCGGTCGCTCCCACGTCCAATTCCGCTTCCTGCGTGATTGTCGGCCCACGCCTCCCGGAGAACCAGCCCCTCCACTCAAAAAATCCCTTCCGGAATCGGACGGAGGAACAGATCTGAATTGAAACGTCCAAGGTGGGTCATTTTTAGGTGATGATTGACAGTTGTAAAAGGAAGAGTTTTCTACCGTGACGGCCTTGGCTTTACCACGCCAAACGGGTAATACCCCTGCCGCGACAGCGTTTTAAAGCACGTTTTCGTCCGACAGCTTGCGCTTAGCATTCGCTGACGCGGAAAGCCTGCCAAGCCTGCCGGATACTGAGACTCAAACGCGAAATAATCATTGGGGAAAACTTTCGCGAGTTATATTATTGAAGTCTATTGGTACAGGCAGGATATTTTTTATTGAAAAATATGCGCTATGACCATTTAAAAACGGAGGTTCCATGAACGCTGACATGTACCCCGCGTTTTCCGGCAAGGCTTCCCTGGGGCGGAAAGTGGACGATTTCAGCTTTGAGACGTTCAACCCAGAGGAAGGCAAGTTTGAGGAACATTCCCTGAACGAGTTTTTAAACAAGAAACGCTGGGTTGTTTTCTTCTTCTACCCGGCGGACTTCACCTTTGTCTGCCCCACGGAATTGGAGGATCTTGCCGAGCAGCACGCGAAGTTGCGGGATATGGGCGTGGAAATCATTTCCGTTTCAGCGGACACGAAATATGCGCACATGGCGTGGCGCAAAAGCGAAAAATTACTGGAAAAAGTAAAGTTCCAGATGGCCTCCGACGGGACCGGACGCATTGCCAGGTATTTCGGCGTGTATGACGAAGCGGCGGGAACCGCTTACCGGGGCACGTTCGTGATCAGCCCCGAAGGCACGCTGGTGGGTTCGGAAGTCAACTTCTACAATGTGGGCCGCAATGCCGCGGAACTGGCCCGCAAGCTGGAAGCCAACGTATACCTGAGCGCGCACCCGGAAGAGGTCTGCCCAGCCAAATGGGTTCCGGGCATGCGGACGCTGAAGCCCTCGGAAGAACTCGTGGGCAATATCTACAACTTTCTGAAGCTGTAGGAGATCAGAGGGGCTCCCTGGACGCCATTATTTCTGGGTGAAAATTCGCTGTCCGAGAAGGCAGTTCAGGCCTTGGGGATTTGACATAACTGCTCTCATGTCAGACAAGCGGCTTTATATCCCACAACAGTTCAATCGCCAGAGCGGGTGGCTGTTAAGCATCAGGTTGGCGGCCTCTCCGCGTAAGGATATCAAAAAATCAATCCTCTGCGATTTATCGCAAGGGATTGATTTTTTGATGGTTCCCCAGCGCTTACCACACGCTGTACCTATTGAATAAGCCGTGCTATCCTTGATTGAAAGAGACGCTCTATGCTTGAATGGAGATTTTGATGCCCCCTGTTCACTATCATTTAGGAAAATTTCCTCCACCAAATATCGATTTGGGATATTTATCCAATATTACAGGGCAGGCCAGCTTCTCCCTTGGACGATATGATGGACTTCTTTCAGTAATTCCCAACGCTGAGCTTTTGTTATCTCCTCTAAGAATCCAAGAAGCAGTTCTTTCTTCAAAAATTGAAGGGACACGCGTAACGATGAGTGAGGTATTGGAAATAGAAGCTGGTGCTGAGACAGAAGGCATAACGCAGTCAAAACGTGATGACACTGAAGAAATAATTAACTATAGAGAGACCCTGAGAAGTTGTGCTGCTGAAATTTCCAAACGCCCTATTTCTCAGCAGATGATACGTATGGCTCATGCAATGCTTATGAAGGGTGTCCGCGGCAAGGAGAAGTCTCCAGGCCAGTACAGAAAAGATCAAAATTGGATTGGCGCCCCACATTGTACCATATCAGAAGCCGGGTTTGTGCCTATAGCTCCTGAACATCTTTTTTCAGGCATGGACGCATGGAACAACTATATTTACTCGGAAGATTCGGTAAATCCACTTATTAAACTCGCGGTTATACATGTTGAATTTGAGGCGCTGCACCCATTTCTTGACGGCAATGGCCGCTTAGGGAGAATGCTTATTCCACTGTATTTGTTCCAGAAAAAAATATTGGGCAAACCAAGCTTTTATATGAGTGCATATCTCGAAAGAAACCGTGAGGAGTATCAGGATCGGATGCGGCAGGTGTCCAAAACGGGGGCTTGGACTGAATGGATACAGTTTTTTGTTAAAGGTATTGGAATCCAGGCCGAAGAAAACATCCTGAAGGCTCGAATGATCTTGGAATTATATGGGGTAGTTTCGATTTGATCTGACAGTAGGCCCTTGAAAGAAAGGGGGATCTCCGTTTTGATGGAAGTGCAAACGAACCATCAAACCGGGCACAGCGCCCACGGAGAATCCCCATGGAAAGTTTCAATCAAAACGTCATC
>JAVBSC010000030.1:0-4704 GCA_031547305.1 Desulfovibrionaceae bacterium
ATGGTTACAGAGCATATAGGCAAGATAGAATATGTGCTTGATCAGCGCCAAGGATTGAAACTGCCTAAAGCATCCACCATATACTACCTTACGCCTGAACAGCGTAAAAAGTGTAAGGAGAAGGCCATTGTGAGGATAGCAAAACCAAAACAATAAATAAAGCCAACAACCGGGCGGATTTCTCTGCCCGGTTGTTACGGCCCGAATATTCCGTATGGTGAAGGTGGAACCGGACCAGTGTCCGTGACGATTGGCAACGGCTTAAAAGGATTTTGCACCAGCATAGGTAGAGCATCTCTTAAATTGGCGCTTCTATCTCCGATCTTTACATCTTTAATGACAATACGCTTTATCACTCCTTTTACTCCATGGGTTATACCATAGCCTGATGCAGGTTCAGTAGTCTGATAATACCCGAGATTAGTTTGAAAAATAATTTTTCTAAATCCATTAGATCTATTTGGTAGTGGCAACACTTCAAGTGTATAATAAATCATATCCGGTTCATCAGGTTTCATAAATATATCTGCCATAGTGACCATTATATTTTTTGACAAGTAGGTGAAATCTGGTGTTAATGGCACTATACCATTAGATTGAAACATTTTGTTATTCGCCATTGGCAATTTCCCTTTGGCGCTCACCAACTCCACCTCCGGCAGGTGTACTGTACGTAAAAGAGCACTTATATTCACATTGCGCAGCATGGTCTCGGCAGGAGCGCCGTAATAAGGTTCTATGTCTGCCACGGCGCTGTGGATATGGATTGCCTCCGGAATAGAAAGTGACTCTATATGCCCAAAATTACTGCTACTGGTAAGGCAACACTCAATCCACTCTCCAAATAACTGGCCTTGTTGTTTTGAATAAATAAGTGTTCTTGCCTTGATTTCTCCAAAATTGGTCTGAAGCCTGACCTGTCTTATACACAATTGGGGCATGCCTGAAGCTGGAAGCGGATCAAAAGTTGAAACTTTAAAAAGCGCATCAATTCGTGATGGTGGAGCTGACGGCTGCGTATCCAGATGCTTGACCCTTATCTCCAGCCTTTGCAGGGCCGCGAACTGGGCGTCCGTCCAGCCGTCCGGGGTTGATTCCGGCATGGGCAGCACAGGAGGCGCGGTCTCCGCGGGCGGGGCGTCGCCGGGCGCGCCGTCAGCCGCAAGGCAGGTATTCCCGCCCCAAACACCGGCCAGCGCAAACATACCCCAAAACAGCAACATCGCCGCTTTAAACATCGCACCGCGCATTTGCCATCCCTCCGGAAAATCACGATAAAATCAACTATTCCGGTACACTAAAAACGCCTTTCCGGCAATGGGCTCGGGTGAGTTTTTGCCCGCGCGCCGCGCCCGCCACCCATCCGTCCAGCGCGCAGCCCCTCTTCATTCGCATCCCGGCCGCCCGCGCAGGCGTTCAGCATCGTCTCATAATTCTTATCAAGGTCCATCATCTTAAAATACGCCCGCTTCGGCGCTTTACGGCGGCTGTGAATGCCGCCAGCGCGTCCGGCGGGAAAAACCGCAGCCAGAGCATCCGCTCTGAGGAGTAGAACCGAAAATGAACACCATCGAACTTGCCTCGCGCCGCGAAGCCCTGCTTAATGAGCGCTCCACCTGGGAAGCGGATTGGAAAGTGCTGGCCAAGCATTTTCTGCCGCGCAAATGCCGTTTGGAACGCGAAGGCGGCCAGGCCAACCAGGGCGGACTGCGCGGCGGCGTGCTGGATTCCACCGGCATCCTGGCCATGCGCGATCTGGCCGCCGGACTGCACGGCGGCATGACCAGCCCGGCCAGGCCCTGGTTCAAGCTGAGCCTGGAGGATTCCGACCTGTCCAAATCCAAGGCCGTGCGCGAATGGTTGGACGAAATTGAAAAGCGCATGCGCTCCATGTTGCACCGCTCCAACTTTTACAACGCCATTCACCACGTTTACGGCGAGCTGGGCGCTTTTGGCAGCGCCTTCATGTTCGCCCTCGCCGACAGCGGCGCCGGAGTGCGCTTTATGCCGCTGACCGTGGGCGAATACTGCCTGGACGCCAACGAGCACGGCCGGGTGGACACGGTATTTCGTTCCGTGGATATGACCCTGCGCCAGATTATGCGCCGCTTCCCGGCCGAGCGCATTCCGGACTGGATGCACGGCATGTTCGAGCGCCAGGCCAACTGGAACGAACGCTTTACCGTGGTCCACGCGGTGTTCCCCAGGCGGGACCGCTTTACCGGCACGCTCGCCGAGCCGCCGCGGGAAGGCGGATCCTCCAGCCGCGGCAACCCTGGAGCGCCACGGCCGGACGGACACGACCTGCCTTTTGCCTCGGTCTATTACCTGGAGGGAGGCTCCGGGGCTTCCGGCAGAGGCGGCGCGTACTCCGGCTCCGGCCCGGCCGTGCTTTCCGAAGCCGGCTTCAGATCCTTTCCCGGTTTTGGCCCGCGCTGGGACGTTACCGGCGCTGACGTTTACGGCCGATCGCCCGGCATGGACGTGCTGCCGGATTCCGTACTGCTCCAGCAGATGGTTTCCAGCATGCTTCAGGCTTTGCACAAAGAAATAAACCCGCCCATGGTCGCGCCGGAAGATCTGAAAAGCATCAACCTTTTGCCCGGCGGGGCCAACTTTGTGAACTCCACGGGCGGGGGCGGACAGGCCGTCTACCCGGCCGTGCAGATCCGCCACAACATCCAGGGCACGCAGCAAGCCATTCTGGGCATTCGCGAACAGGTGCGCGAAGGGCTGTTCAACAACCTGTTCCGCATGATGCTGGGCTCCGACCGCCGGCAGATCACCGCGCGGGAAGTGGCCGCCAAGGAAGAGGAAAAGCTCATCCTCATCGGCCCGGTGCTGGAACGCTTGCACGACGAGCTGTTTATTCCGCTGATCAACAGGGTCTTTGATCTGATGCTGGATGCGGACTACGTGCCGGACCCGCCTAAGGAAATGCAGGATCAGCCCATGCGCGTTGAGTTTGTATCCGTACTGGCCCAAGCCCAGAAAATGGCGGCCACCAGCGCCGTGGAGCAACTGGCCGGGTTTGTGGGCCAGAGCGCCAGGCTGTTCCCGGAAGCTCTGGACGCCATTAATCCGGACAAGGTCATTGACGCCTTTGCGGAATACACGGGCGTGGAAGCCGGCATTCTGCGCGGCCAGGACGAGCGCGAGGAATTGCGCTCCGCCAGGAAGCAACAGGAGGCCCAGGCCCGGCAAATGCAACAGGACATGGCCGGCATGGACATGCTGCAAAAGGGCGCGGACGCGGGCAGCGCCCTGCAGGGGGCCATGAGCGCTCTGGCGGCCTCTGAACAAGGGGGCGCGGCATGAGCGAGATGAGCATGTTGTACGAGTCGGACCCGGCCCTGGACCCGCTTTTTCACGCGGAGCGGCAAAAACGGCGCGTTCTGGACGAGCGGGAAAAACGCGTCCGCGACGCGCTTATTCTGGCCGCGCGGGAAGTTCTTAAAACCGAAAACGGCAAGCGCCTGCTCTGCTGGCTGCTGGGCCAGACCGGTGTATTCACGCCCTGCTTCACCGGCAATTCCGCAACATTTTTTCTGGAAGGCAAACGGGCCGTGGGCCTGGAAATTTACCGGCTGCTGATGGCGGCCAGCCACACGGCCATTCAGGACATCATAAACTTCAACCGCAGCGAGGACAGCAATGCAAAGTGAAGAAATAAGCGTGACCAAAGGCGACGCCCCCCTGGATCTGGACGCCATTATCAAAGCCAGCGAACTGGATTACGGGGAATCGACGGAAAAACCGGCCCAGGCGAACGGCCCGAGCCAGCTTCTGACTCCCGGCGAGCCGCCTCAACAGGGGACGCCTGCCGCTTCCGCCGCTGGCGGGCAGCTTACCCCGGACGCCTATGATTTTGTCGTGCCGGACGATCTGGAAGCGGATCAGGAACTATTGGGCGAATTCAAAACCCTGGCCGCGCGGAGCAATATTTCGCCGGAAACAGCCAGGAAGATTATGGATTTGCAGGTCAAAAACGCTACAGCCGGCGTGGAGCGCTGGAACCGCACCAGAGAGGGTTGGAATGCGGAAATCATCTCTGACCGGGAGTTTGGCGGCGAACGCCTGGAAAAAACCAAGAGCGAAGCCAAAGCGGCCCTGGATTTTTATGATCCTTCCGGCTCGCTGCTTAAAGAACTGAGCGCCGTGGGCTACGGCAGCCACCCCGGCATTGTGCGCTTTCTGGCCCGCGTGGGCAGAAACTTGCGCGGCCGGGAAGATCACGTGCACTCCGGCCGGGAGCAACGGCCCGCGTCCGGGCTGTTGCGTGATGCGCTCTGGCCCGATTGAACAGGCGGATTCCCCCACCCTTCCAAGCCCCCACCGGCGGCGATTCCCGGTCCGGCCTCATGCCGGGCCGGCGCCGCCCCCACCACCCCGCGCGGCCGCTAGGCCGCGCCCAAAAACAGCGAACACGCACCAACCCGAACCCAAGGAGTTCTTACTATGCGCGTGCCGAAAACCAGCGCGCCCCTGGTGAACATACCCAGCATCGGAAACGGCGCAACCGCCCACGACACCGTCCTGGGCGCGCCGCGCCAGGCGGGCGCTGGATACGACGCCTTCATCGCCAGAACCAGCATGCGCGTGCCCGTCACCCAAGGCCTGGATAAGGCCGCCGACGCCGCTTACGAAGTCACCCAACGCCTGCTGGAGGAAAAATCCCGGAACGCCGCCCGCGACGCCTACGTG
>JAVBSC010000064.1:0-41919 GCA_031547305.1 Desulfovibrionaceae bacterium
CCCACTTATTAACACTTTGGGGGAGGTAACTTTTAACCCAGAAAAATGGTCATACTGCCAAACGTGGTAACAAAGCAAAAACCCCTGACAACCTAACAGGTTACCAGGGGTTATTTACACTATGGGTGGAGGTATTTTTTAGAATGGCACGTCGTCCATGCCGCTGGCCTCGGACGGAAAAGCCGGTCCCAGATCCTCGTCATAGTTCTGGTTCTGCTGCTTGGGCTTCTGGCCGGCCGGCCTGGGGCGTCCGCCGCCTTCGCCGTAGCCGCCGCCCTGGCCGCCGCCTTCAGCCCCGCCCCGGCGATCCAGAAAGAGCACCCGGTTGGCCCGCACTTCGGTGCTGTAGCGCTCCTGGCCCTGCTGGTCCTGCCATTTACGGGTCTGCAGGCTGCCTTCCACATAAATCAGGCTGCCTTTGCCCAGGTAGTTGGCGCAGGTTTCCGCCTGGCGCTGAAAAACCACCACGCTGTGCCATTCCGTGCGCTCCACCTTGTTGCCTTCCCGGTCATTGTAAGACTCGTCCGTGGCCACGCGCAGGGTCAGCATGGGCGTGCCGTTACTGGCGTAACGCAGTTCCGGATCCTTGCCCAGGCGGCCTATCAGTGTGACTTTATTCAACATCTCCGTGCTCCTTGAGTAGAAATTCAGTCCGCGGGCGTGGATCTTTCCAACTGATCCAACCTGTCTTCAAGCTCGTCGCTCAATCGGTTCGCCTTGCGAGGATCCCAATCCGCCAGCGCCGCTTCCAATTCTTTATGCAAATTTTCCGCTTCCTCAATACCAGGGCCTAAAAGTTTTTTCAAACCGCCGGGCCAGTCCGCGAAGGCCGCGGCATCCGCCAGGTCCCGCACCAGATCCGCCACCCCGTAAGTCCGCCTGGCCAAATCCTCCGGCAAGGCGGACCGCCCTGTCCAGCCGCGCCGTTGCGGCCAGGCCAGACCGCACAACTTCGGCCAGGCCTTGACAACCTCGTCCTCGTTGTACGTCTGGGCCATCACCCGAATAGTCAATACTCGTCCCACTACTCCCCTTCCCTCCACTCTGTCTGCACGCGCATGACCACGTCTTCGATCTGGTTGACGAGATCCGGGGGGCATACGCCGATGAGGGCTTCGCCGGCGTCGATATTTTTGGTGTGGTCGAAGTACACGGCGTAGATGACGCCGTCCGGGCCGGTATAGGCCAGGGGAGCCTCGCGCTTCATGCGCGACATGATGAAGAGTTCCATGCCGGAGTGCACGGCCACGCTTTTTGGGCCGGAGACTTTGATTTTAACATCCACGGCCGGAGCGAAGTAGTATTTGGCGCGTTCCGGGGCGCAAAAAAGATGCAGGGCTTTTTTGAGCAGGATGGCCAGGACTTCGTCGCGGGTGAGAAAGTGGCGGATGCGGGCCAGTTCCGTACCGGCTTCCACAAACTTGCCGGCCATTCGGGTATTCAGAGAAACCAGCTCGCCCTGTTCCGGGGCATCGATGGATTTGGGGTTGTGCTCACGCTCCAGAATGGCCAGGCGGGTGCCGGCCTTTTCCTTGAACTCGCCGTGCGGGCCGACGACCTTGTCGCCGGGCAGCAAGGAGGAAAAGGTGGCCACGCCGCAGTGCGGGGCGGTAATGAGGCGCTCGATGTAGGGTTCCGCTTTGATGCTTTCAAGCAATGCACTGATATCGTTCATGTAATCACCTGTAATACAGATTGCGGCCGCCCATGGTCAACAGGGCCTGCTGAAGGTTGAAGCGGGCTTCCCGACGGTCCCAGATACCCTGAATATGCCCTCTGGCCAAGGCTTTGTAGACGTTGTGGTAATGCGGCGGGATTTGCATGCCCGTGGTTTCGGTAATCACGCCGGGTCCGGCAAAGCCCACGTTGGCTGAGCGGATGCCGAACTGGTAGGGCGAGCAGCCAAGGAAGCTGGCCACCGGGCCGGCGTAGGAGTTGGTGTCGTACATGACCAGATACAGGCCGCCGGCGTCTATGTAGCGGCGCACGGCCATGGTGCAGCGCGGCATCTGGATGAGGCCGTTGGTGCCTTCCTGAATGCGGATTCCGGCCGTGCCGTGCACATAGGCCAGGAAGGGGAAACGCTTTTTGCCGGCGCGCTTTGCGGCCAGAATGAACTTTTCACCTTCAGCCGCGCCCACGGAGCCGCCACGGAAGCTGCCCACCAGCATGGCCACGACCAGCTTGATATTGTTGATGCGCGCCTCAAAGGTTATGCAGCCGCTTTTCAGGCCGGTCTCCTTTTTGGCTTTGTCCAGGCGCAGGTCAAAACCGGGGAAGTCCAGGGGGTTGGCCGCCTCGATGTCCGCGTTGAACTCAAAAATGGAGTCCTGATCAAAGACGTTGTAGAGGTACCACTGGTATTCCATGGGGAAATGGTGACCGCAGTTGGTGCACACGCCGGCGAACTCGCCGTAAAGGTCCGGGGACCACAAATCCAGGCAGCCGTGCGTGGAGGCGTTGGGGCAGGTAATCGCCCGGTCTTCCCTGGCTTTGGGGCTGACGTAGGCCCAGTTGCCGCCGCGCTGCTCCTGGTTGTCGTCCCAGTCGGAGAGCTTGGTCAGCTTGCGCTCGGCCTCCTCCTGCTTTTTCTGCGGGTCCTTGAAAGCCAGGCGCCGGCCGAAACGGCGGAAGTGCGCGAAAAAGCGATCCCAGGCCACGGAGACATCGGCTTCCACTTCTTCAAAAAAGTTGCTGACCCGCTGCTGGGGGCGGCGGAACAGGTCGTATTTAAAGTAAGAGTAGACGTCCCAGGCGAAGTCGTGCACGGATGTGCCGAAGCGCTGCAAGCCGGGCCGGCGGTCACGGGCGGCCTGGCGTGACAGGTTGCGGAATTTTTGATGGCGCTTCAGCAGCAGGCGCTCTTTAGCCCCCTGGGAAAGCGACCAGCGCACAAAGGTTTTTTCAAAATCGAAGTTTTCCGGAGTGAACCTGCGGCGGCGGCGCGCGGAAATGGAGCGGAACACCGGCAGGCCGCGCACGGAAATGACGATCTCGTCCGTGGCGCGCAAAACCTCCTGGCGCAGGGAGCGGAAAAAATCATAGTGATAAGTGCGCGCGCCCAGAGGGGGTTCCTGGATGATCCGGTCAACGTAGCCCATGCGCAGGTTGTCGGCCGCGGTGATATTCAGGTTTTTGGCGCAGCTTTCAATCAGCTCCGGAGTGGCCCTCTCGCCGTCGCGCAGGCGGCCTTCTATGGCGGCCGCGCCTTCCGGCGAAATGACCGAATAATAGCCGTGCGAAAACATCAGACGCTTGTCCGCCAGGCCGGTGGCCTCGGCCCCGCCGGAGCCTCCTTCGGAAATAATGGCCAGGATCGGCACTTTAAGGTCGCTCATCTCGTAGAGGTTTCTGGCGATCTGTTGGGCCGCGCCGGGGGTATCCTCAACAGGGAAGGAGCCGGGGGTGAATATATAGGCGTGGACGGGGATGTTTTCCGTTTCCGCGACCTTCATGTAGTGCAGGGCCTTGGCGTTGCCCCAGGGCTTGACCGAACCGCCGTTGCGGATTTCCTCGCCGTGGCCTTTTTCCTGCCCGATGACCATCACTGACTGGTTGATCTGCTTCTTGCCGGCCCGCCGGGTGATGTAAGCCCTGGCAATAACCATGGCCGGGTCTATGGAGTGCTCGTCCTTGCTGCCTATTTCCGTGTAGTTGTCGTAGACGTTCTCCAGAATGTCCCGCAGGCAGATGCGTTGCGGGTGGCGCACAATACGCACGCAATCCATGGCGGAAATTTCTTTTTCCAGCTTTTTTTCCACAAAGCCAAACAGATCTTCCAGTGTGGCCAGGGCATCGCGCCGCGCTTCCTGGTTCAAGGGCTGGAAATCGTCGCGCCGCCGGAACTCCTCCATGCGCGATTCCAGAAGCCGCAGGTTTTCCGCGTGCTTGCCGGAAAGCACATCCCGTAGGTAATTGAAGCGTTCCGTAAGATGCTGAAATTTTTTCTCAACGTCCATCATAGTGTATTTCCGTGTAAGGGCTGCTCAGGGCAATTTAACTGTGAAAAAGTTCAATTGCTCTGGCGGCGGTTTCCGCCGCCCGCCGCGCAGGCGTGGGCGGCATTACCGCCGCCGGTATACGCCAAAGCGGGCGTCTTAAAGTTAAATGCTCTAGAAGAGCAGCACCCGGTCTGTTTTTTCCATTAAAAAAGCCACGTTGGATCTCAGGGGGTCGCCGGCCTTGTTTTCCCCCTCCAGAGTCAGGCGGGCCAGAAAATCCTTGCCACGCTCCCTGGCCTGCTCCAGATCCTGGCCCCAGACTATGCCCAGAGCCAGGTTGGGGTCGAATTCCGTGGGAATGTCATAGGGCTCGTCCGAAGGCACGTGGGTGTGCACGGAAAGCCACGGCTCCGGCTTCCAGCCGAACCCGGCGATTCGCCCCACCCAGGGGGTGAAGCGGTTTTCCGGCGCTTCCGCGATAATGCGGTACTCCAGGCCGGCGCCCTCAAAAGTGATGTCGTCCTGGGTGTATCCCAAAGGCGCGCCCAGGCCGGTGCGGATCTGCTCCGCTATGAGGTCCACCCCGGACTCACCCCGGATCCGGGCAATGGCGTCGGAAACGCCGTTTTCCACCTGAATGCGCGTGTTCACTTCCATCAGGTAGGGCTTGCCCTCGCGGGTGACTATCCACTCCCAGGTACCCACGCTGTCGTACTTGACGCTCTGGGCCAGGGCCAGGGAATGCCGGGTGATGTCCTCCAGCACCTGGGCCGCGTCAAAGCGGTAGCTGATGGACGAAGGATCGAAGCCGGGCGCGACTTCCAGACGCTTTTGCAGGCCGGTGCTCTGAATGGAGCAGTTGCGCGTGCCGAAGTGGACCACGTTTTTGCAGCCGCGATCCGCCAGAATCTGCACTTCCAGGTGGTTGAAATCCATAATGCGCTGCTCTATGAGCACGCCCTCGTCCTTGAACTGCCTGGCCGCATAGTTGCGGATGCGCCGGTACACGGAGCGAAAGAGGTCGATGTCGTAAACTTCTTCAATGCCCATGCCCCCGCCGCCGGCGGAAGCCTTAACCAGCACCAGGGGCCGCTCTATGCCCTGCTCGGCCTGAAACTCGAACAAGGTGCGGGCCACTTTTTCCGCTTCCGGCTCGTCGTAAATTGGCTTGTCGGAGCCAGGCACCGTGGGCACGCCCAGGCTGCGGGCCAGGCGCTTGGTGTTGATTTTGTCGCCCAATTCCCGAATAACCCGCCAGGACGGCCCGATGAAGATTTTTTTGTTTACCCGGCGGGAAACCCGGCGGGCAAAGCGGTAGTCTTCCGCAAAAAAGCCGTAGCCTGGGTGAATGGCCGTGGCCTCGGCCTCGTCCGCGGCGGCCAGGATTTCGTTGGCGTCGTGGTAAGAAGAAATGCGGAACAGGCTTTTCTGGCCCCCCACTTCCCGCGCTATGCGCACATGGCCGGAGGCGTGATCCTCCGCCGTGTGCACGCAGGCGAAATCCAGGCCCAGCTTCCGGCAGGCCTCCACTATGCGAATGGCTATCTCGCCCCGGTTGGCCACCAGGACTTTGTGCTTTACTTCCGGCATGTTTCCTCGACTGTGCTGTTTCAATTTCGTCAATAAACTGAAATATCAAAACTTTTTTTTAAACACGATCGTCAAAAAGACTGATATACCTGCAACATCTCAGATTGCTTGACATACGCAATTGTTCTTGGCAAGGGCCGGGCGCACTGACGCCTGGCGTTATAAGAATCGGGGTATATTATGCGAAACCCAAAAAAAGTCCAGAATTGCAGTGACGCTCTCTTCTCCCGCCTGATACCTGGCTTCAGGCCAGCCATTGGCCTGGTTCTGGGCACCGGGCTGGGGGAATTGTCCGGCGCCGTGGAACGGGCCGTGCGCGTACCGTACTCGGAGCTGCCGGATTTTCCGCTCTCCACGGTGGATTCCCACCAAGGCCTTTTTACGGCCGGCTGGGTTGGCGGCGTGCCGGTGCTCCTACAGGAAGGCCGCTGCCATCTGTACGAGGGCTACAGCCCGGAGGAAGTGGTCACGGGCGTACGGGTCATGGCCTCCCTGGGCGTCAGGGTTCTGGCGCTCACCAACGCTTCCGGCGCGCTCAATCCGATCTTCGAGCCGGGTGAGGTCATGCTGATCACGGATCACATAAACTTCACCGGGCAAAGCCCGCTGACCGGCCCGAACGACGACCACCTGGGGCCGCGCTTCCCGGACATGAGCAGCGCCTATGACCCCAGACTTATTGAACTGGCCCGGCAGGAAGGCCTGCGCCAGGGCATTATACTGGAAAAAGGCGTCTACCTGGGACTGCGCGGCCCCCAGTTGGAAACCCCGGCGGAAACCCGCATGTTCCGGCAATGGGGGGCGGACGCCGTGGGCATGTCCAGCGTGATGGAAACCATTGCCGCCCGGCACCTGGGGCTTAGAGTGCTGGGCCTGTCCTGCCTGTCCAACAAAAATTTGCCGGACGCCATGCAGCCCAATCCGCTTGAGGAAATAATCCGCGTGGCCGCACTGGCCGGACAAAAGCTCCAAAGGCTGCTCCCCCCCCTGCTGGAGCAAATCCACCGCGACTTCACGGACTGATAATGAAATACATTTTCTCGCAGATGGCCTATTTTATGGCCGAGCAGAGCAACCGGCGCAACATGCGCTTCGTCACGCGTTTCGCCATGCTTTCCCTGCTGCTGGTGCTGGCCTACAGCGTAATTTTTCATTTCATTATGCTCTACGAAGGCCGGGAGTATTCCGGCTTTACCGGCGTGTACTGGACGCTTACGGTCATGTCCACCCTGGGCTTCGGCGACATAACCTTTAACAGCGACCTGGGCAAGGTTTTCAGCAGCCTGGTGCTGCTGTCCGGCGTGCTTTTGTTCATGCTGGTCCTGCCCTTCACCTTTATCCGCTTTGTCTACTCGCCCTGGCTGGACGCCCAGAGCAAGTCCATGGTGCCCAAAAGCCTGCCGCCGGGCACCACCGGACACGTGCTGGTGGTGGGTTCGGACTCCATTGCCATAAGCATAGTCAAGCGCCTGACGCGCTACAACTTCAAGTACGCCATGCTCATCGCGGACCAGGCCAGAGCGCTGGAACTGTTCGACCAGGGCTACAAAGTGGTGGCAGGCCAGACGGACGACCCGGACACCTACGCCAACCTGCGCCTGGACGAAGCCGCCCTGGTGGTGGCCCTGGAAGGGGATCTTAAAAACACCAACATCGCGGCCACCGTGCGCGAAGTGGCCATGTACACGCCTCTGGCCGGCAGCGTGGAGCACGTGGATTCCGTGGACATTCTGCACCTGGCCGGATGCAACCACGTTTACTATTTCGCCCAGATGCTTGGGCAGTCACTGGCCCGGCGCGTTTTTGAATCAAGCGTGCAGACCAACATAATCGGGCGCTTTCAGGATTTGTGCATTGCGGAAGCCCCGGTCCAGCGCACCCACCTGGCCGGAAAAACCCTGCGCGAGGCGGATTTGCGCAAAAATTTCGGCCTGAACGTGGTGGGCGTCTGGCAGGGCAACCAGTACATGCCGGCCAAGCCGGACACGACCATTGACGAAGGCGCGGTGCTGCTGCTGGCCGGTACGGCGGACCTTATGGAAATTTACGACCAAAGCGTGGCCTACGAGCGGGAAGTGGAACAAAAGCCCGTACTGATTCTCGGGGGCGGCAAGGTGGGCAACGCCGTGGCCCAGTCTTTGGAAAAACGCGGGGTGCCTTTTTGCGTGGTGGAAAAAAACGCCGCCCTGGTCCCGCAGGGGGACAAGCGCTACATATACGGCAGCGCGGCGGACATAGACACCCTGCGCCGGGCCGGCATAGAGTCCACGCACACGGTCATTGTGACCACCCACAACGACGATTTGAACATCTACCTGACCATTTACTGCCGCAAGCTGCGGCCGGACGTGCAGATCATCACCCGGGCCACCCTGGACCGCAACGTGGCCTCGCTGTACAACGCCGGAGCCAACCTGGTCATGTCCCACTCCACTCTGGCGGCCAACGCCATAATCAACCTGCTCAGCCCGGACCGGATCTTCATGCTCACCGAAGGGCTGAACATCTTCAAGATTAAAGCCCCGACCGCCCTGCGGGGCCTGAGCCTGATCCAGAGCAACATCCGCCGTGACACGGACTGCAACGTGGTGGCCGTGCGTAGCGGAGAAAAACTGCTGATTACCCCGGACCCGGCCCGGCTGATGGAGCCGGACGACGAACTGATCCTGATCGGCAGCGTGGATGCGGAACAGGAATTCATGCGCCGCTTCATGGACGACGAGCAGGGAAAAAAGAAGGGCTCTTAAACCTGAACGGGCGGCGGTTCCATCGCCCGTTCAGGAGAAATCACACTTCAATGCCAAGCCTGGCGAAAATCTCCCCGGCCCTGGTCATGTATGCGGCGGCTTTGTCCGGGTTGCCGGCCGCTTCGCAAACAGCCGCGCAGTTGCCGCAAATCACCGCGTAATCCCGGTTTTCACCAAAAGATCCGCGCAAGTGCTCCAGGGCGGACTCGTAGCTTTCCAGCGCCTCGCCGTAACGCCCCATCCTGTGGCAGGCCTCGCCCATGCCGGCAAGGGCGGCGGCGTAGTGCGGAGCCGGAATATCCGCCGCTCCGCGCATCCCGGCCCGTTTGAACATGGCCAGGGCGTTTTCCAGAGTTTCCAAGGCTTCAGCTTCGCGCCCAAGCTCAAAAAGAACCAGGGCCAGGTTGGTGCGCACCGTGGCCGCGTCGCTGACCATATCCGGATTTTTATCCATGATGGACACGGCCTTTTGCAGGGCGTCCAGGGCTTCCTCGTACTTGCCGGAATCTTTGTAAATGGCGCTGATGTTGTTGAACAGCCCGGCAAAACGGTGATCGTCCTCTGGAAGCTGCTTGCCGAAAGCGGCCAGGGAAGCCAAAAACAGCTCCAAGGCCTTCGCGTCGTCCCCGGCCGCCCGAAAGGCCGTGGCGGCGTTAAGCAGGGTTGTGCCGTAAGGGATGGTGTTCTCGTAGCCCAGTTCCAGCATCAGGGCCACGGCCCGCTCCGCCGCCTTCAGGGATTCGGCGTAATTGCTCACGTTGCGGTTAAAGCCGGTCACCTCGTTCAGAATGGCCGCCGCGGCATGGCGGTCGCCTTCGGCGTCCGCTTTGGCCAGGGAGTCCTTAAGGTATTTGTCCACATCCTCGGCTGAGCCGGAGGCGAAAATATTGTCCAGGCCGCTGAAAAACAGATCCATGTCCACGGGATGCTCCTTGGGTGGGTAAAAAACTACCGCAGCGCCGTAACCACCGGCACCTGATTCTTGTCCAGAAAAATGGAAAATCTTGTGCCGTACTGCGCGGCGCAATCCTGCTCAATGACAAAAGGCAGCCCGGCGGCCTCGCCTTCCAGGTCATCCTCTTCATATTCGTCAATGCCCAACCTGAGCACTATCTGGAGGTTTTTGTTTCAGCAGGTGCCTATTCGGGACGCCTTTACACGCACGCGGGCGTTTGGCCCCTCGCTGTCCAGAATGGCCCGCAATTTGGCCGCGGCTTCGCCGCTCATCATGATGTTCAGCACCCGGCACCTCCGGATTATAAAAACAGGCCCGCCGGAAGCGTCCCGCGGGCCTGTTTGTTGAATTTATGCCGTTATGGCGGACCTGAGTCAACTTTACGCAGGGCACTGGGCCGCTGACCCGCAAGCGCAGGCGCAACTGCCAGCCGCCACGTCGGGCATGCCATTCTCGTCCAATCTGACCGTAAAGTCTTCGCCGTATTGCTCAAGCAAATCCTGATTGGCGACAAAGGGCAGAGAAGCGACCTGGGCTTCCGCATCGTCGTCATCGCGTTCGTCAATGCTGAGTTTCAGCACGAACTTGGCCTTGCAGGCGGAACCGACTTTGGTTTCGCGGATACGCACAACAGCGTCGCCGCCCTCTTCGGCAACAAGCTCACACAGCCTGGCGGCGGCGTCTTCAGTAATGGCAATATTCATTATCATCGCTCCCATGTTTGCGAAACGCGGCGTAATTTTGCCGCGCCCCGGGTTATCATTTATTCCCAGGAAGCATAGACGTACGCGTTAGGTACGCTTGATGATCTCGTTCCGCACGACGTTGCCGATATTGTGAAGCCAACTCCGAACCAGGCTCGCGGGCGGCCGGTTCATTTACGCGACTGCAACTATGGGCATCTGGTTCTCGTCCAGGCAGACGGTGAAGTTTTCGCCGTACTGTTCAGAGAGTTCTTCGTTGATCACAAAAGGCAGCGAATTCACTTCGCCTTCCACGTCGTCGCCGTCACGCTCATCAATGCTCAACCTGAGCACTATCTGGGCTTTTCAGCCAGCTCCGACTTTGGCCTCGCGGATGCGCACAACGGCGTCGCCGCCTTCTTCGTCCAGAAGCTCGCGCAACCGGGCGTTCGCTTCATCGGTAATGCTAATGTTCATCAGTCCGGTTCTCCATTGTTTTTAGGACGCGGCGGCACAATGCCGCCGCGTCCGTTGTTTATCACATAAATCTAAGAAGCAGTGGCGTACTGGGTGCGCTTAATTATTTCGTTCTGCACGCCTTTGTCAAGGCGGGTGAAGTAGGCGCTGAACCCGGCCACGCGGACCACCAGTTCCTTGTAGTTCTGCGGGGTTTTCTGGGCTTCCTTCAGCATTTCCGTGTCCA
The DNA here is from genome assembly GCA_031547305.1 of Desulfovibrionaceae bacterium. Taxonomy (GTDB): domain Bacteria; phylum Desulfobacterota; class Desulfovibrionia; order Desulfovibrionales; family Desulfovibrionaceae; genus JAVBSC01. The sequence continues at coordinate 10,620 of JAVBSC010000064.1, forward strand.
CGCAGTTAAACTGGATGTGGCAGCCGCCGAAGTCAAAGTAGGTCTTGACCAGGGTCCAGAAGGTGCGCGCGCCCTGCGGGCCTTCCAGGAAGGAGGGCAGCAGCTTCACGTTGAAGTGGTTGGCGTTGAACTTCACCGTGTCTATGGCCTGGGCGGCGGACTTGATGAGGGCGGTAATGCCTTCCACGTCAGTGCCGGGCATGGCCGACACGCTGGCGTCGGTCATGGGCTCGCCGCGGCGGTGGCCGTTGGGCAGAGCGCCGGTCAGCGGGGCGAAGTAGTTGTGGAACGAAAGGGAGAAGGCGTCCATGCGGGCTTCGTTGCCAAAATAGTCGGTGCCGGAAGCGCGGTAGATCTTCTCCAGGTCGCGGTACATGCTCTGCACGACGTTGTCCACATCCGGGTAGTCGTTGCCGTGCTTGGGAGCTTCAAAGCACATCTTGTGGATGTCGTCGTAGCCTTCGAAGTTGGCGGCAAGGGCTTCCAGCAGCTTGTCCATGGTGATCTTCTTGGTGTCATAGACCAGGTGCTTGATGGCGTAGAGCGAGTTGGCCGCGTCAATGCCGCTGGTGGTGATGCACAGCGACTGGGCGTACTTGGGACCGCCCTGCTCTTCGAACAGGCCTTTTTCAATGCAGCCCTCAAGGACCGTGGAGCGGAAGATGCTGGGCACGATTTCTTCGCGGGTGGAGTTGCCCAGGTCGGTGATGCGGCGCTGGAGCTTGAACATGTGCTTGCTGTGCTCCAGGAAGGCATTGTAGAACTCGTCCCAGGTGTTCAGGGTTCTGGGGTCGGCCACGTTAATGCCGATCTGCTTTTTGGTGTTTGTGTCTTTGCCGTCGTTCAGGGTGAGTTCCACAAGCTTGGCCAGGTTGGGCTGGCCTTCAAAGGTCACGTAAGAACCCTGTCCGGCCTGGCCGGTGCCCACGCAGCCGAACACCACGCTGTTCTTGCGGATTTCCTCAAGGGTGATGCCGCGGGAGGCGAAGCGCGAAAGGTGGCGTTTAAGGACCACTTCGGTGTTCATGATCTGGGGCATGCCGCAGCCGGTACGGATGCAGTCCACGGCTTTGGCGAGCATGGCCGGGTTGGTTTTGGGGGTCACAAAGAGCACCAGAGCGGGCTGGATGTTCTTCATGGCGATCTGGGTGTCCATAAGCAGCAGTTCGAGTTCGGTGGAAGCGTCCTTGCCGTCTTCGGTGTAGCCGCCCATGGAAAGGGCCTGGCCGGTGTGGCCGGAGAAGGACAGAGCGTAAGCGCTGCCCTGGTACACGGCGATTTCCAGGTGCTTGACCCACTGGAACTTGAGCAGGGTGATGACCTGTTCTTTGGTCAGGCTGCCGTTTTCGATGTCCTGCTTATAGAACGGGTACATGTACTGGCCATATCGGCCGGGGGAAGTTCCGCAACCGGCCTGTTCGATTTCCACGCCCAGGTGGGTGAACCAGAAGGCCTGCTGGGCTTCGCGGAAGTTGCGGGCCGGGAATTCCGGCACACGGCGGCAGACTTCGGCAATGCTGAGCAGTTCGGCTTTCATCTTGGGATCGCTTTCGGTCTCGGCGGTTTTTTCCGCCAGATCCGCATAGCGGTGCGCGTAAGCGATCATGGCTTTAAGGGCGATCTGGCAGGCGCGGTAGAATTCCATTTTACCGACGTTGCAGGCCTTCTTGGGCAGGGCTTCGAGCTTTTCTTCAATTTCGGCCAGAATGCCGGACAGGCCCATATTGATCACTTTGGCGTAGTTGCATGCGCCGGAGCCGGTGCTGTTGTCGTTGACCGGATAAATCCAGCCGGACTTCACGAGCAGTTCGGCGTTTTCGCCGTAAATTTCTTTGTACAGGGAGTTGGCGCGGTCATAAGTGGTCTTGCCCTTCCAGGTTTTGTAAACCTTTTTGAGCAGATCCTGAGTTTCCTGCGGAATGCTCACTTCGCCAAGAGAGGACATTTTAACCATGTCCATTTCGTCTTTAATCCAGTTGACCTGCCATTCGGGGTACGGATACACGCCGGCGCGAATTCCGGTCATGGTGCCCACAACCGGGTTGCCGTCCAGGAAAATGTCTTTTTTGGTCAGAACGCGCTCCAGAAGCCTGGCGCGCAGAATCACGCTGGGCTCGCCCTTGTACTCATCATAAACGTCCACAAGAAACTGAAGGCGCTGCGGGTCCATCTTCTGCGGAGCATCCATCAAAAAGGCCTTGTGGTCCTTGACGCGCTGCTCGGCCGTGTCCCAATTGATGACAAAATTCGACACGCCGGTCTCCTTAGTGTCTTTCAGCATTATACCTCTCCTTATGGTGGTTGGATGATCATACGAAAGCAATGCGATTTAAAAACGCTCCACTCGTCACCCTAGGCGGGAGAAGCATAGAATCAGTTCCCCCGACCGCCTGCTTCCCATGGGCGCGGAGCCATACCTGGCAGGCCCCGTCAGCGCATTTCGCCTTTGAAATGTACTCTAAGTCACTTTTCCTTAGTTTTGATTAAAGCAAGGTGCGTGCCAATATAAAAAGTCAAATATTTTAAGCATATTGTTGATTACATCATAATAATTCGCATTAGCAAAATCGTATGCACGGCGTGACGTTTTGCGCAAAACATAAAACATATCAGGTTAACATATTGAAATAATGTGACTATATGATACAATGCGCCGGGCGGGCCATGTACTGTTTGTACCAAAACAGGTACAATTTTGTACACGCGACGGTACATTGTGAAAAAATATACCTGTCCCTCTTGCCGCGCGTCCGCCGCAAGCGTAACACGATTCCAGGCGTCGCAAGCCGTGGATCCCAGAATCTTGACAGTTACAGGTTTAATTTCTAATAGAGAACTGTGTGAAAGATTCCCCAATATCCGACCGCCGTGTACAGCCGATTTTTATTCTGGACCTTTAACGCGGTTTGCCTTTATAAACGGCACCGTATCGCCGCATGCTCACCACGCCGGAGCGGCATCGGTCTGAAAACACTTCACCAGCGAGCCGCCAGGCGGTTCTGAGACGCGAACTTCAGGCTGAAAACTTCTGAGCTATGGTTCAGATACCTGTATCACCATACTAATTGAGGGTTTTTCACAATGAGTTCCAGTGCCGCAATAACCGCGCATAACCTGACTTCCCCGGAAGATCTGGAAAGACTCGCCGAAAGCGCTTACACCGACGTATTCGATCTTCTGCATACGGGCATAGGCATTTTTACCAAGGAAGGCTATTTCATTTACGCCAACAAGGCCCTCCTAAAAATGTTCAACCTGCCCGAAAAAATCGCCGGCAAGCATGTTTCGGATTTCTTCCTGACCGCCGAACAAGGTGTGATGGCCGCCATACGCACGCGCAAAGTAACCATGTGTTCCAGCATTACCAAGGACAACGCGCAGGGCGTGTCCTTCCGCTATCCGGTCCTGGATTCCAAGGGAGAACTGCTCGGCGTTATTCTGGAAAGCATCTCCACCAGCATTGACAAAGACAAACTCCTGGCTCTGCAGAACACAATCAAAAGTTTTGAGGAGCAGGCCGATTACTTTGAGCGCAAGTCCCACAGAAAACCTGGGATGCTGTATACCTTTGAGAGCATTGTGGGCGAGAGCGACGCCATGCAGACCATGCGCAGGCTTGGCAAGCGCTTTGCCAAAAGCACGGAGCCGATACTGCTGTTCGGCGAAAGCGGCACCGGCAAGGAGTTGATCGCCCAGGCCCTGCACTCCGCGAGTGATCGCTCCGGCAAGCCGTTTGTTACGGTAAACTGCGCGGCCCTGCCGCACGAACTTATGGAGTCGGAGCTTTTCGGCTACGAAACCGGCGCCTTTACCGGGGCCAAATCCGGCGGGATGAAGGGCAAGTTTGAGCTTGCGGATAAAGGTACCATTTTTCTGGATGAAATCGGTGAACTGTCCATGGCCATGCAGGCCAAGCTTTTACGCGTGCTGGAAAGCGGGGAAATCCAAAAAATCGCCCACTCCGGGCGCCTGCATTCGGACTTCCGGCTGATTGCCGCCACGAATAAAAACCTGGCCAAGCTGGTGGACGAAGGGCTGTTCCGCGAGGATCTTTACCATCGGCTGAACATCCTGGAGCTTACCATTCCCCCGTTGCGCGAACGCCTTAGCGATATCCCGCTGTTGACCAGGCACTTCATCGAAAGAAGCCTGGGGCACAAACGGGCGCGCGAAATCCAGATTTCGCATGAACTGTACCGGGTGTTCAGCCTGTACCACTGGCGCGGCAACATCCGCGAACTCCGGAACATTCTGACCTTCGCTCTGTACAGCCTGGAGGGCGACGGCGACATCCTCACCATAAGCCATCTGCCGGAACGTTTTTTAAGGGAGCTTAAAACAGAGCGTCCCCGCGATGTGGCGGAACCCCAGTCCGAAGAGCAGAACCTGGCCAAGGCCGGAGCGCAGGCCGAGCGCAAGGTGCTCATGTCGGTTCTGACCAGCACGGAATACAATAAAACCCTGGCCGCCCGCGTTCTGGGCATCTCCCGCAACAAGCTGTACAAGAAAATGCGGGATTTGGGCCTGCATACAGGTAAATAACCCCCCGCTACGCCACCTCCAGACGCAGGACCGATTCGCCCGGCGATGGCGGAAGAGCGGTAATGCGGCCGCCTTTGGCAAGCCTGCCGAACAGAAGCTCCCGGGAGAGCGGGTTTTCCAGGGCTTCCCGCAGCAGGCGTTGCAGATGGCGCGCGCCAAAAATCGGATCGTAGCCTTTGCCGGCCAGCCAGGCGGCGGCGTCCGGGGCAAGGGTGAGCGTAACTTTTTTTTGAGCCAGGCAGTTTTTGAGCTGGGCCACGTTATAATCCACAATGCGCTCCATAAGAGCCGGAGAAAGAGAGTTGAACGGAACAATGGCATCCAGGCGGTTCCGGAATTCCGGGCTGAAGGCCCGCTGTACGGCCTGCATGCCGCGCCAGGCGGCGTCGGTTTTCTTTTCCACAAATCCCACGGAAGAAGCGGCGGCCTCGCGCGAGCCCACATTGGAGGTCATGATCAGAATTGCGTTGCCAAAATCCGCCTTGCGCCCGCTGTTGTCCGTAAGGGTGGCATAATCCATGATCTGGAGCAGAATATTGAAGATATCCGGGTGGGCTTTTTCAATTTCATCCAACAGGATCAGGGAATAAGGCGTACGCCGGATGCCTTCCGTGAGTTGCCCGCCCTCATCGTACCCCACATAGCCTGGCGGCGATCCGATCAGCCGGGAAACCGTGTGCGCTTCCATGTATTCGCTCATGTCGAAGCGTTGGAAATTGATGCCAAGAATCTGTGAAATCTGGCGGGCCAATTCGGTTTTACCCACCCCGGTGGGGCCGCAGAACAAAAAGGAGCCAGTTGGGCGTTTTTCTCTGGCCAGGCCGGCGCGGGAGCGCAAAATGGCCTGGCTTACAATCTCTATGGCCTGGTCCTGCCCGAAAATGCGCTGCTTAAGAGAGCTTTCCAGGTCCAGCAACCGCTCGCGCTCACTGCCGGAAACGCTCTGTTCCGGTATGCCGGCCATGCGCGCCACCACTCTTTCCACGTCCCGCGCGGTCACCCTCTTGCCAGGTCGGAATCCGGGCCGCAGGCTGACCAGCGCGCCGGCCTCATCCATAACGTCAATGGCTTTGTCCGGAAGCTGCCTGTCCTGGATATACCTGGAGGAAAGCATTACCGTACCACGCAGGGCGGACGGCGCGTACTCCACTTGGTGGTGTTCCGCATAGCGCCCGGCCAAGCCGCGCAGGATCTTCAGGCACTGCTCCGGCGTGGGCTCGCGCACCTCAATGCATTGAAAACGCCGGGCCAGGGCGCGATCCTTTTCCACGCGATTCCTATATTCCTCGTGCGTGGTGGATCCGATACAGCGCAACCGCCCCTGGGTCAGGACCGGCTTCAGCAGGTTGGATGCGTCCATGCCGGATTCCGCGCCGCCGCCGGCGCCGACAACGGTATGTATTTCGTCAATGAACAAAATCGCGCCAGGGCGTTTTTCCAACGCGCGCAACACGGCCTTGAACCTGCCTTCAAAGTCTCCCCTGTAGCGCGTTCCGGCAAGCAACGCCCCAAGATCCAACGCGAATATGGAGACGTTCAGGAATTTTTCCGGCGCCTGCCCTTGGATTATACGCAGAGCCAGTCCCTCAGCCAAAGCTGTCTTGCCGGTACCGGGATCTCCCACGTACAGCGGATTGTTTTTCCTGCGCCGGGCCAGAATCTCCAAGGTCCTGTCCAATTCCTGGTCGCGCCCGATAAGCGGATCCAGCAATCCCTCCCTGGCCCGCTGGGTGAGATCCGTGGTGAACAGAGCCAGGGCTTTCCCGCCGGAAGGGCTTTCCTCAGCAGTTGGTTCATCCTCGGCATTGTCGCCGGCGGCGGCCAAAATCAGTTCGCGCAGGGCGCGATGAGACACGCCGTGTTTGCGCAAGCAGCGTGAAGCCAGGGTGGAATCCTCTTCCAGAATTGCCATAAGGAGATCCCCCACCCCCACCAGACGCCGGCCGCCGAAGCTGACCGTATGGTAGGCGCGGTTGAGCACGCGGTCAACGGCCCCCATCCTCCGCGCGTCCTTGCCGCGCGGAATCTCGGTCGCCGGCTCAATGCCAAAGCCCAGGTGGCTCTCCAGATCCGCGCGCATGCCGTCCGTCCGGCCTCCGCATCCGCTCAGGATTTCCCTTCCGGCCTTGTCGCCGCTGATGGCGTACAAAAGATGCTCCACGCTCAAAAGCGGGTGCCTCCGGCGGTCCATCTCCTCCTCGGCGGCCCGCATGGCCTCCTGCGCCTGATTGCTCAGCTCGCTCATGGCTTGTCCGCGAGGGCTTTGCGGCAGAGGTCCAGGTTTAGCCTGTAGCCTTCCACTTTAAAAGCCTCTTTTGTTCCCACCCGCGCGTAGCAGGCCAGGCATTCATCCAGAATACGCTCCGCCTCCTGCCATTGGCCGTCCGCAGCCAAAGCCGTGCCAAGGTTGCCCAGGGAAAAAGCGGTTTCCTCATGCTCGCCCAGCAGTTTTTTACGCATGGCCAAGGCCTGGCGGTGCAGCGCGATGCCTTTGGCGGCCAGTCCCCGCTCCTCGTAAATACGTCCCAGATTGTTAAGACAGGTGGAAATGCCGAACCATTCCGGCCCGTGGAGCTTTTGCCAGATGCGCATGGCCCGGCGGGTCAGGAATTCAGCGGCGTCCAGATCGTTAAGCCGATATTCGGCCTGGGAAAGCATGAAGCAGGCCTCGGCAATGAGCGGCGCGTCCTCCGGCAGGATCGCCTCCAGTTCTTCCAGAGCTCCACGGCTCAGATCGCGCCCGGCCGTAACTTCTCCCTTGTCCATCAGGGCCTGACCAAGGTAGAGCTTTTTTGTGATTTGCTCATTTATATCCGGCATGGCGGCTCCTTATCGGAATTACTGACTCGCTTCCGCCTGCTCCAACGTGGCAAAACCGTACTGGCGCACCTGGTTCAACAGATCCCGCTCCGCGCCGTTCACGCCCTCGGTCTTGCGGCCCAAAGTGAATTCGCGCAATAGGGCGATGGTGCGGGGAGAGCAGGTTTTCAACTCGCCGCGCAGGTATGTCTCAAAAGACGTCTCGAACGAGGAATCCTCGCTGCTGCGAATCGCCCGGCCGCGACTGGACAACTTGGGGTATCTGTCGCATATGGCGAGCTTCCAGTCCACGTTTACGGAGACTATTTCCTCAATGCTTTCCAGAGTCGCGCTGTCAATTGCCGGAAGCTGCCCGACGAGTTCGGCGAACTCCGCCGGGAAAGTGGATTCCATCATCCATGCGTATTTTTCCGTCATCAGGTTGCGCCCGTCACGCCTGGCCGCCGCAAGATCTTCGTAATAGCTGGCCAGAAGTTCTTCCGGCCAGTCGCATTCCTGGCTGTAGCGCACGATCCGGAAAGTTTTGCCGTCCAGTTGGCAGGAGGCGCGTCGGCCGAAGTTCCGCACAGAGGAAAACATCTCCCATTCCAGTTGAAGCACTTTCTCCATAAGCTCCTTATTCATGTCAGTCCTCCGGCTGAAAAAGCGCTACCCTGCAAAAACATGCGCGGCGCGCAACGCATCGTCCCGAATGCCGCCCTGTACGGCCATGGCCTGGCTGAGCAAAAAATCGTCCATGGAGTCTGAAAGGCCCTGACGGCGCAATTCTTCCGCAATGCGGCGGCTTATTTCCTCAACAAGTTCCAGCTTGCGGCCGTGCCCGGCGGCAACAAGCCCGTCCAGCAGGTCCGCCAGCCCGGCGCCCAGGCGCGGCAGGCCGCGCAAGGCCCGGTGCGCCCATTTATAAAAAGGCGCGTAGCGGCGGTTAAGCAGAAACGCCGCGGAAATGCCCTCACTAATGAACATTGACTCGGCCAGACGCGCCGCGACCAATTCGCCCCTTTTGAAGCAGCGGTCCAGGTTGTACTGGCCGGTCTGGGCCATCATGGCCAGGCGGGCCGCCAGTTTTTTGCGCCGCACATCCTCCGGATAAAATTCCAGCAGCCGGTTACGGATTTTTGTAAACTCTCCCAAGGGATCCATGAAGACCATCCCGTTTGTGGCCGCCGCCAGACGGTCATCCGAAGTGCGCAGCCATTCGGCCAGGGTCCGGGGTCCCTCGTCAAAACCGAGATGGCGGAAGTAGAAAGCGCCGATTTTCATGGCTCCGCTACGGCCGGCGGCCATTGGGCTTTCCTCGCGGATGGGCATATGGCTGATGCCCTTGGCCAGGCTGTTCAAGGCGCTTTGCAACTCCGCCCCGTGGGTCTCGAAGTCCTTTTCGGCCAGCCAGAGGCAGATCGCCGCGCCCCAGTCGTGGTCACGGGAAAGCTCATCGTCAAAGCCGAAGCATTCAGAGCCCTCGCCCGCCAGACCGGCCGCGACGCGGCCGGCCAGTACGGGGAAACGTTCGCGCAACAAGGGCGCGCAGTGCTCTTCATGGTAAAGCCGTGAAAGTTCCAGACCGTTCATAGCATGGCCTTGCAAAGTGTTTGCGAAAAAATGGTCTCCTTGGGAAACAGTTTCTCAAGGAGACCAATCTGTCAACCAGGGCCGTTAAGCTTCCCGAGCGCGAACGGTTCCGCCGCCTGCGGGCGCGGCCGGAGCGCTTCTTTCGCTTATAAGCTTCTTAAGGCCCTGCAGCGCCGGGATCATCACCACCACAGCCACGACCGTAAGCACGATGAACACCGTGCTCCAGGATGTCTTGGCGGCGAGCCAGGCGGTCAGAGGGGTCAGGAAAACCACGGGGCTGTTGCCCACAAAGGTGAGCAGGCTGGCGGCCTTGCCGGACAGTTCGGGATCCGGCGGGTAGACCAGGCCCAGAAGAGACCAGTACACCGCGATGCCCGCATAGTTGAAGCCGACCAGAACCAGAGTCATAATCAACGGGCCCATGGTGGTCTTGCCCAGGAAGGCGGGAATAAGCATGCCCACAAAGGCTACCAGCATAAACCACATGATGCAACCCAGGCGTGCGCGTATGGGATCGCCATTCTTGCGCATCATGCCGTCGGAAACCACGCCGCCGATGACGGCGATAAAGCCCACCAGGCTGACCCACAGATTGACAGTGGTAATCTGTTCAGCGCCGAATTCCAGCACTTTGGCGGCATACTGCGGCCATACGACCGGGGCGGCCCAGTACGGGGTGCACATGGGCACAAAGAGCAGAAGCAGGAACCATGTGGCCTTATAAGAGAACACGCCTTTCTTTTCCACAGCCGGGGCAGCCGCCGCGCCGGCGGCCGCGGGGCCCGCCGCCCTGCTGCGCAGGCACATGGCGCTTAGAACAAGGACGCCGATGGCGAAAGCGCCGAAAAAGAGCATGGTAAGCTGAAGTCCGTTTCCGATCAGGGCGTTAGCCATAAAATCACCGAAAAACGCGCCGCAGTTTATGCCCCCCAGGAAAAGACCGGAAGCAAGAGCGCTTTCCCTGGCCGGGAACCAGCCGCTGCCGGCCACAAAAGCGAACAGGCAGGGAATGCACACGCTGCACAGGCCCTGAATGACGCGCAGAGCAAGAATCACTTCATAAGAAGTGACAAAAGGCATAATGAACTGCGGAACGGCGGCAAACAACAGGCCGCACAGCAGAGCCTTTTTAGTGCCCAACTTGCCGATGATGAAGCTGGCCAGCCCAAAACCAAACCACAAGCCCCATGTAAGGATGTTGCCGGCGGTGCCGGCCTGTTCCGGGGACAGACCGGCATTTTGAATGATGTGAGGCGCTACCACCCCGAAGGATGACAGACCGGCCATCATGGGCATACTCGCAATAGACGCGACAAGCAGGATTATCCAACGGTACGGCGACGGTGTTTCTACAGTCATGGTTCTTCTCCAGTCTTTGTTATGTTCGCCAGAAAATTTAGAACATTACCCAGAGCCTTCCGTCTTATCACTTCAGCAACATAGCAGCGGGCACGATTTTGTCAGAAATAACGGACGTTCAGCAGCTATTCATCTGACGCCTTCGGCGGACCGCGCCCGGGAGTCCCTTTCCCATGCGCTACGGGCCAAACCGTTCATCTGGCGATGCAAAAATATCCACTTGTTTTAGACGTGCAACCTTGTGAAAAATTGCGACCGCGCTTGGAATATTCAAGCAAAGTATGTTCCAAAATATTACTTGCAGGACAATTCGGCAATTTTATTGATCTTTATTATTAGCCAAGCCGTTTTCCTGCTGACGGGCGTTTTTTGAAAACACCTAAAAACTCCTTCCGGATGATTTTATATGCGGCGGAACCATCATGTGTATCGTCTGATATACGGTACAAATTGTAAGCATAAGGGTACATTTTGCCCGAAAAGAACAACGGCGCTGCAATGGCTATTACGAGTTTTATGTTTAAAATCAAGCGGCATATCGAATACCATAATAAACTATGCGTATTGATATAGGTACAATTTGTATTAAATAGGCATTATATACAAATGTATTCCGAATTAAGATTGCCGACAATGTCCCGGTGGACCGCCATTGCCAGGCGGCGGTTTAGCCTGATTACGTCAAATACATAACATACTGAATATACATAAAGTGTTTTTTGGCACAATATCTGCAACAAAACAATCAGGACGTTCACAGTATCATTGGATTCCTTCTCAGCTGTGCATGAACAATTTTTATGAAATGAGCAGGTGCTTGGATTTCTTCTTTCGCTGTGCGTAAACAATTTTATGAAAGGAGCAGATGCATGGAAAAGGGAAAAATCAAAAATGAACGTGTTCAAAGACGTCTTGACCGCTGGTTCGACACGCCCTGGCGCATTAATATTGAACGCACCAAAGCCTATACTGAAGGATTCGCCAATGCTGAAGGCGATCATATGGTTATCCGCCGGGCCAAAGCATTTGCGAATTGCTGCTATAAAATGCCGGTAATCATCCGCCCGGAAGACTATCTGGTAGGCTATCGTGATTGCGACGTGAAAAGCGCCGGCGTGTTCCCGGACTGGTACGGGCCTGAATTTCTGGATGACATTGAAGCCTGCAAGGCTCGCGAATATGAACACTTTGACCTGGATCCAAAAGACGAAAAAAGCCTTGTGGAAGATATCTTCCCATATTGGAAGGGCGATGGCGACTGGTCCCGCACCATGATCCGCCAGATTGTCAACAGCATGCCGGATAAATTGAAAAATACCAACTTCGCCGACGCCACCTGCTTCCCCCCAATGCCGGCCAACATATGCGGCCATGACCACCGCCGCGACACCGACGTGGGCCACTACGACTTCCCTTGGCGCCGCTACCTGTACCTGGGCGCTGAAGGCGTAAAAAAAGAAGCGGAGCGGAAGCTGGCCAACATTGACCCCTGCGATCTCAAGCAGGTCAAGGGCATGCCGTTCTGGAAGGCCACCATCATCGCCATGGACGCCGCTATCGCTTACGGCAACCGCTTTGCCGCGGAAGCGGAGCGCCAGGCAAAAACCTGCACGGATCCTGTCCGCAAAAAGGAACTGTTGGAAATAGCCGACACTTGCCGCCAGGTTCCCGCAAAGCCTTGCCGCAACATGCATGATGCCTTGCAAGCCTATGTGTTCTTCAAAACCCTGAGCCGCATGGAAAGCATTGACCACGCCAACGGCCCCGGCCTTGTGGACCGCTGGCTGTGGCCCTTCTATGAAAAAGACATCCGCGAAGGGCGCATCACCAAAGACGACGCCATGGCTCTGCTGGAAGAGTTCTCCATCTGGTTCGCCGAATCAGCCCACTACTACACCACTAACGTGTTGTCCTGGTATTCCGGGGCGGGCTCATTCCACAACCTGACCGTAGGCGGCATAGGCCCCAACGGTTTTGACATGACCAACGACCTGACCTACATGATCCTGGACGCTTACATCCACACCAACCTGTTCCAGCCATCCCTGTCCGTGCGTGTGCACAGCCAGTCCCCACAGGCCTTATTGGAAAAGGTCGGCGAAGTGGTGGCCCTGGGCGGAGGCCAGCCTTCCATCTGCAACGACGACGTGATCATCCCCGGTCTGCTGGCCCTGCCGCGCGGCGACAACGACCCGGATCTGACCTATGAAGTGGTTAGAAACTACTTCCCCTGCGGCTGCGTGGAGCACACCACCCCTTATCACTACGGCGCGCCCATGCACAGCTACATCAACTACGGCGCCCTGATCGAACTGACCCTGAACAAAGGCGTCAGCCACCTATACAAGCGCAAGATGATCGCCTCAGACATTCCGGACGCCCGTAACTTTAAAAGTATGGACGAAGTGGTCAACGCCCTGGAAACGGTCTTCAAAGACATCATGGACGTGGACGAAGGCCTGGTCATGACCCAGGAAGCCACTGAAGCCGAGTTCTTCCCCACCGTCTGGCAGAGCGCCTTCATAGAGGACTGCGTCGAGCGCGGCCTGGCCAAGGAACACGGCGGCGCCCGCTACAACTTCGGCGGCCCAGGCACCTGCGTGGGCTATGCCGATGCCGGAGACTCTCTGGCGGCCATTGAAAAGGTCATATTCATTGACAAAAAGTACACGATGAAACAACTCTGCGAGGCTCTTGACGCCAACTTCGAAGGATATGAGGATCTGCGCAAAGCCTTGTGCGACGCGCCAAAGTTTGGCAGTGACAATGACTTTGCCGACAAATGGTGCAACTACGTCCACGATCTGTACAGCAACTCCGTAGTCCAGCGCAAAAACGCCCGGGGCGGACGTCTGCAGCCTGGCGGCGTGTCAATGTCCGTGTTCGTTCCGCACGGCGCGGTCTGCGGCGCGCTGCCCTCCGGCCGTAAAGCCGGAGAGGCCCTGGCCAACGGCGTCGGCGCCACCATCGGCGCGGAGTCCAACGGTCTTGTCGGCGCATTCAACTCCATGGGCAAGATCAACTTCTCCGGCGACTACGAAACAATCTGGAACGTCCGCATTGAAGGCGGCTCCTGCGACACTCCGGCCGGCCGCAAGGACTTCTCCGGCCTGGTCCGTACCTTTGTAGACAAGAAGATCGCCCAGATGCAGGTGAACTGCTTGTCCACCGATGTAATGCGCAAAGCCCAGAAGAATCCGGAAAAGTATCACGATCTGATCGTGCGCGTGGTCGGCTACAGCGCCAACTTCGTCACCCTGCCCCCGACCGTGCAGGATCTTGTGCTTCAGCGCGAAGAACACCCGCTTGAAGTGTAACCGGTAAACCCCCGCGCCGGCCCGGTTTCCGGGTCGGCGCTTTCAACTTTATGCCAATGGCGTTATTGATGGACGGTATCATTCTAAAAATAGACAGGTGCTCAAAGCACGACGGGCCAGGCCTGCGGACAGTCGTATTTCTGAAGGGCTGCCCGTTGAGTTGCGCATGGTGCTCCACTCCGGATTCCCAGCGCGGGGAGCCGCAACTGCTCCATCTGGAAACTCTTTGCGCCAGATGCGGCCGTTGCGTCGCCTCTTGTCCGGAAAAAGCGCTGGCGATCACTTCCGACGAGGTGGCAATCGACCGCGGGCGTTGTGTGCTTTGCGGAACCTGCGTGCAAGTCTGCCTGAACCGCGCCAGAAAAATTTCCGGCACCAGAATGACTCTGGATGAGGTGTTTGACGTCATAAACCGCTCCCGCCAATTCTGGACCAGAATGCCCGGCGGAATGACCATCAGCGGGGGAGAGGTTTTCTTTCAGTTCGATTTTGCCAGGGCTTTGCTGAAAAAATGCCATGAGGCCGGCATTGACACCAACATAGAGACCAGTTGCCACGCCCCCATGGAAAAGGTGCGCGAGTTGCTGCCCTATCTTGACCATGTGTGCTGCGACCTTAAACATATGGATGACGATGTCCACAAGAAGTTTACCGGCGTTTCCAACCGCCTGATTCACGAAAATATCCGGATGATCAGCTATGAAAAAGACCTGATCATCCGTTATCCGCTTATTCCAACCTGCAACGACTCAAAGGAGAACATCGACGCCACGGCCGATTTTGTCGCGACTCTGGGGCCCAAGTTCAACCGGATCGATCTGTTGCCCTACCATCAGATGGGCGCCGTAACCTATCGCCGGCTAGGCCGCGAATACGCGCTTGAAGGAATTCCTTCAATGACCGCGGAAGATCTTAAAGCCGTCCGCGACAGAATGCTCGCCCGCGGAGTCAGGACTGTTCTGGCCTGACCAAGAGCCAAAGGAGCGATCTTGTGGACATAACATTAACCGATGCCGCGGCCGCAAAACTGCGGGAACTCCTTGAACAAGGCGGCGACGGAGCCCGCGTGCGCGTCAAATTCATTAGCGGGGGCTGCGGCTGAAGAAACCGCTTCGATCTCAGGTTGAGCATCGATACCCGTCTGGATGAAAACGAAGACCGGATGCTTGAACTCAACGGCATGCCCTTTGTGGTGAACAGGCAGTTGGAGAAAGACTGCGGATCCTGCCACCGCGTGGGCCTGACTGGCCTGTCGTCAGAGTAGTTCCGAAACCCTCCTCGCAACAAAAAATACCGATATTCGTTCAAAAAGGCTTTAGCGCACAACTGAAGGCCGGGGGAAAGGCGTTTGCTTTCCCCCGGCCTTGTTCCCTACACTAACCCGGGATTTTCGCCGTCTCCGGGGGGCAACCCGCCCGGATCCCGCTCCCGGAGAAAGCCTGGTCAGTGTGGTAACGTGGTCATCATGCTCCGAACAGGTCCAAGAACGAGGTCAGGGTACGCCCACATGGCGAAGACGGTAATGACCAGCATGAGCAGGAATGGGAGCGCCCCTTTGTAAATGGTCATAACCGAGATGTGCTGGCAGACCCCGCGCACCACAAAGACGTTAAGGCCCACCGGGGGCGATATGCCCGCCAGGACCATCATGACGGTCACGAACACGCCGAACCAGACCGGGTCAACGCCGTACGACTGGGTGATCGGGTACATGACCGGCATGGTCAGAACCAGGATGGAGGTGGATTCCAGAATGCAGCCCAGGATCAGGAACAGAATGAACATCCACCCGATGAGTTCGTCGTAGCTCATCTGCATGCCCACAAACCATTCCACCAGGTGCCGGGTGGTGCCGGTGGTGACCATGAAGCGGGCCATCAGCCAGCCGCCGATGAACAGAAAGAAGATGGCCGCGCTCATCTTGGCGCCTTCCCGGAAGGCCGGGACGACCAGTTCTTTGGTCAGGCGGCGCATGCAGGCCGCGATGATCATAACGCCCACCACGCCCATGGCCGCAGCCTCCGTGGGGGTGGCCAGGCCGCAGTAAATGCCGCCCACCACGATCATGAAGGTTACGATGATCGGAATGGCGGCCGGCAGGCACTGGACGCGCTCTTTCCAGGTGGATTTGGGCTGCTTGGGCCCCATGGACGGAGTGATGCAGCAGCGGATGATGCAATAAGCCGCGAACAGGAAGGTGGTCAAAAGGCCGGGGCCGAGAATGGCGATGAACATTTCGCCGGCGGACTGGTCCGTGAGCACCGCATAGATGATCACGAACACGCTCGGCGGAATGATGGCCGCCAGACCGCCGGAGGCGGCAATGGCCCCGGCGGAGAGTTGCTGGTCGTAACCGGCTTTTTCCAGTTCCGGTATGACGGTGGCGGCCATGGTGGCGGAAGCCGCGGCCGTGGAGCCGGTCACGGCGCCAAAGGCGGCGGCGGCAAAAATGCCCGCGGCGGCCAGGCCGCCGGGCAGAAAGCCTATCCAGCGGCGGAAGGCCACGAATAAGTCACTCACAATGCCGGTATGGTAGGCGATGGTGCCCATGAAAATAAACAGCGGAATACTCAGAAGTGAGAAGTTGCTGGCCTGTTCCCAAGCCACAAACATGGTCTGGGTGGCCGCGTTGACCGGCCCCAGGGTGAAGCAAAGCCCCAGGCTGGCCACTCCGCACATGGCGTAGGCCATGGGCATTCCAAGCACGGAGAGCAAAAGCATTACGCCGATGCCGGCGTAACCCAGCATGATCATATTCATATCCATTATTGTTTGCCTCCAATGCTGCGATACTGCTTGTACCAGTAGATAGCGTTGTGGAAGAGCGCCAGCGTGAGCACCAGGAAGCCGAAGGTCATGATCACGCGCATGGGCCAGAAGGGGTAGCGGAAGTCCGCCCCGCTCTCCATCATCGTGATGGAGGTGGGAATTTCAAAAGCGCTGCGCACGGTGGCGGCCAGCATCCACAAACCGGCGAAAATCCGGGTGAGCACGTCGCAGAGCAGCTTTATCTTTTTCGGGTAGCGATCGTACAGGATGTCCAGCAGGATGTGGTTCTTGTCCAATTCCACCCTGGGCACGGCCAGGAAGATGGCCCCGATGAGGAAAAGGCCGCTGCCCTCAATGGCCCAGGACAGCGGGGTGTGGAAAAAGTTGCGGCCGGCGACGTCGACGCAGATGACTATAAGGATAGCCGGATACAGAATGTACATGCTGAAGCGCAGGCACCAGTCCGCGACCGCGTCCACGCATTTCATCCAGCCGTCTTTTGGCGGCAGCGGCGGATCCGTGATTTGCCTGACAGTCTCCAGATTTTCCGGATCGCAGACAGGCGAAACGTTTTCTTTAACCATGAGAAACTCCTTGTCAATATGAAGACCCGCCGGACTCCGGAACTAAAGTTCCGGAGTCCGGGCTTGCGAACGTAACAGAGTAATCAGGGGTGAGTTAGAATCCGTCGATGATGCCGTGGACCATGTTCTTCGGATCCTGGACGTATTCGCGGATCTGCCGGATGCTCATGGCGTTGTACTTGGCGGCCGCGGCGCGCAGATCCGTGGCGAACTGCCTGCCGGGCAGGCCCTTTTCTTCGTTCCTCTGGATGAACTTTTCCCAGATGCCTTCGCCGATGTCGGTCCAGCGCTTCTTTTCCGCGTCCGGCAGGAAGATGACTTCCACGCCGGCCTTTTTGAGCAGGTCAAAACCGAGGTCTTCCATCTTGGTGTAGCCTTCGGACATATGGTTGCCGGCCAGACGGCAGGCGTAGTAGAATTCCTTCTGGAAGTCCTTGGGCAGGCTGTAGAATTTGTCTTTGTTGATGCCGTAGTCAATGCGGGTCTGGGACATGCCGGTGATGGTGAGGTACTTGGCCACTTCGTGGAAGCGCCAGGGAATGATGCCGCCGGCGGCCCAGGCCACGCCGTCAACAACGCCGCGCTGCAGGCCGATGAACACGTCCGGGGTGGGCAGGGCCACAGGGGTGGCGCCCAGGGCGATCAGGGTGTCGCGCAGCACTTCGCCGCCGAAGCCCATGATCCGTTTGCCCTTAAGGTCTTCCAGCTTGCGGATGGGGGTGGTGCAGATGATGCTCTGCACGTCGAAGTGAGGAATCCAGCCCATCAGGATGCCCTGGGTTTCGTATTCCTTTTTGAAGTACTTGGGATACATTTCGTCCATAAGCTGGGTGGCCACGACCTGGCTGTTGGACAGGAAGGGCAGGCCGTCGCCGTGGGACAGGTTGAACGCGCCCTGGTTGTGCAGGTGATAGGTCTGACCGACGTGGACAAGACCGGCCCGCAGGGCTTTCCAGCCGTCCGCCAGGCTGTGCAGGGACTGGCCGAAGTAACGCTCGAATTTCAGACGGCCCTGGAAGTGGTACTCAAGGAAGTTGAAGGTTTCCCAGTGGCAGCCGTGGCCGATGTCCCCGGCGTTGGGGTAATAGCAGGAGCATTTAAGGACAATGGCGTCCTTGTTGAAGTCTTCCGGCTTCATCTGCGCTTTGGGGTTGATGAGGTTCGGGCCGAAGGTGTTTCCGCTTTCAGCGCCGTAGTAAGTCCACCCCTTGTTGTTGTCCGCGATTCTTTCAGGCGTGAGCTGGGTGATGTAAGGAGCCTGCCCCGGCGACACCAGGCCGCTGTCGGCGGCGAAAGCGAAATTAGACAGTCCCCCCAGGGAGAGGGCGGCGGCGGTGGCGGCGGAACCTTTAAGGAACATGCGTCTCGTAATCGACGAGTGGTCAGGATACATCTTTTCCATGTTCTCTCCATCTGTTTGGTTATAGTGCTGCGGAGCGACCGGAAAAGGCGGGCGCCATTTCCCGGAACCGCAACATGCTGAACGACAATTCAAGCTCGACCAGGTTAGTCAAAATCCCGAAAAATACCCCTGCCAATGCTTAAATAATCCTCCTGTAAAATTGACGGTTATTCAGCGCCAGCCCCAAAAAGCGACTTCAGCAAACGTCAGGCGCGGCAAAAACAACAGGATTGCATCGAGGAATTTTTTATACAATATGCGGAACGAGTCCGTATTTTTCAAAACGTCCCAAAACGACCTTCAGTTCGTCCTGCGCATAGCTCCGGGTGGGGGGCAAGGGCAGGCTGAGCGCCGCGTATTTGTTGCGCCCAAAGGCATGGCATGGCATGACGTCTATGTCGCGCACGCCGTATTCTTTAAAGAAATCGGCCATGGCCCGGATGTTTTCCTCTGAATCGTTCATGTCCGGAATCAGGGGCATGCGGACGCGCACAGCGGCCTTTGAGCGCAAGGCCGTGTCAAAATTGGCCATGATCAGCGCGTTGTCCTGCGCCGTAATATTTTTATGCCGCTCCATGTCCATGTGCTTGCAGTCAAACAGGAACATGTCCGCCAATTCGGCAACCTGCTTGAAGCGCTCCTCCGGACAAAAACCGCAGGTGTCCACGCAGGTGTGAAACCCTTCATCCCGGCAGGCCATCAGCAGTTCCAGCAAAAACTCTCCCGCGGACGTTGGCTCCCCGCCGCCTATGGTCACGCCGCCGTCGGAATTCATATAAAAAAGCGCATCCTTGCGCACTACGTGCATAACCTCTTCAACGTTCATAAGGGTGCCGGACATGACTCTGGCTTTTGACGGGCACCCCGGAACGCAAAGGCCACAGTCCGTGCACAGGCTTGTATCTCTTTCATAGATGCGCCCATTTTGCTTAGTCGCTCCAGTCTGGCACACTTCAGCGCAATGACCACACCCGGTACACAGATCAGAAAAAAACATAAGCTGCGGGCTTGGGGATTGTGATTCAGGATTACTGCACCACAGACATCGAAGCGGGCAACCTTTAAGAAATATAGTCGTACGCATTCCAGGGCCGTCATCAACTGACATGCGTTGAATATTATAAACCATTCCTTGCTGCATGATAATCCTTAATTTTTTCCACACCTGAAATCCGGATTTTTCAAATCGAATATTCCGTATTTTAAAGTTGGATTAACGGTTCAGGCGTTCCTCTCGATATATATATATACGATTGTTACGCAGCGCCACGTACTCATTGCTGATGACTTAAATAAAAAAATCTATGAGCTATTGGCAAAGCAATATTCGTACCATTATACTTGTGAAGATAATCTCATGATTCCGCTAGGCTTTTCACAGTTTATAAGCTGATGTCATTTTATAGCGAGTGTACTGATACTGATACAAATACCGATCTCTTTTTTGAATATTAGTATGATATTATTAATTAAATTTGCAGTGTACCCATTCGTAACGAAAACGGTACACGCGCTTGCGTCCCTGCTGCAGACCAGGAATATGGTTTATTTTTATGTTATATCAAAATGAGAAAAACATGTTCTCCACCATGACTATTTGCCATTATCGCCTTCATTAACCGCATTTTCCATACTTGTGAAAAAAAGTAACAAGTTTTCCGGCTTCCACCTCTTGCTCTTCATTTGCAATAGTAATACTTTACGGGAAGCATGCCATCTTTTCGGTCTGCCAACCATGCTGCAGGAGAAGGAAGAATTATGAACATTTTGGTAATGTTGATTATTTCAGTGGTAATTTTCGTCCTGGGAGCAAGGATTTACGGGCGCCTGGTGGCTCGATGGCTGGGCGAGGACGTCTCCAGGCCCACTCCGGCGGAAACACTCAACGACGGCAAAGACTACGTACCAACCAAATTCAACATCCTGTTCGGACACCATTTTTCCGCCATTGCCGGCGCCGGCCCCATTGTTGGCCCCACAGTGGCCGTGCTGTTCGGCTACCTGCCGGTCTGGGCCTGGATACTGGTGGGTTCCGTGCTGATCGGCGCGGTGCACGATTTCGCCTCCCTGTTCGTCAGCCTGCGGGAAAAAGGCCGCTCCATAGCGGAAGTCACCCGCGGGGCTCTGGGCACCACGGGTTTTTTCCTGTTTATCTGCTTCGCCATTCTTCTGCTGGTGCTGGTCACTTCCGCCTTCCTGTCCATGACCGTGCAGGCGCTTACCAGCACCGCCCCTCTGGACCTGCTTGGCCTGACGGCGGACCAGACACTGCTGCATACGGTGGATAAAGGCGGCGTGATCCACGGCATCATTGGCGGCATCGCCTCCACCTCGGTCATCATCATCACCTTGTTCGCGCC
The DNA here is from genome assembly GCA_031547305.1 of Desulfovibrionaceae bacterium. GTDB lineage: Bacteria > Desulfobacterota > Desulfovibrionia > Desulfovibrionales > Desulfovibrionaceae > JAVBSC01. Next base: position 31,348 of record JAVBSC010000064.1, read on the forward strand.
TCTGTTGGGCTACGCCATCTACAAGCGCAACATGAACATCGCCCTGGGCTATGTAGTGGCCGCCATCGTGGCCATCGGCTCCATCAGAATCGGCATGTCCCTGCCGGTTACGGCGGATCCCAAAATGTGGATGCTGGTGCTGGCCGTATACGTGACCCTGGCTTCCGGGCTGCCGGTCTGGCTGATTCTGCAGCCGCGCGATTTTATTAACGTGCAAATCCTTTACCTGGGCATTCTGGGCATCTTCGCGGTGGTCATCGTGGGCGGCTTTATGGGCATAACCCCCCAGATGCCGGTAACCGCCGTGGAAGCCGGCACGGCCAAGCTCAGCTACATCTGGCCCTTCCTGTTTATCACTGTGGCTTGCGGGGCGGTTTCCGGCTTCCATTCCCTGGTTTCCACCGGCACCACTTCCAAGCAGCTGGCCAAAGAAGGGCAGGCCCGTAAAATCGGCTACAACGCCATGATTCTGGAAGGCATTCTGGCCACCGGCACTGTGCTGGTCGTTTGCGCCGCCCTGACCCAGGCGGATTATATGCGCATTGTCTGGCCGGCTCCGGGCACAGGCGCCTCCAACCCCATCCTGGCCTTCGCCCTGAGCATGGGCCTGATGTTGAACAAAACCCTGAGCATTCCAACCCACATCGGCACGGTGTTCGGCATTCTGATGGTGGAAGGCTTTGTGGTGACCACCCTGGACGCGGCCGTACGCCTGAACCGCTACCTGTTTGAAGAACTCTGGAACGTGCTCTTTAAGGGCGCTGTTCCGGCCGTTATGCGTACCGCGTGGTTCAACTCGCTGCTTTCCGTGGCCCTGATGCTCTGGCTGGCCTGGAACAACGCCTTCACCATGCTCTGGCCGATGTTCGCCACCACCAACCAGCTTCTGGCCGCCTTGACCCTGCTGGCGGTGTCCTCCTGGCTGCTCAAGCGCCGCCGCCAGGCCTGGTTCACCCTTATTCCGGCCGTATTCATGGTGATCACCACCATCGCCGCCCTGCTCCTGCTGCTGCAGAAGTTCATAGCCCAAATCCAGAGCGGCGCGGCCCTTTCCGGCCCGGTCACCCTGCTGGTTATGGACCTGCTCTGCCTGGGCCTGGCCATAGGCGTGGTGTACATGGCCTTCCAGAACTTCCGGCGCGTCCGCGAAGGCAAGGGCATTATGCCTGACGGAACAGCGGCTTAACCCGTTCCGCCTGAAAACACAGCCGGCCGGATCCGATGTCTTCGGATCCGGCCGTCTTGTTCAGCGCCCTTTCTTATTCCTACTCCTTACCCTCTTCCAGCAACGCGACGGCAAAGGCTTTGCCGTCAAAGGGGCGGAGGTCTTCCATTTTTTCACCCAGGCCGACAAAGGTGATGGGAATGCCGAACTGCAGGGCCAGGGCCACGGCCACGCCGCCTTTGGCCGTGCCGTCCAGTTTGGTCAGGATTATTTCGTCCAAACCGCAGGCTTCGTTAAAAAGTTTCGTCTGGGACAGGGCATTCTGGCCGGTGGTGGCGTCAATCACCAGCACGCTGCGGTGCGGCGCGCCGGGGTGGCGTTTGGCCAGGACGCGACGGATCTTGCCCAGTTCCTCCATAAGATTGGTCTTGGTCTGAAGGCGGCCTGCCGTATCTATAAACACCAGGTCGCAGCCTTCGGCCAGGGCCTTGTCCAGGGCTTCAAAGGCCACAGCGGCCGGGTCCGAGCCGGGGGCCTTGGCATAAAAGAGCGCGCCGGAGCGCTTGGCCCAGATTTCCAATTGCTCGATAGCGGCGGCCCTGAAGGTGTCGCCGGCGGCAATGAGCACTTTTTTACCCTGCGAAGCAGCCCGGCTGGCCAGCTTGGCGATGGTGGTGGTTTTGCCCACGCCGTTCACCCCGACCATGAGCACTACTTCCGGCGGGTTTACCGCGCTGATGCGCTTGCCAGAGGCAAAGATTTCCGCCAGTTCTGCCCGCATGAGTTCACGCAGGGCGGAAGCCTGGCGCGCGCCGCTTTTGGCGGCCCGGCGCTTCAGGCGGGCGGAAAGCTCCATGGCCGTTTCATAGCCCACGTCAGCGGTGAGCAGGATTTCCTCCAGTTCTTCCCAAAAAGCATCGTCCAAATCGCGCTGGGAATTCAACAGGGCGTTCAGGCCGGTGGAAAGCTGGGCGCGAGTTTTGGCCAGGCCGTCGCTGAGCTTTATGAGCAGGCGGCTTTTTTCGTCCTCTTCGTCTTCCAACTCCAGGGCCAGGGCCAGACGGTACTGCAACTCGGACCTGAAGTCCGCTACCGCTTCATAGCCCATGGAATCCAGCCAGACGTGGAATTTCTTCAGAAAACTTTGCGCTTCCCCGGCCGGGGCCTCCAGGGCGCTGAAAAAGAAAAGCAAACGCTCGTCAAAGCCGGCGTCCGCCTTGTCCACGCCGTTAAGGAGCAAATCCAGCCAAATGGAAAGCTTTGGCTCCGCCCCGCGCAGGGCCAGAAGCAGACTGTCGCGCCAGGGGGCGGAGGATGCGGGGGCTGGAAATGCAGAAGGCCGCGGAGCCGCAAGGACGCCCTCCGCGGCGGTCGTCCTTGCGGCCGCGCTCTCGCTTTTTGCGTTTTTGAACAGGTTCTTTACGGATGAAAAAAATCCCATCTTGTCCTCAGTTCTTTTTCAATTCCCGCAGCAGGCGGGAGAGGTTTTCCGTTGCCGAAGTGACGGCTTTCAGGCTTTGTGCGGCCTCGCGCATCAAGTCAGCCGTGGCGATGGAAATTTTATCCACCTCTTCAATGCCTGTGGTGAGCACGCGGCTGTTTTCAGCCTGTTCGCCCCCGGCCGTGGCGATATCCTCCACCTGGACCGCGTTGGTCTTTACCGCGTCCACAATGGAGGAAAGCGCGCCGGCCGCGCTCTGGGCCAGCTCCGTGGTGCGATTGACCGTGGCCGAAGTGGAATCCATCATGGCGATGTTCTCTCTTGTCGCCCCCTGAATGGCGAAGACCGATTCGCCAACTTCCTTTGTCGCGGTCATGGTTTTTTCGGCCAGCTTGCGCACTTCGTCAGCCACCACGGCAAATCCGCGGCCGGCGTCGCCGGCGCGGGCGGCTTCTATGGCCGCGTTCAAAGCAAGAAGGTTGGTCTGATCCGCGATGTCGGAAATCACGGTCATGACTTTTCCAATGTCTTCAGCTCTGGCGCCCAGGGTATTCAGACTGTCTTTCAGGCGCAGAGCCTGGACATTGACTTCCTGGATGGCCGCCCCAACATTGGCGACGGCTCCGGATCCCCCTTCAGCCAGTTTCCCGGCCCTGGCCGCGCTGCCGGAAGCCTCCTGCGCGCCGGTGGAAACCTTATGCACAGCCAAGTTCATTTTATCGATAATGTCGGCGTTATTGCTTGATTGCACGCGCTGGCGCTCCGCGCCGCCGGCCGCCTCGGCGATGCGTTTTTCCATAGTTTCGGTGTTGCGCCTGAGTTCTTCCACCAAGTTTTCCAGCTGGGCCGCGGCATGGTGAATGCCCTCCACTCTGGCGTTTTCCGCGTTTTTACGGCTCTCTTCGGCCTCCAGCATGGCCTCTTCGGCTCGCCTGGTCTGTTCCACAGCCTCGGAGGCGCGGCGCTCACCATCAACAATAAGTTTGCGCAGGCTTTCCACCATGCGGTTCAAAGCGGAAGCCAACAGCCCAACCTCATCCCCCGATTTCAAATCCAGAGTCCGCTCCAGGTGCCCGTCAGCCACAGCCTCGGCAAAAAGCACGGTTTTACGCAAATTGCGGACCAGATAGGTCGCAAAGAAAATCAAAAAAGTCAAAACAACCAGCAAAGACAAGGCATTGGCGATCCGGGTGTGGGCCACTATCCGATCCGCTGGCTCCAGCACTTCATCAGCGGACACTTTTACCGTAACTGTCCAGCGGGTTTGCGGATCCGTGCTGAAGAGAGCCAGCCAGCGCTCATCCTGAAAAACATAGTCGTCGCGCCCGCTCTTTTCCTTGACCCATTTGGGCGTACGCCAGGTTGGTCCAGGCGGTGTCATGGTAAATTTGCCCGTACTGATCATCAAAGCGCCGTCCGCGCAAACCAGAGCTTCTCCTCTTTGCTTGATCTTGACCGGAGTGACGAAAGAGGCTGAAAGCACGGAAAAGTCAACCCAGGCTTCAACCGCGCCGATAACTTCCTTGGTCCGGCTGTCACGCACCGGGGTGGTCACCGGAATAAAAGCCTTGCCTGGCTCTCCCTGGGCTCTCGGTTTCGCCAGGGCTTCCAGATCCATCGGCGCCCCCCAGACGGTCTTGTTCTCCTTTACGGCCTGCGCGAATAACTGGAGCGCGCGGGATTGCGGCAATTGCTGATTCAGCTTCCAGGCGTCGCCATCCTTGTATTTCCCCAGAGGAAAAACTCCCCTGGCGCTGCTCATGATTATCCGCCCCTGGCGATCCAGCACGTTCATTTCATAAATTTCCGGCTTGGCCCGCGCGAGCAGGGGCTTGGTATCCAGACTGAAAGCCAGGACGGCCAAAGTTTCTTTAAGCTCGTCTTCCGGCAGGGGAGACCCAAGCAGAAGACGTACCGGCCGGATCAGCGCCGTGCCCTCCAAATCCATAACCACCGTGTCACGCATTCCGTTCAAGCCGGTAACAACGGTACGCAGTTCGCTTTCCAGGCGTTCAAAAACCAGGCTGTCCACCTCTGCGCGCATTTGCCTTTCTATATACAAAAGGCTCAGGCTGGTGGTGATAAAGAAGAGACAAATTGTGGGCAGAATGATCTTTCCGCGTAAGTTCAGCTTCATAACAGATCCTCTATTGGAAAGAATTTTCAAAAACATTCTGGAAAGTTGGAAAAAATCGCGGACGAAAAACGCGGTTTTCCGTCCTTTCTTTAGAAATGCTCCAGTGCTTATTTCATAAAGCGGCCCATGGCTGATTTATGAAGCTCGTCGTGCCCACGCCGCTTTTGGCGGAGCGCCGGACTACCGTCCTGTGTTAGAAGTCATTTCATAACAAATTTTTTATCGCGAGGCTACAGAGCAATTCGCGCTTTCGCCACTCCGGCGGAACGGCGAAGTTGCGCGCCGCGTTTTCCCATAATTGATTATTTGCGCGACTCTTCTATAATTCCCGATAATGACGAATAACAACTTTAATCCACAAATCGTCGCCGCCCTGGAGCTGCTCCTTTTTCTGGGCTGCGTGCCCCTGCTGGCCCTGACCGGACCGGGCCACGCCCTGCGCCACGCCCTGCTTCTGGCCGGCTGCGCCTACGCCGTCTGGCGTTTGTCCGGCCGCGTGCCCTGGCGCTTTCTCTTTGCCCGCCCGCCATACGGCTGGTGGATTGGGCCACTTCTGCGCGGTCTGCTTGTGCTGCTTTGCGCCGTATGGTACATTTCAGATATAGCCCCTGCCCTGCTCTTCCGCCTGCCCATGGAACGCCCCGGAATTTGGTTGCTGATCCTTCTGTCCTATCCCCCGCTCTCCGCCCTGCCCCAAGAACTCATTTACCGCGTTTATCTTTTTGAAGCCCACCCCTCCCTGTGGCGCAACAGATTCTGGCCTTACATCATCACCAGCGCCCTGTCCTTCGGCTGGGCGCACGTCATCTTCGCCGGCTGGCTGGCCATGGGACTGACCGCTTTGGGAGGCTTGCTCCTGGGCCTGACCTACCGGCGCGCCCGTTCCAGGCCCGGCGCCGTCTGGTCAATCACCCTGGAACATTCCCTCTACGGTCTGGCCTTGTTTACCGTGGGGCTGGGAAGGTATTTCTGGGAAGGCAAATAAAGAAGCGCGAAAAGCGGCGGGCCGCGGGGGAGGCGCGCCTCCCCCGCATTTGAAGCAAATTACAATACTTTAAAAACTCTTTCCTCGTTGCTTTCCGGGTCAATCACGTGCACGGCGCAAGCCAGGCAAGGGTCAAAGGAATGCACGGTACGCAGGATTTCCACCGGGCGTTTGGCGTCCGCGATGGGCGTGCCGATCAGGGATTCTTCCACCGGGCCGAGCTTGTTTTTGGCGTCACGCGGGCCAAAACACCAGGTGGATGGCACCACCAGCTGGTAGTTGGCGATCTTGCCGTCCGCAATGTTGATCCAGTGGCTCAAGCCGCCGCGCGGGGCGTTGACGAAGCCCACGCCCTTGCCTTCCTTAGGCATGGTCCATTCGGCCACCATATCCTTGTCCTTGGCCACGTTGTCCTGGTAGGATTTGAGCCACTGGTCCATGGCCGCGGCCGTCACGGCGGTCTCTATGCCCCTGGCCGCGGTGCGGCCCAGGGTGGAGAACAGGGCGGTCACGGGCAGTCCCAGGGCTTTGAGCACGGAATCCACGGAAGCTTTGACTTCCTTGTGGCCCTTGGCGTAGGCCACCAGCATCTGGGCCAGGGGGCCGGTTTCCATAGGCTCGTCCATGTAGCGCGGGGCTTTGGACCAGGAATAGCGCTCGTCGCCGTGCAGGTCCGTGTATTTGGGGTCGGTCACGCCATCGTAAGGGTGATGGGCTTCGCCGCCTTCAAACCAGCTGTGCCGCACGTGCTCGGCTATTTTTTCCGGGTTGAAGTCTTCCACCTTGGAGATGTCGCGGCCTTTGATCACCCCGGCCGGGTAGTAGAAGCTGGCGGCCTTGTCCGGCTCGGAAGCGTATTCGCCGAAGGTGATGAAGTTGGTGGTGCCTCCGTATTCGCCGCAGTCCTTGTAAGCCGCGCCAACGGCCAGGAGGTCCGGAATATAGACCTGGTCCACAAAATCCTTTGTCTCCTTCCAGAGATCGGTAAACTCCTTGATGCGGGGCTGGGTAAGGGACTCATAGCTGGTTACGCCGCCCACCACGGTAAACTGGGTATGCGGATTTTTGGCGCCCAGCACGGCCATGGCGCGCGCGGCCTTTACCTGCAGGCGCAGGGCCTCCAGGTAGTGGGCCGTGGCTATCAGGTTCACTTCCGGGTCCAGCTTGTAGGCCGGATGCCCACCCAAAAAGTAGGCGTTGGTAAAGGGGCCGAGCTGGCCGCTGTCTACCAGCTTCTGCACGGCCGCTTGCACGGCTTTAAGGTCTTCGGCCTTGGTTTTACGCGGCGAGATGCCAGAGGCGATTTTGGCGGCCTTGGCCGGGTCCGCCTTGAGGGCGGCGGTCACGTCCACAAAATCCAGAGCATGGAGCACGTAAAAATGCACGATATGGTCGTGCAGGTATTGCTGCCCCAGCACCAGGTTGCGGATATAGTTGGCGTTTTTTGGTATTTTGACGCCAACGGCGTTTTCCACGCAGCGCGTGGAGGCCAGGGCATGGGTGTAGGTGCACACCCCGCAGGTGCGCTGGGCAAAGTGCTGGGCGTCCTGGGGATCGCGGCCTTTCAGGATTATTTCCAGGCCACGGAACATGGTTGCGCTGCTGTAGGCGTTTTTGACCCTGCCTTTTTCCACTTCCACTTCTATGCGCAAGTGCCCTTCAATGCGGGTAATCGGGTCCACCACTATTTTACCGCTGTAATTGCCCTGGGGGACGGCGGATTTTTGCTGTTCAGCCATAGGGATTACTCCTTATATCATTAAGTAAAAAACGCTATTGTTGATAGAAGGGGGAAGCGTTGTCCCAGAAGCCGCGTTCGCTGCACCCGATGCAGGGGTGCCCGGCCTGGACCGGCCAGTTGGTCTGGTTGAACTTGATTTTTGGGCAGTTGTTAAAGGTAACCGGACCCTTGCAGCCCAGGTTGTACAGACACCAGCCGTCTCGGGCCTCCTTGGAGTTGAAGGCCGGGGCGAACTCTTCGTTGTCGAAGTGCTTGCGGCGCTGACACAAATCGTGCACTGACTCGCCAAAGAACATAGTGGGCCGGCCGTCGGAATCCAGTTCCGGAGCCTTGCCGTTTTTAAGGAAGTAAACCACTGTGCCAACAAAATTGTAGGGGTTGGGCGGGCAGCCGCCTATGTTGATTGGATGCAGATCCTTGAAGATCTCGTCCACGCCCTTGGCCCCGGTGGGGTTTGGCTTGGCGGCCTGCACGCCGCCGAAAGCGGCGCAGGTGCCGTAGGCGATGACCGCTTTGGCCTTGGGGAGGATCTCGTTGACCATATCCAGCAGCGTGCGATTGCCGATTTTGCAGAAAATACCGTTCTGGGCCGTGGGTATTCCGCCTTCCATAACGCAGATGTAGCCCTCCGGCGAAGAAATGGCCTTATGCAGAGCGTCTTCCGCAGCCTCGCCGGCCGCGGCCATGATGGTTTCGTGATAATCCAGCGAGATGGTGTCCAGAATCAGCTCGTCAATGTACGGTTTGACGGTGCGCAGGATGGATTCCGAACAGCCGGTGCATTCCTGGCCGTGCAGATAAACCACGGACGGACGTTTGGGCGCGGTGAGCGCCTTGGCCACCTGCGGGGCGAACGCCGGCCCCATGCCCATGGCCACGGCCACGGTGGTACAGAATTTCATGAATTCGCGCCGGCTTATGCCGCGCTGCTCCAGCCTTTTTGCCGCCCCTTCCTTGGCAAGACCTACAGAAAACCGCATTGCCGCCTCCTTTTGCTAAATTATAAGCGCGGTAAAAATACCCTAGCGTGACAGAGAATCTAATCCTTCCCTATTATTGCCATATTTTTTAAAATTTGGAAAATCTTTTTTTCTAATGGCTACTATCATATTCCATAGATGGCTTCCTGTGACGGCTTGCCTTGGACCCAGCTTTCAGATAGGCGGGACTTTATGATTTACCGTACCCTTGCCGACTGCGTGGCTGACTTGGAACAGAGCGGCCAGTTGCGCCGCGTGGAAGTCCCCCTGAGTCCCCGGCTGGAAATAGCCGCTGTGCAGCGCCGCGCCCAGCGCCTGGGCGGCCCGGCCCTGCTTTTTACCCGCGTAAAACACCACGGGAACGGATTCGGCTTCCCCATGCTGGGCAATTTGTTCGGCACGCCGGAGCGCACCCGTCACATCTTCCGATCTTCCCTGCGCGGACTACAAAACCTGCTCCGCGCTTTTTCAGACCCTTTGGACGCCCTGCGCCACCCCTGGCGCAACAAAAGCGCGGCCCTGGCCGCCCTGCACGCCCTGCCCAGCAAGGTCAAGGACGGCCCGGCCCTGGCCGGCGCCTGCTCCCTGGCGGCGCTGCCAGGCCTGGTGAGCTGGCCCCGAGACGGCGGCGCGTACATAACCCTTCCCCAGGTCTATACGGAATCGCCCGCCCGGCCCGGCCCGGCGCGCTCCAATCTGGGCATGTACCGGGTGCAGCTCAACGGTCCCGCCCTTGGTCCGGACCAGGCCGCCCTGCACTACCAGATCCACCGGGGCCTGGGGACGCACCACATGGAAGCCCTGGCCATGGGCGAGCGCCTGCCGGTGAACATTTTTGTCGGCGGACCGCCGGCCCTGAGCCTGGCCGCCATCATGCCCCTGCCGGAAGGCCTGCCGGAACTGCACTTCGCCGGCCTGCTGGCCGGACATCGCATCCCGCTGATCCACAGGCCCGGCTCTTTGCCCGTGCCGGCGGAAGCGGATTTCTGCATCCGGGGCAGCATCGGGCCGGAACTGGTTTTGGAAGGGCCCTTTGGCGACCACCTGGGCTACTACAGTCTGGAGCACGAATTCCCCCTGCTGCGCGTCCAGGCCGTCCATCACCGCCCTGGGGCCATCTGGCCTTTTACCAGCGTGGGCCGCCCCCCTCGGGAAGACAGCGTGCTCGGCGCGTTCATTCAGGAATTGCTCGGGCCACTGGCCTCCAGGGTATTTTCCGGCATTCACGAAGTCCACGCCGTGGACGCGGCCGGAGTGCATCCGCTCCTGCTGGCCCTTGGCAGCGAGCGCTACGTCCCCTTTGCCGCCGAACGCGCCCCGCTGGAGCTTCAGACCTGCGGCCTGAGCCTTCTGGGCAACACCCAGACCTCCCTGGCCAAGTACCTGCTCATCGCGGCCAAAGAGGATTCCCCCGCCTTAACCACCCGCAACATCCCTGAATTTTTCGCCCACATACTCCGCCGCACGGATTTCAGCCGGGATCTGCACTTCATCACCCGAGCAAGTATGGACACCCTGGACTACAGCGGCACTGCTCTCAACCAGGGCTCCAAACTGCTCTGGACAGCGGCCGGCCCGGTCCTCCGCTCCCTGGCCGGCGCCCTGCCGCCCATGCAACTGACGGATTCTTTCTCAAGCCTTCAGCTCTTCGCCCCCGGCATCGCCGTCTGCCGCGGCCCCAAGCACACTCTGGGCCGTGACGTTGAGGACCCGCGCCTGGAAGACCTGGCCGCCCACATCCATAACCAAGGGCAAGACGCCGCCCAAGGCCTGGCCCTGCTGATCGTCTGCGATGATCCGGACTTCTGCGCCCGCGACTGGGACAACTTCCTCTGGGTCGCCTTCACCAAATCCGATCCGGCCACGGACATTTACGGCCCGGCCGCTACAACCCACTGCAAACACTGGTCCTGCTCCGCGCCCCTGATCATAGACGCCCGCGCCAAACCTTTTCACGCCCCGGCGCTGGAAGAGGACCCGGAGGTCCAGGCTAAAATAGACGCCCTCGGCGCGCCCGGCGGACCGCTGCACGGGGTGGTGTGAGGGAGGGAAAAGGAGTCGGGGGGGGGCCACCACAAGCACCCGGGCGGGTGGGTGCGGCCCCCCGCCCAAACCACACCGAA
>JAVBSC010000068.1:0-14025 GCA_031547305.1 Desulfovibrionaceae bacterium
TTCTGGAAGTCGGCAATGCCTTTTTCTTTCATTTCAGCCGCATGATCGTTAAAGATCCATTCCCATATAATTTTGCCGTCTTTGTCCACTATGTACAGGGTGGCGGTTTCCTTGGCGCCGACCTTTTTGGCTCCGGCGATCAGGGTGTTGCCGCCCGCCTTGTATTCAAGGCCGGGGGCGTGATAGCCAACCGGGTTGCCTTCGCGCTGGAAGTCGTGGTGCGCGTTGGAGCTCCAGAAGGTGGCGCCGCTTTTGCGCACCATTTCCGGGGTGACCGGGCGCTCTTCGTATTTGTCGAACTCCCAGAGCACCTTGCCGTCCCAGTCCATTTCCACAACCGTGGCGCCTTCGGTCTTGCGGGAAATCCAGTCGTCCGGGTCATAATAGACCAGGGTGGCCAGCAGCTTGCCGCCGGGGAGCACCTTGGCCGGCTGGCCTTCCACGTTCATCCATTTGTGCACGACCTTGCCGTTCATGTCGATAAGCGGCACGCCGTGCGGGGTGGCCCGCAGGGGATTGAGCACGGTGTAGCCTGGGTATACCTTGTCCGGTTTGCATATGGTCACGCCCACCGGGAACACCGACGGGTAGGCGAGGGCCAGGGACGCCATGGCCAGGATGACGAAGGCCGCAAGGCTGGACAGTGGAAGAAGTTTCCGTTTCATGAGACCGCCCTTGAATGGTTGTTTAGGGGTTATAAGGGGATTCGCGCGGTATGCGCAAACGGTATTAGCCTGGAATATCATCAGAATTCGCGACATATGATTTACGTTATCATAATCTGGCGTGTCAAGGCATGGCCGCGGGTGTTCACACGCAGACCAGCCAGTCTTTTTGCAAATTATTTTTTGACGCAACGTATATGTAATAGTTTTTTATTATACGTTTCGTAATATCATAGTGTATAGACGACCGTAGCGCCTTCAGTCCCGCCCGGTTTTGGATGTGCCTATAATATATTTAACATAATAGCTTATATTACCGCTGGTTATATATGATAAACAGCAAAATCAGGAAACATTCGTAGGCGGAATTTGGGGTTACCCGGTAAAGTATTAATTATTTTCGATAGTTATTGTGCAATGCTCGACCGCGCGGCATTGCTTGACATAAATCTTTTTGATTGATTTATAGTAAATCAGGTTCAGAGAGATAATGCGCAAATGTAAAGTAAAATGGTATTTTTTCCTCTGAATGTAAGTTTTTGCTTTGCATTTTTCAGCGCCGCCAAATGTGAACCCCTCCCGTTGTTTTTCGATCTTGTGACTGGCTCCAACCTCAACCCATCAGGAAGAGAGCGCCATGCAGATTGACGAAACCAATCGCAAAATAATTGCCCTGCTGCAAAAAGACGGGCGCATGCCCATGGCGGACATCGCGCGCCAGGTCGGGCTGTCCCGCGTGGCCGTGCGCGAGCGGGTGCGTCAGCTCATGGAAAACGACGTCATTCAGGATGTGGTGGCTATAGTCAACAGCGAGGCCGTCGGCTACCAGGTCAACGCTTTTCTGGAGATAGAACTTGAGCCGAGCAAGATCGACCAGGTCTGCGAAGGCCTTGTGGCTCTGCCTGAAGTGACCATAGTCTACCAGATGACCGGAAGCACGGCCCTGCATGTGCACTGTTACGCCAAAAGCACCACGGATCTAGCCGTCTTCATGGCCAAACGCATCTATTCCATTGATGGCGTACAGCGCGTCAATTCTAGTATTCTATTAAAACGTTTTAAATCAACTCTTTCGATAAGATAATCTTTTGGCATAACTTGAAACCGCTAAGGAGTGTGCAAGTCCATGATTTTGAACTTTTACCCTGGGCTGATGTGGTTTTTGTGGCTGGGGCCATTCGCCATCGCCATTGCGATGCTGGTGTACGTATACGCTAAGAAAGACTAAGGAGCGATATTATGTCCACTGGTATGATTATCTTCAGCATCTACCTGCTCATTATGATCGGCATCGGCATCTTTGCCGCGCGTCTGCAAAAATCCACCACATCCTACTGGGTTGGCGACCGCGGTTTCGGAGTGCCTGTCCTGGCCATCGTCATTCTTGTTTCCATAGTCCACGGCGGCACCCTGGTGGGCGGAACGGGCTTTACAGCGGCCCGCGGGGCCGTGGCCGTAAACAACCTAAGCTTTTCCCTGGGCTTTTTCGTGGTGCTCTTTTTCATGGCCCGCAAGCTTCGCCGCTTCGGCGGCTTTACTCTGCCGGATTTTTTGGGCGACCGCTTCGAGTCCCAGAACATCCGCATGTTCTCCGCCTTTGTGGTGCTTATTTCCGCCATTGTGGCCCTGATCGCCCAGATCAAGTCCATGGGCATAGTGGTGCAGCAGCTTTCCGGCATGAGCCTTAATACATCGTTGATCGTCGCGGCGGCCATCTTCGTCTTTTATACCAGCATCGGCGGCATGCTGGCCGCTGTCTGGACCGACATAGTCCAGTGGATCTGCATGATGATCGGCCTGACCGCCCTTGTCCTGGTGCTTTGGCCGGCAGTGGGCGGCCTTTCCGGCATGGCCGAGAGCCTGAACGCCCAGGCCCCCGGCTGGACCAGCATGGAAGGCAACGGCTGGACCACCATGAACCTGTTCTCCTGGCACCTGTTATGGTTTATCGCCTACTTCACGCGCATTGAGTTCGTCACCAAGGTTTACGCGGCCAAGGACGAGAAAACCGCCGAGCGTTCCGTGGCCTGGGGCCTGGTGCTCATCCTGATTTTCTTCAGCCTTACCGTGTTTCTGGGCGGCGCGGCCCGCCTGTTGGTCTGGGACGGACTGAAGTCGCCGGACATGGCCCTGACCGTGATGATCAGCAAATACCTTTCCCCCTTCTGGCAGGCCATGGCCCTGGCCGGCGTGGCCTCCGCCGCCATGTCCACGGTCTCCTCTCTGCTGCTGCTTTCCGGCGCGGCCATTGCCCACGACTTTTTGCGCCGCTCCTACTACGAGCCGCGCGGCATTGAAAAGACGGAAAAATTCTACCTGCGGGTTTCCCGCCTCACCCTGGTCGGCGTCGGGGTTGTGGCCACCCTGGTCGCCCTTAACCTGCCAGCGCTAATTCTGATCATCACCTCCTACGCCGTGGCCCTTACCGGCGCGTCTTTCGCCATGCCCATACTGCTGGGGCTGACCTGGAAGCGCTGCACCACGGCAGGCGCTTTTTCATCCGCCGTGGCCGGTTTTGTCTGCTCAGGCCTCTGGGCCGTGCTGCACCAGAGCAAAGTGGACTGGGCATTGTCCGTGCACCCGATCTTCCCGGGCTTTATCGCCTCGCTGGTTCTCATAGTCGTGGTCAGCCTGATGACTCAACCCACCTCGCAGAAAACTATTGACCGGTTCTTTCCCCAAAAGACTCAGGCCCGCGCCTGAGCCGCGGTACCTCCCCTCCCGCCCGCCCGTGCGGCGGGTTGGAGAGGGGGCTTGCTCCAAGTTTTTATGAAGGAGAACATATGCAACAGGAAATCAGAATCCTCAGCCGGGGAGGGCAGGGCGCCGTGACCGCGGCTAAAATACTGGTCGCCGCCGCCCTTCTGGAAGGCAAATACGCCCAGATGATCCCAAACTTCGGGCAGGAACGCAAAGGCGCGCCGGTGTTCACCTTTGCCAGGGTCAGCACCGAGCCGGTGCTTTCCCACACCTATGTCTACAACCCGCACATCGTGCTGCTGTTTGACCCGCACCTGGTGGACATCGGCATCAACCCGGCTGAAGGACTGCGCCCAGGCGCCGTCCTGGCCGTGAACAGCCCGGACGCCTCCTGCTACGAGCCGGGGAGCCATTTCGCCAAAGTCGCCTGGGTGGACGCCGTGGCGGTGACCGGCGAAACCGTCGGCCCGGTGCCGCCCAACGCCGCCATGCTCGGCCTTCTGGCCAGGGCCACCGGCCTTGTGGGCATAGAGCCGCTTTGCCGGGCCATTCAGGAAAGCATGCCAGGCTCAAAGGGCGAGAAAAACGCGGCTTGCGCCAAGGCCGCCTATGACAGGACTACGTTGCATGAAAACAAAAAATAGAAATATCGGCATCTGCACGGGCAAGATTGCGGACACCAGAACCGGAGCCTGGCGCAGCCAGCGGCCCGTGGTGGACAAAGCTCTGTGCGTTAACTGCGGCATGTGCATGATGTACTGCCCCACCGGCGTCATCAGCGAGCAAAACGAGTGCGCGGAAATAGATTACACTTACTGTAAAGGCTGCGGGGTCTGCGTTACCGTGTGCCCTAAAAAAGCCCTCGCCATGCGCAAAGAGGAGGCCCTGACATGTCAAAGCTGAACAACAGCCGCGTGGCCCTGGACGGCAACTACGCCATGGCCGAAGGCGTGTGTCTGGCCCGGCCGCGCTTTGTCTCCGCCTATCCCATAACCCCGCAGACTCCCATTGTGGAAAGAGTCGGGGAATTCATCGCCAAAAAGCGGCTGGACGCCAAATACGTGGCCGTGGAATCCGAGCATTCCGCCCTTACGGCCGTGGTCGGCTCCGCCGCCGTGGGCGTGCGCGTTTTTACCGCCACGGCCGGGGCGGGCCTGGCCCTGATGCACGAAGTGGTCGGCGTGGCTTCCGGCAACCGCCTGCCCATTGTCATGGGCATTGCCAACCGCGCCCTGCCCAGTCCCTGGTCCCTGCAAACCGACCACTCGGACAGCATGGCCGAGCGCGATATGGGCTGGATGCAGCTTTACGCGGAAAACGCCCAGGAGGCCCTGGACTTCATTCTGCTGGGCTACCGAGTGGCCGAGGAAGTCCGCCTGCCGGCCATGGTCTGCATTGACGGCTTTTTCGTTTCCCACGCCGCCGAAGGTGTGGACGTGCCGGAGCAGGCCGCCGTGGACGAATTCCTGCCCGCCTACCAGCGCAGCCCCCTGGCCCTGGACCCGGCGCATCCCCACACCCTCAACCAGCTCAACTCCGCCGCCACTTTTACGGAGATCAAGCATCAGCACCATGAGGCCCTGTGCTCTTCCCTGGCCGTGTTCGCCAAGGCCGGGCAGGAGTTCGGAAAAGCCTTCGGCCGCCCTTACGCCACAGTGCTGGCGGAAAACTGCGAGAATGCGGACGTTGTCCTGGTCAGCCTTGGCTCATCCAGCGGCACAGCCCGCCAGACAGCCCGGGAACTGCGCGCGGGCGGCAAAAAAGTAGGCACCCTGCGCGTGAGTATGTTTCGTCCATTCCCCAGGGCGGAAGTGGCCGCCGCCCTGGCCTCGGCCAAAATCGTGGCCGTCATGGACCGTTCCTGGGGGCTGGGCAGTGAAGGCCCCCTGTCCCTGGAAGTGAAAAACGCCCTGTACGACCTGCCTTCCCGGCCCAGGGTCTACAACTTCATCGCCGGCCTGGGTGGGCGGGACCTGCACGCCATGACCATCGTCAAAATCGTGGAAACCGCGCAAGCCATGGCCGCGCGCGAAGAATCGCAATCCACCCCCTGCTGGATCGATTTGCAAGGGAGATAATTATGAGTGCCAAAACTAAAAATCCGTCCCTTGTCGCCCATGGTTTGACCACCTGCGAAGGCTGCGGCATGGAAATCATCGCCCGCAACGCCCTGGACGTGCTCGGACCGCGCACCGTTGTGCTTACCCCGCCCAGTTGCTCCGCCATTCTGACGGGCTACGGCGACGAGACCGGCTTCCGCGTCCCGGCTTTTCAATCCAATCTGGAGAATATCGCCGCCTACTGCTCCGGCATTACCGAAACCTTCGCCCTGCTGGGCGAGTCCGACGTGCACGTGGTGGCCTTCGCCGGCGACGGCGGCACCGCGGACATCGGCCTGCAGGCTCTTTCCGCCGCTGTGGAGCGCGGCCACAAATTCATCTACATCTGCTATGATAACGAAGCCTACATGAACACCGGCATCCAGCGTTCCGGGGCCACCCCCCTGGGGGCATGGACCAACACCACGCCCACCGGCAAAGAGGAAAAGAAAAAAGACGTGGTAGGCATGCTCATGGCCCAGGGCATTCCATACATCGCCACGGCCAGCGTGGGCAACATGCCGGACTTCCGAAAAAAGATCGCCAAGGCCGCCAAGGTCAACGGCCCCAGCTATCTGCACGTGCTTCAGCCCTGCTGTACCGGCTGGCGCTGCAAGCCATCGGACACCGTCACCCTGGGCGCTTTGGCCGTCAAAACCGGCATGTGGCCCCTGTACGAGGCGGAAAACGGCAAGCTGCGCATCACCCAAAAAACCGCCAAGCTCGCTCCGCTCAAGGATTACCTGTCTCTTCAGGGCCGCTTCAAAAACATCACTGAAGCGCAGATGGCCGAGTTGGAACGCGACATCGCCGCCAACCTCAAACGCCTCGCCGCCCTGGAAGCGGCCGGAGCGGAATAGGGGAGGAAGATGAAGGGCCTGGTGGGAAGCACAAGGGCCTTAGGCCCCGGAGATTCCTACCCCAACCCCCGCCTCCTTATCCGCGTTATCAACAAGGAGTTTTCATATTATGAGTCTGAAATGCTTTTTTGAGCCCGGCAACATCGCGGTTATCGGCGCTTCCAACGATCCTGGCAAAGCCGGCTGCCAGATTTTCAAGAATCTGCTGGAATTGGGTTTTGCCGGCAAGGTTTTTCCCGTCAACCCCAAGCTGCCGGAACTGTTCGGCAAGCCTTGCTATAAGAGCTTGAAGGAAATTGGGGAAAAGGTGGAGATGATCATTGTCTCCATCCCCGCCTTTGGCGTGCCGGACATTTTTGAGGAAGCCGCCGCCAGGGGCGACGTCAAAGCCGCTGTGATCATCGCCTCCGGCTTTGCGGAAACCAAGGACCCGGTCAGAACCGCCCTGCAGGAGCGCATCAGGGATATTTCCGGGAAGGCGGGCATAAGGGTCATGGGGCCCAACTGCGTTGGCGTGATGAACACGTCAATGCATCTGGACACAACCTTTGCCGCCGGCGTGCGCCAGATCCGCGGCGGCATGAGCGTGATTTCCCAGAGCGGCGGCCTGGGGGCCAGCCTGATGGTCTTTGCCACCAACCAGCCCGCGCCCATGGGCTTTGCCAAATGGGCCCACGTCGGCAACCAGATGGACGTGGATGTGCTGGAGGTCATGCGCTACTACAAGGACGACCCGGATACCAAGGTTATTGCCATGTATATGGAAGGCCTGAGCAATGCCGGCGCCTTCCTGGAAGTGGCCAGGGAGGTCAGCGCCAAAAAGCCGATCATTCTGATCAAGGTGGGCCGGACCGAAGCCGGCTCCGGAGCGGCAGCCTCGCACACCGGCTCCCTGGTGGGCTCTGACAACGTCTATGACGCGGCCTTCAAACAGGCTGGAATCCTGCGCGTGGATACCCTGGAAGAACTCCTGGACACAGCCAAGATGATCTCCATGCAGCCCAAACCCAAGGGCGGGAACATCATGGTCCTGACCGAAGCCGGCGGGCCAGGCATCATCGCCATGGACGAGCTGGGCCGCAACCCCAGGCTGAAAAACCCGCCTCTGGCCGGAGAAACCGTGGAAGCGCTGCGGGCAATCCTGCCGCCCATGGCCATTGTGGATCACACCCCCGGCTATGTGGACATGAGCGCGGCCGCCAACGAGCCGCAGCACGGCGATTCCCTTAAAGCCTCCATGGCGGACCCCGGCGTGGACGGCGTGGTGCACATCTCCGTGCCGCCAACCTTCCTGAATCCCACGGAAATGGCCAGAGAAACCGTAAAATCCCTTAAAGGCGCCACCAAGCCCGTGGCCATCTGCTACATGGCCGGGGACTGGCTGACCGAAGGCCGCATTCTGCTGGAAGACGCCGGCATACCCACCTTCGACATGCCGGACCGTGCGGCCAAAGCCATGTCCAACCTTTGCCGCAGGGAAGAAATACTGAAAAACCTGGCGGTGGCGGACCTTGACGCGCGGGCGGCTTCCCCCCTGAGCGCCGAGAGCGAAAAGCTGCTCGCCTCCAGGGCGGCCGAGGGCAAAAATCTGACCGAGCCGGAAGCTAGGCGTATCTTGGGCGAGGCCGGCATACCCCTGGATGCGGACCCGGTGGCCGCAAACGCGGACGAAGCCGTGGACGCCTTTAAAAAGTTCAACCAGCCCGTGGTCATGAAAGTGGTTTCTCCGCAGATCCTGCACAAGAGCGACGCAGGCGGTGTACGGGTGAACCTGAAAACAGAATCCGAGGTGCGCGAGGCCTTTTCCGCCATAACCGCTTCGGCCAAAGCCTATGATTCCAACGCGGCCATAGAGGGCGTGCTGGTTTCCCCCATGGCTCCAGCCGGTACGGAAATGATTCTGGGGGCCACCAGGGACGCGCAGTTCGGCCCGGTGCTCATGGCCGGGTTCGGCGGAATTTATGTGGAAGTGCTCAAAGACGTGGCCATCCGCATCGCGCCCTTTGGCGAGGCGGAAGCCCTGCGCATGCTGGAGGAACTTAAGCTCTACCCCCTGCTCAAGGGCGTGCGCGGCCAGGCGCCTCTGGATGCCTCGGCTCTGGCGAAAATGCTGGTCAGGCTGAGCAACCTGATGTTGGCTGAACCGCTCATAAAAGCTGTGGATCTGAACCCCGTCCGCCTTTATGCCAAGGGCGCTCTTCCCTTGGACGCCCGCATCATCGTGTAGCCCCTTTACCCGCCGGAGAGTGCCCTGCGCGCCCCGGCGGGTAAAATCAGAAAGCTCTCAGCGACAGGCTCCGGTTTAAGAGTAGTTCGGCGTTGAAAAAGCCAGCCATATTCGGATTATATTAGTCTGAATTCTGGGATGTATTGTGCCGGTAGGCCCGGCCTCAAGCGATAACCCAAAGCGGAAAAAACTCTGATTGCGGCATGGCTTTGTTTTTTCACGAACAAACCCTGTAAAAGGAGGTACGCGATGCAAATTCTTAAAACCATTCAGAAAATTCCCGGCGGGCTGATGATTGTGCCGTTGGTGATGGGCGCGGCGATCAACACCTTTGCGCCCGAGGCGCTAAAAATAGGCTCCTTCACCACGGCCACCTTCGGCCGGGGAGCGGCCCTGACGTTGATCGGCTTCTGCCTGCTGGCCATCGGGACGCAGATCCGGATTACCGAAGCGCCGGAAGTGCTTAAGCGCGGCACGGTGCTGCTGGTTGTAAAATATATCGCCGGGGCGATCATCGGCCTGGTGGTAGCCAAATTCTTCGGCCTGGCCGGTTTTCTGGCCATGACCCCACTGGCCATCATCAGCACGGTGACCAACAGCAACGGCGGCCTGTACATGGCCCTGATGCAGCAGTACGGCGAACCCACGGACATCGGAGCCCAGGGCGTGCTGAATCTGAACGACGGCCCGTTTCTGACCATGGTGACTCTGGGCGCGGCCGGGCTGGCCAATATTCCGCTGCTGGCCTTGTTCGCGGCCCTGGTTCCCCTGTTGGTTGGCTTTATTCTGGGCAACCTGGATAAAGATTTCGGCCCGTTTTTCGGGCCGGTGGTCGGCCCGGCCATTCCGCTGCTTTCTTTTTCCCTGGGCGCTTCCATCAGTCTGCATGACATCATCAATTCCGGCATGAGCGGCGTCGTGCTCGGCGTCATTGTGGTCATCGGCAGCGGCATACCCCTGATCATCGCGGACCGGCTCATCAACAAGCGTCCGGGTTATGCGGGCGCGGCCCTGTCCACGGCGGCCGGCAACGCCATCGCCACTCCGGCCGCCATTGCCGCGGTGGACCCCCAGTATGCGGCAATGGTCCCGGTGGCCACGACCCAGGTGGCGGCGGCCGTGCTGGTCAGCGCCCTTTTGACGCCGGTTCTGACATCCTGGGTGGTCAAGAAGTACGGCACCGCAAAGGACCATGATCTGCGTAAAGCCAGAGAGGCCGGGCGGGCGGCGGTGAATCTGGAAGGAGGAAACGCATGAAAGTCGGAATAATCGGCGGCGCGGGCCTGGTTGGCTCCACAACCGCGTTTTATCTGGGGCTGCAAAACATCGCTGATGAAATCACCTTGGTCGACGTCAAGGAAAACATGCTGTTCGCCCATGTCTGGGATATGGAACAGGCCATAATGGACGCCAGCCGCACCCGCATCACCGGCGGCGGTTGGAATGCGTTGGATGGCTGCGGACTGGTCATCCACTGCGCCAGCGTGAATGAGTCCGCAACCGCTTCCCGCGACGAAGCGTTGGCGCTTAATTACAAAATTCTGGAGCAGGCCGCGGAAAAGATCATGCTCCATTGCCCGGAGGCCGTTGTGGTCATGGCCTCCAATCCGGCGGACGTCCTTAACTACGCCCTGTACCGCATGACCGGCAAACCGCGTGGGCGCTTCGTGGGCTTTTCGCGCAACGATACCCTGCGCCTTAAATGGGCCATATCCAAAAAGGAGAATGTGCCGTACGACAAGGTGGAGGCACTGTCAGTGGGCGAGCACGGCTTTATGACCGTGCCGCTGTTCTCGGACATAAAAATAAACGGCGTAAAAAAATCCTACAACCCGGAAGAACAAAAAGAGTTGTTTTCTTTGATCTCCGGATTCTTCACCCGCTATCAGGCGCTCAAATCCGGGCGCTCCAGCGGCTGGACCAGCGCGGTCAGCCTGGGCGCGGTTTGCGCGCGCATCATTAAAAATGATCCGACGCCGGTCCCGTGCACGGTGGTGCTGGATGGGGAATACGGGGTGAGCGGCCTGAGCCTGAGCGTGCCTGTGGAACTGGGCCGCGCTGGCGTGCGCCGCATCATTGAAGCGCCTATGAACAGCGAGGAAAAGGAAAAGTTTATGGCGGCGGCCCAAAAGACGCTCGGCCACATAGCGGACCTGAACCTGCCCTGAGATTTGCAATGAAGAGCGGGCCCTTCGGCAGTCGCCGGATGGTCCGCTTTTTTGTCAGGCGCGGTCGCTGCCAGAAGATCTTGTGGCTTTGCGGGTCTCCAGCACCTTGTCGTAAAGCTCCTCCAGTTTTTCCAGCAGCTCATCCAGGGGGCAGGGTTTGAGCAGAAAATCCCCGCAGCCCAGGCTCATGGCCTCCACGGCCAGATCCGTGTGGGCGTGGCCGGACAGCATAAGCACACCGGCGTCGCAGGTGGATTTCAGTTCTTTGAGCACATCCAGGCCGTTCATGTCGCCCAGGTTGATATCCAGGACGATCAGATCGTAATCCTTTTCCATTGCCGCCTTCATGGCTTCCCGACCGTTGGCCGCCGCGTCCGTATCCAGCCCCCGGTGCCGCAGGCGGCGTTGCAAGCCTTCCAGAAAGGCGGTTTCGTCGTCAACCAGCAGGATTCTGCATCCGTCCATGGGCTCCTCGTCAGGTGTTTTTTAAAGCGGCCAGCAGCCCCGGATGAACCGTCGACCCGCTGTCTAAAATCAGACCCGCCTCGTCGGCCAGCACGGATTCCACTCTGGCTTCGCCATACAGCCGGCCATCCAGGGAGCGGATGACAAAAATTTGTCCTTTTTCCACTCCCTGGGCCGCGCCAAGCTCCATACCGGCCAGGACGCGGCCGTCATCAAGCGTTTTTACCCGGAAGATCTCCGCCGACATGTTCCGCTTTAAACTGGCGGCGGCCAGCCGTCCGGTGCGCCAGGTGAGTAAGCCGCAGAGCAGGGGCAGGGGTGACAGGCAGGCGGTGACCACAAATGGATTCCAGCCCAGCCAGCGCACGATGCGGCTGCCCGCGTGAGCGCGCCAATCCGCTTCATCCGCCCAGATGCGGAAGGTGAAAACCAGAGCCGGATTCTGTTTGCCGCCGTGCTCGTCCTTGGCGGCAAACACGTAGCGTCCGGCCGGAGCGCCTTGAGGCGCGTCAAGATGGCCCCGCCACATGCGCCCGCCCATCCAATAGCCTTTATATACCTTGTCAACCATCAGGCGTGGGGCCGGCGATGAATCCGTTGCCGACTGGGCTTGCAGATGTCTGCCAGGCATGTCCGGGCCTTCCTGCTCCTCCCGCTCGCCGCGCAGAATGCGCACGTCTTCCGCGTTTTCCGCCTCCACCGGCATGGGGCCGCTGAGAAGCAGGCTTTTCCCCGGATAAAGATCGTGGCTGTTAAACCCCTGAAGCATCTGCCCCACCAGCCCGTCAACCAGAGAGGCGAAAAATATGATCAGGGCCAGGGCGCTGAAAAGCCCCAGCTTCTTTTGCAGGCGCAGAAGGTTAATGCCATCCATGGTGATCCGATGTTTTTAAAAAATTTGCTCTTCTAAAAACATTTATTCTTTGTTCTTCTTGCGCGCAAGGGATTTCAGCGGGGCGAGCAGTTCCGGGGCAAGCTTGCGGACCGGCAGCAGGTAGAGCGGAGCGAAGCAGAGCCCGCCGGCGGCTATGCCCAGAGCCGCGCCGCAAAGAGGATAACCGGGCAACAGGCTGGCGATGAACCTGGAGATGCAGTGGGAAACAAGTCCCCCGGGCAGGGCGAAGAGACAGGCTTTGAGGAAGATGGCGGCGGAACCGGCCAGGGCTGGGCGGCCGAAGCGTTTAAGCCAGCATCCGGCCAGAAAGAAAGTGTATAGGGCCACGCCCAGCACGCCGGCCAGGGCCACGCCGGGGGCGGCCATGACCTTGGGCAGCAGCCAGTACAGAGGCAGGCTCAGGGCTGTGGCCGCCGTGCCGGCCAGGACCGGGGTGATGGTATCCTCGTGAGCGTAAAAGCCCCGGCCGATGATTTGCTGCACGGCCCAAAAGCCCACGCCGCAGAGCATGATGGCCAGAAGCAGGCCGGATTCCGAGGCGTCCGCTCCGCTGAAGCGGCCCTGTTGGAAGATCAGGCGCATGAGCGGGGCGGCGATGGAAATCATCCAAAGGCCCAGGGGAAGGATTACAGCCAGAGAGTTGTTCAGGGCGACGCGCAGTGTGGAGTTGAAAAGTTCGTGCCGCCCCTCGGCCGCGAGCCTGGCCAGAAAGGGAAAGGAAGCCACGCCGGCGGCCTGGGCCACCACGCCCACGGGCACCAGCATGATGCG
Organism: Desulfovibrionaceae bacterium; assembly: GCA_031547305.1. GTDB lineage: Bacteria > Desulfobacterota > Desulfovibrionia > Desulfovibrionales > Desulfovibrionaceae > JAVBSC01. Next base: position 12,851 of record JAVBSC010000068.1, read on the forward strand.
TCTGGCGTAGTTGAGCAGACTGACCGCGCCTTCTCCGACCAGGGAGCCGAAGATGCGCACGAACTGTTCGTCCAGGGCCACAATGGACTGGCCGAGCATGAGCGGCAGGGCCAGCAGGACAAAGCTCCGCAGGCCCGGATGGCGGAAGACGGGGCTGAGTTTAAGGCCGCCATGCCGGGCCGCCAGGGCGGGTAGGATAAGGCTGCCCAGGGCCGCGCCGGCCAGCACGCCCCAGCAAAAGCCTTCCATTCCTCTGCCGGGGGCCAGGCGCATAAAAACCAGGCCCACTATAATGATCATGGCGTTATAAATGAGCGGGGTCAAGGCTGGAATGCTGAACTGCCGCCGGTAATAGAGCAGGGCGGTAAAGCAGGCGCCTGGCAAAAAACAGGCCTGGGCCGGCAGGATAATGCGCAAAAAGCCGGCCAGGCGCAGCCTGGATTCCGCATCAAAGCCGGGCGCGGCCAGATGGGCCAGCTCCGGAGCCAAAATCCAGGCCAGCAGGCAGAGGGCGCTTATGACCAGGCTCACCCAGATTAGGGCGCAGGAAAAAAAGCGCCAGCCGTCGGCCTCGTCCTCTTTGAAGTAGCGGGACATCAGGGGGATCAGGGTGATGGCGAAATACCCGCCGGCCAGCAGATAGTTGATGAAGTCAGGAATGACAAAGGCGGCGAAGTAGATGTCCGCCTCATTGCCCGCGCCGTAATAGAAGGAAATGACCTTGTCGCGGATAAGCCCCATGAAGCGGGACAGGAAAATGCTGCCCGCCATGATCAGCGCGGCCGCGCCCATGTGCTGGATTCTGGAGAAAATCTTCATGCGCGGCGTTTTTTCATCCAGTCATGCAGTCCTTTCAATTCACCCAGCAGGGCCGGGTAGTCCAGGCGCGTGAATTTGCCGTCCAGATAGATTACTTCACCGTCCACCATGGTCAGCATGACTTCATGCCCGCTGGACGCGTAGACCAGGCTGGAAACCGGATTATGCAGCGGCTGGAGGTTGGGGGCTTCAAGGTCCAGAGCGATCAGATCCGCCGGCCCGCCGGGTTTGAGGCGGCCGAGTTCCTGGCGGTGCAGGGCGGCGGCTCCGCCCAGAGTGGCCATGTCCAGCACTTCCTGGGCCTTGGCCGCGACCGGGGAAAGCGTGTGCACTTTGTGCAGCAGGGCGCAGGCGTT
>JAVBSC010000022.1:0-15069 GCA_031547305.1 Desulfovibrionaceae bacterium
CATCTTAACCGTTTTATCTTCGTGCATGATCCAGCCCGTGCATTCGGTGCCGGCCTTCAGCCCTTCCACTACCACTACGCCGACTCCGTCGGCTTCTTCGTGGACCAAAAACTCAATGGACATGTTTACTCCTGAATCGGTTGATCCAAATACCAGGGGACTATTCCCCCACCGGAGGCCTCCGGCGTTACCCCTTGCCGCCATATATGAAACAATGCCGGCGTTTCGGAAAACACTCCGAACGACGCTTCAAAATTTGGCCGGATGTTGCCACTCCGCAGCCGCCGTTGGATGTAGCAAGTAGCGTTCCAAAAAAAACGCCTAAGAACCCGGCCTGAGTTAATCAGATAATATATGGGGTCCGGCAAGGCGCTCGTTATTTTTTGCGCAAAATTTCTGCCCGCATATGGACATTATGACCATATGCGGGCATAGTCATTCTCCCGGCTATCGGTACGGTAAGGTTATAATTATGCTTACAAACACGACAACACTGAGTTTAAAAGTAAACGAGCTTGGGCAGAAGCTCATGCAGGTGCTGGCCACCAGAGCCAGCCGCAAGCTGTTTTTTAACGCCCTGTGCCGTCTTTTGCACGAGCATTTCCACTATGACCGCCTGTGCATCAATCTCTATGATCAGCAGGGCGAAATGCTCACCTATTTCACCGCCGCGGAAGGGACCGTGGTCAGCACCCTTTCCCCGGTGCGTCCGGCGGAGGCTTCCAGCACAGTGGCCGGGCACGTCATTGCCACGCGCAAGCCTGTGATCATCACCGACTTCGCCCAATATTTTTCCGAATCCTCCATCCACCCCATAGCGGAAGCCGGCCTGACCGCCACCATGGCTTTCCCGCTCATTCTGGACAACGAAATCATCGCCACGCTGCACTGTTCCTTTGCGGAAAAGCCTGACAACCTCTATGGCATTACCTCTTTTCTGCTCAACCTCTGCCCGTTTATCGCCACCTGCCTGGGGGCCATCCTTTCTCTTGAGCAGTCCAAGCTAGGCGAGTTCAGCCCGCCGTTACGGCCTGTGCCGCCGGCCGTTATGGACGACGCGATCATCCGGCACAGCCCGGTCATGCGTGAAGTCATGCGCAAAGTTGAAGTGGTGGCCAAGCTGCATGTGCCCGTGCTGCTCCTGGGCGAAACCGGTACCGGCAAAAGCCTGATCGCCCACGACATCCATCGGCGCAGCGCCCGCAAGGACGCGCGCTTCGTCAAAGTCAACTGCCCGGCCCTGCCCCAGAGTCTTTTTGAGAGCGAACTCTTCGGCCACGCCAAAGGCGCTTTTACCGGCGCGGCCAACAAGCGCGTGGGACGCTTTGAACTGGCCCACGGCGGCACCCTGTTTCTGGACGAAATAGCCGAGCTCTCGCCGGAAATGCAGAGCAAGCTGCTCCAGGTGCTGGAAGACGCCAGCTTTGAGCGGGTGGGCGAGAGCGTCTCCCTGGCCGCGGATGTGCGCGTGATTGCGGCCACCAACGCCAGGCCCTGCGACGCCCTGGCTTGCGGCAAACTACGGCCGGACCTGTTCTACCGCCTCTCGCCCTGCACTATTGAGCTCCCCCCCCTGCGCGAGCGCCTGGAGGACATCCCGCCGCTGGTGGCCGCGCTGTCCACCCAGGTGGCCACCAGCCTGGGGCTGCCGCAGGTAAAGCTCACTCCGGCCCTCATGGCCCCCTTACGGCGCTACCCCTGGCCCGGAAACGTCCGGGAACTGCGCAACGTGCTCAGCCGCCTGGTCATCCACAACAGTATGCACAACCAGCTTAATGCGGATATTGTGGAAAAGACCCTTGAGGCAAGCCGCGCCATGGTCGCCCTGCCGTCAGTTCCGGCCTCAGCCCCCCCCCTCGCCCGGCCGGACGTAGCGGCCCGGACTCCGCCGGAAGCCCGCCTGGGGGACCAATCCACCCTGGCCATGGCTGAACGCCGGCACATTTTGGAAATGCTGGAGCGGACCGGCGGGATTATTGCCGGCCCCAATGGCGCCGCCGCCCTTTTGGGCCTGCCCCGCTCCACCCTGCAACACCGCATGAACAAGCTGGGCATAAAGGGCGTACAGCAAAACAAAAAAGAAAAGACAATTTAAAAAATCCGTTTTATATTTCGAATTATTTTCCACTCTCAGGCATTTTTTTGGACAATATTCGTAAAAGTGGTATGTTGGCAGATATCAAATTGCTAAATGCCACGACTGTGATATTTTTTATGAAACATTTTAACATTTTATCGATTTAAGCGAGGAGTTTTTTATGAGTCAGTTACGCGCCGGTTTTCTGCCCCTGGGCCGCATCAACTTCGATATGGAAGCGGCCGGAAAATGTCTGGCCCAGAGCAAAGAGATGCTCAAAAACCTGAGCCCCGGCATAATTTGCCCGGAAGGCCATCTGAACACCTACGATGACATGACATCGTTTATAAAGGCCAACGCTCCCTTTGACTTCATCATCGTCCAGGCCGCCACTTTTGTGGATCCGCGTTTCTGTCTGGAGTTCAGGCAACTCCTCAAATGCCCGGTGTTGCTCTGGGGCGTGCGCGAACCCAGCATTGCCGAAGGCACCAGGCTGCGTCTGAACTCCCTGACCGGAGTCATGGCCCAGAGCCAGCTTATGCACCAGTTGGGCGCGGAATACGAATTCATTTACGGCAACGCGGACGAGCCCAAAGTGCGCGACGCCGTGGCCCGCTGGGTCCGGGCCGGCGAGGTGGCCGCCCGCATTCGCGGCATGAAGCTGGGCGTCGTCGGCTCCATCCCGCCAGGCTACTTCTTCAGCCTGGAAGAGGAAGTGCACCTGCGCAGCAAGCTCGGCCCGCAGGTCGTGCCCATTGAAGTCTACAAAATCATCCATCAGGTCAACCAGATGCCCGCGGCCGAAAAAAAGGCCGTGTTTGAGCAAATCAGCGCACCCTTTCCCGGCATGAAGGAAATGCCGGAAGAAAAGCAGCTTAATTTTGCCGGCTTTTATAAAGCCGTGCGCAACTTTGTGGACCAGAACAAGCTGGACGCCATCTGCGGCCGCTGCTGGCCGGACAGCTTCGAAGGACTTGGCATAGCCTTCTGCGCGGCCTATTCCCTGATCGGCAGCGACATCCCGGTGGGCTGCGAAGCGGACCAGGGCGGCGCGCTCACCCAGGCCATGCTTTCCTGGCTGGGCGGCATGCCCGGCTACCTGGCCGACGTGGTTGCCCTTGACGAAAAGGCCGATACAATAACCATGTGGCACTGCGGCTACGGATCGCCCAAGTTGGCCAATCCCAACCGTCCCCTGAACATCGGCGTGCACCCCAACCGCAGGATGCCTCCGATCTTTGAATTCCCCATGAAGCCCGGCCGCGTGACCCTGTCCCGCCTGGGCAAACGCAGGGAAGGCGGCTACCGCCTGTTCGTGGCCGGCGGCGAATGCCAGGACGAGCCGCTCCAGTTTGCCGGCACCTCCGCCGTGATCAAGGTGGATCACGGCTCCGAGCCATTCCTGCGCAAACTGATCGATCAGGGCTGGGAATACCACGTGGGCATGGTGCACAAGGACGTGCGCGAGGAACTCGCCACTCTGGGACGCCTGATGGGCATTGAAGTTATAAGGATGGACTAAGCAACGCTCAGCTTTTTTGGGTTGCTGTTAAATGCGGGGAGGCCTGTGGCCTCCCCGCATTCATTGGAAATGTCTTTCAAAAACCTGTACGGCAACCATGGGGAGGATTTGAAAGTCCTCTTTATACTCCAGCGGCTTCCAGGCTGCCCATTTTGCGAGAATCCGTGCTTTTCCGGCTTTTCCAGGCATGGCGGCAATCCAAAACGCGAAATGCTCTAAAGTGCTGGCGATTTCAGCCGATTAGAAATCCAAAGGATTAAAGTGGGCCGGAACCGGACAACAAGCCATGTCACTTTACAGCAACGCACTGCAGCGCAGTACCCTCAATCTTATACGCGGGCAAATGCTCAGCGGTCTGCTGTCGCAATACGGCATGGGCGCAAGTCTGACGGATCTGGTCCTGAACCGCCACCCCGCGACGCGCAGCGGTCGGGAGATCATGGAATCCGCCCTGACCGGCCTGTCGCGTAGCGATGCCGGCATGCTCCGCCAGGCTTCCAAAAACGTCTCCGAGGCATCCAGCCTGCTTAAGGAAGCCGCAAGCGGCGTGGCCGGCATAAAAGACCGCCTGGAGCGCATGAAGACTCTGGCGGAAAAAGTCCAGGCCAATGAGATGGATTTGGGCGTGGCCCAATCCGAGTACGGCGATCTGCTCAGCGGGCTCTCCGGCATTGTCAAAGGCAGCCGCTACAACGGCATCAGCCTGATGAACGGCCCGGACTGGACCGGGGACGAGCGCGTGGGCTTCAATTCCGGCGATTTGGCCGGCAAGCTGCAAATCCAGGCCGGCAACGATCAGAGCCAGCTCAGCCTTTATGACCTCTCCAGCCTGCCCGGCGACTTGGCCGGCCTGGATCTTACGGATTCCGCAACAACAGATCTTTTAAGCTCCAAATTGGGCACCATTTCCAGCCTCAAGCAAAGCTACGAGGCCCGCGCCGGACTCTACGAATCCGAAGCCGCGGCTTTTAAAAACCAGGCGAAAATTCTGGATGAAGCGGCGCAAAGGGCCATAAACAGCGGCAAAACCCACTCCCGCGACCTGGAGCTTCTGAACATGCTGCTCTCCGAGCAGGGCAATTTGTTCAACGGCACTTCCTGATTATTTTGAGTCTGTAAAATCGCAGGCGTTTGTCGTCCGGCGGCGATCTTTGTGGCTGTCCACCCAGACGCGCATGGCGGCGCGGCTTTTGCCGTGATTCAGGGTTTTATCCCGAAGCATGATCTGGTCCGCCTCGTTAAGCAACTGGTCGAGTTGAGACCCTTCGTCCGTGCCGGCGCACCCCATGGATATGAAGATAGGCATGTTTTCTTTGTTGGCGTTGCGCTTTTTCAGAGCGGCGCGAATTTTTTCCATGGTTATCCGGGCGGACTCTCCGGTACAGCGGGGCAGGACAATGGCGAATTCGTCGCCGCCCATGCGCGCTATAACGTCCGTGGAACGTACAGCGCGGCGCAGAATGTCCGAGGCCGCAATGAGCAGGCTGTCGCCTACGCCGTGCCCGAGCAGGTCATTGACCATTTTCAGGGAGTCCACGTCCGCGTAGACGACGGAGACCGGGTGATCCTCAGGGCCGAGCTTGCTGAAAAACTGGTCAAAATACAGACGACTGTGCAGCTTGGTGAGAAAATCGTGGTTGACTGTCTGGGTCAGGGCTTCCTGGGCCATGCGCAGTTCAGTGACGTCGGTGTGCAGGCCGACGATGCGTTTGGCCCGGCCGCTTTGATCGCGGGCAACCACCTTGCCTCTGGCCAGAATCCAACGGTAGGTGCAATCCGCGGCCATAAAGCGGTAGGTGCACTCAAACGTGTCGCCAAGCGCCGGGGAGTCGACATAAGCCGCCTGCCGGCGCAGCGTGGATTCCAGGTCTTCCTGGTGCACCCGAGTTCTCCAGGAGTCGATGCGGGGAGGGAACGCCTCCGGGCTGTAGCCCAACATATTCAGATAGTGAGGGCTGTAATATGCTTCGCCGTTTTCCACGTTCCAGTCCCACAGGCCGTCTTGGGCCGCCTCCAGGGCAAGCTTGGCCCGCTCGCGTAACGTAAGGGCTTCCTCAAGCCTTTTTTCCAGCAGGTCGGCCGGAACCAGAAGGCCCACCACATACACCGCCTTGCCCTGGTCATCACGGCAAACCGCAATCCCCCTGGATAAAACGCGAAGGTACCTCCCCTCCGGGCAACGCACCCGGTAAAGGCATTCCGGTCGGTCTCCATTTTCCGGCATGTGGACGATGTCTTCCCAATACATCCGGATACGCTGCAAATCCTCAGGATGAGCGAGATACCACCATCCGTCGATTGTGGCTGGGAACACGCCTTCCCATCCCTTCCACAAGACCATGCCCGGCGCGGCAAAACGCAACCGGCGTTTTTCCAGATCGCAGACCCAGATTGTGAAGGTGCCCGGCAGGCATTCGGTGAAAATTCCGCCGTAATGCTCCGTGTATTTTTTGAACAGGGAATTCGGCGCGTCAATGTTGACCATTACAAAAAACCGTAGAAATAAAACGGTTGAAAATACGGGCTGCAAGGCCCCCCCAGTCCCCCCAGGGGAAAATCGCTTATTTTCAGATTGGCCGAAAACAATCCGATTGTCAAAAGAATATATTCTAGCGGGAGGATAATTGCCATAATAATTAAAATAAATTACGGCTGAGTTTTGCAGTAGCCGGATTATTTTGCTGATTTCGACCTTGATCTTTTTTCTATTAAGCCTATTTTTCCCTCCCGGCGGCCAGATGGCTACGCCGCACTTTTTTGCCAAGAGGCGCATATGCGCGCAGCGTTTTTTCCTCGCGCGGGGGGATGCCCGCCGCCCGCCCACCCCAGCGAGAAACCGGTTTTATCCGTCGTCAGTCCGGTCCACTGTGAGGGGGCGGGCATTAACGCATTTCTGCTCAGCCTGGAAAAAACGCTCGACCCCCTGGGCCTGACCTGGGAAGTCATTCTGGTGGATGACGGTTCCACGGACGACAGCTGGCTCCGCATGACCGAAGCTTCCTGGCGGTTCCCCTGGTTGCGATGTTTGCGGCTTTCGCGCAACTTCGGCAAGGAAGCCGCCCTGGTGGCCGGCCTGGAGGCGGCTTTGGGCCGGGCCGTGATTACTCTGGACAGCGACTTGCAACACCCGCCGGACAAAATCCCGGAGATTGTCAAACTGTGGATGAGTGGAGAAGCGGACATAGTGGAGGCGCAAAAGAGCCGCCGGCAGAGCGAATCCGCCAGCTCACGCTTGTTCGCCCGTTTTTTCTATTTCATTTTTGATGTCATTTCTCCTTTTGATCTGACCAATGCCAGCGATTTCAAACTGTTGGACCGCAAAGTGCTGGAAGCCTGGAAGCAGTTGCCGGAGCGCCGGCTGTTTTTCAGGGGCATGAGCCGTTGGGTGGGCTTCAAACGGGCGGAAGTGCTGTTTCCCCCCGAGGATCGCCAGAACGGGTTTTCCAAGTGGTCTTTTGTCAAAAAGCTGGTTCTGGCCCTGGATTCCCTCAGCTCCTATACTTCCAAGCCGCTTTCCTTAATCTGGATGCTGGGTTTTCTGTTCGTTGTCCTATCCGTGATTCTGGGCAGTGAAGTCCTGTGGAACAAAATCAGCGGCCAGGCTATGAGCGGCTTCACCACGGTGATCTTGCTCCTGCTTATAACCGGAGCTTCGGTGCTGGGATCAATCTGTCTGCTTTCGCTGTACGTGCGGCAGATTTTTCACGAGGTGAAGCTCCGGCCCAGGTACCTGGTGAGCGAATCCGTCGGGAGCTCCGTTGGACAGCGCCAAACGCCGCGTGGCGCGCGTTGCGCACGCGCGCCGCAAAATAGGGCGCGGCGGTGTTCGCCGGGACGATGTTCCCACACCCCGTTGCACGGCGGGGCAATAAAAACGTTCAGGCGCGCCTCGTATTTTCGCGGTTCATCCGGGGAGCGCCTCTAGCCATGCGTTGCCTGCCCTTGGCCGATGATTGCGGCTTGAGCACCGGCATTACGGAAGGCATCCTGCGCTGTCTGGATGCCGGAGGCCTGCGCGGCGCGAGCGTGCTGGCCGGCGGCGAGCACGCCCGCGAGGCCTGCACGGCCCTGGCGGCCAGACAAAAATACGGCCTAGGGCCGCGCATCGGAGTGCACCTGAATATCCTTGAGGGCCGCGCCACAGCCAGGCCAGCCGCGCTGCCCATTCTGGCCGACTGTCAAGGCCGTTTCAAGCTCAGCGCGCCGGCCCTGTGGGCCGGGCTGACTCTGGCTTCCCGCCGGGCCAGGAACGCGCTGATCGCCCAGATAGAGCTGGAATTTCACACCCAGGCGGAGTTTATCCTTAAAAGCGTATCGGAGGGATCGGCCCGAGGCGCGTCAGCTCATGCCCTGCCGGCCCTGTACCTGGACGGCCACTTGCACGTGCATGCGCTGCCGGCCTTGCGCCCGGTTTTGGGTACCCTGTTGGAAACCTTCTCTTTTAAACATGTCCGCGTGCCGCTGGAGCCGCTCTACCTGCCGCCTGTTCCGCCCGTGGCCTGTATTACCGGTGTTTTGCGGCGTGGAGTTCTGGCTTTGTGGGCCAAGCCCTTGCGTGCGTTCTTGCAAAAGCGGGGCGCGAGCGTGCCGGATTTTTTCCTAGGTGCTTTTTGCAGTTGCTCCATGACCCTGCCGCGCTTGGCCTCCGGGCTGAAGGCTATTCGAAAACTCGCCCCGGCCGAAGACGCGCTGGTGGAGATAATGCTCCACCCCGGTGGATTGTCGGAGTCGGAATGCCGCTCTTGCGCGTCTGGAGAGGCCGTTTACTCCGCCGCCCACGCCTCGCCCTGCCGCAAGGCCGAGGCGGAGATGCTGCTTTCTCAGGATTTTCACCGGCTCATGGCGCATTACGATAAAACATGGCCTGATCCGTTGCCGAATGGGCACAACCTTGCGGAAGCGCCCGCCAATGGCCAGGCGGCGGGGGACGCGCGGCTATGAGTTCCATGTGGCGGAAACTCCGCGAGCAAATATTCTCCCGCTACTACGTGGCTTTGTTGTTGATCTATTTCATAGGCCTGCTTCCAATCATCCGCGCCAATCGCTCTTACCTTGATGATCTGGGGCGCTCCCTGCACGGCTACGCGGACTGGATATCCGCCGTAAGGCCGCTGGCAGAACTGTTCGCCTGGATTTTTTACCTTGGCCGGACCACAGTGGACGCCTCGCCCTTTACCCAGATTCTGGCCGTGGCCGCAATGGCCGTCACTTCTCTGCTCCTTCTGGACGCCCTGCGGGTAAAACTGTCCTGGCCGTCCCTGATCTGCACCGTGCCGGTGGGACTCAGCCCCTATGGCCTGGAAAACTTGTCCTACAAGTTTGACTCGCCTTACATGGCCCTGGCCCTGATGGCGGCCGTACTGCCTTGCTGCCTTGCACGCCTGGGCCGCCGCCCATTTGTCATTGCCGCCTCCATGTGCCTGTTTTGCTCCGCATCCCTTTACCAGCCCGCTCTGGGCGCTTACCTGTGCGTTATTTTGTATGCCAGTCTGACGGAACTGGCCTCGCGCATCAAATTATCGTTGGTGCTGCGCCGCCTTGGACTGTTCCTGCTTCCTTTTTTCCTGGGTGTTGGCGCTTATCGCCTGCAGGCTCCATTGTGGTTTTTGCGCTCGCAATACGAGGACTACGTGTCCGCGCACGCCAGCGTGCCTTCTTTGGCCGCGCTTCCGACGGACCTGGCCGAGAATGTCATGGGCTATTTGAAACGCCTGTGGAGCGACTGGGACTGCAACGGCCTTGGACTGCTTATGGCCGGCCTTTTTCTGGCTTTTGCCCTGCATTTGTTTTTCAGGTGGCTCAGGCATGCCCGGCTTGGCGGTTCAGCCACCGTAAGCGCTTCGCGCCTGCTTCTCATACCGGCGCTGCTGTTCTGCCTGCTTCTGTCCCCTTTTGGGGTGCAATTCGCTTTGTCGCAACCCATTTGGGCGCCCAGAACCTTCATGGGCTTTGGCGTGCTGATGTCCGTGATGCTTCTGAGCCTTTACTCCAGGGCCAGGGGGCGCTTCCTGCGCCGCCTGGCCTGGGCGGCCCAGGGGCTCGTGCTGATTCAACTTCTGGTTTTTGCCAACGTTTACGGCAATCTGCTGGACGCCCAGAATCAATGGGAACTTTCCCGCCTTTCCATGCTTGCTCGGGATCTGAACAGCTATATCAAGGAAACCGGCAGTTCCGCGATTTCCTTTGTGGGATCGGTGGGGCTTTCGCCTCTGGCCGTGAATCCGGCCCGCAAATATCCGCTCCTGGAGCGCCTGGTCACGGTGCCGCTCACTCGCGACTGGCGCTGGGGCTACGAACAGCTCATAACCTTTGGAGTAAAGGTGGAACGCAGGCCCATGCCGGAGAATCTTGACCCGGCGGATCTGATCGTTTTTTTGGAAAATCCGAATTATCTGATCCAGAGGGCGCCGGACGATACCGGCATAGTCACATTTTTGCCGCCGCCGGCGCCCAAGGCGCTGAAAAGGCGCCCGGCCCGCATACCGGTCAGGTAGATCGCCCCATGTTCCATTTTTTTAAAGACCATGGCGGGCAGGCCGGGCAGTTCGTAAGATTCTGCTGCGTCGGCGGCCTGAACTTCTTGGTTGATTTCGGCGTTTATTGCTTGTTCTCCTTGTTTATTCCCATCTACCCGTCCAGGATGGGCTCCTGGGTCGCGGCTTGTCTGTTCAGTTATCTGATGAACAGGCGCTGGACATTTAAGGCTGCGGATCAGGGTTTTCAGCCCCTGCTGCGATTTTTTTCCGTGAATCTGGTCAGCCTGGGCCTGGGCATAGGGCTGCTTTATCTGTTCACAAGCCTTGGCTGCGGGAGAATAGCGGCCTACCTGCTGACCATTCCCTTCACCATGCTGGCCAATTATCTAGGGTACCGCTTTTGGAGCTTTAAGAAATTCCTCTGAAAGGCTCCCAAAAAAAACAAAACCCCTTGGCAAAAAAGAGCGAATGCTTATTGTCCGGGTATGACTTTGTTTTCAGGAGGTTGTTATGATCGTGCAGAATATGATTGCGATGCTGCTTACAGCGAGTTTGCTGTTTTCCATATCCCTCGCGCGTGCGCCGTTCAGAAACACAATTGGCGTACGGACGCGGAAGGGCTTGTAATTGTTTTAACATACCGCACGGCCGTTTGCCCGGCGGCAAGGCAACATGCGTAAACGGCATAAAAGCTTTGCTGGCCTGAAAGCCGGCCGTTTTATTGTCAGAGCGTCTCAACAGGAGATTTGATATGGGCATTGCCGGTATGCTTATTCTCCCGCTGGGTGTGGCGGTTTTGTTTTCCCTGGCCTGTCCGGCCCCATCGGCCATGGCCGGGCAAAACATCCGGCAGGTGCGTGAAATGCCGCCCCTGTCCGCGGAAGAGCGAAACGTCATTGAAGACAAGGGCACGGAACGCCCTTATAGCGGCAAGTATGAAAGTTATAAGGAAGCCGGCTTTTACCTGTGCCGGCGTTGCGGCGACCTGCTGTATGAATCCGGGGCCAAGTTCGATTCCGGCTGCGGCTGGCCCAGCTTTGACGATGAATTCCCCGGCGCGGTGAAACGCGGCCCGGACCCGGACGGCCGGCGCGTGGAAATAACCTGCGCCAACTGTGGCGGCCACCTGGGCCACGTTTTCACCGGTGAGGGTTTTACGGCCAAAAATACCCGACACTGCGTGAACTCGCTGTCCATGAAGTTTATCCCCGTTGTCAAAACCGAGACCGCCTATTTTGCCGGTGGATGTTTTTGGGGCGTGGAGCACCTGTTCCGGCAAAAGCCGGGCGTGCTCGGCGCTGTTTCCGGCTATATGGGCGGGACAACGCCCAACCCCAATTATGAGCAGGTCTGCTCCGGCGCGACAGGGCACGCGGAAACCGTACGAGTAATTTTTGAACCGGACAAGGTGAGTTATGAAGAGCTGGCCCGGCTGTTTTTTGCAATCCACGATCCCACCCAACTGAACCGCCAGGGCTGGGATGTGGGCACGCAATACCGTTCCGCCGTGTTCCCCGTCAGCGAAGCCCAGAAACAAACCGTGGAAAAACTCCTGAGCCTGCTCCGGGACAAGGGCTGGGAACCGGTCACCACTTTGGAAAACGCCGGCACTTTTTATCCGGCGGAGGGCTACCACCAGCGCTACATCGAAAACCATCCCAGCCGGGCCTGCCATACGCCTGTCCCGCGTTTTGATAAAGGGCCGGAATAAATTTGGCGAGCTCCGCCCCCCACCGCCAATGGGCCATCACCCCGGCGTGGTTTGGGGCGGAGCCCTAAATTCAAAAATTAGTATGCTTTACTTCTGTCCAGCCGGCGCGGCAACTCGCCGGCGTATTTTTTGCCAACGCTGTCCCTGTGGTTTTCCAGCCAGGCGGAAAGCCTGGTGAAGCCGGCCGGGGATTCACCAGGCACGTGCAGGGTATCGGCCATCAGGCCGGCTATTTCCTCGCGGGTCACAAAAATATCGCCCACCAGTTTGCCCACGATTCTGGAGGCCAGGTAGCCCAGGGCCGGCGGCACATGCACTATGGGCCGCCATACGCCCAGGACTTGGCGCATCATTTTCACCAGATCCACATAGGCGTAGTCTTCCGGCCCCAGGGCGTTGGTCAGGGAATTTGCCGTATTTTCGCCTTCCGCGACCATGAGCTTGGCCAGATCTTCCACAAAGATCGGCTGGATGTGGTATTTGCCGTCCCCAAAAACCGCGAAGGCGGGAAAATGCCGCAGAGTCCAGGCGATGTTGTTGATCAGGATGTCCTCCGGCCCGAAAAGCACGGCCGGCCGCACAATGGCGTGGGACAGACCGGATTCCCTGAGCCGGCGCTCCAAAAGGCCCTTGCCCCTGAAGTACTCCAGGGGGGAGTTCTCGTCCGCGTTGGTGATGCTCACGTGCACAATGCGTCTTACCCCGGCCAGCCTGGCGGCCTCGAACAGGGCCAGGGTGTTCTCCACAGCCCCGGCGTGGCTGAAGCCCTGGTGGTTAAAGCGCACCCAGTAGGTGTTGTAAATGACCTCCACATCCCGCAGGCTTTCGGCAAAGGCCGGGATATTCTCAAACAGGAGCGGGCGCACCTCTATATCCATGCCGAAAGGCCGGGGCCTGCCGGGAGAATTGGTCAGGGTCACCACCTGCCTGCCCGCGGCCAGCAAACGCTTGGCTATGTACCGGCCGGAAAACCCGAAAGCTCCGGTAACGGCGCGTTTTGCGCGCATAGAGATACTTCGCGCATTATTCATCCCGTTTTTTCTCCGCCTCTGGAAAGGGCGGGGCGATGACCTGCAAATTTTTGTCCAGCACGGCGCTGAGCAGGGCCTCGCCCTTGCCGTCCACCTTGAACAGGCCGTAACGGGCCGCTTCGTAAAATTTAGCGTGCCCTTCCTGAAAAAACCAGGCGTGCGAGGCCAGTCGCACTCCACCGTCGCGCAATCTGAAGCGCAGCAAAAGCTCGCCCGGTTCCAGCGGTTCGTCTTTGTGCAGGCGCACCAGACTGGCCACACCCTGGGCATCCGCCTTGAGCACGGCCACCCCGCCGGTCACTTCGGGGGCTTCCCAAGTGGAGCTGCCCCCGGCGCCGGCCAGAGACCAAAGCTCACTGTCCACCCGGTAATCCAGGCGCATGTAGTCGCCCTGCATGATGGAGCGCGGGTCCACCGGGGCCAGCTCCAGGATCAGGTCGGCGCCGTTGGTCAGCAGGCGCTCCTTGCCGAATATGGAAAAGTTGTACAGGCCCAGAACCAGGATGAAAAAGCCCAGGGCCAGATAACGGCCTTGCGGCATAATTTTTATGGCGCTGTTTTTCATATGCTTGCCTCCATAAGACCGAAACGTCCGGCAACCAGCCTGGCCGCCCAGGCCAGAAGCAGCAGCGCGGCCCCGGTGGCCATGAGCAGCAGGGATTTGTGCAGCAGGCTCATGTGGAGCGAATAATAATAAGCGGGCAGATAGAAAAACAAAAAAGCGCAGCCCAGGCCGAACAGCGGTTGGCTCAGGCGCAGCCTGGCCAGGAGGAGCAGGGCCAGGCCCAGGCCGATGCCCGGCATGAACCAGGACCCCAGGCCCAGGAGCAACGCGCCGGCCGGCAGAGCCAGACTGGCCGCGTTTCGTTCCGGCAGGAGGAAGAACAGCCATAAACCGGCCGCGGCCGGCATTAGGGACAGCGCCCGCCCCAGATAGTCGGCCAGAAAAATTTTTCCTTCGCCGGACCATTCGGTCACCATGGCGGTCTGGGCAAAGGCAGCGGCCATACAGCAGAGCAGTCCGGCATAGAGCAGAGGGCGTAAGTCTGCCTGGAGTTTTTTGTTCAGTTTTCCCC
This sequence comes from Desulfovibrionaceae bacterium, assembly GCA_031547305.1. Lineage (GTDB taxonomy): Bacteria > Desulfobacterota > Desulfovibrionia > Desulfovibrionales > Desulfovibrionaceae > JAVBSC01. Next base: position 13,894 of record JAVBSC010000022.1, read on the forward strand.
CTGAGTGGGCGAGCAGAACGAAGAACAGGGAAAAAAACAGCCCCAGCCCGATAGTGGCGGCGTACGTGGAGGATAAAACCACCGCCTCATCATAATGGAAGAAGAAGTCGGGGCGGAAGAAAATAAAGCTCCAGCCCAGAGCCAGACCTCCGGTCACGACCAGACCGGCGATGAAGCGGAAGAGCAGGCCGGGCAGCAGGGCGTAAAGCAGTCCGAACACTCCGGCGCAGATAAAGCAGTCCACGTATTCCGGGCCGCTGAACTCCATGCTTAGGAGGATGGCTATGCACACTCCTGCTCCGCCGGCCAGCCCCAGGGCCGTGCCGAACTGACTGCGGAAAATGCCGCCGAGTTTCAGGCACCAGGCGGCCAGGCCGCAGCAGGGCAGGGAGAGCATAAACAGGATTCCCTCCGGTTCCCGCGGGTTGGCCGTAGCGACGAAAAAGCCCAGGGCGGCCAGGCCGAAAACGGCGCTCACCCAGGCCCCAAAGCCCAGGCCCAAATGCACGTACCAGGGGGATTCCGGCTCGTCATCCGGACTCTTGGCCGGCGACTCTGCGGGCGTTTCCAGCGTTTCGGCGGTCTCTTCGGCCCGGCCTGATTCAGGCCGAAGCGCGTCTTCAATGCCGGCGGCCGCAGGGGCATTTTCAAGTCCGGCCTGGGCCGCTTCATGGGCCATTGAGCGCTGCAAGTTCAGAATGCCCCTGGCGCAGCCCCAGCAAAGCCCCACAATGGCCAGGGCCATGATCAGCCAGGCGAGCGGGTTGTCAAAATCGCTCAAGCCTCGTCCGAAAAAAGCCGTAAAACAGACGCGGCCGAGCAGCGCGGCCAGACTGAAGGCCAGGCAGGCCGGGAAAAAAAGATCCGGCTTGCGGCGGCGGTAAACCAGCCAGCCCAGCGCCCAGGCCAGGGCGTAGGGTACGATGCTCCAGAAGAACCAGCTCCAATGGAAATCCTGGCCCCGCTCAAAGAAAATATATCTGAAATTCCCGATAAAATTGAAGCACGGCTGAAAAACCTGCCAGATCAACACAAACCCGATCAGGCGGGGGAACCAGCGGCTTTTAAGCCAAGGCTGGCGCTTGCCCCAAAAATGGCCGGCCAGTTCCCAGAGCAGCAGGCAGGCGAAGCTGAACAGGCGGTTGTTCCATGATGCGAGCATTCCGTAAGAGTGGT
>JAVBSC010000092.1:0-21834 GCA_031547305.1 Desulfovibrionaceae bacterium
CCAGAGCCGGGCTGCGGCCGATCAGGCCCCAGGCGTAGCGGGCCAGAGCGCTGTTTTGGGCCGGGTAATCCGGCGCTTCGGATTTTTTTTGATCCGGAATTTCAAAATAGGGGGATTTGAGCTCTCTGGCCCTGGCCAGCAGTTCCACGCGGGCTTCCGGCTTTTGCCGGGCGCTGATGACCGTTTTGCCCGGACGGATCGCCCCGGCTTTGTCTCTGGCGATTTCCGTCAGGTTGTTGCCCAGGATATTCTGGTGGTCCAGATCTATGGGGGTGAACAGCACGCAGTCCAGATCAAAGGCCGTGGTGGCGTCCCAGGAGCCGCCCAGGCCGGTTTCCAGCACCAGAAATTCAGCTCCGGCCGTGGAAAAAAGCCTGGCCGCTATGGCGCAGACCAGTTCGAAGTAGCTAAGCTCGCCCCCGCCGCGCCGCATAACCGCATTGGCCGCGTCCAGCCACTGACTGGGGGAAAATTCGTCTCCCCCGGCCCGGCCGCCGGGGCTGAGCAGGCGGATGCGCTCGCGCACGCCCACAAAATGCGGGGAAATATGCACGCCGGTTTTAAGGCCCCAGGCGCAGGCCAGGCTGGCCAGGCGCAAGGTGGTGGAGCCTTTGCCGTTGGTTCCTACAACCTGCACCGCCGGGCAGGCCGGGCGTGTGAGCTTCATGGCCTTAAGCACCGTGGAGATGCGTTCCAGGCTCGGGTTCATGCGGAACAGCCCCTGGTTGTCCAGATGGGCCTGGAATTCGTCCCAGTATTTAAAACGATCTACGGACATGGCGGTTAGCAGGTAACAAGTGACAAGCAACAGGCAACAGGCAACAAGCGACAGTTAAGAAAAAAGTTTGCGCTCCAGCCATATGCTTGCAATTGTTCATACCACTCCTTTTACCTGTTACTTATTCTTAAAGTCCACACCTGGGTTGGCGCGCTCGTTTACCAACAGGGTGAAAACGTCCTTTCTGGCGTAATGGCCGTTTACGTCAAAGTCGTAACGGGCTTCAACGAGCTTGTTCAGGTCCAGGTCGGCGGTCAGAATACCTTCCTGATCGTAAAGAGGGCCGGCCAGGTATTCGCCCATCGGGTCGATGATGGCGCTGCCGCCTCTGGACATGGGGTCCGGCTCGCCTTGCAGGTCGGCGTAGCCTGCCAAGTTTTTTGGCACCATGTCCATGGTCACGTATTGATTGCAGGAAAGCACAAAACAGCGGCCCTCCAGGGCGATGTGCCGGATGGTACACTGCCAGGCGGGCCGGGAATCCGCTGTGGGAGTCAGGTATAAATCAACTCCTTTGGCGTAGACGGCCGCGCGCAGCAGGGGCATGTAGTTTTCCCAGCAGATAGCCCCGCCGATTTTGCCGTGCGGCGTGTCCAGGCAGGGCAGGGTGGAGCCGTCGCCCTCGCTCCAGATCAGACGTTCCGAACCAGTGGGCTTGAGCTTGCGGTGCCGGCCCAGAAAAGCGCCGTCCGGGCCGTAGTAAAGGATGCTGCAATACAGGCTGGCCCCGTCTCGCTCAATGACGCCCACGTTCAGGTAAACGGAATTTTCCGCGGCAATCTGGGAGATGCGTTCGGAATCCGGGCCGGGAATGAGCACGGAATTTTCAAAATAGCGGCGAAAATCCTCTTTGCCGTCCTGGGTGCGCCGGCCCACTTTGGCGCCAAAGTACATGCCGCGCGGGTAACATGGAATGAAGGCTTCCGGGAACAGGATTACCCGCGCGCCTTGGGCGGCGGCCTGGCCGGTCAGGTCGGCCAACTTGTCCAGACAGGCGTTTTTGTCAAAAAGAACTGAGGCGGCCTGAACAACGGCAACGCGCACAGAAGGCATGGTAGGCTCCTTGATAAATTGATGGATTGGCAAAAAGATTCGTATAAGATTGAAGGGGCGGTTCTGTCAAAGAGGTGGCGAGGAACTGGCGTGGGTGGTGAAAAACCTGCGCCATGACTGGATACTGGGTGAAATTCCAGGTCCGATGAAAAGTTGACAGATTTTTCTTGACGCCATCGCCCGGTCTGCGTATAAGCCAATTCTTCACTGCGCGCCGGTAGCTCAGCTGGATAGAGCAACAGGCTACGAACCTGTAGGTCCGGGGTTCGAATCCCTGCCGGCGCGCCAAGAAAAAACAAAGGTGTTAGGAGTAAAAACGCTCCTGACACCTTTTTTAATCTGTGAGCTGCCTTTCAATGTGAGAAATCGCGTCAGTTAACATGGGAAACCGTGGCAGCCCTCTTTCAGCCTGCGGCTGATAAGGGCCGCTACCGCGGCCAGAACGCTCAGCGGGAATTGCCGCCGGGGAATATTCGCCGGAAGGGAGTATGTTCGCATTCGCGGTCATGGCCCGGCCGCTTCTTCCTGGAAGAACGTCAGTGTTCGCCCCGGCATGAACATGAAATTTCAAAAACTATCCGAGTCCCATCCTTAAGCCAGGCCGGCGGCAAAGATAAGACGCGCCCGCCCTGGCCCTCCATAACCTGTCTTGCATTCCGTCCGTTTTCATGGAAAATAGTAAATTAAGGTCGACGATTCCTGCCACTGGATTCAGGAGGACGGGCGCAAGGCTTTTTCGCTCGCTGTTTTGGCCGGTTTTGCCGCGCGCGGTAACGCGGGCGCTTAAAAAGCGCATTGTTCCGGTGATAACGGAAAGAAACAAAATATGAAAAAATTCATTATCGCGGCGTTGGTCTTGCTGATTGCGGCGGCGGCGTTCTTTTTCTGGCAGCGTTCCAAGTCCGGCCAGGAAATAGCTTATCTTACGGAAACAGCCGTCAGGGGCGACATCAGGCGCACCGTCAGCGCCACCGGCGAAGTCGGCGCGGTGCAGCTTGTCAGCGTTGGAGCCCAGGTTTCCGGCCAGATCAAAAAACTCCATGTGGTTGTTGGGCAAACGGTGAAAACCGGCGACCTGATCGCGGAAATAGACTCAGTGCCGCAAGTCAACCAGTTGGAAACGGATCGCGCTCTGCTGCAATCCTATAAAGCCCAGTTGGAATCCAAACGCATAAACCTGCGTATGGCCGAGCGGCAATACAAACGGGAAAAGGCTTTGCGTTCCAATGACGCGGCTTCACAGGAATCTTTGGAAAATATGGAAAATTCCTGGGCCCTGGCCAAGGCGGACGTGGCTGTGCTGGAATCCCAGATCCGCCAGACCGAGCTGGCCGTGAGCACGGACGAGGTCAACCTTGGCTACACGCGCATCAGTTCGCCCCTGGATGGGGTCGTGGTTTCCGTGCCCGTGGATGAAGGTCAGACCGTCAATGCCATGCAGACCACGCCCACCATCGCCCAGATCGCCGATCTGGAGCACATGGAAATTAAAATTGAAATCTCCGAAGGGGACATCACCGCGGTCAAGCCCGGCCTGCCGTTGTCCTACACCATCCTGTCCGAGCCGGACGATATCCGCCAGGCGGCCCTTAATTCCATAGATCCCGGTTTGACCACCCTTACGGACGGCACGTACAAGAACACCTCTTCCATAGGGACTTCATCATCCGGCACCGGCACCTCGTCTTCCGAGGCGGTTTATTATTACGGCAAGGCCCTGGTGGATAACAAGGACGGCCGTTTGCGCATCGGCATGACCGTGCAGGCGGACATAGCCGTGGCCGAGGCCAAAAATACTCTTCTGGCTCCGCTCATGGCCGTGACCGACAAATCCGGGCTGAAAAGCCTGCGCGTCCAGGGCCCGGACGGGCGGCCGGAAACCAGGACAGTGACCACCGGCATCAGCGACGGCATTAAGGTGGAAATCCTGAGCGGCCTGAAAGAGGGCGAGGAAATAGTCACCGGTCAGCTTACCAAGGCCGAAATCGAAGCCCAGGGCCGGGGCGGGAGACCGCACCGATGAACGTGATTGAGGTGGAAAAGGTCTGCAAATTCTTCGGCTCCGGGGAAAGCCGCGTCCACGCCCTGCGGGACGTCAGCTTCAACATAGCGGACGGGGACTTTGTGGCCATAATCGGGCAGTCCGGCTCCGGCAAATCCACGCTCATGAACATTCTTGGCTGCCTGGATGCGCCAAGCTCCGGAGTCTGCCGCATTGCCGGCGAAGACGTGGCCGGCCTGGACCCGGACAGCCAGTCGCGTTTGCGCGGTTCGCGTCTGGGGTTCATTTTTCAGCGCTACAACCTGCTGGCTAAACTATCCGCCCTGGAAAACACCGCGTTGCCGGCTGTTTACGCCGGTGTGGGCAAAAAGGAACGCCTTAACCGGGCGCGGGAACTGCTCAAAAATCTCGGCCTGGAAGACAAGCCGGGCAATCTGCCAACGGAGCTTTCCGGCGGGCAGCAGCAGCGGGTCAGCATAGCCCGCGCCCTGATGAACGGCGGCCGGATCATCCTGGCGGACGAGCCCACCGGCGCGCTGGATTCCGCCAGCGGCAAAAACGTCATGGCCATTCTGACCGAACTGAACAAGCGTGGCCATACCGTAATCGTGGTCACCCACGATTCCAGCGTGGCCGCGTATGCCGGGCGGGTCATCAGCCTCAGCTACGGCCGCGTCGTCTCGGACGAGCGCAACCGGCCCTTTGAGCGCCCGGAAGCCTGGCGGCCGCCGCAAGGGGCCTCTGCCGCATCGCGCCTGACCGAGCGCCTGGACCAGCTCCGCGAGGCCTTCAGCATGTCCGTGCAGGCCATCTGGGCGCACAAGATGCGCTCAGTTCTGACCATGCTGGGCATCATCATCGGCATCGCCTCCGTTGCCTCCGTGGTGGCCCTGGGGCGCGGATCGCAACAGAAGATCATCGCGGACATCAGCTCCATGGGCACCAACACCATTGATATTTTTCCCGGTACCGGCTTTGGCGACCGCTATGCCGGCAAGATCAAGACCCTGACCGTGGCGGACGCGGAATTTCTGGGCAAACAGCCCTACATAGCCAGCAGCACCCCGAATACTTCGGTTTCCGGCATGCTGGCTTACCGCAACATCTCGGCCATGGCGCAGTTGAGCGGGGTGGGAGCGAGCTTTTTTGACGTCAAGGGCCTGGAGCCGGCCTCCGGCCGCTTTTTCAGCCAGGAGGAGGTGCGCGGCAACGCCTCCTATGTGGTCATTGACGACAACACTTACCAGAAGCTTTTTCCGGGCGGCGAAGCGGCGGAAGGCCAGGTGATCCTGCTGAACAAGCACCCCCTGCGGATCATCGGCGTGGCCAAGAAAAAGGACGTTGGGTTCGGCCCGTCGGACATGCTCAACCTCTGGGCGCCTTACACCACGGTGATGAACAGGATTACCGGCAATAGGGATATTTCCTCCATAACGGTCAAGGTCCGGGACAACATAATGCCGCTCATGGCGGAAAAAAACATCACCGAGCTTTTGACCGCCCGGCACGGCAAGCTGGATTTTTTCACCTTCAGTACGGACAGCATCAAAAAAACCGTGGAAAGCGCCACAGACACCCTGACTCTGCTGATTGCCGGAATCGCGCTTATTTCCCTGATTGTCGGCGGCATAGGGGTGATGAACATAATGCTGGTTTCCGTAACCGAGCGCACCAGGGAAATCGGCGTACGCATGGCCGTGGGGGCGCGGCGCGTCAACATCATGGAGCAGTTTCTCATGGAAGCCGTGCTCATCTGCCTTACCGGCGGCCTTCTGGGCATGGGCCTGGCCGTGCTCATCGGACTGGCCGTGGATTGGCTGGTCAAGAATTTCGCTATGTCCTATTCGACGGATTCCATGGTTCTGGCCCTGGCCTGTTCCACGTGCATCGGCATAATTTTCGGGTTCATGCCGGCCCGCAACGCTTCCAGGCTCAACCCCATTGAAGCCCTTTCCCGGGAGTGACGCGCATGCATGGACGCCGGTTTTTATTTATTCCGCTCCTGGCGCTGCTGGTTTGTCTGTCCGCCTGCGCCGGATCCACGTATTCCACAACGGAGTTGACCAAGGAGCTGCTTTCCGCCGAAGATACCGCCAGGCAATACCACCTGAACACCGCCTGGTGGATTGGCTACGGAAGCGCGGGTTTGGACGACACGGTGAACCTGGCCCTGGCCCGCAACGTCAATCTGGCCCGCAGCGCCATTGCGGTAAACAAAGCGTTGTACCAGGCGCGTCTGATTGATGCCGATCTTTTTCCGACTTTTTCCGCGGACTCCTCAGTCGCCGCTGTGCGTGATTTGTCCAGGGGGAGTTCCTCTTTTTCAGCGGCGGACATGTATGCCGGGCAATATTACCCTGGCGGCAGCACCTGGCAGCGGACCTTGCAGGGCCAGGCTTCGGTCAGCTATGAGCTGGACTTGTGGCGGCGCATGCGTGACGCCTCGGACGCGGCGGACTGGGAATACCGGGCCACCGGGCAGGATCTGGCCAGCGCGCGCCTGTCCCTGATCAACAGCGTGGTGGACGCCTGGTTCAAGCTGGCCTACACCCGGCAGGCCATCGCGGTTATGGAGGACAGCGTCGGGCGCTACGGCCGGCTGCTTGTTCTGGCCAAAGACCGCTACACCCTGGGCAAGGCGGATTCCGTGGAGCCGCTTCAGGCGGAGCAGTCCCTGCTGAACGCGAAGAACCAGCTTTCCTCCCTGCGTTCCCAACTGGCGGAAAGCCTGCGGACGCTTCGGGATTTGTTGAACCTGCGGCCCGGCGATATGTCGGAGCCGGAAACCGGCGACATTCTGGCTGTTCCTTTGGTGACCGTGGATCTGAACGTGCCCGTCGCCGCCCTGGCCGCCCGGCCGGACGTCTGGGCCGCGGAAGCCAGAGTGCAGGGCGCCTTCAACACTCTGGAATCGGACAAGTCCGCCTGGTACCCGCGCCTGACGGTCGGCTCCACCCTTAGCGTGTCCTCGGACAAGGCCTCGCGGTTTTTCGACGTGCCCATGCTTTCCGGCCTGGCGAGCGTGAGTTTGCCTTTTCTGGACTGGAACCGGCTGTACTGGAACGTGAAAATTTCCGAAGCGGACTTCGCCACCGCCAAGCTGAATCTGGAAGAGAGCGTGACCTCGGCCTTGAACGAGGTGGACGCCGCCTGCGCCGCCTATGTCCACGCCAGAGACACCCTGGAACAGACCATGGCCGTGCATGAGCGCGACGCGCGCATAGCGGATTATTACCAAAAGCGTTACGAGCTGGGCCGGGCGGAACTTAAGGACTACCTTGACGCCCTGAACGCGGCGGACAACTCCGCTATGTCCTCGCTTTCCGCCAAATACACGCTGATCGGCTGGGAAAGTAAAATCTATAAGTCCATGGGCGGTCGCTACGAGCCGCTGGACAATGGGCGTGGCGGACGGTAAATCTATTGATTAAAGCAGATTGATGTTTTTATTGTCCATCTGAGCTAATATTTATGCTCTGTAGATTGTATTTCCATATAAATATTCATTCATTGCATTAGTAGTTTGAATATTACCTTAAATTTAAATGTGCACATCATGTTTATACAAAAAAATTTTATTGTAAAAAAGCTATACTAAAAAAATATAATATATTACGAACGACGATTTTGATAAATAAAGCAAATTATGTTTCACATGCCAGTCCATCCGCCTTACATCCAACAGTCCATAGTTCGCCAGGCAACAAGAGTTAAAGCCCCTTGGATTGATAAGTTGGCCTTGCCCGCATTCGCAACAATTTATATTGGAGATTCCGCCATAACCGGCTTCTGTCGGCCGGCGGGCGGCACGGCAACTCCCCCTGACGGCAAGACCGCCTTGCCGGAGCCTGAGGCTCTGGCTCCCGAAGCAAAGTCGGCCTCGGCGGAAACGCGGCGTCACCAGGAACGCGCGCGCGGCCGGGATATAAACGGATGGAATCCGCAACGGGCCATAGCGCACTTGCAACGGCATTCCTCCGCCATAAGGAGCCACTACAAATGCGCGGAATATGTGGCCAACGCCATTGAGGCCGGCGGCATACGCCTGAACCGCGACCTGAATCCCACGCCGCGGAACAGCGCCTGTGGTTACGGTGAAGTGCTGCAGGCCGCCGGATTCAAGCCTCTGCCCCCCGGCACGGAACCGCAAGCCGGCGACGTGGTGGTAATCCAGCCGGTCAAAGCGCATCCGGACGGCCATATGGCCATGTTTGACGGGAACATCTGGTATTCTGACTTCCGGCAGTCCAACGGCATGTACCCCAACGCCGTCGACCGGATTCAGCGTCCGCCGTACACGTTGTATCGCCGTTCCTGAAAATTCATTGCCGCCGTAAAGCTCCGGAGTGGGCGTGCCTTTAAAACCCCGGCCTTGCGGGGGTTGTCATCAATCTGAAGTGGAAGCCGTTCATAACGGATTATGAACAGCTTCTACTTCTTGATCCTTAAGCAGGCAAGCGCCGCCACAAAGCAGAGGGCTATATCCGCGTACCACACCCCGACATAGCTTCCGGTGAGCTGGCGGCACAAGCCTCCGGCCCAGGCGCTGCAAAACGCCCCGATTTGGTGCACCAGGTAGACAAAGCCAAAGAGCGTGGCCAGGTGCGCCGAGCCAAAGAGCTTTTGCACCAACCCCGAGGTGGGGGCTATGGTCGCTGGTCCTGTGGCCCCCAGCAAAAAGATGACGGCAAAGAGCGCGGGCAGGGGCAGGGGGAGCAGGAGCAGCATCACCCACAGGCAGCGCGAGGCGTAGAGCCAACCCGCCACCCGCGACATAGCGAAGCGCGCGCAGGCCTGGCCGCTGCCGACGCCGCCGCAGATAACCCCGATGCCGTAGACCGAGAGGGCATAGGCGGCGGATCGTTCGGCCACGCCAAAGTTGGTCAGTTGTGAAAAAAGATGGGTCTGGATCATGGCCATATGAAAGCCGCAGGTAAAAAAACCCAAGGTCAGGCGGCGATAGGTGCTGCTGTGAACGGCCTCGCGGAACATTTCCTTTACGCCGGCAGGGGGAGGAGTCTTCGCGGCGGCGTTTTGAACGGCGGCCTCCCGCGCGGCTTTAGGCGCGCGCGTCAGTATGTACGACACGGGAAAAAGCATGAGCAACGGCCCTGTCAGCACAAGTATGGCGTTGAGCAGACCATGGGCCGCAATCACCGCTTGCATGATTGGCGAAAGAAAGCATATCCCCATACCGATGCCCGCCGCCACAAAACCCGCGGCGGTGTGCGCCTGGCGCGTGCTGAGTTTGGGAGAAAGCAGCCCCATAATCATGCCGAAGGAGGCGGCGGCCGTACCCGAAGGCAAGAGCACGCCCAGGGCCAGGGTGAGCATGGGGGTAGAGGAGCTGAAGGGAATGAGCAAAAGCCCCACAAGCATCATCAGCGCGCCCAGGTGGAGGCTGAACCTTGGGCCCTTGCGCAATGCCAACAGGCCGAAAACGGGCTGCATGGCGCCGAAGAGCAACTGCCCCAAGGCGATGATAAAGCTCACCGTGGCGTAGGAAACGCCGCTGAAGGCCACAATGTAGGGGAGCATGATGCCGTAATTGTCACGAAAACCCGCGCAGATGGCGTACAAAAAGATGCCGCAGGCCGTGTACAGCAAAAGCGTGCGCAAAGGCGCGCCGGGCCTGGCAATGGTGCCCTCGGCGCCGGAAGTGGCGGCGCCTTTTAACAAGGCGTGGCGGGAATCTTGCGTCTGTAGCGTTTTTTGAAATGTTTCCATGCAACTCTCCTTCATCACGCGAATGGAGCGCATCAGGCTTTCTTAGAACGAATTAACATTGAAAATGTTTATTGCTCTTACTGTGGGAACAGCCGCCGGGATTATGCCGCAAGTTTCATCAGTTCCCGCTCACGGTGTTATTCAATAAAATGCATATTTAATGCCAATAGTTGGGCTGGGCAAGGCGGAGAGCGGTGGAGTTCAGTATAGCATGATACCGCATTTAATATTGAATTATAAAATTGATTCCAATATTAAAATTTGACACAATGTGTCCCTCAATTGGCACAAAGTGCGTCAAAACTGACATTCGTGGTTATAACAGCATCACGCAAGCCATTCCCCTTTTGCGACAATGGCCTCATGCATGGCGTCCGGCGCTACGTCCAGATCCCCCGGCCAAGTAACCGCACCGTGGGATATGAACGCCTGAGCGAAGACGCTTTTATCAGCCAGAGCGGCAAAGACTCCAGCGTCAGGCGAAAGGATGAGCCGGGACATATCAACAATTCCGGACAAGCCGTCATAAAAGCCGACCCTCAGCTTGTATCCGGGTAAAACTTCCAGGCTCGTTACGCTCCAGGGCGCGCAGGCCCGGATAGCCTCCTGAACTGTGAGTGCGCTTAATCCAGCGGCGCTATGGGCTGTGGGGTTTGATTGCGGCTGCATAGCTCCCATGCCTCCATAAGTTCGTTGCGGTGCTGGGCGGCCCAAGGACCAGCGCCAGGGCGCGGCTGGGTAGGGTGCCCCTGGATATTTCCAGGGTTACTATATTGATAATCACTTCATCGTCGCCGTACAAGGCGTGGAAGTGCGGCGGGTTGTGCTCCCGCCAGTACATGCGGATGAGGATGCCATAAAATAGGCTGAGGGTTGGCATTTGAATTTCTTTCTATTGTTCAATACCCGTTCGGGCCGGGTAGCGTCAAGGCAATCAATGGCAATCCGCTCATACCCAAAAAATAGATGAGAGAAAGACGAAAGTAAAATATTCTTAATTATGCCCGCCGCCTATCACACGGTAAAGCGTCTGGCGGCTGATTCCGCACTCTTTGGCAAGGGCCTGCTTGCTCTCTCCCTGAGCCGCCCTGGCCTTGAAGGTATGTTCCTGTTCCGCTGTGAGGGAGAGGTGGAAATCAAATACGGCTGTCAGTTCAATTCGTGCTCGTTTAAGCCCAGCACTGTAATCTATGACTACAGGTTTGAAATGGGAATCGCCCCTGTTACCGTTGAAGTCCTGTCAGAGGATCAGAACCCATATGCCATTTAGAAAGATCATCTGAGCAAAAACCGCCAGGCCGGCACGACATGCACGTCGCCGGCCGCCGTTTTTACGGTCTCATCCTCTCCGCGCGTCACGATATGCCCTTCATTCAGATTCAATTCACACATGGCCTCGGCCAGGGCGTCGAGCTCTCGTTTTCTGGTCTTGGGGTCAACCAGCGTTTCGCAGACCTGGATAAGCCTGCGGCCGCCGCGCTCGTCCTGGGCCAGAAAATCCACTTCCTTGCCGCCGGCGGTCTTGTAATAATAAATCTGGGCGGGTTCCCGGCGCAGGGAGGTGAAGACCAGATTTTCCAGAAGATGGCCGCTGTTGATCAGGACGCCCGAGGCCGTGGACGTGACCATGGCGTGATCCACGCAGTAAATTTTTTTGGGGTTCGAGTTGGATCTGGCCAGGGAGGCGTCGAATTTGCGCACGGTGAAGAGGAAATAGGCGTCCTCGAACCATTCCAGATAGTCCGCCACGTGGTTTTTCGAGGCCGTGTGGCCGCGGGCTTTGAGCATTCCCGCCAGGCTGTTGATCGTATAGAGCGAGGCGATGTTGTCCATAAGATGGCGGGCGAGATCCGCCACGGCGCGCGGATGGGCGATGTCGTGGCGCTCGACCAGATCCCGGAACAGCACGGCATGAAAATGCTCCTGGTGGATCTTCACCCGTAGGGCAGGCTCGACCTGAAGGGTTTCAGGAAAGCCCCCGCGCTCCCAGTATTCGCCGAAAGCCTTCTGCACAAGCAGGCGCTCCTTGGTGGAGAGCCGCCCGGCCGCCGCTCCCGTGGCGGGCATATCCACGGAATCGAGATACTCGTGGAAGGAAAAGGGGAAAACTTCCCAGGCGAGGGCCCGGCCGCGCATCTGGGTGGCGATCTCCTTGGAGAGCATGCGGGCGGAGGAGCCCGTAAGCCAGACCTCGCAGTTTTCGGTGCGCAGAAGCCTGTCGATGAAAGGCTCCCAGCCCGGCACGGCCTGGATTTCATCAAAGAAAAAATACACCTTTTCGGCGTCCTTTTTCTCGGGGAACAAGGAGTAATACGCTTCCAGCACCGCGCCGGGACCGGTTTCGGCCAGGCGGTGCAGGCGGTCGTCAAAAAAGTTCAGGTACAGTATGTTCGCCCGCGAAACCCCGGCCACCAGAAGCCGCTGCATGGCCTGGTGCAGGTAGGTGGATTTGCCGCTGCGCCGCACGCCGATGCAGATGGAAGCCTTGCCTGCAACCTGCTGCGCGTCAAGCCGGCGCGGTATGCCGGGGCTGAGGGGAAGTTCCTGAAAATCCAGAATAAGGGTCTTGAGCTGAGCCAGCATATACGTCTCACGGTTTAAATTTTGCCCGACTTTTGCTTAAATCGGTAAAAGTATTTACCACTATAAAGAAAAATCGGCAAGATTTCTAGAAGTCATTTCATAATTCTCTGATGAGTCTTCTGAGCAAAATGATGGAAAATGCAAGATGAACGAAAGCTGTAACGTTTTCATGGAACCTGTCCCAACGCGCCATTGTTCTCTTAAACGCGTAAGCCAAGCAAAAAGGCGTTCAATTTTCCAACGACGGCGATAGCGTCGCAAAGGATGACCGTCCTGCGTAGCCCTACGGTTTCGATTGCGTCGGTGTGGCGCAATCATCTCAATCCGTTGGGCAGCAAGGGCGTTATCGAGCGGATCACTGTCATACCTCAAGGTCGCGAGCGAGTGCCTCAAGGATTTTCCAGAATACATCTGATTTACTCCACTTGCTGAAACGTCGATAACAGGTTGATGAAGATGGAAATCTCCCCGGCAAGTCAGCCCAGGCAGCGCCTGTGCGCAACACCCACAAAATACCATTCAGCACAGAGCGGTCATCATGTATGGGAGGTCTACCTCGAACGGAAGTCGGTTCACTCGAGAGGAGAGGTTCCAAAATTGCCACTGCTCATCCGTTAATCTTTGGTATTTACTCATAAAATTCGATTACTCGATTTTCATGACTTTTTCTAGAATTATGAAATGACTTTTAATCTGATTTTCAATCTCGCCTTCCATGGCGCATTCAGGGCCGCCAGTTCCTTCTCCACAATGGGATCTTTTATTCTATTCACAGTGTGACGGGTGGCTTGCTTTTTGCAAAAGCTCCCTTAAAATTGTACAAAGAAAGAAGTCGGTTTTTATTTTTAAGGGCTGCTTCGGCTTGAAGCGCAGGTATTTTATCTTGTTATGTTTTTTTGAAAGCATCGCCCTGATTTTATTAATTAATTACCGGTAAACCCCCGGCTTTGCCGGGGGTACATGACTCACCGCCTTAACACTATTAAACTGTACTGTCTTGAAACAAGTTCACTCCGCAAAAGGTATCCCATGGAAATAAACGATTTTCGCACTGTGTACACCAAGCAGCTTTGGGAACAGTTCATCAGCGGCTCCAAGATAGTCTCCGAATCCCTGCCGGACTATGTATACCGGGCCTGGCAGATTTGCATGGAAAACGGCCTGAATCCGCAGCAAGCCCCGGAGTTGCTACGCTTGAGAGGCAAAGAGCTGGAAGAACTGCTTGAAAAAAACAAAACGCTCATTGAGATAGCCAAACCGGTTCTGGATATGATCCTGTTTTCCACAGGCGAAAGCAGGTTCATTGTCATGCTGACCGCGCCAAACGGCGTTATCCTCCATGTTACCGGAGGAATGGAATCCTTGAGCGTGCAAGAAAACTACTACAACAGCCCTGGCATATATTTTGACGAGAAATTTTTTTGTGTTCGGGCCACAACGCTGGCCTTGCGTGAAAAAAAACCGATTTCTCTCTGCGGGAGTGAACATTACCTTGAAGTGTTCCACAACTCACTCTGCTATGCGGCGCCTGTCTTTGACCATAATAAACAAGTAGTGGCCTGCGTGTCGCTTGCCACCTCTCTCAAAAATTATAATCCGCACACTTTGTCGATGATCACGGCCGCCGCTGAGAACATTGGCATGCAGGTACAGAAAAAATATCTCAATGACAAAGAAAACTACTTGAGTTCCCTGGTTTACTCGATCTGCGGCACCCTGCCCGACGGCATTGTGGCTTTGGACCTGAACAACATCGTCTCCTACGTCAACCAAGCGGTGGAGGAGGTTTTCGGAGCACCCTCGACGGCAATCGTCGGCAAACCTATTACCGACTTCATCCAAAACTCCAGCATGGAAGAGCTGTCTTATTTAATCGCCGCGAAAAAAAGAAACAGCATTTCTATTTTTGTAAACAATAAATCAAAAGAAAATAAATGGTTGTGTCGGGTACAGCCTTTACTTGGACAAAATGCCGCCCCTGTGGGCATGACTCTCTTTCTGGCTTCAGATAAGCAAATACTTCAAGGTATAACCAAGGTTGGAGGAAACCGGGCCTATTACCACCTGGAAGATATACAAGGTCAATCGCCGCAGATCAAAAAATGTATCCAGCTAGCCAAAAAGGTTGCTAAAAAAGCCAGCCGCATTCTCATCACCGGCGAAAGCGGAACAGGCAAGGAATTATTCGCCCAGGGCGTTCATAATGCCGGGCCTAGAAGTTCCAATCCTTTTGTCCCTATTTCCTGCGCCTCAATTCCCAGAGAATTGATTGAGGCGGAGCTTTTTGGCTATGTCCCTGGCGCTTTCACTGGAGCAAGTAAAGACGGGGCTGTCGGCAAATTCGAACTGGCCCAAAATGGGACGCTGTTCCTGGACGAAATAAGCAGCCTGCCTATTGAAGCGCAGGGCAAACTGCTCCGCGCCCTGCAACAGAATGAAATCACGCGCATCGGCGGCAAGGCCCCCATCCCGGTCAATGTTAACGTCATATCCGCCAGCAATGTGAACCTGATGGAACTGGTCAAAACGCGAATGTTCCGGGAAGATCTTTTTTACCGGCTCAACAGCGTGGAAATAACCATACCGCCCCTACGCGAGCGGCCAGGGGACACGGAACTGCTGATCAAATTCTTCATCGCCAACTACTCCAAAGCGCAAAAACGCCAGGTGCAAATTTCGCAAAGCTGGATGGACGCCATGCTCAACCATGTCTGGATGGGAAACGTCCGGGAGTTGGAACACGCCTGCGAGGCCGCGCTGATCATCTGCGAAGGCAATATTCTGGATAGACGCCATGTGCCCCCGGCCCTTGGCGGCCCAGCCTCGGCGGAAGATGAGCTGCCCGGATTCGCCGCTCCCCCCCAATGCGAGCACCTTGATGAAGCTTTTCAAAAGTGGCTCCTGAAAGCCGTTGAAACTTGCAACGGCAACCTTACGGAGGCAGCGCAAAAATATGGAATATCAAGAAGTACGCTTTATCGGAAAATGAAAAAATTCAGCCTGGATGCCGAGGCCTTTCGCGAAAAACAGCGCCAACGGCGCAGATAGATTGCCCCCAATTTTAAACCTGCCGACTTGCCCGCCAGGGCTTGCCACTAAAACCAGGGCTACGGGAGGCCGTAAGGCTAACCCATCGCCACATGTTTCATTTTGAGGCGTTATTGCGCGTCAAGTGTAAATCACGTTTCATTTTGGAACGTTATCGCATATTAATGCCCGCCACACCTCTCCGCTCAAGATATATAGTGTTCCAAGATGACGCATTATTTTTAAAAGACCACTATTCCATCGACAAAGGATAACATACTATATTAACTATTTTTTTATCAATATTGAATTACCTCCTCTATCCAGCCATCAAGATTTTCACCCACATTTTCCACCATTTGCCCTGGCATATTTCCTGCTTTGCCCGTCACAGGCGCGCGTCACCGTTCGCGGAAGACGTATTGCCGCACAATGTGCCATCTTGAGATGCAAGAACACCAGGCGGCAATACAGCTCCATCATGATGCGGCTAATCCATTTTTGCGGAGAACCAAATCCATGCGCCCCAAACTTATTGTCATGCTCACCCATAAAGATCACACGGTGGAAAATTCCCTGGAGGTTTTCGAATCCTGCAAAGATTTGCCGGTCGATTTCTGGGGATTCAAGGACGTTGGCCTTCCCTCGGCTAAAATGCGCGAACTGGCCGATGCGATGAAAAAAGCCGGCAAAACGACTTTTATGGAAGTCGTCACCTATACGGAAGAAGATTGCCTGGCGGGCGCGAAGATGAGCCTGGACTATGGCTTCGACTACCTGACCGGCACTTTGTTTTTCCCGGCGGTATGGGGCCTCCTGAAGGACAACCCAATTAAATACTTCCCGTTTTTCGGCGATGTGGGCGGCAGCCCGGTGACCATGCGCGGCAGCCTGGACGATATCGTCAGCCAGGCCAAGAAGCTTGCGCAAATCGGAGTCCACGGCCTGGATCTGGTGGCATACCGCTATGTGGACGGCTCTCCTGAGGAACTGGCCAAGCGGGTTGTGGCCGCCGTGAATGCGCCGGTCATCATTGCCGGAAGCATCGCCAGCGAGGAGCGACTCCGGATTATGAAGGAAATCAATCCTTTTGCCTTCACCATGGGGAGCGCTCTTTTTGACAAACTGTTCGAGCCGAAGGGCGGATTCAGGGAAAACCTTGAGCGCGTGATTGAAATTATGGACAGGCTGTAAGCGGAAAAACAACCGCAAAGAGGTGCAACATGCAGGCGGAACTGAAAAAACAATCGGAAGCAAGAATTTTCATGGAAGGCCCGGAAGTTTGCCGCGTCTATTTTAAAACGGACAAACTCACTTTCGGTTCTTCTCAACTGCATCCGGGCCAGACCGGTGCGGTTGATCCCGGGCATCCGGATTCCCACGAAGTCTTCTTCGTCGCCAGGGGGCGGGTGCTGCTCAGGTGCGGCGAGACATTCTTTGAAATGCGGAAGGGCGACGCCGTCCTGGTGCCCCCGACCGTGCCGCACCAGTTGACGAACGTGGGCGATGAGATAGCGCTGGTCACCTGGAGCATGGCGCCGAGTGAGAAATAGCCATCTTCAACAAAGTCAGGGCATTAAAAATAAACAGGCTTTGCCTGAGGGGGCATGCATGAAATTCGTCCTGGGAGTGGATATCGGAACAACAGCGATTAAGGCGGCGGTGTTTGACGAAAAAGGCGTCATGCGCGGCAGCCATACTTGCGAGTACTCGCTGTCCACGCCGGCGGCCGGCATGGTGGAACTGGAAGCCGGCCTATACGTTGAAGCCTTCAAAAACGCCGTGTCCAGCGCCATCGCGGATTCAAAGGCGCCCGCGCGCGAGATCGCGTCACTGGGCATTTCCGCGCAAGGAGAAACTCTTTTCTTCCTGGATGAACACGGAAAGCCTCTGCGCCCGGCCATAGTCTGGATGGACAACCGGGCCACCGAAGAAGCGGAATGGCTGGAAAAACAGCTGGGGCGGGAAGAGGTCCATAAAACCACGGGCCAGGTGGGCATGGCCGCCACCTGGCCGGCCTCCAAAGTGCTGTGGGTCAAAAAACATGAGCCGGAAGTTCTGGCCAAGACAGCCAAAATCCTGCTGATCGAGGATTACTTCATTTACCTGCTCACCGGCCGCTTTGTTTCCGAGGACTCCCTGCTCTGCTCCACAATGTACTGGGATATCAACACCCGCGAATACTGGCCGGAGATGCTCTCCCTCCTGGGCATCAGCCAAAGTCTGCTGCCGGCGATCCTGCCGCCCGGCTCGCCGGTGGGCACGGTGGACAAAAAGACGGCCGAGCGTTTTTCCCTTCCTCCGAACCTGCTGGTCTGCCTGGGCGCCCTGGATCAGGCCTGCGGCGCCATCGGCGTGGGCAACGTGCGGCCGGGGATTTTTTCCGAAAGCACCGGCGCGGCCCTGGCTTCCGTGGCCATGACCACGCACCCGGTGATTGATCCTGCGGGCGAAATGCCCTGCTTTGCCGGCGGCCTGCCCGGAATGTACATGATCCACGCCTATTCCACCGGAGGCATGGCCATCCGCTGGTACCGCGACGTTTTCTGCTCCCCGGAAATGGAGGTGGAACGCCTGGGCGGCGGCAACGCCTATTCGTTCATAGACAGCCAGGTGGCCGGCATCGCGCCGGGCAGCGAAGGGCTGCGCGTGATTCCGCACTTGCAGGGCTCCGGTCCGCCGGATACCGACTGCCTGGCCAAGGGAGTCTTTTTGAACGTGACCCTGGCCCATTCCAAAGCGCACTTCGCCAGGGCGATCATGGAAGGCGTGACCATGGTGCTCAACCGCATGATCGAGGCGACGCGCGCCCTGGGGGTGGAAATAGGCGAAATCCGCTCTTTGAGCGGCGGGGCCAAAAGCCGCGTCTGGTGCCAGATCAAGGCCGACGCCACCGGTGTTCCGGTAAGAACCATGAAAACCACGGAAAACGCCGCCTGCCTGGGCGCGGCCATTCTGGCCGGAGTAAGCGCCGGCATCTGGAAATCCGCCGTGGAAGCGGCCGACGCCTTTGCCGAATACGATCAGGAATATAAACCGGATCCCGGCCTGAAGCCGCTGTACGACGACATGCTCAAAGAATACAAGCTGTTGATGAAGGAGCTGGCTCCAACCTTCAAAAGAACGGCTTAGGCGTATCCAGGCAAAAGCTTCAGGCCCGTCTCAAAAAACAACCACAAGAATTGATGTTCCTGTGGTTGTTTTTATTGTTTTTGCCCGTTCATTTTCAATTAAGAAGAACGCCCGGCGGCCATGGAGCCATGGACGGTAAAATGGCCGGATCAAATATAGTCAGCCTTGATATCGTATTGAAGATCCATGCCGCCTTCCAGCGACGCGGTGATCAGGCAGCCGCTCCGCATGATTTTTTTGCAGCGCTCAAAGGTATCCGCATAGTCTTCCGGCAGTTGCACGGTTACACTCAAACGCAGGGACAGGACGCGGCCGCGCCCCGCTTCGTCCTTGCCCGTCACCGCCTCGGCTTCGCCGCTGATGCGCGACCATTTGACGGCCCTGGCATTCAAAGCCCCGGACAGGGTTGAACTAAAGCAGTAAAGAGCGGCCCCGGCCAGCAGCTTTACCGAGGTGCCGCCGCGCTCCGCTTCCGGAATATTTGTGTAATCCAACGTCAGATCGCCAAGCACGGCGCTGCCGGTGGACAGCTTGTGCGTATCGCCGGGCAGACGCTCGTAGCCCACTTTAAGGGTTGAAGCCATTTTTAGATCTCCTTCAATGCGTTGCATGAGATTTTGAATGCAAAAGGGACCACAAGAGTCAGGCCCCTTGTGGTCCCTTTTGCATATCAGGCAGGTTTTACAGGCAGGTTTCCTTGCCGTGCGGATTGTGCCGGGAGCGCTCCAGAGCGGCTTCCAGCGACTCCACGGTATTTTTGAGCCTGTTGATGTCGTCAAAAGGCTGGTTGGGGTTTTTAAGCGCGTCGTAAAGAACCGCTCCGTCAACCCCGTTGGGCACAGGCAGGCCCACAAGATAGCAAAGCGTGGGCACTATGTCCTGCAAGTGGGCCGGACGCCGGTAGCGTTCGCCCCGCTTGATTCCGGGGCCGCTGAGGCACAGAAGGGAACGCAGGTTGGAATATTCGCCCCAGGAGGCCGTGCCGAGTATGGGGCCGTGCTGGGCGCTGAATTCCGGGTACACGGCGAAGATGACGTCGCCGATATGCTCGCCGTAAACGTCCAGGGCCATGGCGTCCTCCCTGGAAAGGGCCAGGACCACCGGGCGCCTGCCGGTTTCCGGATCCCGCCAGGAAAGGAGCGAGTCAATGATCTCGCGCTGCACTTTCTCATAATCTTCCGGTTCCACAATGCCGTGCGGATCTCGGCCCTTAAGGTTGATCACCACGGTGTTCTTAAGGCGCGGCACGGCTTTGGTTTTTGCGTAGTCAATGTTCGCGCCGTACTTCACCGTGCCGGTCTGGGCGGCCAGAATGCGGCGCAGGGCGGATTCCTCGGCCGATTCGTCATGCGCGTAAAGCTCGGCGGCCAGCCCGTCCTTGATCAGGGGCTTGATCGGGTCAAAGTAAATGGGGCCGTCCGGCCCGGCGCCGTGGTCGGACACCAGAACCAGCGCCGTTTCATCGCCGAAGAGCCTGGCCAGCTCGCCCACAAGCCAGTCCTCCCCGCCCAGGATGCGGCGGTGATCCTCCCAGGCCTTCTTGCTCACCCGCTCGTCCTTGCTGACCATTTGCGGGAAAATCTGATGATACATCCAGTCCGTGACGTGGGAGTGCATGTAGAACAGATCCCATTCTCCCTTGCTGATCATCACTTTGGCCGAGTTGAGCAGAAAGTGCCGGTCATGCTCGATCATTTCGTGCCAGGTTTCGCTGTCGATCATTTTGAAGTCATAGAGAATGAACCCGGAAGCCCAGTGGGAAACCGCCGCTCCGGAATATATCTCCTTGAACAAATCCGGACGGTTGCTCCAGGAGGAATCAAGAGGGGTAAAGGCCCCCACCAGCAGGCGCAGGTTTTCCGCTTCCTCGTCCAGTTCCAGCAGCTTGCAGGCAAAGACCGCTTCCACTGTTTTGCCGTCCGCCAGGCGGATACTGGTGAAGCATTGCTTGCTCCACTGATTCACGCCAAGAGTGCAGAAAGCCTGGGCCGCGTCCTTGGTGGGGGAAAGCAGCACGCTGTCGTAGCCGTCCTTGCCGGACTGCCTGGCCAGCAGCCACCAGGCGTGTTCCGGAGCGGCGCGGTCCACGTCCAGGTCCGGCTCGAAGAAAGGCAGTTCCACTTTCATTTCCAGCGGGCGCTTGCCGAGTTCGCAGTTCCGCCAGCCTTCCGCCGGGGCGAAGGTTCCTTTAAAAGTAAACGGGCCGGAACTGGTGCTGACCACAAAATCTTTGCCGGCTCCGTAAACGGAATCCAGATCCGGCAGCCCGTCGCGGTTTTCGCAGGGCGCCAACCCCCGGCCGCCGATGATGATGCCGTTTTCCAACTCGCAGGGCCACGACGTGGGGTAGTTGAGCACCAGGCAACGCTTGCCCGCCCGGTCCGCCGGCTTCCAGACATGCTCCACCTTCAGGTTGGCGGCGTTGAGCTGCTGCACCACATGGGCGTTGTCCGGGTCCGTTCCCGGCAGCGGTATGCGGAAGCAGGGCTGGCCGTGCGTTCCGGACAAAGCGCCCGTGGCTATGGTGGCCCAGTTGGGCGGGGTGATGGTGGGCAGGTTGGGTATGCATTGGTCCGCCCACCAGCCGTCATCCATGATGGCCTTGATGTTGGGCAACTGACCTTCGCCCATCATTTTTATAAGCAGATGCGGAATGGCGGAATCAATGCCGATGACCGCGGCGCGTTTTGGTTTAAGAGCCATTTAGGATACTCCTTTATTTACTCAGAAGAACGTCCGGCAGCCACAGGGCGATGGACGGGAAAATTGTCAAAATTGCTATGCATACGCCCATGGCCACAAAGTACGGAATAACGCGCCAGTAAATCGACGAAAGCGAAACTTCCGGCACCGCGCTGTTCATGGCGAAGACGTTCAGCCCCACCGGCGGCGAAATAAGCCCCATCTCCATCAGGACCACCATGATGACGCCGAACCAGACCGGGTCAAAGCCCATGGCGATGACCGTAGGGTACAGGGCCGGCAGGGTCAGCAGCATCATGGGTATGACGTTGATGAGCATGCCCAGGAAGATGTAAATGCCGCAAATGATGGCCAGCACGGCGTAGCGGCTGACCCCGAGGTCAAGAATCCAGGCGGCCAGGCCCTGGGGCAGCTGCGTGGCGGCCATGAAAAAGCCCAGAATATACACGCCAATCAGGATCAGCAGTATTTTGCCGGTGATCACGGCAGTGGAGACCAGGGCATGCCAGAGCTTGCCCAAAGTCATGGTGCGGTTGCCGATGGCGTATACCAAAGCCCCAAGCGCTCCCACCGCCCCGCCTTCCGTCGGGTTGAAGAAGCCCTTGAGTATGCCGCCCAGCACGAGCAATATCAGGATGACCATCGGCAGAATTTTGCCGGTGGCTCTCAGGCGCTCGCTCCAGGAGGCGACTGCGCCGCGCGGGGCCAAATCCGGCCGGAGCAGGGCCGTGCCCACGGCCACGGAGCAGAACAGCGCCGCCAGCAGCAGGCCCGGCAGTATGCCGGCGATGAACAGCTTGCCCACGGAGTTTTCCGTACTGATGGCGTC
>JAVBSC010000124.1:0-16003 GCA_031547305.1 Desulfovibrionaceae bacterium
GAAGATTAAGGGGAGCCACGCTCCCCTTAATCTATTGCGACTATTCCCTGTTATGCCGGCCTGAGCCCCAGCAGCGCCCGGCGGCTCAGCCCCGCGCCGCGCCCCGGCACGCTCCGCGACATATACTGGTAATAGTGCGAAGGATCGTACTCGCACAGGTAAAGCACCCGCACGTCCTCGGAATCCGCCAGCAAGGCCGCCGGTCTGGTTTTTTTCACTTCCGCCAGGCGTTTTCGCGCCAGATCCAGCATCACGCCGCGCTCCCCGAAGTGCATGGTGTGCGTGGGGCAGGTTTTGACGCAGGCCGGTTCCAGGCCGTTCCGCACCCGGTCGATGCACATGTTGCATTTGACCAGGGCTCCGCTTTCCGGGCTCTTCCTGGGGATGTCGTACGGGCAGGCTTCACGGATCGCCTGGTACGGCAAATCTTTGGTTTTTTCCGAATAGAGCACCGCGCCGGTTTCCGCGTCCTGCTCTATGGCGCCGGGAATATACGCGTCCGCCGCCAGCTTGCATGGCGGCGTGACGCAGTGCCGGCACTGCTCCGGAAAAAACAGCCATTTGAACTCGCCGTCAATGACCGCTTCCTTCATCTGCACCAGCTTGAAGGTATGGCCGTTCACCTCCGGCGGATTCTGGTAGGACCCGGCGTTGATCGTCGGGTCCGCCGGCAGCTTCTTCCACTGCTTGCAGGCCGCCTGGCAACCCCGGCAGGCCGTGCAGCGGCTCTGATCTATAAAAAACGTTTTTCCGCTCATCGGATTGGCTCCTTAGTTAGATGCGGGGCTCAGCCCCGGACCCCGGCAGGGGGCACGCCCCCTGCGCCCGCAATTATGAGGGTGAACGCCATTCAGGCCCTCCCGCGAGGCAATGCGAACTTCAGCGGGCATTTACTTCAAACTTTCCGTACATTCACCATAAAGGCCTTGCTCTCCGGAATGCCAACGTTGGCGTCGCCCACAGAGGGCACCAGCAGATTGACCGCGTCGTAAGCGTGGTTGACCCGGCCGTGCCAGCCGAAGTGCATGGGCACGCCCACAATCTCCACCCTTTTCCCCTCGATCAGCAGCGGCTGCATCCTGGCCGTAACCAGGGCCGTGACCTGGATTTTGCCGCGCAGGGACTCCACAATGACCTGATCGCCGTTAGCCACGCCCAGTGAAGCCGCCAACTCGCGGCTGATCTCGCAAAAGCCGTCCGGCTGCATTTCCGTAAGCCACAGGGTGGGGCCGGTCATGGTGCGGGTCTGCCACTGCTCGGTCACCCGGTAGGTGGTGCAGACATGCGGGAAGGCCGGATCCGCCACAGCGGCTTTTTCACCCGCAAAGGTGATGGCCGTGGGCACAAAGCGCCGGTTGGACATGGGGTTGGCTGGCAGTGGGCTTTCCACCGGCTCGTAGTGCTCCGGCAGCGGACCGTCCAGGCGGCCGGGGCCGAAGAGTTGCCCGCGGCCTTCCCTGGTCATGATAAAGGGGTGTACGGAACCTGGCTCTCCGCCGCCGTCAACCACGTCGCCCTGCCAGGCCTTGCCGTCCCAGGCGATGATGGCCTTGGCCGGGTTCCACGGCTGGCCTTTCTCGTCCACCCCGGCCCGGCTGTAGAGCACGCGCCGGTTGGCCGGCCAGGAATAGGCCCAGTTGGGGAAGAGTCCGACGTTGGCCTGGGCCGGCGTCTGGTCATGCCCCCGCCGGGCCATCATGTTGCCTTCCTCGGTCCAGCAGCCGCACCAGATCCAGTTGCCGCAAGATGTGGAGCCATCCGCCTGCAGCGCGGCGAACCCCGGCGCCTGCTGGCCCTTTTTCCACTCCTTGCCCGCTATGGTCACGTCCCTGAGGAACTGGCCGTTGATGCGCCGGGCGGCCTTCGCGGCGTCGTACCTGCCGTTGGTTTCAAAGTTGATGTCCAGGTTCAGGATCGGTTCCGGCGCCACGGCGCCGGGCAGCTTGTAGAGCTTTTTAAGCTCCGCCGCCAGCAGCAGGATGATGTCGCCGTCGCTTTTGCTGTCGCCCAGGGGGTCCGGCCCCTGGTAGCGCCATTGCAGCCAGCGGCCGGAGTTGACGATGGAGCCTTCTTTTTCCACGCTGCCGCAGGCCGGCAGATAAAAGACCTCGGTTTTGATCTTTTTGGGGTCCACGCCCGGGGCCTTCCAGAACTCGCTGGTCTCGTTCTGGAACATGTTCACGGCCAGCATCCAGTCCAGCTTTTCCAGGCCTTTGCGGTTTTTTTCCGCATTGGCTCCGCCGGCGGCCGGGTTGAATCCCCAGACCAGCAGGCCTTTGAATTTGCCCTTGTACAGCTCGTCGCAGGCGTTCAGCCAGGCGTAGTCCATAACCGGCACGTCGTCGAATTTGGGCAGCCAGGTGTAGCTCAGTTCCGGGTCATGTTCCGGGTAAATGGATTTTAAGTAGGAAACCATGTATTTGTCGTAGTTTTTCCACCAGTTCACGCTTTGCGGGTCGCCCGTGACCGGCGTGTAAGCCTTGATGTAGTCCTTGAGGCCTGGCAGTCCCACGCGCGCCGGAGCCAGGTAGCCGGGGAGGTTGTCCACCAGCAGGGCGATGTCCGTGGTGCCCTGCACGTTGGATTCGCCGCGCAGGGCGTTCACCCCGCCGCCGGCCACGCCGATGTTGCCCAGCAGGAGCTGGACCATGGCCAGGCCCCGGATGCACTGCACGCCGGTGGTGTGCTGGCACTGGCCCAGGGCGTAGAGAATGCTGCCCGCCTTGTCCGGTTTGCCCGTGGAGGCGTACAGCTCGTAGATCTTTCTGAGCAGCGCCTCCTCTATGCCGGTGATTGAGGAGACGGTCTTCAAGTCGTAGCGCTTGAAGTGCTCGCGCATGATCTGGAAGACGCAGCGCGCATCCCGCAGCGTTGGGTCTTTTTTGCTCACGCCGTTTTCATCCGCGGCAAAGGCCCACTTGGAGCGGTCGTAGGCCTTTTTGTCCTCCAGGAAGCCGCTGAACAGGCCGTCCGTAAAGCCGTAGTCCGGCCCAAGAATGAACGAGGCGTTGGTGTACTCCTTGACGTATTTTTCAAAATACAGATTATTTTCAATAATATAGCTGATCATGCCGTTCCAGAAGGCCACATCGCTTCCGGGACGGATGGGAGCGTAAATATCCGCCTTGGCGGAAGTGCGGGTAAAACGCGGATCCACGTGGATCAGCTTGCCGCCGGCCTCCTGGGCGCTGGTGACCCACTGGAAGGAGATCGGGTGCGTTTCCGCCGCGTTGCTGCCGGTTATAAGCACAACGTCACTGTTCTTTATATCGATCCAGTGATTGGTCATCGCGCCGCGTCCAAAGGACTCTGCCAGAGCCCCCACAGTCGGGCTGTGTCAGATCCGGGCGTGGCTCTCGATATAGACAAGCCCCAGGCCGCGCAAAAGAGCCTGGAGCATCCAGCCTTCCTCGTTGTCTATGGCGGCGGATCCCAGGTTGGCCAGGGCGCGGGTGCGGTTGAGCGGACGCCCCAGGGCGTCGGCTTTTTCAAAAGATGCGTCGCGCGCGTCCTTGATCTTTTTGGCGATGCGCGGAATGGCCCAGTCCCAGGATTTTTTCTCCCACTTGTTCGATCCCGGAGCGCGGTAAAGCACGTCCGTGGAACGTTCGGCCCGCTCCGTAAGCTGCCAGACGGCCGCACCCTTGGGGCACAGCGCGCCCTTGTTGACGGGGTGGTCAGGGTCGCCTTCAATATTGACGCTGCGTTTGCCGGCCGGGTCGGTCCAGACCAGCATGCCGCAGCCCACGGCGCAGTAACAGCAGATGGACGTGGTCAGCCTGGCCTTGCTTATGGGCAGCTCGGCGGCTTTGGCGGCCACGGGCGCAAGGGAGACGCCCAGTCCGCTGAAGGCGGCCACGGCCGCCCCGGCCGCGGAAAAGCGCAGAAAACCGCGCCGGTTGAGTTCTTTAAGGTTATGCATTTACATCCTCCTTGGGAGAATCACTGTTGGGTTTCCGGCGTGGTTGCTTCTTGCTGCTTGGCGGATTCAGTGGCGGTATCCGGCCAGACCGCGTCCAGGTCCGCGGTCCAGCGCGGGGAAGGCGCCATATGGCAATCCTTGCAGGCTGTCGGCCCGGCGGGCTTGCCGGCCGCCTGGGACGAAGCGTGGCAGTTGAAACAACTGTTTCCCGGCCCGTGGAAGGCGTTGCGGAAGTACCGGTAATCCATTTCCACGCTCTTGCCGGAACCCGCGTCCGGCGTGCCGGAGCCTCCGGCCAGGCCGGCCGGGACGGTCGCGCCGTCATGGCAGCCGGCGGCCGCGCAGGCCATGGACTTGCCCTCAACGCGCCCGGTGTGGTGGCAGGCCTTGCAGTCCAGAGCCGCGTGGGCCTGGTGCGATACGCCCACCCTGGGCATGCTGGTTTTGACGCCATCCGGCAGGCTGATCGTCTGGCGTTCGCGTTTGACCAGCGGATGGTGGGCGGGGTCGCCCACGGCCTGGGTGTGGCACAGGGCGCAGTTGCCCGCCGCGCCGATGGAGCGGGCGTGCTCCTGGTACTGGATGGGCGCTATGTTGTCACGATCCCGCCCGATGGGGTTTTTAGCCGGATAGATGGCGTGCTGCGCGCCGTGGCAGGAAGCGCAGCGGATTTTTTCCGTGTCGTCCGCGCGCCGGCTGTACAAACCGGAAGCGTTGGCCACCCATTTGTTAAAGCCGGAAGCGTTTTCCAGGCTGGGCTTGACGGCCAAATCGTGGCAGCCGGAGCAATCCGGCTCCTGCCGCCAGGGCAGGCGCGCGTTGATTTCCTCGGCCCTGGCGGCCACTGGCTTGATCCGCGCCATGGCGGCTTTGGCCGCCCTGGCGTTGGGACCGCCTTCCTCGGCCTTCAACAGGGCCAGGGAATGGTCTTCCATCACGCCGTGGCAGGTCACGCAGCGCAGGCCGCGCTCAATGTGCAGATCCCGCGCGAAAACCGGACGCGCCGGAGCGTCCGGGCCTTCCGCCCGCGATTTGCCGATTCCGATGTGACAGACCACGCAGGATTCCCCGCCGCGCCCGGCCAGAAATTGCGCGTGCCAGCCGTGTACGGAGGCGGAAACGCTCATGGCCCTGGGCGCCTGACCGTCTTTTGGCGCGGCTTCAGGCGCGGCCGGTCCGCTGTGGCAGGATCTGCAGTCCACGACTTCCTTGGCGGAACGCTTCACCAATCCCAGGGCCTGGCGCTTGTCGTGCGCGGCCAGCACGGCTTTGCCGGCGTCCGCGTGGCACCGGGCGCAGCCGTAGCCTGGCGAAACAGCCAGCACGGCCGCTGTTTTGGCCAGGACCACGCCGGTCTTGGCGTCCTCCGCGCTTATGAAAATTATCGGATAAGGGTTAAGCAGGCCGTTGGTCTGGCGGACTGTAACGGGAATATCCGCGCTGAAGGTCAGACCGCCCGGCTCCGGAGCCATCTCGCCCCGGCGCGGCGCGTCTTTGCCCTCCAAGGCGGTTTCCGGGGCCGCCTCCCAGATCAGGCGCACGCCTTCGTCCACCACGTCCGGCTTGGCGCCGCGCTTAAAAAGCTGCGCGCTCATGGTCGGGCCGGGATAGGGCAGCGTCCAGCCACCTCCCGGCGCGGGACTCTGGTACATGCCCTGCCCGGCAAAGCCCAGCAGCACGTATTCCCACCCGACGTCAAACGGCGGGGTGGGCGTGGCTATGGCCCCCCAGGGCGGCAAATCGGCAAGAATATAGGGCTGCGCCTGTTTGCCGGGAGCTCCCGGTTTGCCTGGCGCGGCCGCCCAGGCCGCCGCCGCCGCCAGACAGACTAAAAAGACGGCCAGCGCGGCCAGCCGCGCTCTAAAAACGCGCGTCCCGCCAGGCCTTGATGAAGGCGGCAAATCTCTCATTGGCTCCTCCACTGCTCTGGTAAAAAATATGATGATATTTGAAATATAATATAGGAAAATTAATTTTTCAAGGAATTATGCGAAAAAATGGCGCGGTTTTCATTTTTTATTGTTTCCGGGCGGGATTATGGGGCGTGTTCTTGTTTTGCCGGGCCACGAAGCAGCCGGCTCCGTCCACGAACACGGTAAAACGGTTTTCCCCGGTGCGGGCGAAGCCCGCCAGGCTGAGGCCGTAGCGGGCGGCCATGTCCACGGGCGCGGTGGTGACGGCGGCGCGGCTGGCCATGACGCGGAACCCGGCGCGCAGGGCCTTGGCGCAGTAGCTGGCGGTTATACGGGCGGAAGTGAGCAGGACTTTGTCGGCCAGGGGCACGCCGGCCAGGGCGCTCCACCCGGCCAGGCGATCCAGGCAGTTGTGGCGGCCGATATCCTCGGCCAGAAGCAGCAGTTTGCCGGAAAGCGGATCAAAAACCCCGGCCCGGTGAAAACAGGCCGTGTCCTCCCATCGTCCGGGGGAGTCGATAAACCCGCTCACCGCCTCCAGCAGGGCCTCGGGCCGCAACGGTCCAGGCCCGGACCGGGGCGGGCGGGCAAAAGCATCCCCCAGGCGCACCTGGTAAAAGCATTCATCGCGCCGAAGGATTTCAAAGCGCCGGAGCGTTCCCCCCACGCCCTCAAAGGAAGCGGCCACTTGGGTAAGCGCCGCTTCATCCCGGCCGGACGCGGAATTGTCCACCCCGAACTCCAGCAGCGCATGCCCCAGGGCCAGGGTTCCAAGGTCGTAGGGGCAGGCCCAAAGGCCGGCGGACCCGGACGACCCGGCGGCCGCGTCTTCCCAGTCCACGCGCAGGCGGACCTCCTCGGCGGCCGGGTCCGCAAGCTCCAGCCATTCTCCGCCCTGAAAGCGGGAAACCGCCAGGTTGACGCGTCCCGCGCCCTGCTCCGGCACGCCGGGTCCGCCCATGGCCTAAAACCCCCAGGCGGAAAGCGTGGGCCGCGCGTAGCCTTGGCTGACGGCATAAAAATCCAGAGCCAGAGAGGCGAAATCATCCAGCATGGGCAGCCAGTCCCGGCCGGGCGCGCGAAAATCCGCCAGTTTCAGATAATTCCGGCATTCCGGGCAGGTGCTGAGCAGGTAGCCCGGTTCTTCTTCCGAGGAATAGTAATCCGCCCCGCGCGCGGCGCTTTTTCGGCAGAAGGGGCACTCGGCGCGCGGGGCGCGGTATTCATAAGCGCAAAAGGAACAGGCGTGCAGGCGCGCGCCGGATTCGTCCAACCGGCCCATGAGCGGCGGCTCGCCGCAAATCGGACAGTGCCCGTGGCTCCAGACGGCCCGGCTGTCCAGCCGCCCGCCCAAAAGACGGCTGGCCGCCGCCAGGGACGGCATGATCGAGCTTCGGGCGATAAAACGCGGCAAAGCGGCCGCTTCCGGATGATTTTCCCCCCAGGCGCGCAACGTCTCCGGCAAGGCGGCCGGAATACCCGCGCCCGCGCCGCCGCGGCTGTTGACACTTGCCGGGAACAGCGCTTCCAGCGCCCCTGGATCGGCCGCGATAACGCCGCCAAATTCCTCGGCCAGGGGCGCCAGGCGCGGCACGGCGCTTTTAACGGCCTCCAGCGCGGACCCGGCCAGTTCGGCGGCCAGTTCCAAATCCAGGGGGAAGTCCGCCGGACTCAGGAGCGGCCGGCCCTGGGCGCGCGCCTCCGCATCCGGCAGTTTTTTCAGCGGCGCTTCCGGCAGCCCCACCTCCGGCGCTCCGGCAAAGCGCACCCTGTCCATGGCCGCCAGTTGCAGTTCCGCAACCCGGCCCACAAGAAGCGCCATTTCCGCCGGCAAATGCGGCTTGCCCCGCAATTCCGCCATTTTTCGCCGCAAAGACTCCGCATCCGGAATAGCCATAACCTTCCCCCGGCTGAGCGTGACAATATGTATATGTATTATCCTAATAGATTATCTTTGATAGCATATCAATAAATAAATATGCAGGCTGATGCTTTTTACACAAAAGCTGACGGGCGCGCCATAACGCGGCCGTCAGCTTTTGCGCCTTTTTCTCCCGGCCTTTGGCCGTTAAGGCGTTTCAAAGTTAATCCGCCCTGGTGAGTATTTCCGTCAACAGCCGCGTGACCGAGTTTATGTCTATGGGTTTGGCCAGATGCCCGTTCATGCCGGCGGACAGCGCCCGGTCTATGTCCTCGCGGTAAGCGTTGGCGGTCATGGCGATTATCTGGACGCTCATGGCGTCCCGGCGCTCCAGCTCCCGGATGCGCCGCGCGGCCTCGTAGCCGTCCAGGCGCGGCATC
Organism: Desulfovibrionaceae bacterium; assembly: GCA_031547305.1. Lineage (GTDB taxonomy): Bacteria > Desulfobacterota > Desulfovibrionia > Desulfovibrionales > Desulfovibrionaceae > JAVBSC01. The sequence continues at coordinate 8,137 of JAVBSC010000124.1, forward strand.
TGGATGTCCATGAAGATCAAATCGTAATGCCCTTCCGGCGATTTCTCGAACAGCTCCAACGCTTCCTGGCCGTCCCCGGCCTCGTCGATGACGGCATTGGTCCGGTGCAGAAGCTCCAGCACGATCATCCGGTTGATTGCGATATCCTCCACCAGAAGAAGCCGCTTGCCGGACAAGTCCGGGCAGGATTCGTCCAGGTCCGGGCCGGGCGCGCAGGCCGGCTCAGCCGCCCTGGCGAAGGCCAGGTCGAAGGTGAAGGTCGAGCCCTGCCCCGGCGCGCTGTTGACGCGGATCTCCCCGCCCATCTGGTGGATCAGGTTCCGGCTGATGGCCAGGCCCAGGCCGGTGCCTCCAAAGCGCGAGGCAATGCTGTGGTCCGCCTGCTCAAAGGGCGTAAACAGCCGGGAAAGCTGCTTCCCGGTCATGCCTATGCCGTTGTCGCGCACGGCAAAGCGCAACGCCGCCCCGTTCCCGCCCTCCAGGCGCGACACGTCCAGCCCCACACGTCCGCCCTGGTCCGTAAACTTTACCGCGTTGCCGAGCAGGTTTATCAAAACCTGCTTCAGCCGCAACTTGTCGCCCATGACGTGGATATCTTCCAGGCCGTGCAGGTCAATCTCAAAGGCGATCCGCTTTTCCTCGCAGCGCTGGGCGATGATGTTGCCCACATCGCCTATGGCGGCGCGGATTGAAAAGGCCTCGTTGTCCAGCGTGAATTTTCCGGCCTCGATTTTGGACATGTCCAGCACGTCGTTGAGTATGTCCAGAAGATGCGACGAGGCGGCGATGATCTCTTTAATGGCGTTCAGCGTTTTGGGAGACTCGCCGGCCGCGGAACGCCTGGCGATCTGGGCCATGCCGATGATCGCGTTGAGCGGGGTTCTTATTTCATGGCTCATGCGCGACAAGAACTCGCTCTTGGCCCGGGAGGCCACCTTGGCCGCTTCCGTCTGCACTTCCAGCTCCGCGGTGCGCTCAAGCACGGTAACCTCAAGCCGCTTCTTCATCTGCCCGCTTCTTACGAACAAAAACAGCACCAGGCCGAGCACGCAGACCAGCAGGGCGGACACCCCGACCAGATACGGCACCTGCGCCCTGGCCATTTTGCCGCGATAATCGAAAACCTTGCGCACCCAGCGGTCCGCAATGCTCCGGGTGTCCACCAGGCGCTGCGCCTTGCTGACAATGGAGCGCAGGACGCCTTGGTCCTTGTGGAAGCCGAATGACGATTCATAAGTGCGTTCAAAGATAAAATTGGCCTTGTAGCCCGGATTCTCGTGATAATTGGTGGCGCTGAGCAGGATGTTGCGCGAGGCCATCAGCAGGTCGATCTCGCCTTTTTCCAAAGCCTGGAAGGCTTCATCCGAAGAAGCGTATTCCCTGATGTTCCGATGATCCGGAAACCACTCCCTGAACACGTCGGCGTAAGCGGAGGCTAAGATCAGGCCCACCCTGGAATAAAGCACCTGGTTTATGCCTATATCCTCGTGTTCGGTTGTGGAGAGCAGCGCGTAATAATCCGTGGAATACGGATCTTCGGCCCAGAGAAAGCGATCCTTCCTGTCTTTGGAATAGATCAGTTCCGTGACCATGGCGGCTTCGCCGCGCTGCAGCTTTTCGAAAAGCGCGGACCATTGCTCGCCCGGCTCGTTGATGATCTGAAAATTGATCCCGCACAGGGCCTTGATCTTTTTCAGAACATCCATGGCGATGCCCTGCCACTGTTCTTCCCGCCGGTTGTAAAAACTGCAGGGGTACGTGTCGAATTCCGCGGCTATGGGCACCGGCGCGCCGTCTTTGCCGTGCTTCAGCAGGTAGAGCTTTTCCTCCCCGGTCAATTGGGAATGCAGCTTGTGGCGCGCATAATCCTCGTTCCCCTGGTTGTACAGCGTAATAAGATGGGAAAAGGCGCCGTTCTTGATGTATTTGTCGAACACCCTGACCAAGAGGGCCAGTTCCTTATTGGCGGTGGAAAAAGATATGGGCGAATAGACCACGGGAAAAATATCCTCGGCCGCGATATCGTCCGGCGACATGGCCGCCCCGTGCTCCTCGGCCATAAAGGCGTCCGCCTCGCCGGCCCGCAGCTTCGCGATCGCTTCTTCCTCCGTGTCCGCCAGCACAATCTCAACCGGGTATTCCGAAGCGGAGATGACGGCCTCTGGCGTGGTGGTCCCCCGCAGGAAAACATACCGGAGCTTGCGCGTTTTCGCCACATCGTCAAGCCGCTTGCTACCCAGCGGCCGGAAGGCCTTGACGGCCCGTTCGGTGAACGTGCCGGTCATGACGTATTTTTCCAAACGTTCCGGGGTGGAGGTCAATTCCCCCGTGAACTCGATTTTTCCGCTCTCAAAGCCGGTTATCAGCTCATTCCACTCGTAGATGCGCGGCTCAAAGACAATGCCGAACAACTCGCTCATCCAGGCGCAAAACAAGGCGGAGTAGCCGCCGATGCTCCCGTCGCCGCGCATGAAGGTTTCCGTGCTGTGCATCATGCCGTAAACCACGCGCGGATATTTATTCCGGATCTCCTCAATCGCGGCGATTTCTCCCCGCGTCACGCCGGGGATATCCCGAAAATCGCGCAGGACCGGGCCCGGCTGGCCGGCTCCGCCCCGCTCCGAGCCACCGGCGAGGCAAAGGAGGAGCAGGAAAAACAAAAGAAAGGGCGTTCCGCCAATTCGCGGCAGAAGCATCGCGGACTCCGTTTATATTGGCCGGGCTGGCGTCAGGCTTGCATTTTTCAATTTTAAGAACAATGTCCGGAACAGCCGCTCCGGCGGACTTAAAAGCCTTCAGATAATTTAATGATAAAACAATTATCTGTTTAGCGCAAAAATGAAAAATACACAACGCGCCAGCGCGTCCGGCGCCGCGTCAAACTACGCTGATTCAGACCCGCCAGAACAGCGCGGCCACAACCGACTCCACCTTTTCATGCACCAGGCCGTTCACGGCCAGGCCGGCCAGGCCGGCGGCCAGGGCCTCCCGCTGGGCGGCGTCCAGAGGGCCGCCCTCCTTTTCAAAGGATTTCCGATGAATCAGCAGGGCGTCCTCAAGCGTGGAGTCGTCTTCCCAGTTATGCTCAAAATAGCGCACCTCCGGGCAATAGCCCATCAGCCAGAGCAGGTTGAAGGCGCAGTAAAAGTCGCGGCCGGCCGGACCGCTTCCCTCCGGCCGGCCCAGCAGCGGCCTTAACGCCCAGCGCACGGCGTTGCGCGTCCGGGCCACGCTGGTCAGCAGGCAGAAGCCGCGCGAGGCGGCGATCATTTTTTCCAAGCCGGCTTTGCTGTTAATCGCCGGCGTTCTGGAGGCCAAAACAAGATCAAAGCTTTTTTCCCAGCCCAGCTTCCCCAGGTCCGCCTCATCCCAGTCCAGGACCATGAATTCAACCCCGGCGGCCCGCTCCTTTGCCGCATTGGCCCTGGCATAGCCGATCATTTCTCCGGAAATGTCCACACCGGCCACCCAGCCGGCCCGGCGGGCCAGAAGCAGCGCCTGCCGCCCCGGCCCGCAGCCTATATCCAGAACCCGGCTCTCCTGGCCGAGGTTGCAGCGCGCGGCTGTTTCCACCACAAGGCGCGCGCTTTCCTCCGCGGACTCGCCGCCGTGCTTGTGTGCGTTAAATGATTGAGCCCGGCGATCCCAAAAGGCGGCCAACTCCGATTTATTTTCCCGGCGCTCCCGCCAGAGATCCTCAAACAGCTTGATATGCATGTTTTTTAAAATTCCTCCGGTCTTGTGCTGATTTCATAAACCGTCCGATGGCCGGCTTATGAAGAGCGCTTCGCCCGAAAACGCGTTTGCGGGCTCGCTCACGCCGTCTTTGGCGGCGCTCCGGACTGCCGTACGGCGTTGGAAATATCGGTCGCCTCTCAATTCAGACACGGCAAAAACGATATTTTGCCCGGCACGTTTTTTTCTGATACGACTGGGCCGTTCTTGCACCGATATCATCAAGGCTATAATAGCCGGCTCAGGCAGTATTTCATGAACCTATCCGAGAATAAACCTTTTTTTCCGCTAATCTCAGCCCATTTTCTCACTTTCCTGATCGTGGGCCTGCCCTTGCCGGTCATTCCCCTGTACGTGCACAACCATTTGGGCTTCAGCGAATCCGTGGCCGGGCTGTGCATCGGGGCGCATTTCATGACCACCGTGCTCTTTCGCGGCCTGGCCGGGCGTTTTATCGACACACGGGGCGGACGGCGGGCCACCCTTACCGGGGCGCTCATCTGCGCGGCCTCCGGCGCTCCCTACCTTGCAGTCGCCCTTCCCATGCTGCCCGTTTCCTTCAAACTGGCCTGCATTCTGGCCGGGCGCGTCTGCCTGGGCATGGGGCACAGCCTTATCGGCACCGGCACTCTGGCCTGGGGATTCGGCCTGCTCGGTCCAAACCACGCTGGCCGGGTAATTTCCTGGACCGGCATTTCCATGTACGCCGGCGTCGCGCTCGGCGCGCCGGTGGGCCTGCTGCTCTGGGACTTTTGGGGAATCGCCGCCCTTGGCGCGGCCTCCTGCCTGCTGCCGCTTTTGTCCGTGCTGTGCATCTCTCTGATCCGGGGCGCGCCTGTGGAAAAAAAGAACTCCCGGCCGGCCGCCGGCAAATTCCTGCCGCTGGTGCTGCGCCCCGGCGTCTGTCTGGCCCTGCACGGCGTGGGCAACGCGGCTGTCAACGCCTTTATCGTGCTCTACTTCACCGTCAACGGCTGGGGTCACGCCGGCCTGGCCCTGACTTGCTTCGGATTTTCCTTTATCGCGGCCCGCCTTTTATGCGGGGAGATGCCGGACAAAGCGCCGGGGAGCAGGCCCGCCCTCTTCGCCCTGCTCGCCGAGACGGCCGGGCTGGCCCTGCTGGCCTTCGCGCCGTCGCCCCTGGCCGCGTTCGCCGGCATAGCCCTTACCGGCATGGGCTGCTCCATGGTTTATCCGTCCATTGGCGCGCAAGTGGTGCGCCTGGTGCCGGTGGAAGTGCGCGGCACGGCCATAGGCTGGTTCAGCGCCTTCCAGGATGTTTCCTTTGGCGTAACCGGACCGCTCACCGGGCTGCTCATTCCCGCTTTCGGCTACCCGGCGGTGTTTTTCACCGCGGCGGCCTGCGCGGCCCTGAGTTTTGTGATTATGCTGCTTGTCGCCGATAAAACGGACGCCTGAAAAACGCCGTACATGCTCTTCCGCGGAGCGCGCCCGGGCGCGCTCCGCCATATACGGCCGTACGATGTTTCTTGTGTTCTACAATTTAGAACACAATTCGTCCATACAGAATTTTCTTGACTTCCCGCCCCCGGCATAATAATGTGCCGTCAATACGTTGCCCGGCCCCGCGTTGACGGCGCGGAAGCAAAGCCCGGATCGCCTTTTTGCAGCAGTGTTTGCCGCTGATAGACAGTTTGAGCGCTCATGGCGCGGCGAAAGCGAATTCCCGCCCCGCCGGGCGCACTGCTCAATTTTATACAGGCGCCCGCCGGCCCAGCGGACCGGCGCAAGAAAACACAAACAGCCGGAAGGAGCGAAGACATGAAGAAACTCTCACTGGTTCTCGCCGTGGTTCTTACATTCTCCTTTGTCGTTGGGCAGGCCTTTGCCGCCGACACCATCAAATGGCGTTGCGCCAACGTGACCCAGGTCAACCACCCCATGAACAAGGGCTGTGAATTCTTTATCGAAAGACTAAAAAAAGCCAGCAACGGCCGCTTTGAAGTCAAAAACTACCCCGCCCGCCAGTTGGGCGACGACCGCGAACTCTTTGAGCAGGTCCAGCAAGGCTCTCTGGAAATGGCCCTGATCTCCGTGGCCCCGGTGGGCAGCACCTCCGACCTGGCCGCCGCCTTCCAGCTTCCTTTCATGTTTGAAAACTGGGAGCAGTGGCTGAAGGTCATGTTCAGCAAGCAGGCCCAGGACGTTTTTGACGGCTTTGAAAAAAATAACGTGCGCGCCCTGGCCTGCTACGACAGCGGCTTCCGCAACGCCCTTACAGTGAGCAAGGTCATCCACTCCCCGGAAGACTTCAAAGGCCTGAAGTTCCGCGTGGCCGAAACCCCCATGCACATCGCCATCTTCACCGCCCTGGGCGCCTCCCCCACCCCCATTCCCTACGGCGAAATCTACAGCAGCCTCCAGAACAAGGTCATTGACGGCCTGGAGATGGATTTTCCGGCCATCCTGATGGAAAAGCACTACGAAGTGGCCAAAAACGTCACTCTGACCAAGCACTTCACCTGGCCCGGCGTGTTCATGATCAATCTGGACAAGTGGAAGTCCCTGTCCCCGGAAGACCAGAAAATGGTCACCGAATGCGCCCGCGAAGCCATGAAGGACAACGTGGCCTACATTCAGGGGATTGAAAGCAAGGCCATGGCGGAACTCAGGGCCAAGGGCGTGAACGTTGTGGAGCTCACTCCGGCCGAGCGCCAGAAAATGGTCGAAGCCACCAGGAGCGTGGTGGAAACATACCGGGCCAAGGACCCCAGAATCGGCGCCTTCGCCGACTTCGCCCTCAGCGCGAAATAGCCGCCCTCTTCCGCCTTGAACGCCCGCGTCCGTCCGTGCGCGCCCGGACGGACGCGGGCGGAAACCGGGCTCCCGCCCCTTGTTCCTGGAAGAGCTTAAAGACGTTCCCCCCAGACATCCAGGCCCAAGGGAAGCGCGCGCCGGAAACGCCGGCCGGCGGCAGCCGCGCGCATACTGTTCATTTAATCATGGAGACGCATATATGAGGTTCCTGTTTCTTGTCGGCCGCCTGTTTGAAAAGCTGGCCACCTGGCTGACCATAGTCAGTGTGGCTGTTATGGCCCTGGTGGTGCTGTTCCAGGTGATCATGCGCTACTTTTTCCGCGATCCCCTGGTCTGGGGGGACGAAATGGCCAAGTACTCCCTGGCCTTCATGACCTTTATCGGCGCCTCCGTGGCCTTGCGCCGGGGCGAGCTGGCCTGCATGGACCTGGTGGTGGACAAGCTGCCCAAATCCGTCCAGAAGCCGCTGGCCGTTCTGGTCACCTTGCTGAACATCTGCCTGATCTCCTTCCTGCTGTACTGTTCCATAAACCTCATGGGCCAGCGCAGCGTGCTTACCCAGGTTTCCCCGGCCATGGGCGTGCCCATGCAATATATTTACTCCTGCCTGCCAATCGGCATGAGCCTTATGATCATCCAGTCCATGCTCGGCCTGTTCGAGCAGCTCACCGGCAAAAAGCACGGGGGATAAGGAAATGATCATCGCCATGGCCTTTGTGATCACCCTGGCCGTCAGCATGCCCATAGCCTTCGCCTTGGGAGCCACCGGGGTCATCCACGCCATGCTCATGGACAACCCCACCTTTTTCACCATGCTGCCGCAGCGCATGTTTTCCGCCGCTTCCAACACCAGCCTGATGGCTATTCCTCTTTTTGTTCTGGCCGGGGAACTCATGGGATTCGGCGGTGTTACGGAAAGACTGGCCGACATGATGCGCTCCTTCATGGGACATATCCGGGGCGGCATGGCCTACGTCACGGTCATGGTGGGCGCTTTTCTGGGCGCCCTGCTCGGCTCGGCGAACGCCTCGGCCGCGTTGCTGGGACGCGTCATGAAGCCGGAAATGGATAAAGACGGCTACGACGAAGTTTTTTCCACCTGCCTGTGCGCCGCCACCTCCATTCTGGGGCCAATCATTCCACCCAGTATGGTCTTTATCGTCTACGGCGTGTCCGCCCAGGTTTCCATAGGCGAGATGTTCTTTGCCGGCATCATGCCAGGCCTTGTGCTGGCCCTGGCCTTCATGATCCTCATCTATTTCATGGGCCGGAGCATGGGCGCCAAATGGCTGCCCAGAAAAAAATCCTCCTGTGGCAGCCGCGCCGCCAACCTTGCCAAGGCCGCGCCGGCCCT
>JAVBSC010000077.1:0-15520 GCA_031547305.1 Desulfovibrionaceae bacterium
AACGACGGCTGGAGCATGAGACAGTCCAACTATGGAAAAAAACAACGCCTTCTTTAACCAAGTCTATGAACTGGTGGCGCGCATCCCGCCCGGCCGGGTTATGACTTACGGCCAGATCGCCAGGGTGCTGGAAAGCGCCTATTCGGCCAAAATCGTCGGATATGCCATGAGTCGCGCCCCGGAAGTCCTTGATCTGCCCTGCCACCGGGTGGTCAACCGCCTGGGGGAAATGGCCAAGGGACCGATGTTCGGCGGCGAGGACTCCCAACGCGCAAAATTGAAAAAAGAAGGCGTGAAATTCAAGCGCGACGGACGCATAAATCTGGAAAAAAGCCTGTTCCAGCCATAATCATAGATCGTCCCAACTCTTTGAGCCCTTCACAAAAAATATTGAATACAGGATGCCGCATGAAACGTTTACTTTTGCTGAGCAGCTCCCGCAAAGGGAACTTGGGCTATCTGGAGCACGCGGGAGAGCAGTTCCGCGCTTTTTTTCAGGACGCCGGCGTGCGGCGGGTTCTTTTTGCGCCTTACGCGGCTGCAACCTTCAGCTTTGAAGAGTACGAAGCTAAAGTCAGGCCGGCCTATGCCGCCCTGGGCATTGAACTGGAATCCATGCACCGTTTCGCCAACCCCAGGCTGGCGCTGGAAACGGCCGAAGCCCTGGCTGTTGGCGGCGGCAACACTTTTGCGCTGCTCAAACGCTTGTACGACGCCGGTCTGGTGGAAGCCATCCGCGAGCGGGCCGAAAACGGCATGCCCTACATGGGCTGGAGCGCCGGAACCAACGTGGCCTGCCCGACCATACGCACCACCAACGACATGCCCGTGGTGGAGCCCCCGTCTCTGAAGGCCTGCGCTCTTATTCCCTTCCAGATCAACCCGCATTTCATCAGCGGCAAACCGTCCGGGCATAACGGCGAAAGCCGCGAGGAACGTCTGGACGAATTCCTGTGCCTGAATCCGGAACAAAAAGTGCTGGCTCTGCGTGAAGGTTCGGCCCTGCTGGTGGAGGGAGAAAATGCCACGCTTCTGGGCGATCTGGACGCGCCGGTTTTCCGGCCGAACAACGTTACGGACTCCATCTCCCCAGGATGCCGGTTCAAGCTTGATGAGGTATAAAAGGCAGCGCCAGCTCACCACGGCTATTCGTAATAATCAATGCATACCCTGTTTTTTACGACCAGCTCGACGGAAGCGCTGACTTTCTTATGTTCAGGATGAACCTGGTACGCGGCCAGGGCTTCTTCGCTTTCAAACAGACTGTTGAGAATAATATCCCTATTGCCTGAAGGCAGTGCGTTTATGTGGACCTTGAGTTCCACTATACCCCCGATGCACCGCGTCAGGGCCTCCAGATCCGATTGGACCTTGAGAGCGTTTTTCTTATTTTCCGCCTCGGTAAAACCATCCTGGTAGTTCCAGGCGACAATATGCCTGACCATTTCGATCTCCTCTGATTTATTTGAAGAATCGCAATCTCAACGCATTGCCAACCACCGTTACCGAACTAAGGGCCATGGCCGCGCCGGCGATCATGGGGGAAAGAGTCGGGCCGCCCCAAAGGTGCAGAAGCCCGGCGGCCACGGGGATGCCCAGGACATTGTAGGCAAAGGCCCAGAAGAGGTTCTGGCGGATGTTGCGCATGGTGGCCCGGCTCAGGGCCAGGGCGGTCAACACGGCGTGCAGGCCGTGGCGCATCAGGATGACGTCGCCGGCTTCCACAGCCACGTCTATGCCGCCGCTCATGGCAAAGCCCACGTCCGCGCGGGCCAGGGCCGGAGCATCATTTACGCCGTCGCCGACCATGCCCACGGCCAGTCCCTGGGCCTGGAGCGCCTGCACGGCTTTTTCCTTGTCTTCCGGCATAACCTGAGCCCGGACTTCGTTCAGCCCCAGACGGCCGGCCACGGCTTTAGCGGTGCGTTCGTTGTCCCCGGTGAGCATAATGAGGCGCAGGCCGAGTTTTTTAAGCTGGGTCAGCACTTCCGAGGCCTCCGGCCTGGGGGAGTCCGCCAGGCCGAATATGGCCAGGGGGGTCGAATCCGCCAGCAGCACCAACGGGGTTTTGCCCTGGCTGGCCAACGCTTCCAACCTGGCCTCCAAAGGCGCGAAGTCCCGCCCCGCCATCAGTTCTTCAGCCATGCGGGCGCTGCCCAGGCTCAGGCTGAGCAGACCGCCTTCCGCCAGGAGCGCGCCTTTGACGCCTTTGCCCGGCAGGGCGGCGAAGTCCTGAACCGGCCAGAAAGGCAGGTTCCTGGCACGCGCCGCTTCCACCACGGCCAGGCTCAGGGGGTGTTCGGAGAGCGCTTCCAAAGAAGCGGCCAGACGGAGCATAATCTCGGAATCCCTGGCTTCGGAAGCGGGGACGCCCTTATACAGCAGTTGGTTGAGCACCGGCTGGTTTTGCAGCCAGCCGTCCGGCAGGGGGCAGAGACCCAGGTCGAGAAGTTCCGGCTTGCCCCGGGTCAGGGTGCCGGTCTTGTCAAAAAGCAGCACATCCAGTTTGGAAGCCTTTTCCAGAGCGTCTCCGCCCTTGATCAGCACCCCGAGTTGCGCGCCACGGCCCGTGCCCACTATGATGGAGGTGGGAGTGGCCAGGCCCATTGCGCAGGGGCAGGCAATGACCATGACGGAAATGAAAACGCGCAGGCTGAAGGCGAAATCCGCGCCGCTGAGCAGCCAGCCCAGGCCGGATAAAAGGGCCAGCAGCATGACCACGGGCACAAAATACAGGCTGATGCGGTCCGCCAGGCTGGCAATGGGGGCTTTGGAACTCTGGGCGCTCTGGACCAGCTGGACGATGCGGGCCAGCACCGTATCCGCGCCCACGCGCTCCGCGCGCATGACAAAGGCGCCCTGGCGGTTAATGGAACCGCCGGCCACCGGGCTGTCCGGAGATTTTTCCACAGGCAGGCTTTCACCGGTGAGCATGGATTCATCCACAGCGGAATTCCCTTCCGTGACCACCCCGTCGACCGGGATGCGTTCCCCTGGCCGCACCAGCAGAAAATCGCCCGGCTTTATGGAGGAAGCGGGCACTTCGCGTAGTTCGCCGTCCTTGACTATGGTGGCGGTTTCCGGCGCCAAATCCAGCAGGGCCTTTACCGCCTGGGAAGTCTTGGCCCTGGATTTGGCCTCCATATATTTGCCAAGAGAAACCAAAGCCATAAGCACGGCCGCTGACTCATAATACAAATCCATGACCCGGTGCATAACAGCTGCCTCAGCCGGAACGCCCAGGCCGGCCAGGATGATCTCCACAGTGTTCCACAGGCTGTAAATAAAGGCCGCGCCGGTGCCCATGGCCACCAGGGAATCCATGTTCGGCCCGCGCCGGGCCAGGGCAGGCAGGCCGGAAAGATAGAACCGCCGCCCAGCGTAAAGCACGGGCAGGCACAGGGCCAGTTGGACCAGGGCGAACACGGCCGGGAAGTGATGGGGATCCAGAAAAGCCGGCAGGGGCAGGCCGAGCATTTCGCCCATGGAAAGAATAAGCAGGGGCAAGGCAAAACAAAAGGCCGGCACAAGATCCCGGCGCATGGATTCCAGTTCCGCTTTTTCCCGGGCGTTGCGGTGTTCCCAACGCTCGGCCGCGTCCTCTAATCCGCCGCCGGCGGCCTGAGGCTCGGCCTTGAAGCCAAGGTCAGCCACGCGCTTCACAATCGCTTCGCGCAGGGCGTCCGCATCCGTCCCAGGCGCGGTTTGCACCGTGGCGCTAGCGGCCGCCAGACTGACCGTGACTTTGTCCACCCCGTCCATGGCGCCGACAGCCCGCTCGATGCGCGCGGAACAGGCCGCGCAGTGCATGCCGCTGATGGAAAACTCGCAGGCCTGGCCGGAAAGTTCCGGATTGGCGGCGGCGTTGGCGGATGTATCCTGAACCGGGGCGTCCATGGCGATCACCTTAAGCCTTAAGGCGCGTCAAAGCCGATGCGCCGCACCTCAGCCTTTGCGGCCTCAACGGACGCGGGCTTGGCCGGGTCGGCATCAGTCCAGCTTGCGGATCCGGTCAGCAGATCCACTTTAACGTCCTTCACGCCGGGCAGTTTGTTCAAAGCTTCGGTAACGCTCTTGCGGCAATGTTCACAACTCATTCCATTAACCTTGATGCTGGGCATGACATACTCCTTCAGGTTTGCCGCGTCCGGGCATTGGCCTGGCGGCCCGGCCGGAACGGACTTTATGCGGAACAGGCACCACATAGTTAATATATTTTCCCGGCAAGTCCAGCACGGATATTTGTAACGCCAGCGGGCCCTCCGCCAGACGCGGTTCCCGCCGGCCCGGCGCACTGGATAACGAAAATCATTCTCGTTCGCTTGACAAATAAAATATCATCAACTACATTTCGTCATATGACGAATTGATGGTCGATTATTGTCCGCAATTACCGCCGGAGAAAACATGTTCGATTTCATGAATACCGCCCGCGCCATTACGGACGAAAACCGCGTGCGCATTCTGATGGCCCTGCGCGGCCGCGCGCTTTGCGTCTGCCAGGTGACCGCTTTTCTGGATCTGGCCCCGTCCACCACTTCCAAGCACCTTTCCGTGCTCCGGCAGGCCAGGCTGATCGAGGGCCGCAAGCGCGGCAAATGGGTCTACTACAGCCTGGCCGACCAGGACGGCAGCCCGGCCCTGGCCCGCAAAACCCTGGCCTGGGTCATGGAATCGCTCCAGGATTCGCCATCCATCATCGAGGATGAAAAGCGCATCCAGCGGATTCTGGCTCGCGAACAAAAAATCTGTGCCGAGCATACCCCCATGGACCCGGAATTCTACCACTCCATGGAAATCCATTCTTTAGTGGAAGGAGAAGATGACTAGATGAGCGAAACTTGCAACCTGGGCGGTTGCTGCCCGACTTGCGGCGGAAGCGAGGAAAAACCGGAGGCCGGGCCGGCGCACCGGCGCGAGGCCACGCTGCTGATTGGCTGCGCCTTGGTGTTCGGGCTGGCTCTGGGCTTTGAAGGGGCCATTGAGGCGCGCTTTGGCCTGGCCGGCGTGGCCGCGGCTTACGGCCTGCCGTACCTGGTGTGCGGCTGGTCCATTTTTGGCGCGGCCTGGGGGCAGATCCGCAAGGGCAGCCTGCTTAACGAGTTCACGCTAATGTGCGGAGCCACTCTGGCGGCCATCGCTTTGCAGCACCTTTCCGAGGCCGTGGGCGTGATGCTCTTTTACCGGACCGGTGAATTTTTTCAGGAACTGGCCACGGACAAATCACTGAAATCTATCAAAAATCTTCTGGCCAGCAAACCAACTTTGGCCACGGTGCTGGAAGGAGGTCTGCCGGTAGTGAAAAAAGTGGAGGCAGTGGCGCCGGGCGATCTGGTGCTGGTCAAACCGGGAGAAAAAATTCCCCTGGACGGACTGGTGATCAGCGGCATTTCCCAGGTGGACCAAAGCCCGCTGACGGGAGAATCCCTTCCTGTCACCCTGGAGCAAGGGGCCAAGGCCCTGGGAGGCTCCATAAACCTGGACGGCGCGCTGACCATAGAGGTTGAATCACGCTTCGCGGATACGCACATGGCCCGCATTCTGGATCTGGTGCAGCGCGCTTCGGCCAACAAGTCCCCAACGGAGCGCTTCATTACCCGTTTCGCCCGCTATTATACGCCGGCCGTCTTCTGCGGCGCGGCCCTGGTGGCCGTCCTGCCGCCCCTGATTACCGGAGAACCCTTTGGCGCCTGGATTTACCGCGCCCTGGTGCTTCTGGTCATCTCCTGCCCCTGCGCCCTGATCATCTCCATACCTCTCGGCTACTTCGGCGGCATCGGCGCGGCTTCGCGGCGCGGCATCCTGGTCAAGGGCGGCACGGTCCTGGACGCCCTGCTGCACGTTAAAACCCTGGTCTTTGACAAAACCGGCACCCTGACCACAGGTTCCTTCAACCTGAGCCAAATCCTGCCCGCCGAGGGAATAATGGAAGCGGATTTGTTGCGGGCCGCGGCCATCGCGGAATCCGACTCCAACCACCCGGTGGCCAGGGCGGTCATGCGGGCCGTGCCCGACTTCAGACGCCCGGCCGAGGCGGTGATCAGCGAAGTGCCCGGCAAGGGCATGCGGGCGGTGTGGGACGGCGCGGTCTACCTGACCGGCACGGCCCGGCTGCTGCGGGAAAACGGCGTGGAATTCAGAGAATCTCAAGCCCCTGGTTCCCTTGTGTACGTAGCCAAAGATTCCACCTATCTGGGTTGTCTGGCGGCCGAGGATCGCCTGAAGCCGGAATCCGCCGCGGTAATTGCGGAACTGGCCGGCCGGGGCCTTAAAAGCGCCATGCTCACCGGCGATAATGCGGAAACCGCCGCACGCATAGCGGCCGAAGCCGGCCTGAGCGATTACCGGGCCGGCCTGCTGCCGGAGGACAAGGTGAAGATCATGCGGGAGTTGGGCGGCCGGGAAACCGCTTTTGTGGGCGACGGCATCAACGACGCGCCAAGCCTGGCCCTGGCCGGTGTGGGCATAGCCATGGGCAAGGTGGGTTCCGAAGCGGCCATAGAGGCGGCGGACGCGGTGATCCTGAACGATTCCCTGGCCAGCATTCCGGAACTCTTCCGCATAGCCCGCAAGGTGCGCGCCGTGGTCGTCCAGAACATCATACTGGCCCTGGGCGTTAAAACAGCCTTCATGGCCCTTGGCATAGTCGGACTGAGCGGACTGTGGGAAGCGGTGTTCGCTGACGTTGGCGTGGCCCTGCTGGCCGTGCTCAACGCCGTGCGCGGCATGCGCGGGAGGTGAACGCCGGGGAGGCGGCGCCTCCCCAACTCCCTCCGCCAAGAGGCCGCGCCCCTTGGAGCCCATCAAGTATTTCGCTTACAGATAAGCCACGGCTTCGATTTCCACCAGGCCGTCTTTGGGCAGTTTGGCCACCTGGACGCAACTGCGGGCCGGGAAGGCGCCTTTAAAGTAGGAGGCGTATATTTCATTTACCGTGCCAAAGTCGGCCAGGTCTTTCAGGAAGATGGTGGTTTTCAGGATTTTATCCAGGCTGGAGCCGGCGCTTTCCAGCACGGCCTTGAGGTTGTCCATGGACTGTTTGGCCTGGTCGGAGATGCCGTTTTTCAGGTCGCCGGTCTGGGGGTCAATGCCGAGCTGGCCGGAGCTGAACACCAGGTTGCCGCATACAACGCCCTGGGAATAAGGGCCGATGGCGGCCGGAGCTTTGGTGGTATTGACAATTTTGGTCATTTTATACTCCCGTGTTGAGTTTTATGTAGAAATGCCGGAGTCCCGCAATCCGAACTATTCAGAAAATGGGCCTTGCTCCAGCAGCGATTCCAAATATTCAATCATGCGGCCGCGCAGTGCCGGGGAGGCAAACACCAGACATTCGCAGCGCATCCGGCCTTTGGCGCGAACCAGAAGCTCCAGCCGCGCCGAGTTTGGACCAAGCTCCAGGGCCAGACAGTGCGGCCCGCAGGAGTCCCGGTGCGCTTGCTGCGCAGGAGTGAGCAGGTCCGGCGGTACAGGCAGCCAGAACAGATCCTGAACCGGAGACTCCAGGCCGGCCGACTTCAGACGGATGCGCAAGCGGTCCAGTTCCGCGTCGTCGAGTTCGTCAATGAAATAGCCGCGCACTTACAAATCCTTTTTCCCCGGACATCGGTTGTCCTCGTCCAGGTAATCCTGATCCAGGTTGAAAACCCGCCGGATCAGGCCGACGCGCTGCCGGCCGGTCTGATCTTCCCCCAAATGGCGCTTCAAAAAGACTATGGGGTCATGGTTCAGCTTTTTGACCACGGAGTTGAGCATGGCGCGCAGGGCGTCTTCCGTATCCTGATTTACCGGCCCGATACGCTTGAGGGTTCTGGCCAGTTCCTCCTGGGCGATGCGCTCCGAGCGGCCCAACATGTCCACTATGGTGGGCTGCAAGTCAAGTGAATCCAGCCAGCTCATGAATTTTACCGCTTCCTCGTCCACGATCAGCCTGGCTTTGGCGGCCTCGTCACGGCGCTGAGCCATATTTTCTTCGACAACTTCCTTTAAATCGTCGATATCATAAAGATAAATATTATCCAATCCGTTCACGTCCGGGTCTATGTCCCTGGGCACGGCTATGTCGATAAAGAACATGGGCCGGTTCTTACGGCGCTTCAGCACCGGCCGCATATCCGCGGCCGTGATGATGGAATCCGGCGCGCCGGTGGAGCTTATGACTATGTCCACCTCGTGCAGGCGATCCAGCAGGTTTTCAAAAGGCACGGCCTCGCCGTTGTTGTAGCAGGCGGCCAGTTCCACAGCCCTGGCATAGGTGCGGTTGGCCACCCAGACGGATTTGATGCCCGCGTTCATCAGGTGTGTGGCGGCCAGTTCCGCCATTTCTCCCGCGCCGATCAACAGAGCCCGGTAGGCGGACATGTCGCCGAAGATGCGCCTGGCCAGTTCCACGGCCGCATAACTTATGGAAACAGCGCTGGAAGCCACCCCGGTTTCCGAGCGCACCCGCTTGGCCACTGAAAAAGCCTTGTGCAGCAAGCGGTTCAGAATAACCCTGGTGGAGCCGCGCTCCAAAGACTTTTTGTAGGCGTCCTTGAGCTGGCCGAGAATCTGCGGCTCGCCCAGGACCATGGAATCCAGACTGGCGGCCACGCTGAAAAGGTGCTCAACCGCCTCCCGGCCTTGGTGGCGGTAGACGTAAGGGGCCAGATCCCGGCCCGCCAGCCCTCTGGCCCCGGCCCAATGTTCCAGAACAAGCGCGTCCAGGTCTGGAGTCTCGCCCACGGCCAGCACTTCCACCCGATTGCATGTGGAGAGGATCAGGTTTTCCTGGACCGGCGAATCCGGCGGGAAAAGGCCTTTTTCCTGACAGTCGGGCGCGCTCAGGGCGAAGCGCTCGCGCACTTCAACGCCGGCCGTGCGGTGATTCAGGCCAACAAGATGGATCTGGCTGTTCATATCAGGGCTGCGCGCTTATAAAACTGTGATGCGTGGGCATGAAAAAATTTACCCCGACCAAGGAAAATACCGATAGCGAAAACAGGCAGATCAGCATAATCGCGGCCTTGCGTCCCTGCCAGCCCAGGGCGATGCGCTGGTGGAACAACAGGGCGTATAAAAACCAGATGAACAGGGAAATGACTTCCTTGGGATCCCAGGAAATCATCTTGCCCCAGGCCATGGGCGCCCAGATGAACCCGGAGGCCAGGCCAAGGGTGTACAGCGGCAACCCGAAGAGCACGGCGATCTTGTTGATGCGGTCAAAGGTGGCTAGGGCGGGCATTTCGCGGTCAAAACCGGATAAATGGCTTTTGGTCTTTATTTTGCGCTCCATGTGCATAAAAAGCAAAGCGGAGCCGAAGGCCAGAGCCAGCAGGCCGAAGCTTAAGAACAACGGGCCGATGTGCAGGGCGTAAAAAAGCCCCACCAGGGAAGGCGGCACCTTGGCCTGTACCGCGCCAAGCTTGAGGGCCGCCACGTAGAGAATCAGCGCCAGGGGCGAAGCTGTAAGGGCCAGAAAGGACGAATGCAGCCATTGCCAGAGCACGAAATAGATCAGAAGCAGAATCCAGGACAGCAGCTGCATGAAATAGCCGCGGGAAAGCTCGTCAAAGCCGTACAGCAGCACGGTGCTGAAAATTAAAAGCGTGTGTAGGGCAAACCCGGCCAGGGTAAGACTGTTGGCCAGGCGTTGCGCTCTGGGGTTGCCTTTGCTGATGCCGGCAAAAATGCCGATCGTGCCCAGGATGTAGCAGATGATCACGCCTATGGAGGCCAGATCGGCCAAATCCAGGCCCGGGCTATTCAAGTTCATGCAACAAATCTCCAATCTGCCCCTGCAGGCTGGGGGGGAGCGTTTCTTTCAGAATTTTCCCGGCTTTTCCCAGATCCCCGCGCGCCAGAATATCCGCCAGGCCGCAATCCGCGACCGCGCGGAACAAGTCCGCGTTTTCCGTGCCGCTCAGGCCAAGTTCCAGCACCCTGGGCCGCAGCCTGGCCATAAGCTCGCTGATAGGGCTGTACCGCTTGCCGAACCAGACTTCAAGATCCCGGCGAATTTTTTTGGCCAGGGCCGGGCTGGCTCCGCCTGTGGACACGGCCACCTGGATGTGCCCGCTGGAAAAATGCGCCGGCACGATAAAAGAGCCTTCTTCCGGCGCGTCCGCCACGTTGCACAAGACGCCGCGCTCCCGGCACCAGCCGGCCAGAACGGCATTGGCCTCCCGTGATCCGGTGGCGGCAAAGACCAGGGTTTTGCCGTCAAGGTCCGCTTCGCGCACGGCGCGCTGTTCATAGGCCAGGGCGGGCGAAGGCGGTAAATCGGCCAAATCCCCGACCGGCACCAGCGGATCCAGCCAGAGCAAGCTTGCGGGTTCGGCCGAGAGTATGGAAGCGGCTTTGCGGCGGCCCACCGGGCCGGCCCCGACTATAAGCACGCGAGCCTTGCACAAATCCAGAAACGCGGGATAATAACGCATGGCCGGACTATAGCCTCATGCCGCCTTGGGCGCAACATCCGGTTCAGAGATACGAACTTTACAATTCCCTCCCCCTGCCTTAAAGCAGCTTCATAATAAAGGCCGCTCCCGCGCGCCGCCACATGGAGAATAGTCATGAACGCATATTCGGAAGTTTGCGAAAAGCTGCGCCAAGAGCCCAAAACTTGGCTGGTTACCGGGGTGGCCGGATTTATCGGCTCGAACCTGCTGGAGACTCTGCTCCGCCTTGGGCAGAAAGTGCGCGGTCTGGATAATTTTTTCACCGGCTATCAGAAAAACCTGGACATGGTGCGGGAGCTGGTGGGGCCGGACTTGTGGAAAAACTTCGACTTCACCAGGGGGGACATCCGGGATCTGCAAACCTGCCGCGAACTTTGCGCCGGAACGGATTACGTGCTGCACGAGGCGGCTCTCGGTTCCGTGCCGCGCTCCATTGAGGATCCCCTGCTGACCAATACCTGCAACATAGACGGCTACCTGAACATGCTGGTGGCGGCCCGCGACGCCGGCGTAAAGGGCTTTGTGTACGCGGCCTCCAGTTCCACCTACGGCGACGAGCCCACCCTGCCCAAGCAGGAAGACCGCATCGGCAAGCCGCTGTCGCCATACGCGGTGACCAAGTACGTGAACGAGCTGTATGCGGAAGTCTTTGCCTCGGCCTATGGCTTCAAGTCCATAGGCCTGCGCTACTTCAATATATTCGGGCAGCGCCAGGACCCGGCCGGAGCCTATGCCGCGGTGATCCCCTGCTGGTTTGCCGGCCTGCTCAAAGACGAACAAATCCATATTAACGGCGACGGAGAAACCTCGCGGGACTTCTGCTTTATCGACAACTGCGTGCAGGCCAACATTCTGGCCGCCTGCGCCGGCAAACCGGAAGCCTGGAACACCGTTTACAACGTGGCTGTCGGCCAGCGCACCAGCCTGAACGAACTCTTCGCCCTGATCCGCGAGGAAGTGGCCCGGCACCACCCCGAAGCCTCCGCCGCCAAAGCGGCCCACCGGGACTTCCGGGCCGGAGACGTGCGGCACTCCTTGGCCGATATCTCCCGTGCCAAAAACCTGCTCGGCTATGACCCGCAATTCGATGTCCGCGCCGGCCTGCGCCAGGCGGGAGACTGGTACGCTGAAAATCTGTAGAGGTCATTTCATATTTCTTTATGAAATGACATCTAACGCCGGGCGGCAGTCCGGCGAGTCCGAAACCGCGGTTTCGGGCGGAGAGATCTTCATAAGTCGGCCATTGGCCGATTTATAAAATCAGTACTGGTTGTCGGCGAAATTTTAGGACCTAATCTCAAACCCCGCCTGGGTCTCAGGCCAAGATCTCATTTACGGCACGGCCCTTTTCCGCAAAGCGGAAAAGGGCCGGAGGCATGTCGCGGTCCGGGCCAGACCCGATTGCCCGCAAGGCTACTTGATATATGGGGCCATAAGCGGGGCCAGTTCAGGGCAGCCGGGGTTGAGGACTTCCTTGGGGGCCAGATCCTTGCCCTTCAGGCCGGTGAAATCCTCGCCGTAGCGGAAGGACCGGTGCATGCGGTTGGAGCGCCAGTCCGGCCCGTTTATGCATTGGGCTTCGCCGGTCTTGCCGGCAACCGGGTTAACGTATTCCCAGACGATATCTTTGGCCGGGCTGACTTCAAAGATATGACCGTAGGGAGTTGTGTTGACCAGGTAGTTGTTGTTGGGCAGCTTCTGGGCCGATGATTGGTAGGCCGCGTAGAAGCCGTTGGGGTATTCCCGGTTGTGGCTGTAGGACCAGACAATCTTGTTGGTTTGCGGGTTGATTTCCAGCACGCGGGAGTTGGCCCCGGAGGGGCGGAAAGTGCCGTTGTCAAAGACGGAAATATTGCCGTTGGCCAGCCAGCAGGCGTCGTGGTTTCCGAAAAGCTGCTGATCGCCGTCCAGGCCGTAGCCGGAAGGCGCTTTGCCCGCGCCGTGGGTGCTCGGGTTGCCCCAGCGCCAGACGATTTTGCTGGTCTTCTTGTCAATGATGAGTATTTCGCCGAACTGGCGGCTGCTGATAAGCAATTGATCCGTCTTTTCGTTGTAGCGCACCGAGTTGAAGTGCGTCCAGTCCGGGTACTTGTAGAGATCCCCGTCTATGGTGTCCGGCAGCATCTGGTTGATGTTAAGCTGATCCGCTCCAGGGCCCACATGATCCCAGGCGTGCCATTCCCAGACCACTTTGCCGGCCTTGTCGAATTCATAGATCACGTCCGGCCAGATGCCGTCGGCCATATTCTTGTTGTAGGATTCCACCGGCCCTTTGGGAACGTCCTTGCGGCCCTTGGCCTTGGCTTCATCCCAGGACTTCTCCTCCCAGGCCAGGCCCAGAGTGTGGCCGTTGGGCATGCGGTCAAAACCGTGGTGCAGGATGCTCTTTTTGGAGTTCATGGTTACTTCCCAGACGATCTTGCCGGACCAGTCCTGCTCCACCAGATGGCCGTGGTTGCCGCCAAAAGCGATGACGCTTTTTTCCGGAGTGTTGGTGGCGCTAAGAAGATTGCCGTTGGGCAGAAGTTCCGAGTAAAACACCGGGCCGGGCAGATCCCAGGAATGAACGACTTTACCCTGCATATCCAGCAGGTAGGCCTTCTTGCCTTCCTGCGGGGCAATCAGGGTGTAGCCCTTGTAGGCGCCGTCCCTGTTCACATATAGACCGGTCAGCCCGTACATGGCCTCCAGCGCGTGGGCCGGCAGGCCGGCCAGCATAAACACGGCCAGGGCCGTCAAAATGCAAGCTACTCTCTTCATGCGTTTTTCCTTCCTCACGTTATATGGTGTGTGACACTTCTGAGACCACTAACTTTCTAAACGCGCTAATAACCATGCATGCCGCCCACGGCTATGTTGAACCAGCCGGCGACGATATCCCACCATTTGCCTTTTGTTTCCATGCGGATTGTCTGGGCGTCCGCATCGGTGTTGCCGGCGAAGCAAACAACTTCCTGGCCGTTTTTCCAGACGTCGCGGGCCACAATAAGTTTTTTGCCACCGCTCCGCTCCAGGATTTTCCTGTCGCTGTCCGTAAGAATCTTCGGCCCCAGGGCGGAATATGCCGGATCAGACGGCCGGCCGTTCAGCACCAGGATCAGGTAATCGTCTTGTTTAGCCTGTGCCGCCGCTTCCGGCGCCAGGATTTTCACCCGCACGTTCTCATCCTTCAGATCCTTCAAAAGCACGTCCATGCTTTGGAGCTGATCCTGGCTGGCCACTATGGTCAGGCTTCCCTCCGCAAAGGCCGCGGCGCTGAGCAAGAACATAAGGCAAAACGAAAGCGCGGAGCAAAATACGAATTTTTTCCCGTGAACCATTAAAACCTCCTTAGATGACTGATTGATTTATGCCGCTTCCGGCGAAACCGGTCTCTGGCATATAAAATCCATGTTAATTTTAGCACAAATTCGCGCATGCTATTTAAGTGCCAACAATATTGGTAAATAACATACTATAATAATTAATATAAATTTTTACACTGTAAGCGGGTGAAAAAAAGTGTGCGGAAATGCATACAGAACAAAATAAAGTGTATTACATATTACACAAGGGATATTTGCGTGCGGAATTACGCACAGTGATGGATTACGCTTGCGGTCCACAGGCCAAAAGCCTGGAGCACTTTAGAGCGGATTCACTTTAAGGCGCCCGCTGGAGTTTTATTGTACTTTCTATGGAGCGCGGCTTTTGCCTAACGGCTGTCTTCCGGCAAAACCCAGGCTGGCGGATCAATTGGTTCATCGCCCTCCTCCCAGACTCAGGCCAGAAAGGAGCGGCGCTCACCGTCCGTGGCAAAGGACATGATGTCGTCGGAAAAAGCGAAGGTCGAGCCGTCCCGGCACATGGCCGCCAGGTTTCCAACGTCCGCTAACGGAGTTGTCATTATAACACGGAAAATATAGCCATTGGAAGCTCCATAGTGGGCGCCCCTGCCACGCGAATGCGGGGCAGGGGCGCTGAATGTGTTCCTGTGGCCATGTCCATGGCGTGGACGCGGGTGGGGGGTGCCCCCCCCGTCATCATCTGTCCGGGCGCGACCCGATTTATTTAAACCGCGTCATAGCCGGCGGCCAGGGCCTCGGCGTTTTTGGGCAACAGGTGCTGGTAGTGGCTGGAAACCACATGGTGCAGGCTATCCTGGACGCGCTTTAGACTGAGGGCCTTGGTGGCTTTAATATAAGCGCCCAGGGCGACCATGTTGGCCATTTTGCCGCTGCCAAGCTTGTCGGCGATTTCGTTGACCGGCACGCCGAAGCTGCGGATGCGGCCGTGTTCGGCCAGACTCATGTCCACCAGGGAAGAGTTGATTATTTGCACTCCGCCGTCTTCCAGGCGGGGCTGGAATTTTTCCAGGGAGGGCTGGTTCAGAACGATCAGGCTTTTGGGGCGCTTGATGATTGGCGCGCCGATGTCCTCGTCAGAGAGGACCACGGTGCAGTTGGCCGTGCCGCCGCGCATTTCCGGCCCGTACACGGGCATGAAGGTGACGTTCAGGCCTTCATCCATGGCCGCGTAGGCCAGCAGGTTGCCGATGAGCATTACGCCCTGGCCGCCGAAGCCGGCCATGGTCACATCCAGGTAAAAGCTCATTGCGCGCCTCCTTTGGCGTCCAGGACCGCGGCGCCGTCGCAGGCCGGGGCGTCCTTGAGGTCTTTGAACACGCCCAGGGGGAAGCAGGGGATCATGTCCGTGCGGATGCGTTCGTTGGCTTTTATGGGGTCCAGGCGCCAGTTGGTCGGACAGCCGGCCAGAAGCTCCACAAAGCCAAGGCCCAGGCCCTGTTCCTGCACCTCAAAGGCGCGCAGCACGGCTTTTTTGGCCTGGCGGATGTTCTTGACGCTGTCCAGGGAACAGCGGGCCGCGTAGGCCACGCCGCCCAGGGTGGCGATTATTTCCGCCATGCGGATGCTTCCGCCCTCGCGCTCCTGGCAACGGCCGGAAGGGCAGGTGGTGGTTTTCTGCCCGATCAGCGTTGTGGGAGCCATCTGGCCTCCGGTCATGCCGTAGACGGTGTTGTTGATGAAGACCACGGAAATCCGCTCGCCCCGGTTGGCCGCGTGCATGATTTCCGCCATGCC
>JAVBSC010000057.1:0-7172 GCA_031547305.1 Desulfovibrionaceae bacterium
CAAGCTCATCAATACAGACAAGTTCCATCTTCAGTTGGCGTTGTTGCTTCTTTTTTATCATGATTATGCATAACATAGAGAAGATAAAAAGCAAAGTCCCCGTTCGCGTAAACGGGGACTTTGTCAGCAGTCTGAAGGCGGCTGGAGTACAGCCGCCCTATCATTATGCTGCCGCTGATATCTACAGCCCCAGATCCGCCAACAAACTGTCCACGTCGCTCTGCGAGGAGGCGCGCGACGGCCCCTTGAGTTCAGAGTTGCGAATCTGCCTGGCCTGATCGCGGGATTCCGCCGCAATCTGCTCCAGATCCTTTTCCGGTTCTTCCTTGCTTTTTTTCAGGATCAGCCCGGTGGAAACGTACAGATCAAACACTGTTTCGCGGATTCCGTTAAGAGCGCTGACCACCTTTTTCAGACGCTGGCCGGTCAAATCCTGAAAGCTCAGGGCGGTCATTATGGAGGTCAGGCTTTCTTCAAAGCCTTTGTTGATTTCATCCAGGCGCCGCACTTCCGGCTCGTTGCGGCCCGCGTCCTTGAATGCGTCAATGATCATGGCCGCCTCTTCCTGCCGCTCCACCAGATGCTCCACCGTGGCCATGATATTTTCCGTGGCTTCCAGGGTGGTGGCCATAACTTCGTCGAGCTGTTTGGAAGCCTCGGTGAACATCTGGGCCGCCTGATGAGCATCCGGCGCGGAACCAACAGCGCCGTTTCTTTCCGCCTGGGAAATTTCACGGTAAATGCCTTGCAAGCCCAGCAGGATTTCGTCGTTCAGGCGTTTGTGGAACTCTCCCTCCACCACAGCCTTGGCCAAGCTGCTGGAAAGCTCGCGTTTAACCGCCTCGGTCACACTTTCCCGCAAAGAACCGCTGATCTGATCAGCCACCTTGTCCAACACCTGCCGCAGCAAATTTTCCTGAGAGTACATCGTGACTCCTGAAGTAATTCCAGCCTTTTCGGAAAAATTATAAAATATTCCATATCTGTTCCGGGAGTTTTAATCAATTTTACTAAAAATGAAAATGCACAAGGAAAAGATTATTTATTTTTGCCCGATTAAATGGTTGATCGGGAATAAATTTTGCATAAAATGCGGACAGGAAAAAAGTTCAGCCTAGATGTTCCTGCTTGATAACGGCTTCGGATTTTATACGGTCCAGAAGCTCGGCAAAGGCGGCCTTCACGTTTTCACGCACATCGCCGGCCACTATCAGGAACAACAGGTCATCGCCCGGTTTCAGGGTGCCGGATTCGGCCTGGGCGATAATGCGGAATATGCCGGGCCGCCCCTCAATTTCGCGGCACAGGGCGTCCATTTTGGCCTTGTCCGGCTTGACCGTCACGGATTTGACCGGCTCGTGGCCTTTGCGCGACCAGCTCCGGACAACGCCGTTGTGGGTGAGGATCATGCCTACGTTATCCGTGAATCCCGGCTCTTTTTTGAGTGCCGCTATGGTTTTACTGATGTCCATAATCGCTTTCTCCGATGTTAAGGTGAATTTATGATTTATATGCGCAGCCTGCGCGAGCAAATCCGGCCTTTGGCCGAAGTCCGCATGGAAAGCCGCGGTTATGCCCTGTGGCTGATCTGGCAGGGCGAGGCCAACTCCGTACTCCTGCAGACGCTGCAGGATTACGGCGGCATCAAGGTGGCCGTGGAGCGCGGGCAGGCCCTGTGGTATTTTTTCTCCAAAGACGTCTTCCTGGCCGTGGCCCGGTTGGAAGTCTGGGCCAAGTTTAACGCCCTTCCGGTCACAATGCAAATTTTCACCGCCACCTTGTCCTACGGAGCCGGCGGCGCCTTTGATCTGGACTTTCACCCGGACCTGTGGGAACAGGGCCAGGCCGTTCCTCAGGGGTTCACCATCTTCGTGCACCCGGAAGCGGTGGAAAGCGTGGGCGTGCTGCCCGGCATCACCCTGGTAAAAGAGGATGTCTTCCCCGGCCTGGCCAAGGCGGACTGGCAGGTTCTGCACGGCGACGCGCGCCTTATGTACCAGCCGTCCCTGGGCTGGTACGGCATTCTGCGGCCTGTGGGCAACCCGCTGGACAAATCGTTCCAGACCGGCTGGCGGGAGTTTTTCAACCACATGG
Source organism: Desulfovibrionaceae bacterium (assembly GCA_031547305.1). Lineage (GTDB taxonomy): Bacteria > Desulfobacterota > Desulfovibrionia > Desulfovibrionales > Desulfovibrionaceae > JAVBSC01. The sequence continues at coordinate 2,095 of JAVBSC010000057.1, forward strand.
AATCCCTGCTCCAGCGCAACAAGCTGCGCTTTACCATTCACGACAATTTCCTGATATTCCAACTGGAGACTCTGACCCAGTTGAAAAACTGGTGCCGGGACTTCCTTACCCTGATCCACCGGATAAAAAACGGGGAGAGTTCCGGCTACTGGCCATGCGTCATGGCTGTGGCGGATCGCGGGGGAATGAACTTCAATAATGACCTGCCGGGTAAAATCGGGCTGGACTGGGAACAGCTCATGCCGGACTTCCCGCACCTGGGGCAGCGCAACGCCATTTTGCTGGGGCCGGAGTTCACCGTGCACGAAGTGCGCTTTGCCATAAGCCGGCACAGCGCGGAAGACTGGTGCAACGTAAGCCTTAACCTGGGGCAGGAACGCCCGGCCGGCATGCTGCCCACGCTCGTGCCGGGACGCCTGATCCTGGGCAGCCACGCGCATTGCTTCTATTGTGGCCAGCGCAGCCACGAGAGCGCATCCTGCCCCACTCGCGGCATGGAGGCGCGCGATCCCAACGTCTGGAAGCAGGTAGCCGCCCTGGACTTTGCCATGATGAAGGACGGAGTTACCCAGATCGACGCCAAACTGGCTGAAGATCCGCACTCCCTGGACGCGCTTCTGAAGGATTCCGGCCCTACAGGCATTATCTGCCGGGCCATCTTCGATATTTGTTCACCGATGCAGGTGCGCGGCCTGCCCCTGATGTGGCGGGTGCGCGGCAAAGAATATCCGGCCGCGCTGACTAAAGATCTGGTCAACGTGGACGACAACCCAATCTGGGAACGCCTGGCGGAATTCCCCAAGGCGGATCTGCACAAGCTGGATAAAGAACTGCAAAACCTGGCCGTGCGCTTCCCCCGCGATGCCAGGGGACCGTCCCTGCTGGGTTTTGTGGCTATGGAGCGCGGTGATTTTGCCCGGGCGGCCTCGCTCTGGAAAGAAGCGGAGGTCATGAGCCCGCCAGGCCTGGCCCAGGCCTGGAACATTATGCTTCAGGCGCGCTGCGCTGAAATGCAGGGGCGCTTCGCCCAGGCCTCCGCCTTGTACGGCCAGGCGCGCCAGGTCTGCCCCAAATGGCTGGAGCCGGAATACCGCATACTGGTCTGCCAGGTGAAAAGCGGATTTGCCGACAAAGCCGCTCCCATGATGCTGGAGCTGATCAACAGGGACCCTCACCTGTTCAACCGCATCCTTCTGGATCCGGAAATGGAGCGCGGGCACATCCAGATGCTCTCCAGTCTGTTTATTCCCTGGATGCGGGCGGAAACCGAGGCCGAAGGCGCGATCCAGAACCTGAACAGGCTCCAGAACGATCTGCCCAACTGGTTCATCCCGGACCATGAGTTCAACAAAAAAGCCGCCGAGCGCATTAAAAAACTGCTCGCCCTTGGCGCGGTGCACAACTTTGTGCCTTACCATGCGGTCATTCAGGGCTTGGCGCTTCTGGAAAGGGACATGCAGTCCCTTGTGCAGGCCGAAAGCAAAGATTTTAAAAACAGATTCCGGGGCTACGCCGAACGCCTGAACCAGATCCGCGATGAAGCGGCCTGGTTCCCTTTTCCCAAGGCCATGGTCGAGTTCAACAAAAGCTACAACCTCTGCGCGGCCAACCTGAACTGGGCCTTGCAAAGCAATCTGAACGGCGCGGAGCAGTTCCGCAAGGCCCAGGTTCTGGCGGAGGAAGAAGAAGAACGCATCAAAAAAATGGAAAGCCGGCTTAAATTCCTGCGCCTGGTGCGGGACGGCACCCTGTTTTCCCTGGTTATGGCTAAGACGTTCTTCTGGCTGGAAATAATCTGCCTGGCTCTGATCCTGCTTGGCTTCCCGTTGCTGCTCTATTACGGCGAGAACATCGGGGCGGAATGGGCGGCCGGAGTTTTATCCAAGCAAAGCTGGCAGGTGCAGCAGGCCGCGATCGTGGTGGTGAGCATGCTGGCTCTGGGGATAGCGGCCCTGCGCACCATTCTGCGCTTCGAGACTATTCGGGAAAGGGTTTTTGCCGCGGCCCGGAGAAAACAGGAGCAACGGGGCAAGGAACTGGCGAAAAAATCCCAGAAGCTGAAAACATTGACCAAGGCCAAGGTGGACGGCAAGCTCAAGGTGCTGCCGAAAAAGTAAAGCGCGGGACCGTACGATATGGCGATAATAGTTTCCAGCCTGGCCCAACGGGCCGTTAACGCCCTGCTGCGCGAGCGGATCGCTCTGGCCCTGAAACAGGGCAACCTTTCCAGCACGGATGAAATGATCGGTTACAGCCTGGCCGGGCAGGATCTGGCGGTTTTCTACAATCCCAAGCCGACCTTGGAGATCAAGCGCAAGGTGGCCGCGCCGGAAGCTTTAACAGGTCTTATTTCAGAACAGATAACCTAAATGCGCGTCTTCCACTCCCCATTCATCGAGCGCCAGCGCCGCTGGTGCATTTTCTCCATAATGATTCTGGCGAGCATGATTTCCTGCTTCCATCAGGTTGGATTGTCTACGGTCTCCGGAGAGGTCGGCGCATCTCTTGGGGTGGATGGCGCCGGCCTGGGCCTTCTGACGGCAGCCCTGTCCTATTCTTACGCGGCCATGCAGATTCCGGCCGGGCTGCTCTCCGACACACTGGGAGCCCGCAAAAGCGTTACCGCCGCCCTGCTGCTGGCCGGGGCGGGCACTTTGCTTTTCGCCGTCACGGAAAGCCCGGCCTGGGCAATCGTCTCCCGAGCGCTTATCGGCGCTGGTGTGGCCGTGGTGGCGGTGCCCTTCATGAAACTCATCGCCATATGGTTTCCGGCCGGCGCCTTTGGCCGGCTTACAGCCGTTTCTTTCAGCATCGGCGGCCTGGGATATTTTCTGGCGTCCTCGCCCATGGCCTATGCCGCGACCATGGCCGGCTGGCGGGCTGTATACCTGCTGCTGGCCGCCCTCACCATCCTGTGCGCCGCCCTGGTTTGGGTAATAGTGCGCGACGGGGAAAATGCCGTGCCGGCACCCAAAGCGACCGAGCCTGGGATCACGCGGCTTAAAACCGCGCTCCGGCACATTCTGGCGGAAAAACAGCTCTGGCTGCTCGGTTTCTGGTATTTTTGCCAGGGCGGAATTTACTTCGCCTTTATCGGCCTGTGGGCCGGGCAGTTTCTCACCAAAGGCCTGGGCTTGAGCGTACGGGAGTCCGGCCTGGTCCTGTCGCTATCCACCTGCTCTTTGTTTGCCGCGCCATTGTTCACCTGGGTCACGGCGCGCTGCGGCTCGCCCAGAACCGTGCTGATCTGGCTTTCCCTGGGCACGACGGTTCTCTCCATCCCACTGGTTCTGGGCCTGCCCAAGCTACCCATGACGGCGCTGGCCCTGTACCTTCTAGCTTATTCCATAACCGCCCTGGGCGGCGGAGCGGCTGTGTTTTTCGCGGCGGTCAAAGAGCTTTTTGACGTGAAATACGCCGGAACAGCCACCGGGTTCGCCAACATCTTCCCCTTTTTGGGCGGAGCGGCCTTGCAGCAGTTGATCGGCCTGCTCACGGACGCTGGAATCGATGGGGGGGCCGACCCGCACCGGGCGTTCAGCAACGCCTTCGCCGCCCTGGCCGTGGCGGCGGCCCTTAGCGCGCTGTTGGCTTTTTTGCTGCGCAAGCCGGCGACGCGCTAAAGCCCGCACAGATCTCTCCCACCGCGCCCCAAAACCCGAATTCCCGACCTTCCGGCGAACCCTGTCAAGCGTTTCCCAGCGTTTCCCACCGTTTCCCAGCGTTCCGCCCCCAAAACCCCATGTTATGCTTTCTGGTGCTCCGGGAACTGGTCCGGGAGCTAATTGAAACTTGAACATGGAGGAGAAACGCAATGAGCATTTTGTCGGATGACAATTTCATATGGCCCGGAGACCGCGAACCCTACCCCGAGTGGTCCAAGGCCATCGCCCTGTACTGGAGCAAGCGCATCAGGGGGCCGATGCCCTACAACATGACCAGGGAAGACGTGGACAGATCCGGCTTCTGGTGCTCGCAGGAGTTTATTGACGAAACCATGCGCGGCATACCTGGCTTCAATTACCGCCGCTTTGAAGATCCGCCGAAGACGGATGGGCTGAAAACACTCGACGAATATCTGGCGGAAAAGGATGAACAGAACCGGCAGGTCCGGGCGCGACAAAACCAGGCAGCAACCGGGCCGGGTAATCCAATTCCACAAGGTATAGACGGCCGTGGGCCGGTATTTGATGGCTTGCAAATGCGTGGCCCTGTTTTTGAAGGGCTTGCGCAACCGGTACATCCCGAGCCTAACAATTCCGGGCCGGCCTTTGAGGGAGTAAAAAACTCCGGCCCAGCTTTTGACGGCTCTACTGACGGTTGGGATAAAATCCCACCTCTGACGCGAAACGCTTCGGAATACGCTAGGTTGGCGGCAAAATACCCACATTCCGGCGACATGGTTTATCACCATAAGGCTGTGGAAAAAGTGCGCGGCGCGCGCGATTCCGTCCTAGATGCCGCCAGGCGGGCTAATGTGCCGCCAGAAGCCGTGGCAGCAGCCATGCTTGATGAGAATACCGCAATCAATAACCGGAAAGTTTTTGGTATTCCCGCATATGGCATAGCGGATGCCGTGCAGGACCGGGCGGCGCAACGCGGGGCAAAATCAGTCACATATGCAGAAATTTCACAATATATCAAGGAGAATCCGGGCGAAAGCTCTCGCGTACGTAGTTCTTGGGCAAATCCTAATATGTGGGACATAGGGCCATACAATCTGAACTTGTCCTACGGTGCTGAACTTTTTCAAAAGCACGTTCTGGCTCCAGAAGCAAGCGGACCGATTAAAGATATTACCCTTGCCGGACTGTCGCAAAGCGCCACGATAGAGGAAAAGTGGAGCGCTTTTCGAGATCGCTGCCTAATAGACCCAAAGGGAGGGGCTTACGTTACGGCCGAAGTGTTGCGCGAAGGACAAGAACGCCTTGCACCGTATATGAAAAATAAAACCCCTGAAGAAAAAGCCGCCCTTCTGGTTACTTACTTCAAGCAGGGCTGGAGGACTATGAAAGGAAGGTATGACGCCAGGCTGGATAGAGAAAAGATGCCTCTGGACATGAATCCCGGCGAAGGTG
>JAVBSC010000118.1:0-34991 GCA_031547305.1 Desulfovibrionaceae bacterium
GGCTGGCTGTTTTCTCTTTCTTCCCGACTCGCTATTTAGTTGTCAAAGAACTCTGAAGAATAACTTCGTAAATATTTACAATCCGTTACCCTTCCCGCCAACCGCTTTCCAGCAGCGGCGAAGTGGACTTATGACTCAGTCCACCAAGAAAGGCAAGCCTTTTTTTCAGAAAATTTTGGAAAATAAAAATTCACACCAAATCAGTCTGTTACATGCCAAAAATTATTCTCCCGGTTTACCGCCCCGGGATAAAAATCAGGCCCGGGGGAGACATCCTGCCCCCGAGCCTGCGCTACAACACTCCAAACCCTCCCCCTCAACTTCTGCCAATAAGTTCCTTGAGGGCGCCGAATGCCTGATCCAGCCCCTGGGCGTCAGAGCCGCCGGCCTGGGCCATGTCCGGCCGGCCGCCGCCGGATCCGCCGATGTGCGGCGCTATTTCCTTGATCAGGGCCGGGGCGGTGAAACGGCCGTGCAAATCCTTTGACACCGCGACCACCAGACTCACCTTGCCCTCCGGATCTTCCGCGCTCAGGCAGATCACCCCGGAGCTGAGCTTGGAGCGCAAATCATCCATCAAGTCGCGCAGGGCCTTGATATTGTTCAAACCGGAACGCACCGCCAGCACCCTGACTCCGGCTATTTCCTCCACCCGGTCCAGCAGGTTGCCGGATTCAGCCTTGTTTCCGGATTTCTCCGCGGCTTTGCGCAGGGTGCGCAATTCGGCCTGCAGAGCCTCCAGCTTGGGCAGCAGTTCTCCGGTCCGGCCCTTGAGCAAACCGGCCAGGCTGTGCAGCTCTTCCCGCATGGACCGGGCCAGAGCCAGAGAATTCCAGCCGGTCACGGCTTCAATGCGCCGGGTGCCGGCCGCAATGCCGCTTTCCGACAAAATGGCGAACAAGCCGGCCTGGCCGGTGCTTTTCAAATGCGTACCGCCGCAAAGCTCCGTGGATTCGCCGGGAATGCTGACCACCCGTACCTTATCCCCGTACTTTTCATTGAACAGGGCCATGGCGCCGGATTTTACGGCCTCGTCAAAGCTTTCCTCTTTTTCATCCAGGGAGATATCCGCCAGGATCGCCGCGTTGACCCGGCGCTCCACCTCCGCCAATTCCTCCGGAGTCATGGCTGTGATGTGCGTAAAGTCAAAACGCAGGCGGTCCGGGCTGACCAGGGAGCCGGCCTGACGCACGTGCGTGCCCAGCACCGCGCGCAAGGCAGCGTGCAGCAAATGGGTGGCCGTATGGTTACGGGCCGAAGCCTGGCGCGGACCTTCCGTGACTTGCAGGGATACTTCCTCATCCAGGCGCAGCGCGCCGTCGTTAACCTTAATTTTATGGACGGTCAGATGCGGGCCTGGTTTGACAGTATCCAGCACCTCCGCCCGGCAGTTAACGCCCAGCAGCAGTCCCGCGTCGCCCACCTGGCCGCCGGAAGCGCCGTAAAACGGCGTCCTGGCGCTCGCTGCCCAACCCTGCTCCCCGGCGTTCAGCGTTTCCACCCGCTCTCCGTCCTGGCTCAGCAATGCGGTGACGCGACTCTTGGCCTCCAGGTGGCTGTAGCCTACAAATTCCGATTGCAGGCCTTCTTCCAGCAGCGGGGCAAAGCGCAGGGCCAAATCCGACTCGCCGGATCCCTTCCAGGCCGCCTTGGAGCGCTTTTTCTGCTCGGCCATAAAGCCGCGGAAGCCGTCCTCGTCCACGCCAAAACCGCGCTTTTCCGCCACGTCGTTAACTATGTCCAGGGGAAAGCCGTAAGTGTCGTACAGCAAAAAGGCCAGTTCTCCGCCGATAAGCTTCCGCCCCGCCTTTTCCAGCCCGGCCATCTCCTCTTCCAGCAGGGCCAGCCCTTTGTCCAGGGTCTTTTCAAAACGCTCTTCCTCCTCACGCACCACCCGGCAGGCGAATTCCCGGCCCTGGACCAGTTCCGGGTAATCCTCGCCCATAACCTCCACGGCCTTGTCCACGCACAGGTGCAGGAAAATCGCCGGCATGCCCACCAGCCGGCCGAAACGATAGGCCCGGCGGATCAGCCGGCGCAACACATAGCCCCGGCCCTCGTTGGAAGGCATAATCCCGTCGCAGAGCATGAAGGCCACGGAGCGGCTGTGGTCCGCAATCACCCGCAGGGCCGTGTCCACATCGTTGGTGTCCGGCGCGCTGCGAGAATATTTGACCCCGGCCAGACCGGCCGCATGCTCGATCAACTCCCTGAACAAGTCCCCGTCATAATTGGAATACACGCCTTGGCAGACCGCGCTGACACGCTCCAGGCCCATGCCCGTATCAATGCTCGGCCGGGGCAGGGGCTCACGCTTGCCCGGCTCGATCTGGTTGTACTGCATGAACACCAGGTTCCAGATCTCCAAGAAGCGGTCGCAGTCGCATTTGCCGATGCCGCAGTCCGGGCCGCAACGCATCCGCTCGCCCTGATCGATCAGAATTTCCGAGCACGGACCGCATGGGCCGGTATCACCCATGGACCAGAAGTTGTCCTTCTCATTCATGCGCAGAATGCGCTCTTTGGGAATGTCCGTAAGCTTCAGCCATAAAGCCTCGGCCTCGTCATCCTCCCGGAACACCGTGGCGTACAACTTGTCCCTGGGCAGGCCCAGTTCCTTGGTGATAAACTCCCAGGCGAACTTGATGGCGTCTTCCTTGAAATAATCCCCAAAGGAAAAATTCCCCAGCATCTCAAAAAAAGTATGATGCCGGGCCGTGCGCCCCACATTCTCCAAGTCATTGTGCTTGCCGCCCACGCGCAAACACTTCTGCGCCGTGGTGGCCCGGCTGTAAGGCCGCTTCTCCAATCCCTGAAAAATGCCCTTGAACTGCACCATGCCGGAATTGGTGAACAACAAGGTCGGATCATTCCTTGGCACCAGCGAGGAAGACCGCACAACCTCGTGCCCCCGCTCCTTGAAAAACGCCAGAAACCTGCGCCGGATCTCTTTAGTGCTCAACACTGCAAACTCCTATTCTTCCACATCGCCGCTATCTTCGTCGTCATCGCCGGACATGCTCTGGGGGACCTTATCCGGGTGCATGCCCAGGTGTTCGACGATCCGTTTTTCGATTTCACCGCGCATGGCCGGGTTTTCGTCCAGCAGAGCCCGGACGTTTTCCTTGCCCTGGCCCAGCCGTTCGCCGTTAAAGGCGAACCAGGAACCGCTCTTATCCACAATTCCGGCGTCCACGCCCAGGTCCAGGATTTCGCCGGTGCGGGAAATGCCTTGGCCGTAGATAATATCGAACTCGGCCAGACGGAAGGGCGGAGCCACCTTGTTTTTGACAATTTTGACCCTGGTCCGGTTGCCGAAGGCTTCCTCTTTATCTTTGAGGGTCTGGATTTTGCGGATGTCCAGGCGCACAGAGGCGTAAAACTTGAGCGCGTTGCCGCCTGTGGTGGTTTCCGGATTGCCGTAGCCCATGGTGCCGATTTTCATACGGATCTGGTTGATGAAGATAACGGCGGTGCGCGATTTGTGGATGGTGCCGGTGAGCTTGCGCAGGGCGTGGGACATCAGCCGGGCGTGCCCGCCCACCTGGGTTTCGCCCATGTTGCCCTCAAGTTCAGCCTGGGGGATCAGGGCGGCCACGGAGTCTATCACCACCAGGTCCACAGCCGATGAACGCACCAGGGTGTCCGCTATGTCCAGGGCCTGCTCGCCGTAGTCGGGCTGGGCGATCAGAAGCTCGTCGGTTTTTACGCCCAGGCGCTTGGCATAGGCTATGTCCAGGGCATGTTCCGCGTCGATGAAGGCGCAGGTGCCGCCCATTTTCTGGGCTTCCGCGATGATGTGCAGGGTGAGCGTGGTCTTGCCGGAAGATTCCGGTCCGAAAATTTCCGAAACCCGGCCTCTGGGAATGCCGCCCACGCCCAGGGCCAGATCCAGGCCGATGGAGCCGGTGGGAATGACCGGAATGTTCACGTGGGCGCTGTCCGAAAGCTTCATCACCGCGCCCTGGCCGTGCTTGCGCTCAATGGTTGTAAGAGCCGTGGCCAGGGCTTCCTGGCGCATATCAGCCGGACTCAGGCTGGGTTTTTTAGCCATGGGTGGTGACTCCGCAATATAAAATTTTCCGCTGGGCGACATTACGCCAGGGTGGCCGGCCGGACCGCTTCCAGGCCGTCTGGAGCATTTCGCGCGCGAAACGTTCTAATAACAAAAGGCCGGTTCCGGAGCAATCAGGACTTTTAGGCGCCGGGTTATTTCGCCGCGATCCTGCGTAAGTACAGGCCCTTGTCCCGCTCTTGCTTTTATGCCAGACAATCTTTATTGCAGCGCCATGAACGCCAAATCCTCTTACGACGCCCTGGCCCTTCTTTCCGGTGGGCTGGACAGCATTCTGGCCGCCCGGCTGATCATGGACCAGGGCCTAAAAGTCAAAAGCTTGCACTTTGTCTCGCCCTTTTTCGGGAAACCCCATAAACTGGCCCACTGGGCCAGGCTGTACGGCCTGGACATCAGCCCGGTGGACATCAGCCAGGAATTTGCCGCCATGCTGGCCGGCCGGCCGCCGCACGGGGTCGGTAAATCCCTGAACCCCTGCCTTGACTGCAAAATCCTGATGCTCAGCAAAACCAGACTCCTGATGGAAAAATACGGCGCAAAATTCATCATCAGCGGCGAAGTCCTGGGCCAGCGCCCCATGTCCCAGCGCCGGGACACCCTGAACGTCATTTTGCGCGACGCCCAGGTAAAAGGGCTTTTGCTGCGGCCCTTGTGCGCCAGACTGCTGGAACCGACCCAGGTGGAACTGGATGGCCTGGTGGACCGGGAAAAACTCCTGGACATCCACGGCCGGGGACGCACCGAACAGTTGGCCATGGCCGAGCGTTACGGGCTTAAAGAAATTCCCACTCCCGGCGGCGGCTGTTTGCTGACGGAGCGCGAAAACGCCCGCAGCTACTGGCCGATCGTCAAATACCGCGCCGCCGGCACCCCGGAAGCCCTGGCCGCGGATTTTAACCTGGCCAACACCGGCCGCCAATACTGGCACACTGCCGGGCCATCTCCCCTGTGGCTGGCCATTGGCCGCAACCAGGCGGATAACGACGCCCTGCTCACCCTGGCCCGGACAAACGACTTGTTCTTCAAAACCGCCGAGTTCCCCGGCCCGGTGGCTTTAGGCCGCCAAATCGCGCCCTGGAACCGTGAAGGCAAGCTCCGGGCCGCCGCTTTTATTGCCTCCTTCTCGCCCAAAGCGGCCAGATTCGCCCGGGAAAACAACTCCCCTGTCAAAATGCGCGTCCATTCCGGGGCCAAAGGACTGGATGGCCCCGGCGAAGCACTCGAAGTCACCCCGGCCAGGGAAAACACCGGCTTCGCCGAATACCCCTGGGCACAGGCCCGCCAGGAAATCCGTCTGGCCTGGCTGGGCGCTTCGCCGGAGAAATCGGAGGAAAATACTTTTTGATTTGAGGGGCGCCGCCCTTGCACCTTTCCATAAAGGCGGCTGGGGCGGACTCTCAAAAAAATATGCACGATCTGACGGGGGGAAGGAATCCTGGCCGGGTCCGCTCCGGCAGGCACTGTCCGGTAAAATTATTTCCCCGCACTTTCCATAAAAAACGTCGGAATTGCCGGATTCAGGGCACTGCAAGGTAATCCAGAATTTTCCCCCGCTCGTCGCTGAGGTAAACAACCTCGCCCCGTCTGGGGTTGAACCCCAGCTGTATTTTCAAGATCGCCTCGGTGCTCTGATAACTCTGCCCGACAAAATCAAGCCTGCCCCCGGCCGCGACGGTAAACTCCGCCAGACGGCTTTTCTTCAAATCGTAGAGGTTATCACTGAGATAAAGCCCAGCGGTGACGCGGCTGTCCCGCGTGGAATTGATCAGGGAAAAGCCGCACAGCTTTCCATGATCATACGGAGAGGCCAGGAAAAAGTCGGGGATTTCCTCATGGCTAACCAGACGGATGGACACCTTGCCGTCAACTGCGTCCTGGCCGGTGATCAGCAGGGTTTCTTCCGTCCGGACCTGGCCGTTAACCACCCAGTGATCAAACACATGCCATTTGGGCAAACACGGCCGCACCGGCACGGTTGACTCCACAAAGTAGCGCCCTTGCCCGCTCGTTACCGTGTTGATCCGCCCCGGACCTTCAAGCTCGATGCTGAAAAGTTCCGTATATCCAAAATTTTTGCGGATTTCTTCAATGATACAACGGGGCCGCTCCAGGCTGAAAACCAGAGCCCGCTCCCGTTCCTCCTTTAGCTTGCCAAGCGGATCCGGCAGACGCGCCTCTTCAGCCTGACTTGCCGCGTAACTGAACTCCCGCTCCAGTTCGTTAAGAAGTTCCGCGGAAGTTTTTTCAACTTTATCCGCGGCAAAATGCACAAAGGCCAGGTCGCACATATAGTTGACAAATTCTCTGAGGCAGTCCTGGCGCTTCAGCAAGGCGCGCAGAAATGGGATTTCCTCCTGGGCGAAGCGTATGGAGGCATAAGAAAAATGCGCCTTGGCGCGCTCGTCTTCCGCCGGGTAGCTTGTGGAATCCATGGCATGTTGCATATCGAACATAATATAGCGCCAGCGCCCGTCCAGGGCCTGCTGAACCGCCGCGTCGCTTTTTGACTGGCCGGTATAGCGCCAGATGCGCACGTTGCTGCGCGGCCAGTCGCGATTGGCCACATACAACTCAATGGCCATGTAATAAAGCAGATTGCTGACGTCCATGGAGGCGCTGAAAGCCCGGAAAACACTGTCTTCGTTCATATCCAGCTTGGCATACTGGTGAAGCTGCCAGAACTCGCCGCGCATAAACGCGTTATGCGTGAATATTTTATGCTCGCCGCCCCGCATGACCTCAAAAGCGTCGTCCGCCGTATCATAAAGTTTTTTCAGATACTGCTCGTTATACTGGGTCATCAGCCAGGCGTTGCCGTAATAGCGCCCGTTGAAAAAAACCGCGGCCGGGCGCGCCTCGAGCGTAAAGGGATAACCGGCGGCTTTGGCCAGGCGCGCCACCAGAGCATCGATCAGGCGGGCGTCTGAATAAACGCTGCAACCGTTGCTGAGCACGAGATTATCAAAAGTGTCCACCCGCGCTCCGTATCCGTTTGCCTGAGGCAGTTCCGCAAAGAAGGGGTATTTGAATTTGCCGAACTTCGGCGCATAGCTTTTTCGGGCAATAAGGCGCAGAGATTTTTGCCGCAACCCGCGGGAACTTTCGCCCTTGACCCGGACCCCGGCCGGCTGGCTGATCACTCTTGCCCCGGATGGAGAAAAAGCTTCCACAAAAACCGGCCGCTCCCACTCGCGGCCGCGCTGATTATAGTTGGCGGGACGGCTCCACAGGTGAGGGCTGGGCGATTTGCTTGCCTTCATATAATCATCATATATCTTACCGGGAACCAAAATGCCGCGTCCGCGCCCGTAAAAGTCGTCCGGCTCGCCGGAAATAGAAAAGACATATGTGTTGAATCTTTCATCAACATCTTTACCGATAAAGTAACTCTGCGTAATTATATTGCTTCTGCCAGTCCCGGTCACGGCTATGGCCCGCAAAACCGTGCAGGCTGTCCGCTCCCGCTGGCCCAGGTGTATGGGGCCGGTGTACACGTTGCTCGCCGTGGAAGGCTCGGAACCGTCAAGAGTGTAGTAAACGGCCGCACCAGGCTGGTTTGCGCTGACGGCAACGTTTATTGGCTCTTTGTAAAAAAAATCCTGATGGGAAAAAAAGACCCGCAACGGGCTTTCTTTTCCCTGCTGCCTGATATATTGGATTTCGTCCCGCACTTGCTTGGGAATGCTGTTTTTATTGAACGCATGTGGAGTCAGCGGGACCCCGTTCAGGACCAGGGCGGCGCAGGCGGAACCGGCCAGAATCAGCAAAATGAAGATAAATTTATGCATATGCCAGTGACCTTGAATTATGCGGCGAAAAACCGCGAAGAGCCCCCCAGACAATTTCGCTTCGAAAGAAAGTACTACCTCGGCCCGAAAGACGCCCAGGTGTTGCGCCAGCGCATTTCCTGGCTCATGCGGCCAGACGCGCACTCAGGCGGCGCCTACCGCATCAGCAGCCTGTATTTTGATGACATCCATAACACATCGCTGCACCAAAAGCAAAACGGCATCCTTTTGCGCAACAAACTCCGTCTACGCTATTATAATGACGATTTAGACTTTATCCGACTTGAGCATAAGCACAAATATGGCGATATGATCAGCAAGGCAAGCGTACCTGTGACTGCCGGGCAATATGACAGTATAAAACATGGTGTTTATGATTTTATACTGAATGAAGATGCTCCTTTATGGAAAATGTTTTACGCCCGGCGCAAAATAGCCGGCCTTGCTCCAGTCGTTATGGTGGAGTATAATCGTGAAGTATTTACATATGACCCTGGCAATGTGAGAGTGACGTTTGATGCTGATATGCAGGCTTCCTTGCCATATTCTAACACGAAATTATCCACATTGCCGCCAAGATATATGATTTTGGAAGTTAAATACGATAATTTTATTCCTGACGTTATCGCAAAGCTGCTTTCCTGTACAAAGTTGACGCAAATTGCCATATCAAAATATACCATGTGCCGTGAATCATTGAGCAACGGATGTTTTTACGCTCCATAAAATAATCGCGCAAAGCCGACCCGCGCAGCGCAATTTTTGCAGCATAAAGGATACTAATAATGGTTGAAGAACTACAAAAAGTCATTGCGATACTGTCCAAATACGAAGATCTCTCCCTGGCCGTTTTGGCGTTGACAATGCTGATTTCCATAGGCTGCGGCCTCGTGATTTATCTGCTCTATCGCCACTTTTATCGCGGCGCTGTTTACAGCGACAATTTCGGCGTTCTGATCGTGCTGGTCAGCGGGATCACCTCCTTCATCATCCTTACCATCGGGGCGAACCTGGTGCTTTCTTTGGGGATGGTCGGCGCACTGTCCATAGTGCGTTTCAGAGCTCCGGTAAAAGACCCGCTGGACGTCGGATTTCTATACTGGGCCATCGCCGTGGGCGTGGCCACCGGAGCCAGGCTGTATCTTGTGGCCATAGTTGGAACCGTGGCCGTTGGCCTTATTTACATTATCATGACTTCGCTGCGTAAAGAAAAACGCGCTTTTCTACTCATTCTGCGTTACCAGGCGCAGGGTGAAGCGCAGGTTGCGGAGCTTTTGCGGCGGATTCCCTATAAATTGAAAAACAAGAGCATTGCCAAAGACAGCACGGAGCTGACTCTGGAAGTCAAAGTCTCCCGCAACCAAACCGAATTTATGGCCCCTTTTGTGTCCGCCGGAGCCATTTCCAATGCGATTCTGGTGGAATACAACGGGGACTACGCCTAAGCCGGCCCGCCCTCCATGGCTATAATCCATAAATCGACACCTTATGCAGCCTGCGCGACAACCCCGAAGCGATAACCGCCGCCGGGAGCAGCACTGGCAGCATGGCGTAAGCGCCGGTGATTTCGCAAACCATGAAGGCGGCCATGATTGGCGCATGGGTGGTGGCGGCCAGCACGGTTCCCATTCCCAACAGGGTGATGCCGGAAAGACCGCTGCCGGGAAACAACGCGTTCAGGCCGTGCGCCAAGACCAAGCCGCCGGCGGAGCCCAGGAAAAGGATGGGGGTAAAAAAGCCGCCGGGCGCGCCGCCGGCCGCGCTGGCCAGCATGGCCAGGGTCTTCATGGCCAGAAAAAGCAGCACCAGCCTCAGTTCGGGGGGGGCATCCAGGCAGAGTTGAATCACGCTGTAGCCGTTGCCCCAGACTTCCGGCACGAACAGGGAAAGAAGCCCCACAATGGCTCCGGCCACCCCCAGGCGTAAAGGCAGGGGCAAACGCCCGCAAGATTTGCGGCTACAAGCCAGGGCGGCGTCCATGGCGTAGAGAAATCCGCTTCCGGCCAGAGCGGCCAGGCCAGAGACTATGGGAGCGAAAAAAAACAGATCCAGAGATAACGCGGGCGCAACGGCAAGACCGTAGAGCACGCGCGCGCCGTCCAGGGCCATAGTGACGCACAGCCCGGCCGAGGCGGCGATGATAATGGGACCAAAGGGGGCTCTGACCACGCTGCCCAGGATCATTTCCAGGGCGAAAAAAGCGCCGGCCGCCGGGGCGTGGTAGGCGGCGGCCACGCCGGCGGCCGCTCCGCAGGCCATGTACAGTGGGCGATCTTCCGCCGGAGCGACCACGCGGGCCAGCAGAGAGCCAATCAGCGAAGCCAGCAGAATCATCGCGCCTTCCCGCCCCACGGCCAGACCGCCGGCCACCACAAAGATCGAAGCCAGGCACTTGGCCAGACTGCCCGGAATATCCAGACGGCCGCCGCTTGCGAGAATGCCTTCAATGTAATCCGTGGGCAGGGCTTTGGGGTGACGGGAGCGAAAGTGGGCAAAAAGCCAGAGAGCAATACCGGCGGCCAAAGCGCCGCAAAGCGGGGTGGCAAAGCGCCGCAGGGGCGAAAGAGCGCGCGCGGCGGCCACAAGGCCATGGTCGGAGCCGGTGATGTGGCGTTCGGCAAACGACAGACACAAATGAAAAAACTGCACGGCCAGAGCACCGGCCGCTCCGACCAGAGCGGCAAGCAGGATACGCCACAACGGTTTGGCAAAGCGGGATGACGTTTCAAAATTTGGCATAATATACAAGCCTCGGCTTTTCATAGCCTGCCGGAGCCGATCTCCGGCACCGACATCCTCCAGGATAACACAACCCGGATTAAGTAGCTTGTATTTTGTATGCCCTTATCGCAAAAAATCTTCAAACTTATTCAGCTGCGCGGCAATTGAGGCCGGCCCGGTGCCGCCCCGGCTCTCGCGCCTGGCCACGGCCGCGGCAAACTCCAGCACCTTGTATACGCCCTCTTCAATCAGCGGGCTGATCCCCTGGTAATCCTCCAGGGAAAGGTTTTCCAGCCCAAGACCGCGCGCCTCGGCCAGGGCCACGGCCCGGCCGGTAAGGTGATGCGCCTCGCGGAATGGAATGCCCCGGCCCACCAGGTAGTCGGCCAACTCAGTGGCGTTCACAAAGCCGCGCCGCAAGGCCGCGAGCATGCGATCCGGGTTGAAGCGCAATGCTCCGACCATGCCGGCCATAACGGACAGGGCGGCCTTTACGGTGGCGTCCGCGTCCAGAAAAGGCTCTTTGTCCTCCTGCAAATCCCGGTTATAGGTCATGGGCAGACCCTTGACCGTGGTCAGCAGGCTCAGGAGCGCTCCGTAAACCCGACCGGTCTTGCCGCGCGTGAGTTCGGCCACATCCGGGTTTTTTTTCTGCGGCATAATGCTGGAACCGGTGGAGTAAGCGTCCGGCAAGTTTACAAAGCCAAAAGCCGGATTGGCCCAAAGGATCACGTCCTCGCAAAAGCGCGACAAATGCGCCATGATCAGCGAGGCGCAGAACAAAGCCTCCAGAGCGAAGTCCCGATCCGAGACCGCATCCATGCTGTTGTCAAACACGCCGTGCAGGCCCAGTTCATCCGCCACGCAGGCCGGATCGGTCGGGTAAGTGGTGCCGGCCAGGGCTGCCGCGCCCAAAGGACTTACCCTGGTACGGCGGTCCGCGTCCTCCAGGCGCTCGTAGTCGCGCTTAAGCATCCAGGCGTAGGCCAGCAGATGCTGGGCCAGACTGACCGGCTGGGCGGGCTGCAAATGCGTGCAGCCGGGCAAAATAGTGCTGACGTGCTCCCCGGCCTGATCCGCAAACGCCCGGATCAAACCGCGCAAGAGCTTTTTCCATTCCCCCAGGCTATCCGACACAAACAGCCGGAAGTCCAGAGCCACCTGATCGTTGCGGCTGCGGCCGGTGTGCAGCTTTTTACCCACCTCGCCCACCAGTTCGGTCAGGCGGCTTTCCACGTTCATATGCACGTCTTCAAGCTCCGGCCGCCACTCGAACGTCCCGGCCTCGATCTCCGCCTTGACCTTGTCCAGCCCGGCGCACAAAGCTTCCGCCTCTTCCGGCCGGATTATCCCCCGCCGGCCCAGCATACGCGCATGCGCTTGCGACCCCCGGATGTCCTGAGCGTACATGGCCCGGTCAAAAGATATGGACTCTGTGTACGCCTCCACCTCGCCGGACGCGCCCTGACTGAACCGCCCGCCCCACATTTTACTAGCTTTAGTCATAATTATCTGATGGGTCTGTTGTTATATCCGGGTAGGCGAAGCCTCCCCGGACTCCACCGCCGGGGGTAGAGCTCCTGGGAACCTATTCACAGCCGCCGCTGTTTCGCTTTGCGAAACAGCGGCGGCTAAAAAGGGGTCCGAGGGCAATCGCCCCACGGCGTGGCGGGGCGGAGCCCCGCCGCAGTATAGCCAACTACATCCAAGTTAAACCAAATCTTTTCTATAGCCCTGAATTCTCAATCCATTTAAACGGATGAAGCCGGCTGCGTCGGCCTGGTTATATACTTCGTCGCGTTCGAAGGTGGCTAAGTCCACACGGAAGAGGGAGTACGGGGATTTACGGCCAACGGGGTAGACGTTGCCTTTGTAGAGTTTGAGGCGCGCGGAGCCGGTGACGCGTTCCTGGGACTTATCGATCAGGGCCTGGAGGGTTTCGCGTTCCGGGGCGTACCAGAAGCCGTTGTACACGGCTGCGGCGTAGCGGGGAATGAGGCTGTCGCGCAGGTGCAGGACTTCACGGTCCAGGCAGATGCTTTCCAGATCGCGGTGCGCGGCGTGCAGGATAGTACCGCCGGGGGTTTCGTATACGCCGCGGGATTTCATGCCCACAAAGCGGTTTTCCACCATGTCGATGCGGCCGATGCCGTGCCTTCCGCCAACCTGGTTGAGGGTTTTCATCAGGCTGGCCGGGCTTTGCTTCTGCCCGTTGACGGCTATGGGAATGCCGGCTTCAAAGTCTATGACCACGTATTCCGGGATGTCCGGGGCCTGCTCGGGCGGCACGGTCATAATGTAGCTGCCTGGGCCGGCTTCCTGCCAGGGGTCTTCCAGCTCGCCGCCTTCAAAGCTGAGATGGAGCATGTTGCGGTCCATGCTGTAGTGCTTGGAACCGGAGGACAGGGGAATACCATGCGTTTCCGCGTAGTTGTTCAGGTCGCTGCGGGATTTCATATCCCAAAGCCGCCAGGGCGCGATGACCTGGATATCCGGAGCCAGAGCGTTGACAGTGAGCTCAAAGCGCACCTGATCGTTGCCCTTGCCAGTGGCGCCGTGGGCCACGGCGTCGGCTCCGTGCTCGCGGGCGATCTCCACCAGGCGTTTGGCTATAAGCGGCCGGGCAATGGAAGTGCCCAGCAGGTAACGGCCCTCGTAGATGGCCGAAGCGCGGAACATAGGGAAGATGAAGTCACGGGCGAACTCTTCGCGCAGGTCTTCCACATAGGCTTTGACGGCGCCGGTTTTAAGAGCTTTGGCCTCCACTCCGTCCAGTTCCTCTTCCTGGCCCAGGTCGCAGGTCAGGGTAATCACTTCACAGTCGTAGGTCTGGGCGATCCACTTGAGTATTACGGAGGTGTCCAGGCCTCCGGAGTAAGCCAGAACAACTTTATTTATCTTTTTGCTCATGGGTGATCCCTAAATTGGTTTATTTTGAGTAAATCCACTCGAGTATGGCCATCTGCATATGCAGACGGTTTTCCGCCTGATCAAAGATGATGGAGTTCTTACCCTCCAGCACTTCCTCGGTCACTTCCTCGCCCCGATGGGCGGGCAGGCAATGCATGAACTTGGCCTTAGGGGCGGCTTTTTTCATAAGTTCCTTGGTGACGCAAAAATCCTTAAAGGCCCGGGCTCTGGCTTTCTGCTCCTCCTCCTGCCCCATGGAGGCCCAGACGTCGGTATTCACGTAGTGCGCGCCGTCAATGGCCATGTGCGGCTCATTGGTCAGGAATATTTTGGCCTTGGCCTGCAGGCAGAAGCCGATGAAATCCGCGTCCGGCTCATAGCCCTTGGGAAAGGCCATGAACAGCTCAAAGGGGAAGTATATGGCCGCTTCCATCCAGGAGTTGGCCATGTTGTTGCCGTCGCCTATCCAGGCCACCCGGAGTTTGGAAAAGTCCGGGGTGCGCTCGTAAATGGTGAGAAGATCGCTCATGATCTGACAGGGATGGCCTTCGTCCGTGAGCGCGTTGACCACCGGCACGGAGCCGTACTCCATAAGTTCGTCCAGCTTGTGCTGGCCAAAGGTGCGCACCACCATGCCGTCGCAGTAGCGGGAAAGCACCCTGGCCGTGTCGCGTAGCGGCTCGGAGCGGCCGAGCTGGCTTTCCGCCGGGGTCATAAAAATAGTCTGTCCGCCCAGGCGGCGGATGCCCACTTCAAAGGACAGCCGGGTGCGGGTGGAGGCTTTTTCAAAAATAAGGGCTATAATTTTGCCTGCCAGCAAATCGCCGCGAAAGCCGGATTCCTTCATTTCCTTGGCCCGCTTCAGCAGGTTCTGCGCATTTTTCTGGCCCAGGTCACGAATTTTGGTAAAGTGTCTTGGCATAAAGCCCCCTCGTTCTGAAGCAATTTAATTTTGAGGCGCTCAGGCCATGCTATGCGCGGCCAGTTTTTTTCTTATTCGAAAAAAAATTCCTTTTAGAATTAAAACGTGGCCCTGTAAAGCCATACGATTCAAGCGCCGGACCAGCGCATCGCTTGCGCAAACAGCTAAAAAGTGATTGTATCCGGCCTGCTGAATCAAAATCGTATAAGGAGTTCGCAAATTATGGCGGATTATCTGGTTACCGGCGCGGCCGGATTTATCGGCGCTGCCGTGGCCCGCGCCCTGCTCAAGGCCGGGCACAGGGTGGTGGGGGTGGACAACCTTTCCACCGGCTTTGAAGAAAACGTGCCGTCCGGCACGGAATTTTACCGGTCCGACTGCCAGGACGCCTCGCTCTACTCCGATACCTTGCCCAAACTGCCCTATGCCGCGATTTTCCACATCGCCGGGCAGAGCAGCGGGGCAATCAGTTTTGACGACCCGGTCTATGATCTGCGCACTAACGCGGAATCCACTCTGCATCTTTTAAAATTCGCCCTGGCCCATGGCTGCGGACGCTTTGTCTACGCCAGCACCATGTCTGTCTACGGCGTCAAGCCGGACGAGCCGGTGCGCGAAGACGCGCCCTGCTCCCCGCAATCCTTTTACGGCGTCGGCAAGCTGGCCAGCGAACACTACCTGCGCCTGTATGAGCAATACGGCATCCGCTCCACAGCCCTGCGTCTGTTCAACGTCTACGGGCCGGGCCAGAACATGGGGAACCTGCGTCAGGGCATGGTGAGCATCTTTCTGGCCATGCTGGCTAACTCCGGACACGTCCACGTGCAGGGCAGCCCGGAACGCTACCGGGACTTCGTGCACATCAGCGACGTGGTCCGCGCATTCCTGCTCTGCCTTGAAGCTCCCGCCTCCGCCGGCAAGGCCATCAACATAGCCGGAGGCTCGCGCGTTACCGTCGGCCGCCTGGTGGAGCTTCTGCGCGGCCTGCACAAACAACCCTCCACCGTCGAATACTCCGGCAACACCCCCGGCGACATCCACGGCATCCGCGCGGACCTCGGCCTGGCCGCCTCAGCCCTGGGCTATAAGCCGCAAATATCTTTGGAAAACGGCCTGAAAGACATGTATGACTGGTATATTAGGCTGTTGACGAAGAAATAGATTCGGGCTGCCCGTCCCCCACCAACACACGAGACTTCCATAAATGAAATTTGAACCGGGCGAAGAAAAAATCCAGCGCATGTTTGAGGCGCTGTCCGGCCTGGCGGCCAGGGCGTTTACGGATCAGCGCCTGGTGTCCAACCAGGTGCTGGCCAAAAGCCCGCACAACTGGCCGCTTTTGCGCCGCTATGCGCTGGGCGAGCCGTCAACTTTGCCGGGCTGGGCCGGGCTGCTTGGACTGCTGGCCCGCTATTACACGCTCAACCTGGGGCATGTTTGCATGATGCTTCTGGGACGGATCGCTTTGTGGGCCTCCGGGTTGAAACAGCCGACGACGGATGATCGGAAGACTCTGGTGGCGGATACTTTTATGGTCTTGCCCAGGGTGGCGCAAAACGGACGCTACGATGAGCTTTACCTGCCAGACCTGCCCCAGGCGGCCGAGCAAAGAGGCTGGCGGGTCATCCGGTTGTTCCGCCTGTACGGTAGCCGTAACCCCCTTCTGCTGCTCAAGGTGTTTAAAATCTTGAAGACCCAGGGAGTGGAGGCCCTTACGGAACTTCACCTGCTGCGCGCGGCGGACTGGTTGCGGCTGCTCTGGCACGCCCTGAGCTTTCCTTGCGCGCTGCTGCGCTTTTGTCGAAGCATAAACCCGACTGATTCCAAAGCGCCTGAGGCCTACATAAAAGAAGCTCTGCTGCGAAGTCTGGGTGAATCTTACTGCGCCGGCGAAAGCCGCCGCCTGGTCGGACGCCGCCTGGCGGAATATTTGCGGCCGCTTTTGCCGAGCCGAGCCAAAGTAATAAGCTGGCACGAAAACCAGCCGGTCAACAAGGGGTTCTACCTGGGGCTCGCCCAGGCGAGGCAAAAAACCGGCCTGGCCGTGCCCTGCCTGGGGGCGCAATTGTTCATCTGGCCCAACTCCTTGCTGAACAACATGGCGGACAGCGCCGAAAAAGCGCTTGGATTGACGCCGGACAAGGTGCTGGTGAACGGCCCGTATTTTCTGCCCGAACCCGGCCGGCCGGACTACCGGGTGGGGCCGGCCCTGCGCTACGGCCCGCTCTTTGCCGAGGCAAATTCCCAAGCCGGCGATGAAAAGCCGGCTGAGCTCCTGGTGCTGCTCTCCTACCACCCGGCGGAAATACGCCGCGCCCTGGCCCTGCTCGCCCCTTTGGCCGCGTCCGGCCAAGCGCTGGCTTACAAGTTCCACCCGGCCACCAGAGTGGAGGATTACCGCCGTTTTCTGCCCGCCAATGCAAAGCTGGTGCAAGGCGGGCTGTACCCGGCTCTGCGTAAGGCCGCGGCCGTAGCCGGCTGCGGGTCCGGCTCTCTGGCCGAAGCCGCGGCCCTGGGCGTACCCGTGCTCAACATCGGCGACCCCGGCCGAATTGCCGGACTGGATCTGAACTACCTGCCGCCCTTTGGCCAGGGGCGGCTCTGGATGACCATCACCAATCCGGACGAAGCCGCCCCGGCCCTCCGGCAACTGCTCGCCGAGCGCGAAAAACCAGACTGCCCGGAGCTGGTCCGCGCCTTCCGCGACCAGCTCTTCGCCGAACCCACTTTGGAATTGATTGTAAAATCTTTTGAATTATAGCGGAGGCCGTCCATTCCAAGCGAAGCCAGAGCGATTTCACTTTGGAATTGCTCGGCAGACGCGAAGCGGATGCCCGCGAAGCGCGGCGTTTATCTTGAGAGTCTCGCATTGTTACAAGTGAAAGCCTATACCGCTTGCGAAACTTGTATTATTTAATCTCAAAGTTTAAATGCTCCAAGGTGGACAAACTCCAAGCAAGTTCGACTGCCGGGTGCAGCGTTAGGGGGCGACGCCCCCTCGCTTCTTCATGCCCTGCTTTTCAATCCAAGGCAGGCGGCCACGGCCAGGGCGGTTTTTTCGGTAAAGCCGGTAGCCTGCGGGTCCGCACCCCAGGCGATGTCTTTAGGCGCATTGAGGAATTTTTTATCCGCATGGATTTCAAAGTCCGGCGGGAATGAATCATTAAAGTACATGTTCTGGAAGTCCATGAATTTAATGGCGTGGGCTGTGGAATCCAGAACCGCGAACTCGCCCTTGCCGATAATGCCGTGGGCCAGGGCCGCCTTGAGGCCGGCCAGGCATTCTCCGCCCTGAGTGCAGGCGATGTGCCCGCGCCGGTTGGCCTGGAGCATGGAATCCATGATGGACTGTTCCGTAACCCGTATAATCTGAAAAGCTTTTTCCCCGCCAATGCTCACATAGCGCTCCGCCAGCCGGCGCACCCTGGGGAAGGAGACCGGGTTGCCGATCATGGCGGCCTGCGCCGCGCTGGAGCGCACCTTGACGGCTTCATAGTGCCGTCTGGCTTCCGGCGCTTCATAATAACGGTAGACCGGGTCAGCGTGCTCGGACTGCACCCCGAAGATTCTGGGCAGTTCTTCGATTACCCCCAAATCGTGCAGCTTCAAAAAGCCGTTCATCACCGCGGTAACGTTGCCCGCGTTGCCGATGGGCACAAAAACGCACAACCCGCGCATATTCCAGTCCCGCCACTGAGCCACTTCGTAAGCGTAGGATTCCTGCCCCAGGATGCGCCAGCTGTTCTTGGAGTTCAGCAGAGCCACCCGGTAATTGCCGGCCAGGTATTCCACCACCTTCATGCAGTCGTCGAACACGCCGGGCACTTCCAGCACCGTGGCCCCGCTGCCCAACGGCTGGGCCAGCTGTTGCGGCGTGACCTTGCCTTTGGGCAGAATGACCGCCGACTTGATCGGACCGCCCAGATAAGCCCCGTACAAGGCGGCGGAAGCCGAAGTATCGCCAGTGGAGGCGCAGATGGTCAGTATTTCATCCCAGCCATGCTTGCGCACCAAAAAACGCAGGTAGCTGAATGCCCCGGCCATGCCGCGGTCCTTGAACGAAGCGCTGGGATTCTGGCCGTCGTTCTTAAAGGCGAACGTTGCTCCCACCTCGGCGGACAACTCAGGCGCGGCCTTGATCACCGGCGTATGCGCCTCGCCAAGGTACAAAATATCTTCTTCTTCCAAGACCGGAGCCATCAATTCGTAAAACCGAAAAATCCCCCGCAAAGCGTCCCGTTTGGCCGCCGCCCTGGCGTCGAACAATTCCCGCCACTCCCGGCCGGAACGCTTTTTCAGCTCCGCGAACTTCGTGTCCTCCAAAAGCAATACCGCCCCGCATTCCGGGCAGGTGTACAAAAGCTCGTCCACCCCGTGCCTTGCGTCGCACCCCAGGCACAAATACTCCATATGTCCGCGATACTCGGGAAATTTAAAAGGATCCATTTTTTGATGCCCTTCTATATTAGTTTTATTCTTTCTTCTCTCTGCGCCAGGGTTTTTCCTGGCCGGAGATAAGGCGCTGGATATTTTCGCGGTGTTTATAGAACACCAGACCGGCAATGATCAAGGAAAGAGGCAGGAGTTGGATTTTGCCGGCGATAAGGAGCAGTATGGGCATGAGGGTGACGAGGATGAGAGATCCCAGAGAGACGAAGCCGGAACGCCAGATGGCCGCGATGCAGATGATCCCGGCGATGAGCAGTTGCCAGAAAGCCAGAGGCAGGAATACGCCCACGGTTGTAGCCACGGCTTTGCCGCCTTTGAATCCCAGAAAGACGGAATAAAGGTGCCCAAAAAGCGCGGCCAAGGCCACGGCGCTGTGCATGGTGGCGGAATCGCTGGTTTTAATGGCTATGAGCACAGGGAAAAAGCCTTTGCCGGCGTCGCAGAACAGGGTCAGAAAACCCCATTTGGCGCCGCAGAGCCGGGCCACGTTGGTGGACCCCACATTTTTGCTGCCCTGCTCGCGCGGGTCTATGCTGCAGAAATGTTTGGCAATGAGCAGGCCATAGGGAACGGAGCCGCAAAGGTAGGCGGCCAGAACGCCAAGCAGACCCCGGAAGCCCAGAAGCCAGAAACCGAAAATGGCCAGGAGCGCGGCAGTTACAAGGCGGCCCCGGTTTTCAAGAAGGAAAGCGGGCATCAGTCCTCCAGCACTTCCTGCACCTGAATTTCATTGTACAGGGGATTTATTTTGCCCAGGCGCACCTGGACACGCTGGCCGGGGTGGGTTTTTTCCCCAAAAATGGACCTGCGGCCGCGCACCGCCAATTGGCCGGGGCTGATCATTATAGTCACGAAATGGTCGTTTTCCTCGGTCACCACGGCCGGGTGGAGCTTCCGGTCATGGCCCCGGCCCTGTTGGTTCTGCTGCAAAAAATACAGCAATTTCCAGTAACGGGGGCGAAAGCGCTGCACCTGTCCGCTTGACTCCATGCGGGAGGAGATCACGGGCAGAAGCTGTTTGAGCTCTTCACGGCTGAACCTGGGCACTCCGTGGGCCAAGTGATGCAGAATCTGCGCTTCATTGAGCAAATCCGAATAGCGGCGCATTGGCGCGGTGCAGGGCGCGTACACTTCCTTGCCAAGACCGGCGTGCGGACGGGCTTCGACATCCAGTATGGCTGGAGGCAGGGCCTTGATCACTCTGGCTATGTCGTGGGGCTGAACCCAAACCCCGGCAAATTCCTTAGGCAGGCCAACGTCCTGAGTGCGGAAAATCAGGGGAACGCCCTGCTCCACTGCCCAGGCCGCCAGGCCGGAGTTGGCCAGGATCATGATTTCGCCCACGAGAAGCTGGGTTTTCGGACAAGCCGGGGCGTCCTCCAGGCTGACTTGCAGGCCTTTTTCCAAATGGCGCAGAACAATCAGGGAATCCGGCCGCTCGGTGATCACCGCGCCGGCCTCAATGCGCTTCTTTTGCAGGAGCCTGGCCAACCCCAAAGCCATGGAAAGCATGGGCGCGCGGAGCGCGCAGGCGCCCGCTCCGGCGGCGGGTGCAAGAGCGGCTGGCGAAGCGCCCGGAGGAGCCCCAAGCGCGGCCTCGCAGTCTTCCTGCTTCAGGTTGGCGGCTACTTTAACCCAGGCTAGGCCGGGGCGGAACTCAAGCAGCCGGGCTTCGGAGTCCAGGCGGGCGCTGACAAGCAGCGCCGGCCTGAGGATTCCCGCTTTAAGGCCAAAAAGATCCTTTCCCGCGCCATGGGGGAGCATGTGCAAATCGCCTTCCGGCAAATACAGGCTGTTGCCCCGGCGCAGGACCGCCTTATCCAGATCCGACTCAAATGGCCAGGCCAGGCCGGGAGCGGCCAGAGCCACGCGCAGATCGTAGGAGCCGTCCGCCTGGCGGGTAAGGCTGAAGGCGTCGTCAAAATCCTCGGTGCTGGAAGGATCCAGGCTGACAAAGTCCGGGCCGGGCATGACCGGCTCCGCCTGGGCGGCCAAATCCTCCACTCGGCGGCGCAGGGTCTCCACATCAGCGGCAAAAGGCGCGTCCCAGTCCGGACCGGCCTCATAGCCTGCCCGGTCCAGCCAATAGTTGTGATGCTCCGGCACCAGGCCCCAGGCCACGGCCAGGTGCAGGGGCAGATGGGGATCTTCGGGCAGAGCTTTGGTTAGAAGCTTCCAGGTGTTGCCGGCCTCGTGCCGCTCCGGGTCGGCCAGATGGGCCAGCAGAAGCTCGCGGAGAAAAGCGGCGCTCTCCTCGGAAGGCATATCCTGGGCGGTCAGCCCAGGCCGGCGCCGGCAGTGGATTTCCCAGAGGGCGCGGAAAAACCGGACCCCTGCGGCGGCCAGTTCCTCACGCCGGGCCTGTTCCTTTTGTCCGGTCTCGCGTGATTCCACCTGCTGGGCGTCAAACAGCTCGAATTCCGGCGGATTAAATTTGAAATGCGTTTTGCAGGCCAGCATGGCCTGCCCCAGGGCGGCGACGCGGTCTATGCCGGGTTCCGGCCAGAGCAGCTCGGCAAACCACTGCAGGGAGGCGCTGGCAACTTCGCCCTGGGCCAGTTCCCAGAGTTCCAGCACGTCTATTTCCGCGGCCAGCGCTTCGCGGGTGACTTTGTGGAACTCCAGCCGCTCCTGCATGACCTGGCGGGAAGCGCCGGAGGCGTAAGCCGGCCCGGACCACGGCAGCAGCCTGGAAGCGGGCATTTTCACTTCCCGCTGGCCCACGGTAAAAAGACGCAGTCCGCCGCTCTGCTCTTCTAAAACCCAGGCCTGAACCGGCCGGTTGCCGTGCATGAATTCCACCACGCAGCCTGGCCCGGGAAAAAGCACTCTGTCTGACCCCATACTCCCCGCTTATTTTTTACGTCCGGCTCTTTTTTTGTATATGGTCAGCCCGGCAAAAAAACCGCCAAGCATGCCTACCCCGACAGCCCTGAACAGGCTGTCGCTGAAGCCGAACAGGGCGCCGAAGGCGCCAAAGGCTCCGCCTATAAGTATGCCGCGCACAATGTAATCGGCAGAGGTACTCGGACCGGAGAGCATAAAAATCCTTTAACTGCTGTGAACCTAAAAAAAGATTCCCGGAACTTGAACAGGCACGCGGCCGGATATGATGAACTTGCCGGGCAAAAAACATTCCCGGCGCCGCTTATAGTGGCAGGGCGGGGAACGGCTGTCAACCGCCCGGCAACGCATAAGCGCGGCTTTTGTAATGATTTGTTCATAAAGCTCCCGCCACTGCGGCTGAAGCCGGCATTGCCTACTTGAACGGCGAAATGAAATCCCTGAGCCGGGGCAGATGCCTGTCCTTTTCCGACAACACCGGCTGGCTGACGGGCCAGGGTATGGCCAGATCCGGGTCGTCCCAGGCAACGCCGCCCTCGTGTTCCGGGTTGTAGTAGGCGTCCACCTTATATTGAAATTCCGTGCCTTCCTCCAAAGTAAGGTAAACATGGGCAAAGCCTCTTGGCACGTAAAAGCGCAAAAAATTGTCCGCGCTCAAGATGGCCGCTTGCCAGCGCCCGTAAGTGGGCGAGCTTTTACGCAGATCCAGGGCCACGTCGTAGACCGCGCCCCTGGTCACCCAAACCAGCTTGGATTGGGCTGCTGGCGGCGCCTGAAAATGCAGGCCGCGAAGCACGCCTTTGGCCTCGGAGCGGGCGTGGTTGTCCTGCACGAACGGACCGGCCTGCCCCAGTTCCTTTAGCCAGGATTCCCGAAAGGTTTCAATAAAAAATCCGCGGCTGTCGCGGTTGACCTTGGGCTCAAAAAGAACAAGACCAGATATTTCCATAGGAATTATGCGCATTTGCCCCTCCATCGCCCTGCGGCTTCCAAATACTTGCCAGCCATTGGTATTGCGGGTAATCTGGTTGGCTTGCATAAGATAAACCAAGTTATTTTTTTTAGCAAACTCGCGGCAGGAGCGGATTTAAAGATGTCTTGCGATTTCGCCCCGGATTTTGATAAAGGCAACGGATTGGTGCCGGCCATAGCCCAGTGCGCGCAAAGCGGCGCGGTGCTTATGCTGGCCTATATGAACGAGGAAGCCTGGCAAAAAACCCTGGCCACCGGCGAAGCCCATTATTACAGCCGGTCCAGAGGCAAGCTCTGGCACAAGGGCGGCACTTCCGGCCACGTGCAGTTGGTCAAAGCCATCCGGCTGGACTGCGACAACGACACAATCCTGCTCCTGGTGGAGCAGGTGGGCGGAGCGGCCTGCCATGCCGGGTTTGCTTCCTGCTTCTTCCGCGAGCTTAAAGGCGGGCGCGTGCAAGAATGCTGCGCCAAGGTGTTCGACCCTGAGGAGGTGTACAAAAATGGCTGAGCAGACTTTAAAAATCGGCATTCCCAAAGGCTCTCTGGAAGAAGCCACCATTGAACTCTTCGCCAAATCAGGCTGGCGCATCAACATGCGGCACCGCAATTATTTTCCGGAAATAAACGACCCGCACCTGGAAACCCGGCTCTGCCGCCCCCAGGAAATGCCCCGCTATGTCGCTGACGGCATCCTGGACATCGGCCTGACCGGCAAGGACTGGGTGCTGGAAAATGAAGCCGACGTGGAAGTGGTGGCGGATCTTATATACTCCAAGGTCAGCAAGCGCCCGGCCCGCTGGGTGCTTGCCGTGGCCGGCGATTCGGACTTCCACAAGCCGGAGGATCTGGCCGGCAAGCGCATTGCCACGGAAATAATGGGTCTGACCTCGCGCTACTTCGCCTCGCGCGATATCCCGGTCAAGGTGGAGTATTCCTGGGGGGCCACAGAGGCCAAGGTTGTGGAAGGACTGGCCGACGCCATAGTGGAGGTCACGGAAACCGGCACGACCATCCGGGCGCACGGCCTGCGCATCATTGCGGACGTGCTGGTCACCAATACCCAGCTTATCGCCAACAAGACGGCCTGGACGGACACCTGGAAGCGCCGGAAAATCGAGCAGATCAACATGCTTTTGCAGGGCGCGTTGCGCGCGGAATCCCTGGTGGGTCTAAAAATGAACGCCCCGGCCCGCAACCTGCCCCGTGTGCTGGAAATTCTGCCCGCCCTGACCTCCCCCACCATCACAACCCTGCAAGATCACAACTGGTTCTCCCTGGAAGTTGTGGTCGGCACTGGCGTTGTCCGGGATATCATCCCGGATCTGGTGGAAGCGGGGGTGGAAGGGATTATCGAATATTCTCTAAACAAAGTAATTTAATACCGGCAACAGATTCCAATACGCGGAAAGGCCGGGGAGGCGAACCTCCCCGGCCTTTCCGCGCGCGGCATTCGTAGCGCCTCAAGCCTGGGGTTGGGCGAATTTGCGATACAAATTTGCGCCCGCGCCCACGCGGCCAAAGGAGCCGAAAGCCGCTTTGCCAGAAGCCTGGGACGCGGAATCCGCAGCGGTTCCGGCAGGCGCATCCGCCTGGGGAGTATGCGCCTGCGGCGCGACCTGAACGGCCGGAATCGCTGTTCGCGGCTCTGCCGAAGGCGCCGGAGCCAGCGGAGCGTCGGCCGCTTCCGGCGCGGCCGGCAGCCCATAAGCGTTGCGAGTGCGGGCCAGACCTGGCGCTCCGGCCGTCTGGGCGTTATGTTGCAAGCCCAGCGGGGTGCGCATGGGCATGGAGCTTTCCGCCCGTTGTTTTGAAGCCATGTCCCGACTGAGGGCCTTTATTTCCGGCTGTTCCTGAATAGCGGCATACGCTCCGCGCAGCCCGGAAAGTATTTTGACCACATCGTCCAGGGCGGCCAGGTCCATTTTCATGCTGGCATAGGCCAGGCGGGCGCTGCACCAGAAGTAGAGCTTGTGCAGGTTATCCGCCAGATCCCCGCCTTTTTCCTGGTTCAGGCTGCCGTCCAGTTCGTTTATTATGTCCAGGGCCTTGGATATGAGTACGCCTTTGGCCGCGTAATCCTTGGCCTCCATTTTTTCTCTGGCTCTGGACAAAAAGTTCAGTGCCCCATCATAAAGCAGAACCAGCACGTCTCCGGCGGAGGTTGTGGTGACCTGAGTGCTTACATAAGCGCTTGATGCTTTTAACATTTATACCCCTAATTCTTATTAATCCCTATTTATCCGGGCCGAGCTGCTTGATCTGCGATTCCAGTTGGGCGGTAAGGCCGTCGTATTTTTTCAGCACCGCCTCCAGGCGGGCGAAACGCAGCCGGGTCAGGCGTTCCCATTTGATCACCCGTTCGTCCTCGCGCTCAATCTTTTTTTCAATGTTCTTGATGATTGATTTATATTCGGTTTCCAGAATGGTCAGGGTGCCTTTTACCGTGTCGCCCTGGCCGTTGTCCGGATCCAGAAAGTCCACGTCGATCATCTTTTTCAGGCTGGTCAGCTTGCCTTCCTTAATTCGCACCGTGCCTTCGTGCGCGCCGGGGGTCAGATCGTAGATGTTCAGGGTTATGCCGTCCGCCGGGTTCACTTCAGGGTTATCGGCGTCCCGGGCCAGAAAGAGCTGCTTGGTGTCGTTGTAAAATTTAGCCGGCTTGCCGTTGATGGTAGCCCCGGTTATCTCTCCGGCGGCGTCGACTTCGTAGGAAACCTTGTATTCCCCGGCCTTGGTCCAACTGTCCATGGTTGAATCCACGCCCATTTTCGGTGAATCGCTCACGCCCGCGCTTTTGGCCGCGAAGAGTTCGGCCACGGCCTGGGGGTCGGCGTTAAGAGCCTTGTCCAAGGTGATCAGGTCGTTGTTGGTTTCAAAAATCAGCAGGCCGAAAGTCTTGGAAGAGGCGTCCGCGTCGGTCTTTATGCCAATCTGGGCCAGGGAGGAGAACACGTCCCCACTGTATGTGCCGTCCGCATTCTGATGCAAATAGGAAAAGCCGCCGGACTTGCTGATGACCATGTCTTTCAGCTTGCTGGCAATAAGCTGGATGCCGTAGTTGCCCGTGAGGATGGAGCCTTTCTCCATCTCAAACTGGGAGTCGGCGTATTTATCCGAAGTGATGGTCTTGTTCTCGTCCACCTTGGTCAGGGTGTTCAGCAGGGTACGCGCGGAGTTGACGGCATCCACGAACTTGACGACGTTCTCTTTGATCTTTGCCTTATCCGTGCTCACCGTGAGTGTGCTGGGGCCGACGGAGTTGAAGGTCAGGTTCACGCCCTCGATCACGTCGCTGGTTGTGTTGCCCGGCAGTTCCAGCCAACTGGGGTCGGCCGGCCAGCCGTTGATGCGCACCTGGGCGTTTTTGCCCTCCAGCTTCATCCAGCCGGCGGAGTGATTGGTTACCGCGGTCAGGGTGGAGTTGGGGTCTATGACCGGCGGGTAGGCGTTGGGGTCCGTGGATTCCAGCTTCAGATCCATGCCGTTGGCCCCGGAGACCAGACTGGCCGAGATGCCTATGGAGCCGTAATTGGTGTTGATGAAGTCCCTGAGCTGCCCCAGGGTGACTCCCGGCCCCACGTCTATTCCATAGTCAGCTCCGTTGTATTTGAAATTCAGAGTCTGGTTCGCGCCGCTGGTGTTTATGACGCTGTTTCCATCGGCCAGGCTGGTCTTCATGACCGAAAACTTGCCGAAGCCTTCCAGGGTGGTGGAAGAATCTATGTCCAGGGTGGCGTTTTTACCCTGTTCCATGGAATATAGCTGAAAAACCATGCCGTCCGTGCCCTGCATCATGGTGGCCTTGACGCCGGGGTTGCCGGACTGATTGTTGATCAGGTTTTTCAGGCCTTCCAGGGTGGTGCCCGTGGGCACGGCGACATTGTAGGTCGTACCTTTATAATTGTAGGCAAAGTTCTGGGTGGCGCCGGAATTGTTCACAATGGCCAACTTGTCGGCCAGGCCTGTTTCCAGGCCCAGTTGAGCGTTGGTGGCCAGTTGCCCCACCTCTATGCGATAGGTGCCTTCAATTGCTTTGCTGTCGCTGGTGGCGGAAAGCACGGACTCGTTGGAGGATTTGGCGTTTTTGACCAGGAATTTTTCCACCGAGTTCATTTCGTTGATCACGGCGCTCAAATTCTCAAGCTCGGTGCGCACCTGCCCAAAGGCATCCAGGCGTTGCAGCCAGTCGGAACGCCACTTCAAAAGCTTTTGGGCGGGCATCAGCTCAATTTTTTTGAGCTGGCTGATCATGGTGTCGAAGTCCGTGCCGTTGCCCAGGCCGGTGAAGTGTATAGAGCCGGAAGTATATTCAGGCATGACGAAAACCCTCGGTATGGAATTTTTTGCCGCGTTTCCCCACAGAAGGGGACTATCCGCCAATCAGTTTGCAAGGCTGATGCCAAAATTCCCTTTGGCTGGCTTATCGGAAGGAGACAAAAAAGCTTTAGTTATTCCAAACTGCCGGAGCATGAGTAAATTCACATACAAGGGCTTAATGCAGGGGATACGGCGGGGGAGCCTCCCGCCGATTCCTTCCATCTTCCCCTACAATCTCATGACGGCGGCGGCGGCAAAAACCAGGAGAGATGCGGCGACGCGGGCCGGGGTCATTTTTTCCTTAAGGAAGATTACGGCCAGAATAACGCCGAAGAGCACGGAGGATTCGCGCAGCGCGGCCACCTGGGCAATGGGGGCGCGGGTCATGCCCCAGAGGGACAGGGCGTAGGCGGCCAGGCTGCAAGCGCCGCCGGACAGGCCGTAAATCCAGCGGCTTTTCAAATAGCATGGGTAAAGGCTCCTGCGGGGGGTCATGCTCAGAAGGAAGAACAGGGCCAGCGGATTCAAAAGAAAAATCCAGCAAACGTAAGAGAGCGGGTGGCCGGAAAGGCGAACGCCCCGGCCGTCCACCACGGTGTAGGCCATGATGGCCAAAGAGTTGCCCAGGGCGGGCAGGGTGGCGGCCCAGCTGAAGCGCCCGCGGCGTAAAGCGTCAAAGGCCAGCAAAAGAATGCCGGAGGTCAGCAAAATTACCCC
Organism: Desulfovibrionaceae bacterium; assembly: GCA_031547305.1. Classification (GTDB taxonomy): domain Bacteria; phylum Desulfobacterota; class Desulfovibrionia; order Desulfovibrionales; family Desulfovibrionaceae; genus JAVBSC01. The sequence goes on from JAVBSC010000118.1 coordinate 27,719, forward strand.
CAGCCAGCCGCTGCCGGGCAGCGTGTCGCCCAGAAAAAACACGGTAACAAGCGCGGTGAGCAAAGGGGCTGTGCCGCGCATCAGCGGGTAGGCGTAACTGAAATCCCCATCCCGGTAGGAACGGGCCATAAAGACATAATAGAAAATGTTGATCAGGGCTGTGGCCGCCAGGTACGGCCAGGCGGCGGCCAGGGGCGAAGGCAGAAAAAGCATAAGAATAAAAGAGACCAGGGCGCCGCCCGCAGTGTTCAGGGTGGTTTCAAAAAACTTGTCGGAGCCGCCCTTGATCATGGTGTTCCAGGCGGCATGCAGCAGGGCGGAGCCAAAAACCGCCAGAATAACTATTGTGGACATGGAGGTTTAAGACAGAAGCAGGCAGACTTCCGAGCAGCAGTCCTTTATAAAACCGCTGTAGGTGTGCAGGATGCGGGATTCTTTATCGCGCCGCTCGGGAGTCAGGGGCTTGGCCGGGCAGGCGGCGGCCAGAGCCGGCAATTCCCCGGCCAGGGGCATGATGGCCGCGCCCTGGCCGCCCAGGGGCAGATCCGCGCCGCTGGCCACGCACAGGAGCAGGGCCTTGCGGGTATCCGTGACCAGAGCCAGAGGGACCGGGCCGCCGGGCAGCAAACGGGCCAAAGACAGAACTTCGCGACGGTAAGTGTTTACTTCGCCCGGGCAAAACACCACGGCCAGCAGGGGGCGTCCCTCCTGATCCAGGGCCAGTAAATCCACAGGGCGGGAAAAATTTTCCCCGCCGGCCTGATACGGCACTTCCACCCCGGGACGCAACGCTTCCGGCGCAAATCCGCGCTCCTCCACCATCAACCTGGCCAGGCCCTGGCGCAAGTCCTCGTAGGTGGTGGCTTCACGCCGCCGGCCGGTCAGGTAGTCGCAAATGGCGTAGCCCAGGCTGGTTTCGTGCATTGATCACCTGCCGTGCTTTATCAGGGCCTTGGCGACATTAAGATCGTAGAGCCGCAGGGGATCGCTTTTGGAATCCCGCGCGCGGTAATGCGCGGCCGCGGCTTCCAATACGGACCAGTCCAGCCAGTCATGACGCTCCCACACCTCCGGACGATCCGCCCGCCAAAGGCGGAACCGCGGTCCGGCCTGTCCTTCGCGCACGTAAACGCGGGTTTTAAGGTCCGTGGGATCCGGATTGTAGTAAAGTCCCAAATCGTCTTTCATCTGCAACTCCCAAAAAAGTCACCGAAAGAGAGCCAAACTCGCTCCGTTTTAAGGATGCATTGCGCTAACGTCGCTCTGAATATAAATTGATTAACCAAACAATGACCGCGCTTTTTACCTGTTGCACTCTGGCCGGAACTTTGTTTCTTCCCAAAAGCCCACCTCTCCCTGCGCCCAATTTGCCCTAAAAAATCTCCGCGTCAAGATGTGATTATGGCAATACCGCCCCTTTTTTGCTTGTGCCGGGCGGACTTAAACTTCCGGCTCGCGTTCGCGCGCAAAGTTATAAAGAGTCTTTTGTTGTTGCAGCGGGTTGACAACCCCCCAGAATCCTTCTATTAAGGAAAAAGTTTGTTCCAAAAGCCCACAAGACCGTTATATTTTTGTATAATCTTGTATTTCTGTTCCTCGGTTGAATTTCAGGGCGCCTTGCGGTTGTGTTTTGGTAAACTTCACGGCGCGGCAAGGTCCCGTACGTTTTAATTTAAGAACCCAGAACCCCAAAAACTGTGGAGGTAAGGCAATGGCGAAACATGCAACGCCCCAGCTGGACCAGCTTGAGTCCGGGCCGTGGCCCAGCTTTGTATCCGACATCAAGCAGGAAGCCGCAAGCCGGGCGAAAAACCCGAATAAAGTCTCCTATCAGATTCCTGTGGAATGCCCTGAAGATTTGCTTGGCGTTCTGGAACTGTCCTACATGGAAAAAGAAACCCACTGGAAGCACGGCGGCATAGTCGGCGTGTTCGGGTACGGCGGCGGCGTCATCGGCCGCTACTGCGACCAGCCGGAAAAATTCCCCGGCGTGGCCCACTTCCACACCGTGCGCGTTAACCAGCCTTCCGCCAAAGATTACAGCACCAAATTCCTGCGCCAGATTTGCGATATCTGGGATATGCGCGGCTCCGGCATAACCAACATGCACGGATCCACCGGCGACATCGTGCTCCTGGGCACCCAGACCCCGCAGCTTGAGGAAATTTTCCACGAGCTTACCCACAAAATGGGTACCGACCTGGGCGGTTCCGGCGCCAACCTGCGCACCCCGGAAGCCTGCCTGGGCACTTCCCGTTGCGAATACGCCTGCTACGACACCCAGGACATCTGCAACCAGCTCACCCACGACTATCAGGACGAACTGCACCGTCCGGCCTTCCCCTACAAGTTCAAGTTCAAGTTCGACGGCTGCCCGAACGGCTGCGTGGCCGCCATTGCCCGCTCGGACTTCGCGCTCATCGGCACCTGGAAGGACGACATCAAAATCGACCAGTCAGCGGTTAAAGCCTATGTGGGCGGAGAAATCAAGCCCAACGCCGGCGCGCACTCCGGCCGCGACTGGGGCAAATTCGACATCCAGGCCGAAATCGTTGACCGCTGCCCCACCAAGTGCATGAAGTGGGACGGCGCGAAGCTTTCCATAGACAACAAAGAGTGCACCCGGTGCATGCACTGTATCAACGCCATGCCCCGCGCCCTGCATATAGGCAACGAGCGCGGCGCCTCCATTCTGGTGGGCGCGAAAGCCCCGGTGCTGGACGGCGCGCAGATGGCCTCTCTGCTGGTGCCCTTTGTGGAAGTCAAGGCTCCCTATGACGAAGTCAAGGAAGTCATTGAAAAAATTTGGGACTGGTGGATGGAAGAAGGCAAGAACCGTGAACGCCTTGGCGAAACCATCAAACGGCTGTCTTTCCAGAAGCTGCTTGAGGTCACCGAAATTCCGGCCCAGGCCGTGCACGTGCAGGAACCCCGCCACAACCCGTACATCTTCTTCCGCGAGGACGAAGTGCCGGGCGGCTGGAACCGCGATCTTGAAGCTTACCGCAACAGACACCAGAGATAAGCAAGGGAGAGTACAAGATGACCTTTATATCTTCCGGGTACAATCCCGAAAAACCGATGGAAGGCCGCATCACCGATATAGGCCCGCGCAAGTACGACGAATTCTACCCGCCGGTCATTGCCAAGAACAAAGGCAAATGGCTGTACCATGAAATACTGGAGCCCGGCGTGCTGGTGCACGTGGCCGAAGGCGGAGACAAAGTTTACACTGTGCGTTGCGGCACGGCCCGCCTGATGTCCGTGACGCATATCCGCGAGATCTGCGACATCGCCGATAAATACTGCGGCGGGTACATGCGCTTCACCACGCGCAACAACATCGAATTCATGGTCTCTGACGAAGCGTCCCTGAAAGCCATGAAGGAAGATCTGAAAAGCCGCAAGTTCGCTGGCGGCTCCAACAAGTTCCCCATTGGCGGCACGGGCGCCGGCATCACCAACATGGTGCACACCCAGGGCTGGGTGCACTGCCACACCCCGGCCACGGACGCCTCCGGCCCGGTGAAAGCGGTGATGGACGAAATGTTCCACCACTTCCAGAACCACGACCTGCCCGCCCCGTTGCGCCTCTCTCTGGCCTGCTGCATCAACATGTGCGGCGCGGTGCATTGCTCGGACATCGGCCTGGTGGGCATCCACAGAAAGCCCCCGATGATCGACCATGACTGGACCGACAAGCTCTGCGAAATCCCCCTGGCCGTGGCCGCCTGCCCCACCGCGGCGGTGCGCCCAACCAAGGTTGACCACAAGGGCGAGAAGGTCAATACCGTGGCCATTAAAAACGAGCGCTGCATGTACTGCGGCAACTGCTACACCATGTGCCCGGCCCTGCCCATTTCCGACGGCGAAGGCGACGGCATAGCCATTATGGTGGGCGGCAAGGTTTCCAACCGCATCAGCATGCCCAAGTTCTCCAAGGTCGTTGTGGCGTACATTCCTAACGAACCGCCGCGCTGGCCAACACTGACCAAGACCGTGAAGCACATTGTGGAAGTGTACTCCAAAAACGCCCGGAAGTACGAACGCCTGGGCGAATGGGCCGAACGCATCGGCTGGGAACGCTTCTTCAGCCTGACCGGCCTGGAGTTCACCCATCACCTGATCGACGACTTCCGCGATCCGGCTTACTATACCTGGCGTCAGAGCACCCAGTTCAAGTTCTAGGCCGGAGGCATTTTCCCCGGGCGCACTCCGCGCCCGGGGTTTTACACTCCAGAGGGAAAAGTACCATGAACGAAGAACAACAAAAAGTTGTGGATTTCTTGAAGGGCAAAACCGGTAAGAGCAAATTTTACTTCAACGACTTTCTGGAAGTTTTTCCGGACAAGGGACCGCGTGAAGTGAAAAAGGTGCTTACCTCCATGGTGAACGCCGAAATCCTTGAATTTTGGTCTTCAGGCAGCACCACCATGTACGGCCTGAAAGGCGCGGGAAAGCAAAGTCACGCGGAAGGCGAAGATTAAACTCCAGCCTTTTTGCGGCAAGAATCCGGTTGAACTGACGATGCCAGTTCAACCGGATTCTTATTTCAGGCTTTAAATTACCTTGCGGCCTTGCGCCGCCAGGCCGCCAGACCGGCCAGGCCGGAACCCAGCAGCCAGATTGCGCCGGGGATGGGGGTGACGGCGTAGCTCAGAACGGGCATCAAGCCATAACGATCCGCCAGTTGGGCGTACTTGAGGATGATGTTGCCGCCCAAGGCGCCGTCGGAAGCCGAAGCCAGCATTACGTTGATTGCGGTCAGGAATGTTGCCGTGCCGGCCTGATCGAGGATGAAATCCCAGCCGCTGTCCCCGCCCCAGGAACCGACGCCGACCACCTTGAACTGGCCGGAAGAAACGCTCCAGGCGTTGTCGCTCAGCACCTCGTAGATGGCCATGTGCAGGGCGGCGCTCTGTATTTTGTCCTGCGCGCCGCTGTTGTAAAAGCCCATCATGTTCCTTATGGCGCCGGCCTGGGAATCGCTGATGTTTAAATCCGCCTGGGTCTTCCAGATCAGATCGAAGGGCGGAAAGGTATCAATGGGGCTGCCGATGCGCCAGTCAAGGTCAATGAGCGAATAGAGGCTGCCGGCTTCATCCTTCACCCTGGATACGCCAACTTCCCTGCTTTCAACTTTTGCGTCACTATAGTGCCAGCCGTCGTAAGCCACCACCCCGGGATAATACAGTTTTCCCTCAAAGGTCACGGGCAGGGCGTTCGCCACACCGTGCAGGCCGAGGATGCCGGCAAACAGCGCGGCCAGGATCAACGTGCGTTTCATAGGCCTCTTCTCCTTGGTGTTTCTTTAATAGTTTCGCTTATCCGCGCTTTGCCCGCCGCAGAGCGGCCAGTCCGGCCAGACCGCTGCCCAGCAGCCAGACGGCGGCGGGTATGGGCGTGGGGCTGGCGGAAAAATAAATATTCAGGGATTCCACGGTAAGATAGCGCTCGTCGATGGTTGCCGGATCGTCCGCGAACATTTTAAGCATGAACCAACCGGTGTTCCACAGATTGTCCAGGATCAGGGCGTTTTCCGGATCCCCAAAACGGTCCACGCCATAAGCAAACCCTCCTGAACCGGCGGGAATGCGCATGTCGTGGCTGATGTCCATGCCGCCGGAAGGCAGATCCATCCAGGTTTCCAGAGACATCCGCCAGGTGCTGGGCGTGCCGCCGTTTCTTAACATGCGGCGTTCCGGGGAGAGTTCTCCGTCTATGCTGTAGAGCATTTCGACGAAAAAGCCGTCCAGGCGGTTGGCGGCCTTAAAATCGTCCCAGCTCAGGCCGGCGCTTTGAGCCGCGCTTTCAAAAAGCAGAGGAAAATCGTCTGAACCGGCGAACAACCCCCAGGAATCGCTGTCCCTGGCGTCAAAAATATTGGAATTATACTCGCTGGGGAACAAGGACACGGTCACGTTGTACATGCCGCCGGCCAGGGCCGGGCCTGCTCCGCTAAGTGTGAATGCCAATACAAGGGCCGCAAGGCTGGTGAAGCGTTTCATAGCGGGTGCCTCCGATTTATTTAAGGTTAAAAAAACGCCGCTGTTTATTTCGGGTTCGGGCCGCGCTGGACCCAGAATTGGCGACTGGGGAAAACATGGCATAGAAAAATAACCTTGAGTAGGAGTAGCCGCGTATTTTCAGGCTTCTACTCCCCCCTGGACGACTACTCCCCCTGTGGGGAAATGCAGGATTGGCAGTGATTTTTAACCGCGGCTGTTTAAGCGATATAAAAAAATAATGTGGAGGATGGAGAGGGTTTTTTTGATCTTTGCCGGGCTTCGTCGGCCGCCTTTGCTTGCCAGCGGCGGATTGTCCTTTGGCGCGCGGGCTTGACCGGCTTTTGTTTTTATGGATAACTCGTAAATGAGTACATATTTTTTATAGCGGTTCACGAATGAAATGCGTTAATTAATGCTTGTAGGCTGGTTCCGCCGGCCGTTAAGCGCCGAAGCGGACGTCTCCGACAAAGCTAATTTGCTCTATAAGGATGGATTTTATGCGCAGGCCGGGTGATCTTCCTGCGGTGCTCCGCATTGTCGCGCTGTCCCTTGTTATGGCAACGGGTTGCCCGCTTTTGGCGGAATTTTCCGAGGCCGCGCCGCTGACAGCGCCGCAAAAGCCGGACCCGGACCCGGCCCTGGCCGCAGCCAGGGAAAGGGCGTTACAAACATTGTTGGACGATTTGGGACGTCAAAGCCCGGAAGTGATCACCATCCAGCGCGAACTGGTCAGCCGGCCGGCCATAAACCCGGAACACGGCGGACAGGGAGAAGACAAAAAAGCCATCTGGCTGGAAGAACGGCTTAAGCTGAAAGGCTTTACCAGTATGCTGCGTATGGACTATCCCGACGAGCGGGTGGAATCCAAAGTGCGGCCCAACCTGATTGTCCGCTACCCGGAAAAACCGCAAAAAAACCAGCGCACCCTGTGGCTGCTCGCCCAGTTGGATACCTCGCCGCCCGGAGATCTTGGGGAGTGGAAAAGCTCCCCGTTCACCCTGCGCGTCGAGGGCAACATCATCCACGGCAGCGGAGTGGAGGAAAACAACCAGGGCATCACCACGTCCATTATGCTGCTGGAGGCGTTGAAGAAACACAGCCTGGCTCCCCCGCTGGGCCTTGGTCTGGTGCTCACCTCCGGGGAACAGGTCAACAACAAAACAGGCATAGACCACGTGCTGGAGGAAATGCCGGATTTGTTCGCCCCGAATGACCTGTTCCTGCTCTTTGACTACGGCGACAAGCAGGGCGGCTCCATTGAGGTG